>JBGCDK010000011.1:0-137174 GCA_045105295.1 Mariniblastus sp.
GAGATCACTACCTCCCAATCCGTCAATCGACAACTCAGTAATACAACCAGAATCTACGGGGACATCACTCCCATTCATCGTGACCGAGTAGTTCTGGCTGGCGTCAACTACGATCGCGAACTCATCATTTCCTGTTGTCCCGCTAACCTTCTTGCTTCCATGAGCAGATTCAAGAAATGGGTCGTATTCGATTAGAGCCAAATTATTGTTGTCATTTTTGTCTTCAATTCTTGCCCGAATTTCAGAGTGGCTAATGGTCCCCCAGTAATTTTCCCTTAGATCAATAACACCGTCTGACGTTGTCCCCACAGCCCGAACCTCTACACCCATTAGTGAATTGCCATGGATATTGGTCACGCTTTCATAATGGATGCGTAGTTCATCGCTGCTGATCGTGGAACAAGAAATAATCGCTCGACTATTTTGTCGAAGATCGATTATATTCCCAGAAAAACTTGACTCGCGAAGCACAAGCTGGCCGTTAATATCAAAATTTGAATTTGCTCCTAGAAACGTTGCCCCATTCACGTCAAGCGTACCGTCAACTCTTATCTCATACCAATTGCGATCGGTCGTAAACGAAACACCCGGTGAAATTTTTACCGTTACCCCCCCAGCGACCACAATCCCTGCGCTACCTGAGTAACTGGAGACATGGTACTGGGACATATTGTTCATCACGCGTAAGTCGGCATCCGCGAGGACTGTACCAGCTAGACTGATTCTTGAGTCAACTGAGAATGTGTTGTTGTAAATTTCCGGAACGTACTCTGGATTCATAGTGAGCGTATCGGGAGCCTCAAACGTATTGTTGTCGATGCGAATACTTGAAAACACAAACAACTTACCTGAGTTAAAAGTGCTGCCCGCAATTAGCCCTGACGAGCCAGGCCTGTAGTCAATACCTACACCAGCGAACTTCGAGCCATTTCGAAAATTCATCACCCCAGAAACATCTATGTTATTGTTTGAACCGATAAATTTTGCATTGCTCGCATCCAATGTTCCTTCGACGTCGATCTCATACCAATTCCGATCACTTGTAATTGAAACACCCGATGACATTTTTAATTCGACGCCGCCAATAATTCTAATTCCAGCGCTGCCTGAATAACTGGAAATATGATATCGAGATAAATTGTTGATGGCCTTCAATTCAGCATCCTCCAACATTGTCCCGGCCAACGAGATTCTTGAATCGACCGAGAACGTGTTGTCGTAAATTTCATTCGCGAACGCGGGGTTCATGCGGATTGGTTCTGGGTGCTTAAAAACATTCCCATCAATCCTGACCCCCGAAAAAACCTGAAGCTCACCCGAATTGAACGTACTCCCAACAACACTCCCTGTAGAACCGGCTTCGTACTCAAGTTTTACGCCTGAAAATTCAGACCCGTTCACTAAGTTAAATTGACCTCCAGATTTCACTGAAACCAGATTATTTGCGCCAATGAAATTAGAATTATTGGCATCGATTGTTCCCTCAACGATCAGGTCGTACCAATTTCGTTCACTCCAGATAGACACATCCGGAGCGATTGAAACTGTAACCCCGGCATGAATTTTCACATGACCATTGAGATAATACCCATCGGCGTTATCGAGAACCGCATCCGTTGTGTAGTTCGCTGCCAGCGGTAGAGCGGCGAGGAGCTGGCGATTTTCTAGTGACTGATATTGCAGTTGAGAATTAGTGCGGCTTTGAGATCTTTGACGAGGCTTTGACATTTGACGACCGATTGTGCGGAACAAAAGCTGATAGGAACCGGCTGGACATTGGATGAAAGGCAGAGCATTAATATTGAACACCAACCAACTCGTACACTTTCTTTGGCTTATCCACCGTTACCATCACAGTCGCTTTCCGCGCGCAAGTTGAGACAGGCAAATCAGCTTTTTTTGAATAGAGCCATAAACCTCGCTATTTCCTGAGGAATTACGTGGTACAGCTCAATAACTCTCGCCCTCGGAACTCCCGGGAATCGCCCACTCCTCAAGCACCGATCGAAAGTACAGCGTCAAGCTCGCTTTTTTTCGAGCGACGGACCGACGGGCACATTTCAAGAGATCTGCGATTTCGTTTTGCGTGTAGCCCTCATACATCAGAACTAGAACTGGCTGAAGCTGCTTGGGAGTTTGCAAGATGAGCTCCCGTAATATCAAAGCTTGATCTGGGGCGTCCGACGCGGGGATCTTGTCGACCAAATCAGCCACGCCTTTGAAGGGCGCGTTCGTCATCGGACTGTTGGGCGTATCGCTACTTTTATTTGTTACGCGAACTCGAAGCGGTTGACTGGGAACCAATTTTGTATGGTTGATAATAAAATTGGGATCAGCCCACTCCTCCTTCCGAATATCGCGTCCCTCAAGTGTATGCTTCCTCGCGAGAGAGATAGACTTTTTTACCGTAATCGCCATCAATATTAATCGCAGCTCGCGATCGGTAGCGTCGCTGAACTGATGTGCCCTACGAAAGAATGTTCGAAACACAGTCTGCAGCACGTCTTCTGCATCAAATCGCCGAGAGAATGACGCGTTCAATTGAGAACGAGCTCTCAAGTACATTTCCCTCGAATACAAATCGACCAACTCGCTTGCTGCATCTTCACGAGTTTGAGGGTCGTTTAGTCTCTCTATCAAACGCTTTTGATGCTGTTTGAATTCATTGTCAGCCTGAGAATCGTTTTGACTCATCACTGCGCCTCCAAAGCATCGAACGTTAGCGTACGCTCCAGTTCAACGATCGAAAAAGCACCATTTAGCCCCCTTTGATAACAAGCGATCTCGAGCTTCCCTTCATTGTTGACGATGCAGTAGGTTAGATTTCCGACCAACTTCTCTTCAAGTTTTACTCTGGCATACCGCCAACGTCCTTTGTCAAATTGATGGACCAGGATTTCGTCCTCCAAATTATCGCACATCCAAATTTTATCATCTCGATCCACATAAGGTCGGCCTTGCGTGATCCTGCCGTAAGGAAACTTAGCAAACAACTCCAACTTTCCATTATTGAGCACGTTGAACTCACCGCTAGTTTTATCGAACAAAACGATACGGCCATCACTTAAGCGCATCAAATCGTTACCTTTTGCCCATGAAAATACCGGGGCCTTGCCTGAAGAATACATCATGTACGAACCAGGCAACCTATCGGCAGCTCCGCGGTTGCTTTTATATAAGAAATGAAACGTGCCAGTAGAATCTTGCACGCCTTTTAAGCCATAACCTCCAAACCCCCGGACGATATTGGTTGGCCAGTCTTGCTCGACTGTCGATCCCTTCGATCCAGCGGGGCGAGTACTTTTTACAAGTTGATAGTATGCCAAGTCGCAATGAAAGATACTTTCTATCTTGCCATCTTTGCCAACAGAGACGAATGGATCCCACCCCGCATTGCCCCCTTGGAGCACAGTCTCATCCTCCCATTTTCCTGACTCCTTCTCGTGAAGCAACACAAGCCTGCCGTTGTACGCACCAGTCCCCGGCAATTCTTGCCTGGAAGCGATTGTGATCTTTCCGTCTTGACCAAAAATCAACTGCGACTTGGCAAACGTCCCTCGCTTGCCGTTTTCCAGTTTAACTTCTCTTCGCAGCCACTTGCCTTCAACATATTGAATCACATAGAGCGACCCCTTAGCGTCATCCACCCACCCCAAACTTGCCACTGTAGCAAGATGCCCATTTGGATCTACACAAAAGGCTGGAGAAGAAAGAGGTTCAAGGATTCGGTAGCCACTTTTATCCAAATCCAACAAATGATGCACGTGTCCAATAGCAATGTCTGCTGGCTCTTCTGTTGGATAACGTTTGTCAAGCTGATACCAAGCAAATGAACCATCGACTTTCGAGACAATCATTGAACTATCTCTCGCCCCCATCGCGATCGAATGGCAGTCGCGAACAGGAGTGGATATTTCAGTCAGGAGGGTAAAATGATCGGGTGAAAAAAAGAACACCCTCCCACCTCGCGACAATCCCACCAATCTGTCTTTACTGTGTGTCGTTATCAAATTTATGCATTTGGCATTTGGCCTCGGACGAAGAACAACACGTCGATCGCCGATTTGACGATTGCCGTCTGTTACAGCGGTTCCTTTCAAATCAACGGCACACACTAAGGCTATATGCTCAACAGTCGGGCTAAAGCAAGCGCTAATTCCTCCAGCGCCGGACACCATTGCAGAAACCGAGTCTACACGCTTGAAGTTCTCAGTTTCAAAAATCTCGCACTCTTGCGAAACACCGAACGCCACTAAGTAGGCCCCAGTTCTACTAAAATCCAAATCACCCGTAAAAACTGACTGGGGTCTTTTCGCTATACTTTCCTTTCCATCCCCATGCCCAGCTCGACGATCGGCAGGAAAGGAAACTGTTTTTATTGGCTTTCCTGAATCAAGATTCCAAACTTCTATTTTTCCGAGTTCGTTTACACTAGCAACTAGTCTCTTTTCCTCGCATACTGCGACGCTAAGCAAGCGATGCTCACTTTCGAACCGGCGTCTCTCTAGAATTTCGCCATTTGAGTATTGCCAGATTTTTACGAAATTGTCATTTCCAGCGGTAGCAACTTCACCATTGTCCAAACTGCAAATATCAGCTTTTCCGCCCACGTGTGCTTTCTCTACCTGATCAAGAATCTTTTCGTCAGCAAGCCCAAGAAATGACAGCGTTCCATCGAGATCTTGCGCCCAAATATGGCTGGCGATTGAGGGAGAAGAAACAATCTGAGGCGAAGGACCAACTTTAAGCGACGGCGTTATCCAACTTGCCGTCCGAACTAAACTTGCGGGATCAAGCAGCTTTGTTCCAGCCGTTCGAGCGACAGTCAGAATTCTGTCATTAAGCCGCTTAACCTTGACTCCGGGGCGAGAAGAAAGCCAGTCACCTTTGACTTCAGGAGACACACGATTGTCTCTAACTCTACCTAGCGGATGGTCTACTAAAAACGAACGCTCACTAAGCGACCACATCTGCAACGCCCCAAAATTATCCATTGCAACTAGCTGATTCTGGCCTTCAACAATGTCGAATGCCAAATATTGATGGTAGGGTGGCCGGCTTTCGCGGTTAAATTTCGCTGGCGACTTAAATTCTTCAGCTCTTGAATCAAATCGAAATTCCTGAATCGCCCCCTCGCCGGCGGCAACATACAAATACCATTCATCCTCAAAATCACGAAGTTTAAGATCATGTATTTCACCCTCCGCCGCGATGGCTGTGACCACATTCAGCTTGCCGTCAAGCAACTGAACCCCGCCCGCTGCATCCCCAGAAATCCAGCTTGCGAGACCTTTCGCTGACTCCAAATATTTGACCGGCGCATCCATCGTTTTTGACTCAACAACTTCATGATCCTTACCTAACAGCATCAGCCTTTTTTGTTCACTAAGAACAAGAATCAACCCACTGTCAGACATCCGCACCAAGTGAAGCGGATTCTCAGCCTTGAAAACAACCTCTGGTTCTTCACCTTTGGACAACTCAAACCGAACAAGTTCTCCGTCCAAACTGGTCGCGTAAAGAACATCGTTAGTTTGCCAAGCAACGGAGGTGTAGTACTTGACTGGAGTTTGTTTTTTTGCGTAACTGGTCCCCAGTTCGATTCTTTGAAAGAATCGTTTCTTCTCTGTGTGCCAACCGCCCGGGGAAAGGCGTTTAACGAGACTTCCTGATGCAATCTCGCGAATCTCCATCAAACCTGAATGGTCGACTAGCGCCAAAAGTTTTTCATTTGGACTGACCGAAGAATCTAGTGCATCCCAATCACCGAAACAGAAACTTGAATAGATTTTGGGTTGAATCTCAACCAAGTTGTTGATGTATCGCAAATCACTCTGCGCCGACAAAGAGCTTGGCGCGATTGCCCCTAGGTTCCGAAGTTTTGAATGTTGCCCCGTCTCGAGTGCGATTTGCATTGCACGCACGGAAGCACTTATTTGTTGTGAGTTCGCAAACTTCATCGCATCTTCAGCATCCAGTTTTGCCAATTCTGCCTCTCTGCGCAGGACGCTTTCGTTTTCAGCAGCTTTGACTGCGCTATCTCGTTGATCCTGAGCGACGTCCTTCAGGCGTGACTGAATTTGTGAAGATCTAAGGAAGCCAATCGCAGCCAGTGAACTTGAAATAAGTAAACAAGTAATCAACCCCATTGAGGTTGCCAATAAGCGATTGCGTTTACTCCACCTCCAGATTTGCTCTGGAACTGACACGGGCCTCGCTACAATTGGAAACCCGTCCAAGTAACGTCGGATATCAAGTGCAAGTTCCCCCGCGGACTGATACCGCATCGCCGGGTCTTTCTCTAAACACTTCATCGTAATTGTGTTTAGATCTTTTGGAATCGACGCATCCAACTCCCTCAACGGCTGTGGCGTCTCCGTTGCGATTCGCCTGATCAGCTCAACCGTGTTTTGATTGTAGAAGGGATACTTACCAGACAATCGATGATAAAGCATCGCTCCAATCGCATGAATATCTGTCGATGGCCCAACTTTACCACCGCTGGCTTGCTCGGGAGAGAAAAACATCGGAGTGCCCATGAGACCAGCCGTGCGAGTGGCGTCCACTTCCGCAAACGGTCGAGCCAATCCAAAATCTCCGACATACGGCTTATGCTTTTCATCGAGCAAAATATTGGCCGGCTTGATATCACGGTGAACGACATCTTGCTGATGGGCAAACTCCAACGCTTCGGCAATGAGTGCGATCGTTTCTAACAACTCTTTGTGATCGAAAGCCCGCGCCGGCTTGGGTGAGCCCAGCGTACCACCGCGCATTAGAGGCATCACGAAATACCAAAAATCACCATCGGAACCGTGATCCAAAATCGTGATAATGTTGGGGTGCTCTAACTTGGCAACAGTCCGAGCCTCATCTTTCAGTCTTTGAATGCCTTTGGGGGAATTTCCTAAATCGTATCGCATCAGCTTGATCGCAACCTCACGGTTTAACGAAACTTGATTTGCACGAAACACTTGCCCCATACCGCCTCGACCAATCTCTTCAAGCAGTTGATAGTCACCAATTATCTGCTTTGGTCTTTCTCCCCCAGGCGAGCATTTGTCAACTGAAAGATCATCTGTTTCGATGGATCTTAGGCCCTTCGTTTCGTCAGGAACGTTTTGAAACGAGAGGGCTTCCGGAGCGAGCCTGTCAAAAATTTTCTGAATAATGGCTCTGTGTTTGGGAAACCGGTAGAGGTAGTCGCTGCGACCAACCTGTTCGAAATCCCGAAGCCGCAACTCGATTTCGACTTCAAGAAGCTCTTCAAACAACAGGCTGTCCGATAGGCTATCGTTGTTCTTCATCCACTCTTCTAATTGCGGACGTTTATCTAGATTCCAAGCCTCTTCAAAATTCGAAATCACCGAATCAAGTGCCAGCTGATCTTTAAGTTTTTTTTCGTGATTCGACATTGGAACATCCGAAGGTTGTCTGAAGACGCAAGAAGTGAGCACTTTTAAAACAGCAAAACGCCGTGTTATAAAATCAGTCGCGTTTTAGCCACATTTTGTGACAGAATTATTTCACCCATAAAAAACGCTTGAAACATTCATTCAAAGGTAAGGAACCACTCAGACAACCGCTAGCTAGAAAACTCTCGCTAATCGGAAAAGTCGCTCAAGACTGCAGCGGTAGTTGGTCGATGTCAACTTCATATCTACGGGGGGGCCCGTTTGATGGAAGTGCGCGCAAGCACCATGTCCTCCGTATCCGCCGAAAACTCGATCGACGACCTCCCAACCGGGCTTTACGGTTGGTTCTACCGCTGGGTATCCAGCTGGGGTGAACTGGTCCTCAACGGCATCATGGCGATAGGCGATTTTAGCCTCTTCGTCATTCGCACGATGATCTGGATGTTTACTCGGCTACCTCGCAGTGAAACGGTTTGGCCAAACTTTTATCAGGTAGGCGTTTCCAGCTTGCCGGTTGTTGCCCTCACCGGCACCTTTATTGGAATGGTCCTGGCCGTCCAATCCTATTTCCAATTCCGCCAACTGGGTCTGGAAACTCGTTTGGGCGGAGTCATCAACATGACGCTCGTCCGTGAGCTTGGTCCCGTTCTCGCCGCCACAATGTTGGCCGGCCGAGTCGGCAGTGCGATGGCTGCGGAGCTTGGCACGATGCGTGTTACCGAGCAGATCGACGCGCTGGCTGCGATGGGTGCAAATCCCATTCGATATCTCGTCGTGCCGCGTTTCCTTGCCTGTCTATTTTTGATTCCAACATTGACGATCATGGCTGATTTCATGGGCGTCGCTGGTGGTCATTTTTATTGCGTCAACATTCTCAAAATTGATATTCACCACTACTGGCATAACAGTGCAAAATTTGTGTCGAACTTCGACCTATTCGTTGGACTCTTCAAAAGTGTATTTTTCGGTTCGGCAATCGCGCTGGTTAGTTGCTACCAAGGTTTCAATTGCAAAGCAGGCGCCGAAGGCGTTGGGCGTGCTTCAACAGCGTCATTCGTGTATTCCTTTGTCGCCATCCTGATCCTGGATCTGTTTCTGGGGATTGTGCTGGACTCGATATACTTCACGCTTTACCCGGAAGGAGTGGGAATTCTCTGATGATGATTGAAGAACTGCTCGACAACCAGGAAGCGTTAGTCGAAGTCAAAAAACTCTCCGTCTCGTTTGGCTCCCAAGACGTATTGCGCGATATCAACTTAGAAATCCCCGCGGGCCAGACGGTTGCACTTCTGGGTGAATCAGGATGTGGCAAAACGGTTTTGATGAAGTCAATTATCGGACTCGTTCAACCAACGAGGGGCGTTGTGACTTTCGATGGTGAAGACATCAATCAACTCAACGATCGACAACTGAGTCACATTCGTTTGCGGTTTGGTTTCGTGTTTCAAAATGCGGCTCTGTTTGACAGCATGACCATTGGCCAAAACGTTGCGTTTCCTTTGCGACAACACGGCAGATTCACTAATGAGCAAGTACGCGAAATGGTACTTTCGCGGCTTTCAGAAGTCGGGCTTCCCGACTCTGTTGTGTTTAAGAAACCGGCCGAACTCTCAGGCGGAATGCGAAAACGCGTTGGGTTGGCCAGGGCGTTGATCATGAATCCTGAACTGATCATGTACGACGAACCCACGACGGGTTTGGATCCAATCATGAGTGATGTCATCAATGAGTTGATCATTCGCACACGTCGGCGTAACCCGGTTACCAGCATCGTCGTAACGCATGACATGACAACGGCACATAAAGTCGCCGATAGAGTTGTGATGTTGATGCCAGTCGCTCGGTTAGAGCGGGGCGAGCCTCAAGTCATTTTTGATGGAACGGTTCCCGAGTTAGACGCATGTCGCGATCGTCGTGTGCAGCAGTTCATCAACGGCGAAGCAGGTGAGCGATTGATGGAAATGAGAGCAAGCAGTGTGTCATAGGTGATGTGATCACTGAATAATGCGACCTAAGTGTTTGGAATTCCCGAAACACGAACCAGTACCGAATTTAAAAATACTCTTTGAACTAAAAGCACAAACGCATGGATGAAAACATCTTAAGATTCCGAGTCGGCATGTTTGTCGTGCTTGCCATGTGCATTCTTGGCGTGTTGATTTTCATCAACAGCGAAGGATGGAGCAGCCAATACATCGTTTACGCCAAACCAACAAGCGCGCCTGGCGTCACTGCCGGAACTCCTATTCGCAAGAACGGGATTTTGATTGGGCGGGTCAAAGACGTCTCCACCGAGGACGACCACGTTCTGCTGACCCTTGGCATCAACGAAGGCGAAAACATTTACGCGAATGAAGTCGCATCGATCGGCTCTGAATCTCTCCTAGGCGATGCCGTGGTCAAGTTTTTAACCAAACCGCCCGCGGAGCGTGGCAACATTATCGGAAACGATCACAACGTTGCGACGGTCGAAATCGAGCGCAACCCGATGGATCTTTTCGCTGACCTCCAACCGAAGGTCGAAGAAACACTAGACGCACTCAAAAAGGCTGGATCGTCTGTAGACGAGGCCGGCGACGGAATCAAAGAACTTGCAGGCTCGATTCAAAATGTGTTCGACGACGAAGACAGCGAAGTAAAAGCACTCCTAACGGAACTACGCGGAACTGCCGTCAAAGCCCAAGTCGCTTTAGACAACTTCGATCGAATTTTCGAAAACGTGAACAACGTGATTGGCGATCCGGAACTTAAAAGCCAGATTAAAGGTGCGCTTACGGAAGTTCCAAAAATGTTTGAACAGGGGCGGCTTGCCATTCAAGACGGACGACTGGCCATCGCAGACGTTCGCAAAGCAGTCAAATCGTTTGGCTCGATCCCAGACAACATTAATGCGACGACAGAGAATGTCCGCATTTTCACAGAGACACTCAAGGACGAAGGTCCCAAGGTTTTGCTGCAGGTGAACTCCAGCTTGCAAGGAATTGATGAACTCGTAATGGACGTCCGAACGTTTACCAAAACACTCAGCTCGTTGAAGAACTCAGACAGCTCGATCGCGAAACTCTTCAACGACACGACGCTGTTTGACGAAATCAAAGAAACTGTCTTTCGGCTGAAAGAAAGTAGCAAGAACGTCCAGCGGGTCACAACGAAGCTCGAACCACTCATGGATGACGCCCGTGGGTTCGCCGACCAGATCAATCGAAACCCAAGCGTGCTAGGCGTCGGAGGCGCGTTGGATGGACGAAAGCAAAGAAACGCTTACAAAGGCTCGGCTGGCAAAGCAAACTTTTTCATGAAGTAGATTGTTCAAACAGATGGGCGTTTCCAATAGAGTTCTGAGAGACCAGATTCTTAAAACGAAAAAAGGCACTTCAACCGAAGTGCCTTCATCGTTTAATTTCGCTTGTTGCGATGAACAGCTTACTTCATCTCGGCAAGCAGTTTCTTAATCATGTCGTCCTGAGTTCCATGTGCAACAGAACGCACAATGCCTTCAGCGTCGATGATGATAACCGTTGGGAATCCTTTGATTCCATACTCATTAGAAACGGTTCGATCCTTGCCACAGAAAAATGATCTCCAGTTGAGGCCTTTTTCTTTCACTGCTTTCTTGATCGTCTCAAGTTCGTCTCCGCAATTCACACCCACGAGTGCAAATGGCTCACCGGCTTCTTTCATTTCATTTACGAGCGACCGCTCGTGATCGTACATTGCACGGCAAGGGCCTCACCAATCGCCGTAAAAATCAAGCATGACAACTTTGCCGCGATAGTCGCTCAATTTGAACTCAACACCATCCAGGTCAACGCCTTCGATTTCTGGTGCTGGTTCGCCAATCGTTGGTCCGCCTTGGGCCTTGGGAGCACTTGGTGTCGCGACATCAGGAGCCATCGGTGGTGGCGTGCTACTGCTTCCCTTTGCTACCGAGACTGGTTTTGGTGGTGCACTTGCGTCGCAACCAAGTGCAACAACAAGGGCCGCCATCATGGTGATGGCCAAAAGAGTTTTCATTGATTTCTCCAGATAGAGGCTAAATTTATTTGAAGTTAAGGACGTAATGGTAACGTGAAACAGGAAAAAACGCTAATTCTGTTTCCGTCAAATGAACCACGAATCGTAGGATCTAATACTCGATGAACGGAGTGTGTCCCCTGTCACCAAAGATGCATTAACATTCTGTCGAAAATGCTTGTTTCGAAATTCGAATTCCCATCTGAGATCTATCGGGAAAGCGAAGAGTTTGGCGTCGTAAGCGTGCCATTTTGAATGTCGAATCGAAGGCCATTGGCTCTTTCAAGAAGTAAGCTTTCTTGGACCTGAGTTTTGGGCTCCATCTGAAATTCCAGCAAACGCTCGTCTCGAATCTCTTTGGGCCAGAAATTTTCTGTCAAAAAACTGATCGGAAACCGCTCGTACCACGTCGGTGCGAATCGCTCTTGAACCTTGATGGTTTGATAGCCATCCTTTTCCAACTGAAACTCACGAGTCCCGTTATGTGTAAACGGAACTGATAACGGTGTACGTCCAACGGGTTGCCGATCAATCGTAACGGCCGCGCCTTCGGGTTGGCTTCGGACGATGAACCGCCGTTGCACACAACCAGTGAGGCTGATCAAAATCAGAGCCCCAGCAAAAACAAAAGCTATTTTTCTCGACTGCATAACGATTCAACTGACGACCATGTTGACGGGCAATTTGATCCCAATATTTGTGTTGTGGAACAATGGGTCCAGAAAAATATAAAGTTAATTAGGCCGGTTTGGCTTTTTGGCTAATGTTCTCATACTTTCGGGGCGTCGAAGTCTACAATTCGCCTTGAGTTGCGAATAGATCGATTTGAGCGAATCAAGCTAGGTCAACCGTGCGAAATGACTCGATTAAGCCAATTGTGGGCTAATTGTGGTGATTTGCTTGGGGGACGCGGCTTTCGGTTCTTTTTCAATCGCTTGGACCCGAAGGTTAATTACTGACACAAAGTCTTGCCCAATGCCTTCGGCAATTTTCCTACATTCCCAGTTTTTCATAAGTTCAATGCAGGTTAAGATATGGAAACTGCTTGCATGAATAAATGGTTCGGAAATCTATGAGCGAAAGCCTCTTAAACTGGGACGACTACTTACAAGTCGCTTCGCTCAGCGACGTAGGGATGCGCCGCAGCACAAACCAAGACAATTTCTCGGTTTCGTTGGCCAGCAGCATGGATCATTGGCAGCGGAAAGGCCACGTTTTTGTGGTGGCTGACGGAATGGGTGCCCACGCTGCCGGAGAACTGGCCAGCAAACTGGCGATCGACAACATTTCCCATCTGTATGCCAAGTACAACGATTCTTCCGCACCAGAAGAACTTAAAAAAGCCGTCCAAGGCGCCAACAGTGAAATCCATCGTCGCGGGCAAGCCAACGAAGAGTTTCACAACATGGGGACGACGTGCAGTTGTCTCGCGATTTTGCCGCAAGGGGCAGTTTGTGCACACATCGGCGACAGTCGTGTTTACCGGTTGTCTCAAAATCGAATCGAACAATTAACGTTTGACCACAGCCTGGTCTGGGAAATGCGAGTCGCTGGGCAGTTGACGGCCGAAGAAGAGCGAATGGGCAAGGTCCCAAAAAATGTCATCACCCGATCGCTCGGTCCGTATGCAGAATGCAAAGTCGATCTCGAGGGTCCATTTCCTGTTCAAGTCGGCGACACATTTTTACTGTGCAGCGATGGATTGACCGCCGTCATCTCCGATACAGAAATCGGCTCGATCCTGGCGAACATGACTCCCGACGAAGCCGTCAAAGTTCTCGTTGATTTGTCAAACTTACGCGGCGGCCCTGACAATATCACAGTAGTTATCGTGAAGGTAACTCATCCGAACATGGCCACGAATCTCAATGGGCGCAAGAGCTTATTGAAAGTCAATTCGCAAAAAGAGAAACACGCAGTTTCTCCAATACTCTGGGCGATTTTTATCGGTGCGTTGTTAATCACTCTGATTTTCTTTTTCGTGACCAACGATTGGAAAACCGCAATGCTCCCCGGCGTTGTCGCAATCGGAAGCTTTATCTACTTGATGATAAAGCTGATTCTTGGAGCGACATCGGGAAATACCGTGACGCAAAACAAGCGTTTCGGCAAAGGGCCTTACACACGTTATGGTTGCGCTTCGAGCGCTCAGTTTGCCAAACAACTGGCGGACATGCTGCGAAAACTTCAAGAAGGTGCCCTTCGAGAGAACTGGAAAGTCGATTGGGCTCAGTTAAAAGCCCTCACCAGCCATGCTGAATCCGCAACCAAAAACCGGGATCACTCGACCTCGATTCGGTCCTACGGTCGTGCGGTATGCTTCCTTATGGATCAACTGCGTAACCAAAGCGACGGCAGTAGTTCATCTGTCGATCTCTAATCTAGTTCACCTAGCCGGTCCCCCAATCCACAGGCCGTGTTTCGCGCCCGTTGCCAAACTTGATTCATAGCGGGTGCTTCGCTTGCTCTAGGATGCCCACCCATGCTCAATGAAGACGTTTTCGTAACATCGAGTGGCAGCCGCTGCCTACTCAAACGCTTTCTACAGTAAGACATGGCCATCGTGCCAGCACTTTCTCTTTCAACTGACATTGCCGGGCATCCACACACCCTGTAATTTTTGCAACCTCGAAAAATCGAATCCGGGTATTTATCTTTAACCCGATCCGGAGTTTTTTCGAATTAGGAGCAAACTTCTTTGTTTTCGTTACGAAGAATTCGAGCACAGATGTATTTTGGCGTGGTCATGTTAGTGATCATCGTCCTGTTGCTCGCTGCCGTCAGCTTACTAGGAGCCTCGACGTTTCGAAAACTAACCAAGAGTATCCGCGAACGATCACTCGAACTCCCCAAGGCTGCCGAGCTCAGTAAAGAAGTCACAAACTTGCGAGCTTGGCTTTGGAAACGCGACCCGAAAATCGGCCTGGGCATGTTCCAAGCCTCTCAAGAACTTGACCCGGGCTGGAGATTGGAACTGAGCAATCGAGTGCTGAAGGTAAAAGCGGCGCTTCAGAACTACGAAACTCAACTTGCTAACAGCCAAACAGACGAACCTGGGATTACTGAAAAAGCTCAAGAAGCTCTGTTCGTAAAACAATTCAAGGACCGACTGAAAAACATCGCCCTTATTCAGGATGGGCATAACCTCCTGAACCATAACGAGAGGCCCTCTGAGGACTTGGACCACGAGCTTCGCGAACTGCAGGAACTCGTTTCCAAAATCCCGAACTTCATGCAAGAGCGGATGACAGTTTTTGCCGACAACGCTCGTGAGGACTACCACTCCTGGATCACTTGGAGCCTCGTGTTTACAGGTTTGGCCATTGGAGTGATTGCTTTGATTCTTATTCGTTTCAGGATTCGAATCATTCATCCGCTGGAGACATTAGTGGAGGGCTCGCGTCAGGTCGCAGGTGGAAACTTCGACTACCGCATCAACCTTAATTCAGATGATGACGAAGTCGCCGAGTTGGGTAATGCTTTGAATGAGATGACTTCCAACTTTCAAGAAATCAAACAGGACCTCAATCGCCAAGTCCAACAAAGAACCAAAGACGTCGTCCGTAGCGAAAAAATGGCCAGCGTTGGTTTTCTTGCAGCAGGCGTTGCACATGAAATCAACAATCCTCTGGCCACCATCGCGTGGTCGGCCGAATCACTGGAATCAAGAATTCACGACATCCTTGATCCAGCTGCCGAAATGGATCAAGAAACGATTGATTCTGAAATCGAAGACATGCGAAAATACCTACGTCGGATCCAAGACGAAGCGTTTCGCTGCAAAGGAATCACCGCTGGTCTGTTGGATTTCTCTCGCATGGGAGATGCCATTAAAACGGAAACAAATCTTTCCACGGTTATCGAATCCGTTATCGAGATGGTTAAACCGCTTAGCAAATACCGCGGACGAAACATCGCTTTTCATGCCGATCCGACTGTCGTCTCAATCGTCAACGAACAAGAAATGAAACAGGTCGCCCTCAACCTGATCACCAACGCGTTGGGAAGTGTAGAAGAATCAGGAACGGTCGAAATTGAACTAACCCAAGTCAACGGTCAAGCAGAATTGCGAGTCACCGATAACGGGTGCGGCATGACGGACGAAGTCAAAAAGCACCTATTCGAACCGTTTTTTACTCGCCGACGAGACGGGCAGGGGACTGGACTGGGTCTTTCGATCACTTATCAAATCATTGAAGAACACGGTGGAAAAATTTTGGCTCACAGCGATGGACCAGGAACCGGTTCAACGTTTACGGTCAGTTTGCCGCTGGCTCAAAGCAACCCGAAACAACTCGCGAAATCAGCAGCTTAAGAACATCACGATTCGAGCTAGACGAAAGTTATGATGAAAAAAGAAGTAACCAAATCACTCAAAATCCTATTCGCAGACGACGAGATTCACTTGCAGGAATTGATCGCCGCGGAGCTACCGCGCATGGGTCACAAGGTTACCGTTTGCCCTGATGGCCAAACTGCTGTTGCTGCTCTCGAAAAAGACACTTTCGATTGCATCATCGTCGACCTCGACATGCCTGGCATGAACGGCATTCAAGTCATTGAGCGTGCCAAGGAACTTTCGCCAACGACCGAAGCCATCGTATTGACAGGCAAAGGCTCGACCGACACCGCGGTTTCCGCATTGCGACTGGGCGCATTCGAATATTTGCAAAAACCTTGCAAACTGGTTGACCTCAAAATTCTTCTCCAGCGTGTGGCTCAACGCCGTGAATTGAACAACAAGATTCACGCCCTTCAGCTTCGACTGCAACGCGTCGAAGGCGAACCAAAAATGATCGGCAATCATCGCTCCATGCAGCGAGTGAAAGCCTTGATCCAAAAAGTTGCCCCAACTCAATCGACAGTTTTGGTGATCGGCGAAACAGGAACGGGTAAAGAACTTGCCGCACGAGCCGTTCACGAACATAGCGACAGAGCCGGAAAACCATTCGTTGCCATCAACTGTGGCGCACTTCCTGAAAACTTAATTGAAAGCGAATTATTCGGACACCGCAAAGGCGCTTTCACCGGCGCGGATGAACAGCGTCAAGGATTATTCGAAGTCGCCAACGGTGGCACGCTGTTTCTGGATGAAGTCGGCGAACTTCCTCGGGCCACACAATCAACACTGTTGCGTGTTCTTGAGTGTGGTGAAATCCGAAGAGTTGGTGACAACCAACCGTTCCAAGTCGACGTGCGAATCGTTTGTGCTACCCACCGAGACCTCAACAGAATGGTCGCCGACGGCGAGTTCAGACAAGACCTGATGTATCGAATCAACACGTTCGAAATTCAGCTGCCACCGCTCCGTGATCGGATGGAAGACATCGCTTCACTGGCTCAACACTTGTTGGCTCGCCATATGCCCGAAGCAAGCCCTACCAAGCAAAAACTTGAAAACGTTTTTGACGCAGCCGCCATCAAACTGCTTCAATCGCACTCTTGGCCGGGCAACATCCGAGAACTCGCAAACGTGATCGAGCACGCTTCGATTTTGAGTGATGGACTTCCAATCACTGCAGATGATTTACCACAGCACTTTGCATCGTCAGCGGCAACCATTTCAATTTCAGCCGCCACTGCTGGTAGGTCATTAAGAGAAATCGAAATGGCGACCATCCACGCCACACTTGATCGTTGCAACGGCAACAAAACAGCCGCCGCACAGCAACTTGGAATTAGCTTGAAAACGCTATACAACAAGCTCAACAGCGAAAGCATAAAACGCGCTGCCTAGTTCGTCGGATTGACGGATGTTGGCTCAACGACTCCACCGAGTCCATTCACTTCACGCACATGATGCCGAAAAATGGTATGCTTTTGGATTCAACATTCCATACCAGAGGCACCACGTGAACGACGAACACTTCCCCATCGAGACGCTCAAAGACGCTTCAGCGATGTTTCAATTTTTGGAATCCAAAACCGACCTTCGTCCTGCTGAGATGGAGTTGGAATGGGTCTTTGGAATTGCCGCGCCTTTTATATTCGAAGCCGAAGCGATGGATCCGCTTTTCGAAATCATCGAAAACATTGTGGATGTGGATGAGGAATCGCTTCGCGCAGAAGTCCACGTCGTTGAAGACCCTGCAGCCTCCCCAACCGAAGACAGCGAGGTAGCAGAAACTGAAGAAGCCTCGGAGTTCCTCCTAATCTACACGGGCCGACTCAAACAAGAACAACTCGAAACGCTCCATCAAGAATTAGCCAAATCCGCCGCAGCAGCCGGAGCCGAGTACGTTGGCGTTGAATGCGGCGAACCCGGTGAATTAGAAGACATCAAAGCCGACTCTTTCATCTTATGGACCGAAGAAGTGCTTGAAGACACTTCGAATTGGAACATCGAAAATCTGAAAGACATGGCGGGTTCCATTCGAGACAAACACGTCCAATCGTTGCGTGACAAAGGACTTGAAGTCGCCGACTGGATGCCCGATGCGATGAGCCGCGGATTCACGCAGCTCCGACCGGTCGACGAAATCGTGCGTCGATTGATGGCCGCGTTTGCGACGGTGGCATGGGTTTGTGCTCCCGATGATATTGTGTCCGCCGCCGATGTAAAAAAGTACCTCGCCGACAACGATCTTCAGCCTGAATCGTTTTCACAAAAGGAAACGGAATGGCTGGCTACACCGCGTGACGATGTCCGCGAGTTTGCAGGCCAAGCTGGCTGGCTGACAGAAAACATTTGGGGGCTGGGGTGGCTGCTGGGCATTGCACCAACCGTTTGCCCATGTGATCAACAAGTTCCGCAAAGCATTATTGGCCCGATCCGCGACGATTTTCTTTGCGGTTTCGAAAGAACACTCGAAGAGTTGCAATCTGGCTCGAATCTTCAACCCGTCGAGCGAATCATCGCGTTGGAAGATTTTCTCTATTGCGCCCACAACGGTTTTCGAAACGCGGGAGACGTCAATACCGCTGGCCTAATTCAAGAACGCCGACATTCGTTGACTTGGGCGCTCGCTGATGGAACAGCTTGGGACGACACTGACGTGAGCACTTAAGACACATCCGATCTGGGCCCCAGAGATCACTCTTCGCCACCACGGTTGATGACTCGCCGTTCACCAACAAAAATTTCTTCCTTGGCTCTTTCCAATAGACGCATTGCCAATTGAAGTGCGGGCCAAATCGCGCTCGCATCTTACTCGCGTACGATTGGATTAGCATTGCGTGCCTTATTTGGCACATTCGACCGGCTTAATCAAGTTGCGTCCGGTTGAATCACGTCGCGCCCGATTTAACGACCTAGCAAAATCCCATCGCAACGCCCAGCGCGATTAACCCCGCCGCAACGACAATACTCCGCATCAAGCGTTCAACGAATCCTGCTTGCGACTCGTCTTTTTGCTTCTTTGATTCTTTGTTTTTGCTTTTGCTTTTGCTTTTGAATTCGTACATTGCGACACCTCTTTGATTGGTGGATTGTTAAACCTTTACCCAGGGGCTGGATTCAAGACAGGAATGTTAGCCAGTCTTAAACAGGGGATGTTCAAACTCTTTGCAGAAATCATGCCAATTCCGATTCAAGCGAAAACTGGCCGCTTTTCCACATTCCACCTACTCGCATGATGCATTTTCACGACGCAAACGGTGTATTTTTGCGTTTTGACCGCAAACAAAACATCGTCCGCTGCGATCGCTGACAGCAGCCCAAAAAATAACAAACGAAAAAGCTTGACACTCTCGCCTCAATCGCATACCGTACTAACACGGTAGTACACCACCGACAAACAGGCTTTACCATGTTCTTCAAAATCAACCCAAGCAACGGCGTACCAGTTTACGAGCAAGTATCTCGTCAAATCATGTTTGCAGTTGCTTCTGGATCCATTTCCACTGGCGAGCTAATTCCATCGGTACGCGAACTAGCAAGGGAATTGGCGATTAACCCCAACACCGTTGCACGTGCTTTCCGCGACTTGCAAGACCAAGACATTCTGTTGACCGTTCGTGGAACGGGAGTGTCGGTCGCCAAAGGTGCAAAATCAAAATGTGTTTCGGCACGAACGCGGCTGTTTCGCGAACAGATTCGTGCTGTTCTCGATGAAGCCAGACAAAGTCAGCTAGATGATGACGAACTACGCAAGATCGTCGATACCGAGATTCAAAACTCGAAAAAGAAACGTCAGAGAAACTAACTCAACAAGGAAACGAAAGATGAATCCAGTCATTCGATTCGACAACGTCACACGTACATACGGTGGCAAGCGTGCTTTAGACAACGTTTCGCTCGAAGTCCCTCGCGGTTGCGTATTTGCACTGCTGGGCGAAAACGGGGCCGGCAAAACAACAGCGATCAAAAGCATGCTTGGCCTTGATCTGGGGGCATCGGGCAACGTGGAAGTCCTGGGGATGAACCCACGTTCACAAGGCATCGAGGTCCGACGCCGAGTAGGATTCGTGCCCGACGTTCCATCGCTTTACGACTGGATGACAGTCAAAGAAGCCGGTTGGTTTACAGCAGGATTTTACCCACTGGGCTTCGAAAACAATTTCAATCGTCTTTGCAGTCAGTATGAATTGGACACCAAAGCAAAAATCAAATCACTGTCCAAAGGCGGACGAGCGAAAGTTGGACTCGCTCTGGCAATGGCACATCAACCTGAGCTGATCATTATGGACGAGCCAACTTCTGGTTTGGACACTCTGGTTCGCCGCAAGTTCCTCGAAAGCATGGTCGACGTTGCTGCCGAGCAACGTACGATCTTTCTTTCCAGTCACCAAATTTCCGAAGTCGAGCGAGTCGCTGATCAAGTCGCGATCATTCACCAGGGCAGGGTGCTGGTAAACGATCGACTCGAAAATCTAAAACAAAGAATCGAATGGTGGGTGGTCTCGTTTGCAGAAAACGAAACGAAGTTTCCACCTTTTGCTGGAGAAGTAATTTTCCACGAAGGTCGCAATCGCCGACAACGGCTGATGATTCGAGACCCCGGTCCCGATGCACTTTGGCAACTCCGCGACAGCCCCGGAATCGTCGACGTCGAGGTCCACACGCCTTCTCTTGAAGAAATTTTTGTTGCGTTTCTCAAATCCGGCTCTTCGACGGGCCCCAACCATGGGTCAGCCCATCTCGCCGACCACCGCTTGCACACTAATAATTCGCAAGCTCCGATCCGAAATTCAAATGGCGGAGGTGTGTAATGAGTACTGCCCCAGTTCCCGCTGCTCCCTTGAAGCCAACGAATCATCACGACTCCGTTCGTTCGAGCTCGATCTCAAACTCGATCTCGAAACGCATTCTTTGGAAAGAGGCACGTGAGATCGCACCAATGCTTGCGATTTTCGTCGTGATCCTCGGACTAATTTTAACAGTCCTTCAAACGAATATCGTTTACCGCCCTTACTACCAAAACCACTCAGGTAATGCTGACTGGTACAGCATCATCTGGGGCTTCATTTGTATGTTTGCCCTGGTAGTCGGCATGTCTTCTTTTTCAACAGAGAAAGAAAACAAGACAATCCAACTGCTCAGAAGTCTTCCGATCACGAGTGGGTTTTTGGTTTGGACCAAAGTTTGGATCGGTTTGATCGCCGTGTTCGGTTTCGCCGCAATCGGCGTAGGCTATCAAGCCATTGAAATTTTCGTTTTGAATCGTCCGATTGACTTCGCGCCTTCGACGCACTTGTCGACGATCGAATGGGTCGTACTGGCCGCAGTAGTGATCATCATTCCAATCGAGTGTTTTTTCTGGGGGGCAATCTGTTCGTTGAAATCACAACGAACGATCTACGCAGCGATCGCGGCGGTAGCGTGCCTTTTGTTTGTCTCTTGGTTCGTTCCCCTCATTCTGTCCTCCTTTTTTCCGTCAGACGGAAGTATTTTTGGAAGAGGCAATAAACCATTCTCACGAAGCGCAATATCATTTGGCACATCGCTAGCCCTGTTAAAAATGATTACCTATCTATTGATGGGCGTCGTTTTTGTCCGTTGGGGAAAATCCTGGCTGGGTAACTCGCCCCAACTCTCCACAATCAACCCTTACTCCAACACATCCACAGTGTCTGGGAATATTGCTCCGACGCATTCCCCCCTTCTGTCACGGGGTCTGGCAAACGAGTATCGAATTTACAAGTCACTAACCTGGCAGACGTTTCGTCAAAACCGCACGCTGCTAATGTGGACCGGACTTGCCGCGTCTATCTTTTTTCTTGTTTGCATTTTCGGTTTTCAAGATAGACAAGCCGTCGATATGTTGCTCGTGATCACTTTTCCAACAGCCCTGTTAGGGCTGTTGGCATTTTTGCCCGACCACCAAAACCGTAACTACCGCTTTTTTCAACAGCACGTCGAACATGGCCGAAAACTTTGGTTTTGCCGGCTGCTACCTGCTGCGTTTTATGGAATTGCATCGGTTGGAATTTACTCCACTGTCGTGTGGATAGTTGCAGCGAGTTCTAACGACTCCAACTGGGCGCTGTACGCGTGGGAATTAATTCAAACGGCAGTGTTAGTAACCATTTCAGGGTTTGCGATCGGACAATTTAGTAGCATGCTGAACCGCTCTGGCGTCTTTGCTTTTGGTACGTTGATCGTCTTGATTGGACTTCTCTCCACATGGCTTTCATGTGTTGCACGACTAGAAGGAAATCTGTGGCTATTTTACTTTCCAATACCCGCGGCACTTGTTTTCATCACTTGGTGGCGAGCACCGGCGTGGCTGGCTGACAAAAACCGCTACCGAGACTATGCCGTCACCTACGTTGCTCTGGCGTTGGCTGCCTTCTGCACGATCGGGGGATTCGGCTACTACCGATTGGCCGAGGCTCCAAATTACGCTTTTGGATTGAATGAATTTGAAGCCAGCTACGAGGCGTTGCAAGATCCAAGCACCCAATCACCAGCTGGTTTTCGACAAAAACTATTGCTTGACGCTTCTGATGCGGCAGTGATTCAGCCGGAAACTCTTTCAGCTTTCGAATCACTGAATCGATCTTCCGTAAATTTGTTTCAACGATCGACAATCGAGGACCTCGAGAAACTTGTTGCCAATAACGAGTATTCATTGAGTCTCCTCGACGAGGCCGACCAGTTACCAGACGACGTCCAAGCTGCCAAAGCGAATGAACAACCTCTAACCATTCACAATCCTAAATCTGCTTTGGCTCGACGTGATCATGTCAACAAGATTGGGTTGCTTACAACTGCCCAAGCTCAACTTGCGGAAAAAAATGGTGACTTGGAACAGGCGCTGGAGAGCTGGCTACTACTTTGGAAAATTGAAAACGAGTATCCAGCCTATGAAAAGTTCGATGCGCCCTTAGATTTGATCCGTTGGAGTGAGTTGCCAAACCAGAACGAAAAACTGATCAAGAAAGCCATCAAAGGACTCGAAGGCAGCAATGGCCAATGGCGGCAAATTACGGAACGTTATGCCGAGTCGTTGCATCTCGATCTTTTAAATTGGGTTGAAGAATCCAAGCAGGGAAAAATAGCGTCTACCCAAGGTCTGGGGTTTGAAATTGAACAAAATTACATACCCATTTTATTAAACGGCTGGGAAACCAAAAGAAGCATTCGCATGGGCCGCAAAGAACTCAGCGAATTGGCAGGTGAGTTTGGAGCAGCAGGCAGCAAATATGGGGACCACCCGAAAAGTTACACGAGACAAGTATTGGCTACCCAACCCAATTCGAGCTTTTCTTATCATCCTGTCGAAAGAATTTCAGTTAAACGAAAGGACTCGTGGGGGACCTTAAAAGCCTTGCAAAAAATTCAATCAATTCGCTACGCCCAAATCCGTTTGGCTCTCAACGCTTGGCGGGTTGCGCACGACGCTTACCCACGAACACTTGAGCAACTGGTTCCGGAATACCTCGATGAAATTCCCGTTGACGTAATGAGTGGTCATCAATTTGCTTATTCGCCCATCGGTCTTCATTTGCCCGCCGCTTGGAATTTACCCGCGCCCAAACTAGTGATCGACGGGACAGATTATGGTCCCACCGTTTACGACGAGCCGCCCGCCTTAATCAAGAACACGACCGAGGCCGGGACCAAACTTGGAAAAGATAGTCGTGATGAATTGATCCGAACGATGAACGAAACCCTGAAATCCCAAGGCCTAAAAGTTATTGCGATTGAGGAGCCTAACTCCAAAAAGCCCCAGTTCGACATGGACACAAAAGCAGTAACGGATGAATTGGAAATGGTAACGATGCAAGATTCTGAAACAAAAACTAAACCCACGGCCAAAGCTAAGCCAAAAACTCAGCCAAAAACGACAACCGGATTGGGTTCGACTCGACTGGAAGAAACTCCAAGGCCAGTCACTGTTGGGCAATTGCCCTCGTGGGCGATTCCTGCCCAAACCCCATTCTTGTTACCGTGGTCGCCACCTTTGGCACTTAAACAACGCGAAATCAAGTACCTTGTCGGTGAAAAGGAAACGTGGCTTTTTTGCTTAGACTTTTCAAGAACCAACAACCAGCTAGAACTCCCCAAGGTTTCGTACACTTTGAAACCGGCAAAATCAGAAAAGAAATAGCCAACTTATTCGACACTCTCTATTCTTCTCTTCTCGCCCGATGCGTGACGTGGAACTGGTTCGCAAAGTTCCCACGTCGTGTATCGGGCATTTCAAATGGATAGGATTCGATCCCTCGCCGTCGTTGCCCAACGTCCAACCAGTTCGCCGTTTTCGATCACGTTTGCAAACTGATGAACGGCCGAAACAGGACAAGCATGCCGTGGAATCGCGATCAGGTGGTCACCAAGCTCAAACTGATTTGCGATTGCAGTCTTGATCACCAAGTGTTCCTCTGAATGCGTGACTTCTGTCGCATCTGGAATTCGGGGAAACGACAAACGTTTTCCAGCTGGCTGATCTGCGGCACACGACTTATGCCCAACGTCGAGCGTAAGATGATTTCCCTGATTGCGGCTGATCACTCGCGTCAAAATCCCAAGCGCCGGTTTGAAGTTCATTTCAGGAAAACGAGTCACCATATCATCATCGTGAAATACAGTCGTCCCTGGACTCAATTCCAAATTTGGCTCGCCCGATTCAGCGAGAATTGGAAACGAACCCGTTCCCGCCGTAACAATCCTGGGAACCTCCAATCCACTCATCAACAATTGATCACGAAAACGAATCAGCCGATCCCACCCCGCGTTCACGCACCCCGTCCGCTCATGCAAATCAGGTTGGCGATTGTGCCCGTCATACCAATGCAATCCACCGAGCGTCAAACCGTCAGCAGAAAAAATCATCTCGTAAAGCTCGATCGCATTTTGACCTAGCGAAATTCCAGTGCGATTCATACCCGAATTGAGATCGATCAAGACATCAAGGTTTCTGTTTCCTGATACGTCAGTTGGAGCGAATTTTGAATCACCAACCACTGCCGCTGAAAGCTGATTGACGGCCGTGGGATGATCCACCAAACAAGCGAACCTTGTCGCGGGGAATTTGTCTATCAACCGCACCAGTCGTTCCACGTTCGGTCCAACCATCTGATAAGCGAGCAAGACATCTTTCGCACCGACATCAGCCAACAACTCGGCCTCGGCGATCGTCGCACATTTGTGCCGCGTCACGCGCAGTTCTATCAGCATCTCGATTATTTCGCGGGTCTTATGCGTCTTGCAATGCGGTCTTAGCCGATCTGGTCCTCCAGCCACCCGAACCATCTCATGAAGATTGTGGGCAAGGATTTCTTTGAAAATCACCAAGCCAGGCGAAAAAATATCGCCGACGTTTTTGATTTCGTACGCTGAGAGATCCGGATACGGCATCTTCGTTCCTTCTACGCTCAACTCGCCCTCCATAGGCGCCATGCATTTGCGGCCGAACCGCATTGAAAGGCTGCCCCTTTGTCGAGATCGAGAATGGGCTAAAATCTTCACTTACTACAATTGCAAGCCGATGCGTCATTGGCATCGGTTTTGAATGGATACCATTATGAACCAACGAAAGATTCTCGTCACTGCCGCGTTGCCTTATGCAAACGGCCCGATTCACCTCGGCCATTTGGTCGAGTACATCCAAACTGACATCTGGGTGCGATTTCAAAAACTACGCGGCCACCGCTGCGTTTTCATGTGGGCAGATGATACCCACGGCACCGCGATCATGATTCGTGCTCGAGCCGAAGGTCGTTCCGAAGAAGAGGTCATCGCTCAGGCCAGCGAAGAACACCAGCGCGATTTCCAAGGCTTTCAAATCGAGTACGACAACTACGGCAGCACCCACAGTGACGAAAATCGAAAACTGTGCGGAGAAGTTTGGCAATCGATTCGCGATGCAGGATTGGTCAAAGAAAAAGAGGTCGAGCAACTATTCGACGTTGAGCAAGGCACATTCCTCGCCGACCGTTTCGTCAATGGCACTTGCCCTCATTGTAAAACTCCCGACCAAGCCGGCGACAATTGCAGCAAATGCGGTCAAACGTACTCGCCCGTCGAGTTAATTGATCCTGTCAGTACGCTTTCTGGAACTAAGCCAGAAATTCGCTCGGCGAACCACTTGTTTATCGAGCTTGAACAGTTGCACTCGTTCCTCGATGAGTGGACGCAAGAGGGTGACCACTTGCAAACAGAAGTCGCAAACTATCTCAAAGGTCATTTTCTCGGTGACCCAAATTCCGAAGAAGGATCAAAGCCACTTCGTGATTGGGACATCTCGCGCCCTGCACCGTATTTTGGATTCGAGATTCCAGACAGTCCAGGAAATTATTGGTACGTCTGGTTTGACGCGCCCATCGGCTATATCGCGTCGACCCAACAATGGTGTGAGAAAAACAATGAGTCATTGGATGACTGGTGGAAAAACGATGCCGCCGAAATCCATCACTTCATCGGCAAGGACATCATTTACTTCCACACTTTGTTCTGGCCAGGAATGCTGAAATCGAGCGGTTACAGCCTGCCAAAGAAAGTTCACATTCACGGATTCTTGACCGTCAACGGCGAGAAAATGTCGAAACGAAAAGGAACTTCTTTCAAAGCCGAAACTTTTTTAAAGCACCTCGATCCCTCGGCATTGCGTTACTACTACGCGTCCAAGCTTGGTTCGCGGTTGGACGACATCGATTTGAATTTCGATGAATTCATTAACAAAGTGAACGCGGACTTGGTTGGCAAGGTTGTCAATCTTGCGTCGCGAAGTGCAAAATTTGTCAAAAACGTCGGGCTGTCGGAAAACTACCCCGACGATGGCGGCTTGTTCGAACAGGCTGCCGCAGCTGGAGAAGAAATTGCAGCAGCCTACGAAAACTGCGACTACAACAAAGCGATGAGATTGATTTTGGAATTGGCGGACCGAGCCAATCCGTTTGTTGAGAACGCTGAGCCTTGGAACTTGAAAAAGGATCCGGAAAAAGCGAACGAACTACAGGACGTTTGCACGGTTGCGTTAAATCTATTCCGTCAACTCGTCATTTACCTTTCGCCCGTATTGCCAACACTCGCGGAAAAAACAGGTGCGTTGCTGAATGCCCCAATCACCAGTTGGGATCAAGCGAAAACTCCGCTCACTGGAACCCCAGTGGCCAAATTTAAACACATGATGAAACGACTCGAAGAAAAGGACGTAAAAGCGATGACAGACGAAAGCCAAGCCGAAGCTGACGCAGCACTGGCTGCAGAACAAACTGCCGGTGCAGCAGACAAATACGGTGACAGTGGTCAGCCAATGATCGACGAACCAATGACCGAAGAATGCACCATTGATGATTTTGTCAAAGTCGACTTGCGTGTCGCTCGGATTGTCAACGCAGAACATGTGGAAGGCGCACGGAAACTACTGAAGCTCACATTGAGCCTTGGCGGCGACCATCAACGTCAGGTTTTTGCTGGCATCAAAGCTGCATACGAACCGGAGGCATTGGTAGGTCGATTGGTTGTCATGGTCGCCAACCTGAAACCACGCCAGATGAAATTTGGATTGAGCGAAGGAATGGTTTGTGCTTCCGGCCCTGGAGGTGCAGAAGTATTTTTGCTCAACCCAGACGAAGGTGCCAAACCTGGCCAGCGCGTGCACTAGGCTTAAATTTAGCTCTATCTTTCAATTTTGAATTGTTTCAAAATTTCGGTCGTCAAATTGGCGACCGTTTTTTATAGGTTCGATCGTGAATAAAACCAGCTTCCTCACCCGGCTTGCCGATCGCTTGATTCTTCAAGCGACGACGGAGTATATCGATCCGGGCGATCGAGAGGAGAAATTCATCGATACTTTCGATGGCCAAATTCAGGTTTGGATCAGTCGAACGGAATCAAAGCATCCGAATCCTTCGCCACTTCTTATTTTAAAATTTCCCGGAACGGGCGGACGGGCAGAACGAAGCTGGCCTCATCCAGCCGAATTGTGGCCAGAGGTTTCGGCGGAAGTCTGGACATTGAATCATCGAGGTTACGGAGAAAGTTCTGGCCCCGCGTCGCTACAAAATTTCAGCGAGTCCTGCAATGCGTTTTGGAGTGCAGCGAATCAACAATTCCCAAATCACAAAGTCCTGGTTTGTGGCAACAGCCTTGGATGCATTTCGGCGCTGTACCTTGCTGCAAGACATTCCATCAATGCAGTTTATCTTCGCAACCCTCCAGCACTTGCACAGATGATTGCTACTCGTCCTCGCTACGCTTGGCCCAGCCTCGGATTGTCACGACTGGTTGCCGCCCAAATCCCTAAGGAACTTGACGCGGTCGAAAATGCGGAACTGACAGAATGCCCAGTCTTGACAGCGCAATCAGAATTGGATCGTGTGATCCCTCCAAAATTTCAGAACCTGGCAATCGATCAATTGCGGGGGCCATGTCGCAAACTCATCATCAAAGGGGCGGATCATCACGAGCGTGCCTCAGATAGCCAAAAAGATGAATACCACGAGGCAATCTCGTGGCTGGGGCAGTTTCTCCATTAATCCTATTCCTCGGCAAAACACTGCTGAATTGAAACGAACCCCCTCATCACGTAGAGAATTGGCGAAGGAACTTGCTTGCTCCATTGGTCAACAAAAATTGTTAGAATGACGAGGGCGAAAATTTTGGATTTCCAACGAATCTCGATCTACAATCGCCCAAGAATTTCATTTCACACCTAGAGCCTCATCAATGAACAAGCCCCGAATTTTCCTCTCCCTTACATTTTTACTACTTTTTGTTTCTGTTTCCGCCGCGGACACCATCTATGTTTCCTCCAACTTTGGCAACGATGGCCGATCGCGAGGGCAAGCTCAGAATCGCAATACGCCGTTCCGAACTATTCAACGTGGCGTCGATCAAGCGTTTGCTGGCGATGAAGTAGTCGTGCTCAACGGCAACTATCGAGAATACGTAACGATGCGGCGTTCAGGACAACGCAATGCGATCATTACATTACGCTCAGAAAACAAAGAAGGCGCGAAACTAGTTGGATCAATCGAAGGATACGATCGCAGCTACCTAAAAATCGAAGGCTTCGACATTAGTAACCGATTGCTCAACGCTCCCCAGGCAAAAGGCATCACTTTCGTTCGTTGCCACCACTTAGTCATTCGAGACAACCGTGTGCATGATTGTCGCGGCGGCGGAATTTCATGCGACCAATCTTCGTGGTTATTGATCGAATGGAACATTGCCCTCCGAAACGCGTTCTGGCATCCCGATCAACACAGTGGCATCTCCGTTTACCAACCTCAAGCTCGAGGTCCCGCAGAGAGTAATGGCTGGGGCATCATGATTAGAAACAACACGTCGATTGCGAATGAAAACAAAGTCAACAACCCCAATTTTGGCCGCCCAACTGACGGTAACGGGATCGCAATCGACGACAGCAAAAATGTCCAAGCCGGTGGCAATGGCCAAGAGTACCCCTATCGCACTTTGATCACGAACAACCTTTGCTTTTTAAATGGAGGGCAGGGGATCCATTGCTACTTAAGCAACGATGTCTTTATTCGAAACAATACTTGCTACAAAGACATGAAAAGTTTTGACTTTGGCGGTGAGGTTTCCATCTCTGAATCGTCACGCTGCTACGTTTACAACAACATTCTATTCGCGAGAACCGGAAAAAATGTAGCACTTCAGTTCGATTCAGACGTTGTTTGGTGGGACTACAACATTCTCTACAACGGCCCGACGTTCCAAACTCAAAACGGTCCAAATACGCTTTACACACATCCTTTGTTCCGTCTAAACACATTGCGAATTCGATCCGGTAGCCCAGCAATCGATAGCGGTTGGACACATCCCGCAATTTTCCCACTGGACATTGACGGCCAGCCGCGTGTTATCAATGGCAAAGTCGATCGCGGTGCAACCGAGTTTTCGTTCGCGTTTGATAATTAGCCTGACACTGGGGCTTTGATTGCAAGCGCAGAGAATGCACTACTCGCGTGTCAGCCAACCTCGGCGTGAAAGCCATTTTTCACAAAGCGCTGGCCATTGTGTAATCGGAAATTCAGCTACCGGTCGCAGACCAAATCCGTGCCCTCCCGCATCATACAAATGAAGTTCGGAGGGCACGTTTTCTTTCTTGAGTGCCTGCATGTACAAGACTGCATTCTCGACAGGCAAGAAATCATCGAACGCATGGACCATAAACGCCGGCGGTGTTTTGGAGTCGATGTTTATATCGCTAAGTAATTTTGTTTTACTCGAATCGGCAACGCCGCCAGAGTAAACCAAAATTGAAAAATCTGGCTTGCAAGAAAAATCGTCAGCCACATCAGATTTTCCGTAGTGCCGCTCCGACGCGAGACTCGTGCGAACCGCAGTAATACCGCCCGCCGAAAATCCAAGGATTCCAATCTGATCGGATTCCAATTTCCAATCTTTTGCTCGGCTTCTAACCAAACTAATAGTACGTTGAGCGTCTTGGACCGGTGCTTTCCAAGGAACCGCCTGTGTCCGCGTTGGGACACGGTATTTCAACACGATGGCGGCCACGCCGATCGAGTTCAGCCACTCCGCAACTTCGGTACCTTCGAGGTCCCACGCGAGAATACTAAATCCGCCTCCAGGACATACCACAACTGCTGTTCCAGTGTTCAACTTTTCATCTGGAAGAAAAACATGAGCTTGCGGAGTCGACACGTTGCCTAGTTTGATGATCTTGCGTCCCGCAATGCGTTTGTCAGACGGTTTGTAAAAATCTTTTTCTTCACCAACATTAAGTGCAGGTCCCGGCGGTTCACCGGGCCAAAGATTTATAACTTCTGATTGCTCCTGATTTCCGCCATAGTTGATATCCGACGGTTTGATTTTGAGAGGCCCATCTGAAACCGCAACTACCCAAATCGCGGATGCCAACAAGATTGGAATTGTCCAAAGTAAACGGGTCATTCAATCACTTTGAGTCGTTACGGGAAGTGGTTTCCGCCAAGCGAGCCCTAACCATACCCGACGCAGCAGGCCGAATCCAATGGAAAGTGTTCGCAAATCCCGACGTCGCCCGAAAACGAATCCAGCGAAGCGAATGTGTGTCAATCTGCACGGTCCAGATCAGTGGTTTCCCGATAGTATCGGTGATTGCCGAGAAAATAGAACCGAGGGTCGAGGCGTCCATACCTGTGTAACGCTTTCACCGCAATGAAAAATCCCCGACCACATTCGTGACCGAGGACTCTCGTAGGCTATTCGACGCGCCAAAACAGATTCTTTTCGCACTCTATCGCGAAACAAAGTCTTTCCTTGGCGGTTATGAACAAACACTATTTGTAATGCACACTAGCTGCAAGATTCGCAGCAGCCTGCTGGCTTAGCCATTGCTTCAGATTCTTCGGAGCAACAACCATTGCCATCGCAATTTTCGCCGCAGCCTGAATCGGATTGCTCGCAGCCGCATCCTTGATCGCAAGCACAATTTTGGCAGTCTTCGCAGCAGTCACAATCGCAATCACAACAACAATCGCAATCGCACAGCGGACAATCGCAGCTAAAACATTCGCACAAAACACAATCGCATCCACTTTCGGTCTTCGCCGACAGGTTGTTGTCGTTGGCTTGTGTATTCAATGCAAGCAATCCAGTGACAACCATCAATAAAGTTCCGCTAATTACAGCGCTAGATTTAATTAAAGACATATCAGTCCCTTCAAAGAAAATTTAGAGAATCAAAAACAGCATCGTGCTGTATTCAATTCAACCAAACCGAAATAAGCGCATGAAGACGCAGCGAGGAATAGCACGATCCCGTCAACACTCGAAACGAAATACGCTCTGGCTTGATGTCGTAAACGACGTCAAGCGAAGTAAGAGGTTGGAATGGTGATTCAACATCGTCTTTTGATTCCCGTGGAAGCAAAAACGGATCGCTGACGCAAACACAATCGGTGCGGGAGCACTCGCAGTTAGAGTCGCATTTTGAATCACACGACGTACCAATCGTACAAATGTTCGGGGCAAGGGAGTTGCAGCAAGAAGGAACGTTCGGCCTGTTCTGGCAACACGAACCAGACGTTTGTCCGCACACGGCGCCACCGGCCGCGTTAAAAACTATCGCAGCACCAACGCAACACTGATGTGACTCGCAAGCACAACGACATGGACGCAGAAAACTAGATGAGAGCAGGCATCCGACAATGATTGCCAAGAAGAACAGACGCCCGAGTTTTAGTTTCGAAACCCACATAAACGAATCGTACGGTTGGCTCAAAACTGGGTCAACATTTGTTTTCGGATTCAATGCCCAATTGAGAAAGATTCCCAACACATCGTGAAGCGACTCACTTCCATTCGAAGCCATTTTATTTTAACGCATGCATTTGCTGCGATTCCTCAAATTGGGCTCTTTTCAAAGCCTCCATTTCAACTTGGCTGCCCACAATCAAAGGGGTTCGCTGGTGTACACTCGTGGGATCAATTTCCAGAATTCTTTCCTGCCCATTGGTTGCCAGTCCGCCAGCTTGCTCAGCGATGAAGGCGATGGGATTGGCCTCGTACAACAAACGGAGTTTCCCGTTGGGATGATCGCTTGTCGGTGGGTACATAAAAATGCCACCGCGTAGAAGCGTCCGATGAAAATCAGCAACCATCGAACCGATGTAGCGACTGCTGTATTTCGTGCCACCGATTTCGCCGTCTTGCAGTTGACTAATCAAAAGGTTGTAGCACTTGGGAAAAGTTTTTTGATAGGCCTCGTTGACGGAGTAGTACTTGCCCTGAGACGGCATCCGCATATTCTCGTGGCTTAAAACGAACGCGCCAATATTTGGGTCAAGCGTAAAACCATGCACGCCGTTTCCTGCTGTGTAGACCATGACAGTTGAGGATCCGTAAACCACGTAACCTGCGGCAACTTGCTTTACTCCAGGCTGCAACACCCAAGCAGTCGGTTCCTCGAACGTAGATGCCTCGGGACGACGAACAATCGAAAACGTTGTCCCAACACTTACGTTGACATCGATATTGGACGACCCATCCAGCGGATCGAAAATCACCGCGTATCGTGCGTGCTCAGATTGATGGGGCATTACAATCGGCTGCTCATTCTCTTCCGAAGCCAACACACCGATGCTTTCGCGCGAGGCTAAGCTTTCGATCATGACATCATTGGCATAGACATCGAGTTTTTGCTGGGATTCTCCCTGAACATTTTCGGTCCCGTATTCGCCAAGAATATTATTCAATCCCGCCAGACGGACTTGTTTCTGAATCATTTTGCATGCGAGCGTTATCCCAGACAACAAAAATGAAAACTCGCCTGAAGCGTGTGGGAATCGTTGCTGCTCTTTAATGATGTGCTGTTCAATCGTAAGAGAAGAAGCGTGGGAAGAATTTAAAAAATTTCGGATCATTGGGCACCGTGAAGAGTGAAGAGGGGTATTTAAACAATACACCACAACGCCATTTCCCCCGACACTAAAGCAGCCTAACGGTTTCGAATTCACGCGCGGGTGAAACTTAGTCCAATAATTTGGGTTGTAAGGCTTCTCGAAAGAGCCAGCTCAGAGCCCGGCCAGCGATTCCGATTTTGAAAAATTACGAAACCTTCCTTCGTCCGCTTTAAGTAAAACCGCCGTGCGCTAGTGCTGGGAAACGGTGCTGGGAAGCGGTGCTGGGAAGCGGTGCTGGGAAGCGCTAGTGCTGAGAAGCGCCTAATCCGCCCGCCAATAGAAACAATGAGGAGCTGAACGACCTATGGGTAATCCCATTTGCCATCTCGAAAAACACTCTGTCGAGGATCAAAACGAGTTACATTTTCAAACGTAGGCAAAACTCCAATCGCCGCGGACGGCTGCGTTGCGCTATCGCCCCAACCCCGATCCTGTTTGGGTTTGACCGCAGGCGATTCACTTTGCAAGACTTGAATCTCAATCGCAAGTAATTTTGCAAGCTGCACTCGAGACGGACGTTCTGCTGCGGCAATTTGATCCAACTCAGCGACGCTACAGATCTCCTCCCAATTTGCGTACGACTTTCTCTTATCGTTGTCTTTCAAAAGTGAATTTTCCACATCCGCCATCTCGCGGCGAATCGCATGAACCAACTTAAGCATTCGTTCACGGTCTTCTTCAGTCTTTTTGCTTTGGCTGGCAAGTCCGTTTTTAATAGAAAACGGATTCTGCATTTCACCCTTTAAATCTCCCATCGTAGGAACGGCCAATATGCAAAGTGTTTTTAGTCGATTGTACTCGTCTGCTGAATTCGCTAACGCAAGCAGTCCGAGCATTGAACTTTGTCGAAGATCCTCGGTGGAATTTTTGGCGGCCAACAAAAACAATCGCTTGGCAAGATCACGAGCTGCTGGATCGTTTTTGTGAACAGAGAGTTCCTCAGCATAGTCACGATACAAACTCGGACGCTCGGGACTCAGCTTTCCCAACCGCGCTACATCAATGTTTCGCACAACCAACTCAATTTGATCTGATTGAATTGTACGAGCCCTCAAAAAACGCTCATTTTGAAATACGCGAAACTCGATTTCGTTTTTGATCTCCTGTTTACTTTCGTTTGGACCAGCCGATGAAACGACCCAACCAGACAGAGACTTGGGACTACCTTTTAACCAAACGAGATCTGCTTGTGTTTCTGCCGCAATCGAAAACATAAAGAGGACCGCGATGCTCCAAACGCTCAACTTTCTTACTTGGGATAATCCCCAAACAAGTCCCTTGGTTTCGAGTTTTCCTGTTGAGTAATTGATGATTATTTCCCATCCAATAACTGCTGGACTAGCATTTCTTTTTTAAGCTCAACCAAGCGAAGCAGGACCAACTCGGTTAAGAAAAGCTGATCTCCAGCAAGTTGATTTTGCCCAAACCCAATTTGAAACTCAGACATCAACGGCCTGACGAGGTCGGATTTACCTGACTTTGAGAGCTCAGTACTGAGGACCTCGATCAACAGTTGATTTGCAAAAATTGTTTTATCGATCTCATGTGAATCGAGATCATCAACCAATTTCGAGGCGCGTTCAATTTTCTGCCTCCCCTCTCGATCAAGACGAGTACTTGCGAGGGACCTGATCAAAACAATCAGCGAACGGTAGGGAGCAGCATTTGCATTCTCAGCAAATGATCGAGAGAAAATTGCGGCACGCTGACGATACGCCTGTCTTAAATAAATCTCAAGCCGCTGCCAATTGCTGTTCGAGTTGTTTGGATCTTGCCGAACTTGGTTCTCAAGGTTTGTTGAAACAGCTCGCAGGACCGCGGCACGAAGTGGTTGTTTCCAATCGTCCTCATCGTCAATTTCCAGATCAGATGACAGCAACAGCCGGGAAATAATTACCGCCTGGCTTTTGCTGACGTCGCTGGTTTCCAGTTGATCTGCAAGTGCCAACCCCAAGTTCGGCCATTGGACAAAAGCAGGAATCACTCGCTGCACGTTCAACAGTTCTTTCGTATCCAAATTAGAGAGCAGGTATTTGGCTAGAACTGTCGCCTCGACATAAGTGAGCCGTTTGAATCGAGGGGAAACGCGCTCGAGTTGATTGAGCGCCAAAACTCTCAGGCCGCTATTCTCTGGATCACGATCGCCCAAACGCTCAAGTGCAGATTCCTTTCTTCGAATGTCTGACGCTGTGCCTTCAGGTCTTTCCGCGTCTCTCAATCGGCTGCGGTCGATGGGTAAAGAAATGGAATTTCGCAACAACGATTTTGGCGAATCATTTAAACGGTCAAACTCTACAAACGAAGAGTCATCAAAAATCACAGCTTTTTCCATGGCTTCACAGAACGCCATACCCAAATTTACGGCTCGAACAATTTCAGCAATTCGATCCGGTAGTGACTTGCCCCCAGACTCTTCCACTTGAAACGTGTCATAGGCGTTTTCAAATGTTTTCACGAGCATTTGGTTCCTCAAAATGACCGGGCGTAGCTCGCGACTTTGTCGATCCAGTTTGTAACGCTGAATCGCTGCAACGAAATCTTCGATACGATTGGATTTCAATTTGATATTGAGCCTCTTCAGCAGGCTTGCTCCTAACATTTTTTTAAAGGACTGACTTTCTGTACTCTCAAAAATGTCGATCCATTCGCTTAATTTGGTTTCGCTACTTTCATCAACTGAGTTGCGAATCAAAGAAAGCATGTCGTCCCAGTAAGCGTCATCTGTTTTCAAAACCGACAAAACAACTTCTCCGCGGTACAGACTCAACTGCTCTGGTTTGAGTTTTGCAGTTGTCAATTCGACCAACGGCAACGTCATCAACGCGACTTGCCTTGGGGACTTCCAGCTATTTTGTTTCATTTGCGTCCATTGATCGGTCGCGATCAATGACTCTGAAAGCTTGCGATATTCGGGTTTCGTTTTGACTTCATCGACCGGCACACCGATTCGAGTCGCGACACACTGAGCAACCAATTGAAACCTTGAGTTGACAGCTTTCGCCTCTTCGAAAAACAACAGGTCGCACAACATCTGATTGGCTTTGTAAGAATTTTTGAGATCACGAACGGTGCCAATCGTTTTCACCGATCCAGTTTCTTTCGCAACCAAACTCTCTGCCAACGTCCGTATTACCACTGCAATTGAGTCTTCGTCTGGGTCCTCGTAAAAGAGTCTTACAATCAAATTTGAAAGCGCGACCTGTCTGCCATCGGTTCCGCAGAACTCATTGGTCAATTGTTGATATCCAATTCGTCGTTGCGTCTGATTGCCAACAAGAATTTTTTGCAGCGGCACTCTCATCCGGGCGTCAGAATTTTCCAGTAACTTAAACTGCTCTATCACGGCATCGGGCAATCGCGAACTCGCATTCTCGCCATTTGTATTTGGAACGACGCCTGTTGGATCGCTTTGCTCGTTCGGTTTACCATCCTCATTGAAACTGTGAACCAACAGACCGTCAGGCAATCCGATCCAATTGGGAATCACTCCGAAAATAATCGCCCCGACCAAACCGACACCGATCAGAGTCGAACAAACGGCGAGTCTCGCCGCGAGATTAAAACTCTTTTTCTGATTCGCGCGATTTTCTCTCACTTTGTGGGTAATGATCTGCGCAACGTCCTCGGATTCGATGCCCCATTTTTTTCCGATCTTTAGTAGACGAATTTTCAATTCATCATCGACGACCGTTTGGTCACGGATCTGTTCGGCGATTGTCCGACTGGCGAACGACTCAGCTTCGGCTTGGGAAATCCTGCTGAACCCAGCCGCTTCCGTTTCTGAATTGATCAGCTGTTCAGCGCGAGTACTATTGATCTGATACTTTGTTTCAGCCAGCCGAATCGCTTTGACTTCCATCCCGCGAGAGAGAACGTCACCCGATATTTTCTCGAATTCCGATTTGAGAAATTTGGTAAACGCTTTCTCGTAATGGGTTAGATTGGTTCCAGATTCGGAACTTTTTTGCAGCCGTAGCAGTGCCTCATCCAGCAACTCTTCAGGTAGCTTCAGGTGTTTAGCAAGCGTTTGAAGTTTGAGCCGACTAGCAGCGTTGAGCCCTTTTTCCGTTGCAATGATCGCGCCAGCTTTGCGCAAAAAAGACTTCAACCGTGGATCGGTTGGTCGGGATTCGGACGATGGTTCTTTTTCAGACACACATTCATTCTATCCTCTCACTGCTGCGAAGAAAGTGAACGCAACAACGCCTCAAATCTTTGCTTCCATTGATCGGGTAGGTCGACGCTCAACCGGATCGTTTGTTTGTGTAGCTCCAAAGCTTGCGATTTCTGACCAGTCTCCATCAAACAATACGCCAGCCAATACTTAGACTCGAACCAAATGTCACTTCCTGCTGCGACTCCTGCGGCAAGCCGTTGCCAAATCGGCAATGCTTCTTCGTATTGCTGAGCTTCGGTTCGCACAACGGCGGACATTCGCAAGTAGTTTTGATTCTTGGGAAATGTTTGAACTAGATTCTCAAACATTTCAGTTGCCTCGTCGCGTTCACCAGCAAGTAACTTGAATTCTGCCAATCGAGCATACGCCACCCTCGCGTTGTCAGACCGCTTGAGGCTATCCGAATCCGTGCCCAATCTTTCCGCCAATCGTTTGTAGATTTCAATCGCCTTTAACAGATCTGATTGGGTGGGATTTTCGGCCAGCTTTAGCCAACTGTCTACTTTTTGAGCCAGTTGAACCAATGCGGCCTGCTCGAACCTTGTCCCCTGAGCGTTCTCCCGCAGCCAAGTAGCCTGTTGTTCCGCAGCCTCAACGTCGCCCATTCGATTGGCAAACTGAAATTGGTAGTAGTGATATTCCTGAAGAATAGCGCCAGTTACCTTACCGTCCTCGATGATCCGATCAACACCGTTCAACCGTTGGCGCAAGTCGGAATTTTTACTTCGTTGATCCCGCAATAGAGCATCTACAGTCAACAACATCATTTTTGCCTTTGACTCGCTTGAGGCACGAGCCAACTCGCGATACTTTTTTTCACTTTTAAAAAGCTCCCGACGAATTTCAAACGTTTTTTCATCGTCTTGTTTTGACTTAAACGCATCGAGCCAGCGTTGATAGTTGATTTTGTTTATTTCACTCAGCGCCAATGGATAATTAAAATCGTCCGGGCCAACATTCGACAATCGCCTGAGGGCTTGTTCAACGGGTAGGTTCACCAAACTAATTTTGATCTTTTCAAATTCCGCACGTTTGGCAAATGTTGATCCGGGGAATCGCTCAATCAGTTTGTCGATCGCTTGCATGGCTTTGAATTGGTTTCTCGAATTTTGCGAACCAAGCTCAACGAACGAACGAACGGCAAGCCATTGCGACTCAGCAGAAAGTTGCGGATCAGACGCAAACACCAAATCGGAAGTTATCTCAAACGTTGGTGCCGCGCGAGCGTAGTCTTTTTTCACAAAATCAATTCGTCCAACGAGATACCGACATCGAGCCACATCAAGCGGAGCAATCATGCTACTGGAATTCGCAATCTCGACAGCTTTCTCGAGATTATGTTTTGCGGATTGATAAAGCTCGCCTGCCAACACCATATTCATTGAAGATTCCGCTTTGGAAAATTCCAGGTAACCAGTGATCCAAAGACTCAAAAAATCATCTGTACCGAGCTTTAAATTGTTGTCTGCCAAATACTTCTCGATCATCGGAGCCTGAAACTCGCGAGTTAGCCCAATCAGTCCCGCTCGTCCCATTTTTTGAGAAACATCGAAAGAGGCCGCTCCAGTCGCAACTGCTGATTTCAATGTGCTCATCCAAAAACCAATTCTTCCTGCTGCAGAAATCGCTGAAGAATTCGATACAGAGCGGAGAACTTCCAACCCATCAACGTGCTGGTCAAGAAACAATCGACTGTTCAGTTCCCACAAAAATCGCAAGTCACGTGTCCCTTGGGAAATCGCGTTGGATTCAACCAAATCAAAGCAATATTTGGCCTGGTCATTGTGCTCGAGCCCCCGTTGGCACATTGCCAACCCAGCCAACGCTCGGGAATTCCATTCGGAGGTAAAATCGAACCAGGAAGGTAGGACTTCGGTTAACAATTTATTGGGCTCGATCTGCAAAAAGATTCGAAACTGCGAATCCGACTCGCGCATGAACTGTTTTCGTTGTTCGGGATTCAGAATTCCCATGAAGTACGCAGACCAACCGCTCAGATAATTGCAGTGTAAAATCAGTCCTTCTAGTCTCGCAAGTTTCTCCGTTTCCAATTGTCGGTTTTCTGAAATTGCACGCATCGAGGAAGCCAACTCTTGATAGTCAGAATCCAACTTCCTGCGAAACAACGTCAATTCAGATTGAAGATCTCTCCAGTCATCAACGACATCGCGTTTGGTTGCCTCAACATGGCCTTGATACCACCAATCGTGAAATCGTTTTTCATTGACAAGGTATTTAGACTGGAGCATCGCAATCCGAATCGAAGGGTTCGACAATTCAGGATACGTCTGCATCAGCAGGTCCGATTTCGAAAACCAATCAACGCCATCGTTTACAAGCGGCTTCATCATTTGCTCTGCGTAGAGCCCGATCAAACGACTGGCGATTTGCAATCGTTTCTTTGAATCGCTTTCGCTGGCCGATTCGAACTCAAGATGTTCGATCAGTAACCGCTCAAGCTGCAATGACTCGAGGTAGGATTCGACTTCTTTGGATTCACTTGATCGCTCCGACTGCGAAACCTGAGAGATGGATGTACCGACAAACGAAAAGATACCAAAGAAGAGTAAGCAGAATATCAATTTGAATTTATACATCACGCCTCGCAATCAATTGAGAGACAGATAGGAAACAGATTGAAAACCACTGGCTCGACAGGCCCCGATGGCCTGAGCGGCAGCTTCAAACGGAACATCGTCTGCGACACGAACGAATGCGCCCTCAGATTTATTTTCGAACCCTCGCAATAATGCCTTGATACTGTCGAGCTCGCCCGATTTGACCGCTCCCAAGCGGAAAACAACTTGTCCTTGTTGCTTGAAAACGTCGACGATCGCTGGTTCAAGATTTGAAGCCTGAGCCGCAGCGCGTTTTTCGTTGACTTTGATTGCAGACACGACTTCCCGCTCTGGACGCACGAAAGTTGTTGTCACAATGAAGAAAATCAGCAACAGAAAAACGACATCGATCATACTCGTCATCGAGAGTTCAAGTCGGTTGCTTCGAAGTTGTCGATTGCTTAGTTTCATTGACTAGTTATCGCTAACGGCGGAACGAACATTCGTGAAACCGAGATTCGCAAGGTTCTCCAACAACTCTGTCACGTAGCCACATTCGCAATTTCGATCCACTCGGATCTGTACCTTAACACGCGATGGATCGTTGCCAGATTTCGTAAGTTTCTGTTGAATCGCCGCCATTGTGTTGACCGTTGATAGTTTTCGGCCACCAATAATCATCGTGCCTTCTTGATCAAGATTGATAGTGATCGACGCGTTTTGAGTTTTCGTATCCCCTTCAGTCACTCGAGGAAGTGGTAACGGATAATCCACGGTGCGAGTGATTTGCGACACGGTCATGAAAAAGATGATCAACAGAAATACAATGTCGATCATCGGCGTCATATTGAACGCGAGTGAGCTAGGCGGTTTGTGTTTGCTCAGTTTCATGGATTATTTTTTGCGACCAAGAGGCATCATGATCTGCTCGATTCGTTTCCCTGCTTCGGCAACCAAAGAATCGATTTTATTTCGAAAGTAACTGAACGCGACCATGGTCGGGATGGCCACCAGCAATCCAAGCAGTGTCGTGATAAGCGCTTGTCCAATTCCTCCGGCCAATTCCTGTGGTCTCGCCATGCCTTCCAATGAAGCGATCGTTGTAAAGGCTTCGATCATTCCGAGAACGGTCCCCGTCAAACCAAGCATCGGTGCGATCGCGCCAATCACGTTAAGGACCTCAGTCCTCCGGTATAGCTTTCCTGTTTGATCTTCGCCTGCTTCTTCGACTGCCGAGCGATATTCTGCGTATCCAAATTCGCTACTCTTGTATCGCTCCAGGCCCGCGAGAATAACTTCCGATGCCAAGGAGTAATTTTCCTTTTGGTGACAAAGATCGATAGCCTTGTTGATTTCGCCATGAATGATCATGGCTTCGATTTCCGAGAGTGCCGCGTCCGGCATCACTCGTTTTCGCGTGATGGTCAAAAAATGTTCGATGATAAAATACGCACTGACCACCGAAAGCATCAAAATCACGACAACAATTGCAATACCCAGCCCGTTGCCACCAAACACCATTTTGAAAATGGTAGGTGCCTCAGCAGGCTCCGAAGTCTCGACGTTCGCCAAGCCTTCAGAGCCATCTTGAATCGTTATGGAGCTGGCAGCAGCACTCTGAGTGAGAAAGCCACTGGAGACCGTCGAATCGAAGGTTGTTGAAACGAACATTGCAAAAACAATGCAGCTACCAACCAACCAGCGCCGTCGAAAACGAGATGGCGAACAAACGTTATTCAAATTCATTCCTTTTGAATCGATTCCGTGAATCGATGAAAGTCATTTTCAAATCTGCTCGGTGTGAACAGGCGAGCACTATTCGTCTCGCAGCTTCAATGTTCCATGATACGTCCGAGGGTACCGTCGCAACAACTGTGCCCGTAGTTTTTGTGCGTCCTCATCACGCCCCCTGAGCTTTGCAATCTCCGCAGATTGAAACACAGCCGCCGCAGCCAGCGATTTGTTCGTGTCTCCATAAACGGCTGGAATCCTCAGAAGGCTCAGCATTGCCTTGGCGCGATCGGAATCGGACAACCCTTTTGGGTTAAGGCCAGTCAAACCGTAGTAGTACAACGCGACGCATCTTGGGCCTTCGATTCCCGTTAGCTTCTGCGTGGCCAACGTCGAGAGTACGGACTCTAAGATGGCTTTCGCCTCCGCAAAGTCACCCTTTGCCTGTTTCATTCTTGCGAGTAGGACATTTTTCCAAATCTGGACTTCGTTTTCACCAAGACCATCCAAATCATCAAGCCATTCTTCCGCAGTGTCAAACTTACCCAACTCGATATTCATGGAAGTCAAATACAGAACCACACCAAGTGCAGGTTTTAATTGGGAATTGGCATTTGCCGTCAGGCGAGCTGCAACGCCCTCGTCAAGATTCGGATCAAGCCAATACGGCAATATCTTGGTTGAAAATTTCAATCGACATTCACGCTCAGACAGCCGATTGGTCCCTGCGATTTTCAGAGCTTCTTCAGATGCAGCAGCTTGGTTCTCCGAGGCAATCAGAAACGCCCAAACAGCTTGATCGCGATTTCCCTTTTTCAAATGGCTATTCATCATCGCCAAACCTGCCAAATACAAAACGTCGGGAGGTAAATTGTTCCAGCGAGTTTCATTTTCCACAATTGGATTGGCTATTTCAGCAGCACCGTGCCAATCACCATTTACCAAACGGGCCTTCATTCGAAAAATCGGCAACCCAATTTCGTTCACTCTTCTTTCAAATTCGTTTTGCTGATCGCCGTCGACTGAGGCTTGAAAAACTTTGTCCCACCCCAAGCTCATTCCGTTAGAAAGCAAGACTTGCGATTCGTCGAAACTCTTGACTTTTACGTTAGTAATTACCGTCATGTCGCGCAGAATCACACGGTCCAATTTCTGCTGCCGAGCATTCGCGTCTGTAACTCCCACAACCAACAGGCTCGTTAGGGCCGCACAAGCCAAGAACTTTTTTCGAAGTGACATTTAGTGATCAATTTCCACTGCAAAACCGAGCAACTCAGAATAATCATCACGCGTCAAAGTTTTGGCCAAAGCATAGCCTGAAACAGAAAGCGAAAAATCTTTTTGCAAATGATGAATCACAAGACCAAATTTACACAGCCGGCGGAACCCTTCAAGGAACCGAACCGTTTGTTCCGGGTTGTCTTTTTGCAGAAACAACAAACGCTGATCAAGTTCATATTCAACACAGATGGCAAGAAACCTGTCGGCGGAATCAAATGATTCTCGACTGGCGCGGATGTCCATGGTTCCGCGGCTCTGAGCCGCGACAAGCAACGCCTTGGATTCGTCGGTCAATTGCGAAGCCAGTTGCTCAAGATCCGGTTCAGTCGAATCATCGTTTGAGATCGAACGACTACAGAGAGCCGCAAACGCAAGTATAGTCGGGGCGCCTTTCTCAAGATCTTCCCAGCCAATCGGGTTTCGATCGTCCTGTCCTAAATTTCGCAGCAGCATACGTTTCCCCAAATGTTTATTTCTCATTTTGCCACATTCGCCTTCCCCTGTCTTCGCCTGCATTCGGCGAGCAGCAGGAGACATCATTCGAATTGACAAATTAACCCGTAACATTTGATCGTTGGTCGCGTAATACTGTTGATAGAGACGGCAGTCGAGATAAGCGGGCAAAATCACGTGAAATTGCGAGCGATTTTCGAATCTGGAAAATGTCTCAGATTCTCACTAACGAATTGGAGTCTGGTCCGTCTTCCTCAGAGAGGGCTTTTGCACCGAAATAATGCGTGGGAAATGCACCGAGCTTAGAATAGACCACAGGCACCATCGTCAGATTTTGGAGTTAGATATGCGTCAAATAGTTTTGGGATTTTTGGTCTTAGCCAGCGTAGTCGCTTTTCCGCCTGGCAGCTCGTCACGTCATTTGAACGCTCAAGAAATTGGTTTTCTGGAGGATTTCGTTCTGGCTCAAGATCGCGAGAAAGTTCTAAAACAACTCGTCCCCGGCACCGAGTCCTACTATTACTTTCACGCGCTCCACTACCAGAACAATCAACAGCTAGACAAAGTCGATGAGCTCCTCAAGACTTGGGTTAAACGTGCGGGCAAGACAGACCGTTTTCGCCAGATCGAGAATCGCCAGCAGCTACTCAAATATTCAGATGATCCAAAAGCGACGCTTGAATACTTGACTAGGCAACTCGGTCTCAACTTCAACCATCAACGTGAGATTCCGCAAACACAAAGAGATCTCGCGAGTAAGCTCGATCCAAAATCTATTTCGACATCACAGCTGCTTGAAAGCGCCCTCAGCGGACGCGACACGAACAGACTCACAGATCAAGGTCTACGTTTGCTCGCCGGCAAAAAGCTATCCAAAACCCAACGACGTCATTTGCTTGGGCGATTGTCCCATCCTGATTTTCCGGAGCTCGTCGATCTCATTGTTGCTGATTTGAACGAGCGAGATAGTAAATCATTTGGCGGCATCAAGATTCACAATCTGTTGACATTAAAACAGCTAACCGATCTTGCAGCGAAATACCCGAAGGCAAAATCGAACACCATCTACATCAACACCTACCTCTCCAAACTTCAACCGTCCGAAGACACCAACTGGGAAACAGATCCCGGTGAACGACGTGCCTACCTCGACCGCATGTGGAATTTTGTTGAGCCGCTAGATTCAAAATTCAATTCTCTTAAAGCCTGCGTGCTTTTCCGGCAACTTGAACTCGACCTCGCGGAGCAGAAACACAATCGCGATCGCTTCATGGCATATTTAAAACTGCCTCGGTCAGCCAGCTACATCAACCCGACACTGGTAAAAAACACTCGCAACCGCGGTCACATCGTCAATCTAAACGCGAACTATTCCAACTGGATTCGCCTGATGCCGATTCGAAACGATGAACCGCTCATCCGCGAATACCTCCATCACTTTTTGCTCGACGCTGATGACGAGAGTGATTTTCAACCCTACATTTTGGACAAGTACCTCGAGCGGCAATTCGCGACGGTTAAGATTCTTAACGGAATCGGCGATTCTGAAAAATGGGCTTCAAAACTTACACCTGAAGAATACAAACAGCTTCTCGATCGCATCGACGTCGAGTTTGCCTCAACGAATCCCGAGTTCTTTTCCGTCAACGACGACGTTGAGTTAGAACTACATATCAAGAATGCGAAAAACCTGATCGTTCGCGTTTTTGAAATCAACACGCAAAATTACTACCGAAAACACAAGCGTGAAATCGACACGGACATCAACCTCGATGGCTTGGTTCCAAATTTCGAGCAAAATTTCAGCTATGACACACCTCCAGCAATTCGAAAAAGTCGCAAGTTCAAATTTCCTCAAATCAAAAACCGAGGCGTCTACGTTGTTGACCTAATTGCTGGCGGCAAAAGCAGTCGCGCCCTGATCCGCAAAGGTCGGCTCCAGATTTCCAACCAAGTCATTTCTGCTGGACAACTGTTCACCGTGATCGACCAGTCTGGTGCGGTCGTCGAGGACGCGAATCTATGGATTGACGGAGCTCGTTACTACCCGCAAAAAGATGGCAAAGTCTTAATCCCATTTTCAACAAAGCCTGGCCGAACGAACGCGATCATTTCACAAGGCGATTTCAACTGCCTTCAAACTTTCAATCACGTTGCCGAGAATTATGCGTTCAAGGCAGCCATGGTCATCGACCGTGAAAACTTGACTCGCAGCAACAAAGCCAAAGTGCTCATTCGAGCTTCGCTGCAGATCGCGGGAGGAAACCCGGTTCCTGTCGAGACTCTCAAAAATTCAAAACTCGTCATCACGACCGTCAACCTAGATGGCATCTCGACAACGAAAACCATTGACGACGTCAATTTTTCAAACACAGCAGAAACCATTTGCGAGTTCATCGTTCCACCACGTTTGAAAACCGTTTCCCTGAAACTCACTTCAGAGGTTAAGAATCTCAGCAAAAACAAAATTGAAAACGTGGTCGCAACTCAGACATACGCAGTCAATGCGATTGATAAATCAGATTCGATTCAAGACATCCACCTCGTTCCTTCAAGCCGCGGATATTTTTTGGAGTTGCTTGGAAAAAGCGGTGAGATTCGCGTGAAACAAGCCGTTCGCCTAACGATCAAACATCAGGACTTCACAATTACGAAAAATGTCGATCTTCAGACGGACGAGAAAGGCCTGATCGAATTGGGTGATCTTGAAAATGTCCAATACATCACCGCCACACCGGTCGCAGGCACAAAGAAGACATGGCAAATCCACACCCAAGACCAGACTTATTACAGCACCGTCCATGCGAAAAAAGGAAAATCCATTGAACTGCCGGCACCTGCTGGCGTCACAACCAAATCGCGAGACAACATTTCCTTGTTCGAAATACGACGCGGGAAATACATCGCTGACCAGTACGAATCGGTCGATGTAAAAGATGGCCTAGTCATCATTGATGACCTCCAGCCTGGCGACTATGAATTGCGTTTAACTTACAACGCGCAAACTTCTTCGACTTATTTTCAGAAGATCAAGATTCGGGTGACCGACGCCGAACAAGCCAACAACGTGCTTGTCGGTGCCAATCGTCACCTCGAAACGCGAGGCTCGAAAGCTTTGCACGTAGCCCGCATGACGACGGGCGGCTCAAAAATCCGAATTCAACTCGAGAACGCTGACGCAAGCACTCGCGTTCACGTAATTGCCAATCGTTACCAGCCCGCCTACAACGCGTTTGGACAGTTTTCGAAAATCCGTGACGTTGAGCCGTGGGTTCGCCGGCCATCGCTTCGGCGTTCGGTTTACATGGAAGGTCGAAAAATTGGCGATGAGTATGAATATATCTTGCGTCGAAAGTACGCGAGTAAGTTCCCTGGCAACATGCTCGAACGACCTTCACTATTGCTAAATCCTTGGGAAGTTCAATCAACCAGCAACGGATCGCAAGACGCTGCCGGTGGCAATGACTACGGTGTTGCCGGCAATGCAGCTGACAAATCCGGTGAGAGAGGCAAATCAAACAAAGGCAGAGCCAGCGGAAACAATGACTTTGCCAATCTCGATTATCTCGACGACGGGGCAGTGTTGCTTGCCAATCTCAAACCGAACAAGAACGGAATCGTCACGATTGACCGAGATAAACTGGGCGTCAGTCAACACATTCGCGTTGTTGCTCTCAATTCGTTTCACACTATCCAACGAACAGTCGATCTGCCCTTGCTGAAACTCCAACCGCGAGACTCGCGTTTGGCCCATGCATTGGAATCCGATAAACACTTTTCTCAGTCAAAGCAGATTCAAATCCTCAAAAAGGGCGAATCACTTTTGATCGAAGACATCATTTCGGCCAAGTTTCAACAATATGACGATCTTGGCGACGTATTCCTCCTGTTTCAAACGCTTAACTCGGGTACTCATCTGTCAAAGTTCAAATTCATTTTGACTTGGTCAGACAAAACCCAAAAAGAAAAACAAGAACTCTATTCGAAATATGCATGCCACGAACTGAATTTCTTCTTGATGAAGAAAGACAGCAAGTTCTTCAGTTCAATCGTCGTCCCGCACCTCAGGAACAAGCGAGACAAAACTTTTATGGACCTTTGGCTGCTCCGAGAGAACCTCGAAGAGTTTGCCAGCCCACGGAAATACGCTCGCTTGAATGTCGTGGAACGAATTCTATTGGCTCAGCGGCTTGAAGAGCGAACCGCAGATATCGTGCGAAACGTTAACGAGACTTACCGTGTAACGCCAACAACGAGAGCCCAGTTTGATGGGCTTTACGACACAACCATCCGCGGGCTGGGGCTGGCGAATCAAGAATGGGAAAAACGCGAATTGATAACGCCCAAGAAAAATCTTCCGCGGCTCAGCGCACTTCCAGCGCCAATGGCACCTGGCGGAGGTGGCATGGAACAACAACAAGCGCAGATCGCAGGCGGGCTGGGAGGAGGCGGAGGTGGATTAGGCGGAGCAAGGTTAAATGAGAGCAAGGCAGGCCCATCTCAATACTACCGTCGACCGGAAATCCTTGGTCGATCTGCGACACCGCAAGTCATGTTCGTTGAAGACGAAATGGATTTAAAAGCAGATCTCGCTGAATTGGAGAGCATCAACGGTTCAATCGGTGGAAGGCGAAACCTGGCATTACTAAGAAAATCAAAATCGAACCCCAGAAGCTCAGATTTTTTTGCGGGAGGAAAAATCGCGATCGATGGTAAAAAAACCGACAGTAGCAGATATCGCTTTGAAACTCGAACTCGAACCGTCCCAGTCCAAAAAACACGAACAGAAACCCGGACCAAACAAGTTCCCGTTACCAAAACTCGCGTAGAAACTCGTACTCGCACTCTCGCCAATGGAAAAACTGAGTCGTATCAGGTTACAGTGCCTTATACAGAAATGGTAACGCAAAATTACTCCGTTTCCGTTCCATACACTGAAAACGTCACTCAAAACTACACCGTCCGAATTCCTATTAATGAAAACGGACAGGACGGGTTGGAAGTACGAAACGAATTGCAATTGGGATTCTATGAACAGACAAAGTCACTCTACCGTCGGTTGAGCCCAACCAAAGAGTGGATGGAAAACAATTATTACCTTCTTCGTCCCGACCAGCAGTCAACCGACCTCGTCCGCGTCAACCGGTTCTGGCGAGACTACGCGAATCATGACGGAGGAGATTTCCTTTCGCCTTACTTTTCAGAATCGCATCGTACGTTCACCGAAATGATGTTTGCACTTTCCGTGCTGGACCTTCCGCTCGAAGGGCCAGAACAGAAATTCGATTATGTTGAAAACTCAATGAAAGTCACCGCCGGCGGGCCAACAATTGCGCTGCACCAACAGGTTCGAGACGCGATCTTGGAACGTGGAAACACAACCGTTCTGGCAAGTGAAAACTTCTTTCAAAAAAACGATCGCTACAAATTTGAGGACGGCGTTCGGTTTGACAAATTCGTTTCTGACGATTTCCTGGCACACACACTTTATGGTGCTCAAGTCGTCATCACCAATCCAACGTCGACTCCGCGTGCGGTCGAACTCTTGATTCAAATCCCGCTTGGATCGGTAGCCTGCAGCGGCTCGCAAGAAACTCGGACCATTCAATTGGACCTTGCTGCGTTTAGCACAAAAACGTTTGAGTACTCGTTTTACTTTCCGACAGCAGGAAATTTCGACCACTACCCGGCTCACGTCTCTGCGGAAGAAAAAGTCTTGGCCGTCGCCGAGAATACGACTTTCAAAGTCATTGATCGCCCAGCAAAAGTGGACAAAGACTCTTGGGAGTTCGTTTCACAAAACGGTACCCAAGAAGAAGTTCTGGATTACCTTAATCAAAAGAACATCCTTCGTATCAATCTCGACAAGATCGCCTTTCGCATGAAAGACAAAAAGTTCTTCGCTCAAACAATTGAAAGACTTCGCAATCGCTACGTCTACAACCACACGTTGTGGTCTTACTCCATCGAGCACAACGATGTGAAGTCCATTCGCGAATACCTCACGCACTCACAGCAGATCCTGTCTAATGTTGGTCAATATTTCCGATCCGAGTTGTTGGAGGTCGATCCAGTTGAGCAGAATTGGTATCAACACAAAGAGTACTGGCCACTCGTCAACGCCCGAGCCCATCAACTGGGTCCGCAGCGAAAGATTCTCAACCCAAATTTCTTTCGGCAGTACAACGACCTGCTGACCGTGCTGGCCAATCGGCGAGAACTAACTGACGACGACCATTTGGTAGTAACTTACTACATGCTACTGCAGGACCGAATCGAAACAGCACTTGAGCATTTCGACTCAATCTCCAATGGAGAGCTGCCAAGCAAAATTCAATACGACTATTGTGATGCTTACCTCGACATGTACCGTGAGAAACCCGATGACGCGGCCTCCAAAGCCAAGAAATGGGAAACCTATCCTGTGGACCATTGGCGAAATCGTTTCAAGAACATCATCGCCCAGGTTACAGAGATAAAAGGAGGGACTCCCGAGACGGTTGACGAAAAAGACAACTCTCAAATCCAAACGGAGTTGGCTTCGAAATCGGAAAGTTTTGACTTTGAGATCGAATCAGGCATTGCAAAGATCAAGCACCAGAACTTGAAAGAAGTCAAAGTTAACTTTTACGAGATGGACATCGAGCTTTTATTCAGTCGCAGCCCATTCGCCCAAGACGAACTGGATGGATTCTCTATGATCCGTCCGAATTTGACTCAGGTTGAAAAATTCAAGAAAGCCGAATCCGCAACAAATGGCAAAGGCAAGCATGAGTTCAAACTACCGACTTCGATGCAGAACAAGAACATCCTCATCGAAGTGGTCGCGGGCGACCAAACAAAATCTCAGCCGTACTTTGCCCATTCGCTCGACGTTCAGCTCATGGAAAAATTCGGACAGGTCCAAGTCACGGAAGAAGATAGCAACAAAGCGATCTCCAAAACCTACGTAAAAGTCTACGCAAGAATGCTGGACGGTTCCGTTCGATTCCATAAAGACGGATACACTGATCTTCGCGGCCGATTCGATTATGTTTCACAGAGCAATCGTTCGATCGACGGCATCGAGAAGTTTTCGATCCTCGTTTTAAGTGACGAAAACGGAGCTGTTATCAAGCAAGCCGATCCACCAAAAGAGTAAGCTGCAGATCGTTTCTGAATTGCAAGACCTCCGAGAAACTCAAACGTCAGCGAACCAAATTCGGATCGCTGACGTTTTTTGAATCTCAATCACCGACGTTGCACGAGCCGCCACCAGTCAAAGATACGCGTGCGAACGATCACTCGGACTTCGTTTCACTCGAACTTCAAAATTGCCTTTCGTTCCTTCAGCGGATACCAATCGCCAATTTCTTTCGCCATCGCGGCGACCATTTCTGGGTGGTCTGCGGCAAGGTTTTTTTCTTCCCCGGGATCAGATTCCAGGTCAAAGAGCTGAGGTCGTTTTTCTGTTCGCGGGTGGGTCGTCTGATAGCGATTGACCTCGCCGTCGTAGGTCAAAAGCAACTTCCATTTGCCTTTGATGCACCAGCGAAAAAGCAATGACGCCTCCGGTTTTTCAATGTCGGCAATATCGTGGGCAAAGGACTCGCCAAAGATCGTATCACGTTGGATCTTTTCGCCTGACTGAAGGTTTGAAAACAAATTCATCCCCGGCAGTTTGCCAGGCACATCACACTCAATGGCGCCCAGAATTGTTGGCATCAAATCGATACTACTACAAAGCTCCGAACGATCCTGTGGGCTTAATTTACCTGGCCAAGAAAACATAATCGGTGTTCGGATCCCACCCTCATAGGGCGTTTGTTTCGAGCGAGGTGCATATCGTTTGGTGTTGGGGCTCTGAATCCAACCGTTGTCGCACACGTAAACAACCAAGGTATTATCGGCAACGCCTGTGGATTCTAAATGGTCCAACACCCCTCCAACGGTTTCGTCGAACCACTCACACATCGAATAGTATTTGGCAACTGTTTTTGGTAGGTCGCCTGTATCGTACTTGGTCAACAAACGTTCTGGCGGATTGTGTGGCGTGTGCGGCAGGAAAGGGGCGTACCAAACAAAGAACGGTTTTTTGTCGGCAACCGCTTGGTCGATAAAACTTGTTACCGGCTTCAGACCACTGCGTCCGATTTTCAAACCATCATCGCCATGGCGCCCACCCTTTTTTGGAAAACCGCGCGTCATGCCGTGAGTGAATCCGCCACGTTTGAAATTGCCTTCCCACCATTTTCCTGATTGGTGGCAAACGTAGCCTTGCTCAACCAATTTATTCGGTAGCGTTTCAAACTTATCTACATACGAAATTAATTGACCACGACGTTGGTTGTTTAGCTCCGTTCCTGCGGCCGCATATTTTGGTGAAGGGTCATTGCCAGTGATACCGTGTTGATGCGCGTACATTCCCGTAATCATTGTCATCAAAGAAGGACGACAAAGGGCGGTAGGAACATAGCCATGTCGAAAAAGCACGCTTTGTTTTGCCAATCGATCGAGGCTTGGCGTCTTGATCGTTTTGTGGCCCATGAATGAATAATCAGTCCAGGCTTGATCATCCGAAATAATCATCACGATATTCGGTTTGTCTTGAGCTGCAATAAACTTGCATAGCAAAAGCGGCAGAATAAACGCCCAGCCAAACTTCGAAATCCAATGTGGGAACTTCACTTTTATCTCCAAATTTGTAGGTGCAAGTTAATTTCAGGTGGCGCGATTCGTCAGCATATCTGATAGATCATTGCCGCACCCAGATTTTAGGATGGCGACACTAAACCACTACCGTCAGGCATTGAAGATTGTGTGGCCTCGCTGCCCTCATAGCAAGCCAACCTTACTTCGTCATTTCCATCACTTCGCCCGGAGCGGGAATCATGACCGGGCCAATTTTTCGTTTTTCAAGTTTTTCCTTGAACTCGGTTGCGCTATCAAGCTCGCAATGTACCAAGGCCACTTGTTTAACATCACCGTTTTTCGCCGTTTCTGCCGCCCAATCGAGCAGTTCTTGTTGGTCGGCGTGACCACTGCTGCCCTGGAGTTTGCAAACCTGAGCGTTGACTTTGTATTCCTGACCATAGATTTTTACACGCTTGAGTTTGCCATCGAGTAAGATCCGGCCGAGCGTATGGGGCGCTTGGTATCCGGCAAACATAACCATTGTGTTCTCTTTTTCAATGTTGTTTCTCAAGTGGTGCAAAATCCTGCCGCCTTCACACATCCCTGACGCACTAATAATGACGCAAGGTTTCGTTGATTTGTTGAGCGCCTTGGACGCATTCACATTTCGAATGTAGTGAAGCTTGTTAAAAGCAAGTGGATCCTCGTCGTCTTCAGAGAGAATCGCATTGACCATATCATCATCAAAACACTCAACGTGATCGCGAAAAATATCGGTCGAATTGACGGCCAGCGGACTGTCAACAAAAACCTCCAGCGGTGGTAGTTCATCCGCTTCGGCCAATTGATTTAGGCGATAGACAATTTCTTGTGTACGTCCAACGGAGAAAGCAGGAATGATCAGCTTGCCTCCCGAGTTGTAAACAGATTCGGCGGCTTCCTTTAAAGTCTTTTTCGCGTCGCCACCTTCGGGATGAACTCGATCACCATAAGTGGCTTCCATGATCAAATAATCGGCGCCCGGCACCACGGCAGGATCACGAAGGATCGGCATCTTGGGCCGCCCAATATCGCCACTGAACACAAGCCGTGTTGGTTTGCCATCGGGCAATTCCGAATCGAGGTTCAACTCAACGATCGCCGCTCCCAACATATGACCTGCGACATGGAAGTGAGCTTCGACGCCTGGCACAGGATTGAAACCATGCTCGTATTCAATACTGCGGAACTGCTTTAATGTCTGGACAGCATGGTGCGTTTCGTACAGCGGCTTGAAAAGTTTTTGTTTTTTTCGAGAACGTTTTTTATTGACGTACTTAACATCGTTGGTTTGAATTTTGGCACTGTCGAGCAACATGATTGCCGCCAGGTCTCGAGTTGCCGACGTCGCGTAAATCGGACCTGTGAAACCTGACTTTACCAATGACGGAAGATTGCCACTGTGATCGATGTGGGCATGGGAAAGGATGACGGCGTCGATCGTGTCACCTGCGAAAGGGAGGTCGCGGTTTTTATCAAACGCGACACTTCGTTTGCCCTGATAAAGCCCACAATCGAGAAGAATTTTTTTGCCGTCGTGATGCACGAGATGCATAGAGCCAGTAACGGTTTGTGCAGCACCCCAAAATTGAACTTTCATATGTTCCGCATGAATAAACCAGGTGAATAAAGAAGTAATCAGCTGATATGATCGGTCGACTCGTTGCGTTTCACAATAGGACTTTCGAGTTGTATGGACATTTCGATGTCTCGACGGCCAAAATTCAGCATACTAGATATTTTCAATCGAATTTTTTTTGCAAAACATCAGACGCGAATGCTTGAGCTGTTCAACGTTGCAATATCGCCTTGGGTGTGCGGAGCGTTCTGGAGTCAGTATTTCGCGCCACCCGTCGAGCGTTCAGACAACACTACTGCAAACATTACTCGAAACGACTTGATCAATCCAATTTCGCGCAAACAAAAAACCGTCAGACTTAGTCCAACGGCTTGTGATGTCGATCTATTTTGCAAAAGTGTTTTTACTTTTTCAATACTTGTTCGAACAGCATATTCAATTACGTTTTCACGCGCTCGACATACTCGCCAGTACGCGTATCGATTTTGATGATGTCGCCTTGATTGACGAAAATTGGTGTTTGAAACTCACCGCCAGTTTCGACTTTGACTGGTTTGCGAACATTGGTTGAAGTATCGCCTTTGGCACCCGGCTCGCAGTATTCGACTTTCAAAATGACATGGTTCGGCGGAGTCATAATGATGGGGTTACCACCAAAGAAAGTCATCTGGCAATCCATGTTGTCTTTGAGGTAACGCCAGTCATCACCAATTTGCTCGGCCGACAACTCGTGCTGCTCGAAAGTCACTCTGTCCATGAACACATAGGTATCGCCTTGCTTGTAGAGATACTGGACGTCAGTCTCTTGAATGTCGGCTTCTTCAAGCGAGTCACCGCCCTTGTAGGTTCGGTCAAGTGTCGTGCCGCGGAGCAGGTTCTTCAACTTGCAGATATAAAGGGCGCTGCCTTTTCCTGGTTTTTTGAATTCCATACTGGTCATGACGTAAGGCTCGCCATTGATCTGAACTTTGAGACCTTTTTTGAAATCGTTTGTTTTATAAGCCACGGTTTGAATCCTGAATTGCGACGACAAAATGTGTTGATGGTTGGGTGATAGGGCCTCCATTGTTTGGTCGACCGTTTCGATGGACAGAACTTCCATCGCAAACAGTGCTTTACGCCACTGGTCCGAGATGGTGAAACGACTATCCTTTAACTATGCCAATTCTAACGTCTCAATCCGATTTTGTCCGCGCCGGTTCAGGCACTTGGCAACAGCAAATGAAGTGGGCCATTCGGGACATCGACTCCCTTAAACAGCGGCTCAAACTACCCTTGGGCGACGAAAAATCAATTACTGGAAGTGCCAACGCGGCTGGCCAATTTCCTGTGTTTGTGCCACTGCCGTTGCTGGTCCGGATGGAGCCGGGAAACCCAAACGACCCGCTACTTAGACAGGTTTTGCCAACCGCTGAGGAAGAAGAGTCGCCAGCCCACTATTCGATCGACCCGCTTGCCGAGTCTGGAGCCACCCTCCAGCCAGGACTGCTACAGAAATACGATGGTCGTGTTTTGATGATTGCCACTGGAGCCTGTGCAGTCCACTGCCGCTATTGTTTCAGGCGACATTTTCCTTATCAAGAATCGCCAAGCTCACCCAGCCAATGGGCTCCTGCGATTGAACAAATTGCCAACGACGATTCAATCGAAGAAGTTATCTTGAGCGGTGGCGATCCGTTGACATTAGTTGACAGCCAGCTTTCTCGATTGGTCGAACAACTCAATTCGATTCCGCACCTAAAACGATTGAGAGTCCACACTCGATTACCAATCATGATTCCGCAACGAGTCACGGCTGAGCTACTGGAGATTTTCACACGAAGCCCGCTGCATTCTATCGTTGTCATTCACTGCAACCATGCAAATGAGATTGACGAGTGTGTTGCCGAGTCGATCGCGAAACTATCGAACGCTGGCGTGACGATGCTGAACCAAACGGTTCTGTTGCGCGGCATCAACGATAACGGACCAACGTTGATTGAGCTAAGCAAGCGATTGCTCGACTGCCGTGTGTTGCCCTATTACCTCCACCAACTCGACCCCGTGATCGGCGTTTCACATTTTGAAGTTACACGTGAACGCGGCGAAGAGCTGATCGCCCAAATGCGTGCTGCATTGCCGGGGTACGCTGTGCCACGCTATGTAAAAGAACTTGCCGGCGAAGCCAACAAAACGGTTTGGGCGTGACTCGCGCCTTGAAATCTGAACAGCCGCAGCCTTCTTACTCGCACCAGCGTTCCATTGGCAACACTTAAATTTCCACGACAAACTAGCGAAAGAGATTCGTCAAGTACTCGATCGCTTGACCGACCTCTTCGATTGAGTTCTCTTCTGAGTCACGTTCGACAGCAAGAAAGCCAGTATAGTTGTGCTCTTCCAAAGTTCCCAACAGCGAGGCCCAATCGACACTGCCTCGTCCCAGTTGGACTTCGATACTACGCCCAAGCGAAAGATCCTGAACCGCATCGCGTGCTCGAAAATTCATTACGTGTTCGCCAAGAATTTTCATCGCGTCGGTCGGAGAGAAACCATTAATCAAAAAGTCTCCCGGATCAAAATCGACACCGATGCTGTGGATGGGCAAACAATCGATCATAGCCTTCAGCGTTTCGCCTTCTTCGGATCCTGTCCTTGCGGCAAGCCAAGCGCCCGATTTTTGACTGTGGTTGCCGAGATCCGTTAACGCTTGAACCATCGTCGTCCACGACGGATGGGAAGGCTCGTTGGGCACGCGGCCAATCTTGTTAACAACCACATGGCATCCTAATTCAAACGCCATGTTCATCGCGTTTTTCGTTGCGTCGATTCGGCGATCAAGATCATCAGTCACTCCGTACCCTCGCCGAGTCGGAAAATGAACAGCGGACACTTCAAGGTTGAGGTCGGCCAGCATTTTTTTGAGATGGCGAACTGCCGTGCGCGACATTTCGGCAGCACGAATCTCCGTTCGCCCGTTGATTTCAATTCCGTCAGCACCAAGATTCGCCGCCGTAACGATCGCCTTTTTAAAAGGTTGACGAAGACTCTCTAGTCGAATGGATTTTTTAAGCTGTAGCATCTAATCGTTCGTGTTGATTCTCAGTTCGTGTTGAAGGTGTTATCATTCTAATGCTTGGAAATCATCTCGTAATGCGGCACCCGCAGAATCCATCTGCCAGATCACATTGTCCACCCATGACTGCCTGATCTGGGATTACAGGTTCTCACGACTAAACAACAAAGGGCATTTTTGTGTCAACGATCAAGAAAATCTGTGGCTTCCTCGATTCTTTCGCACCCACAAGACTCGCAGAGGACTGGGACAACGTCGGGTTGTTGGCTGGAGATCCGAATGCGTCAGCCGAGCGAATCATGACCTGCTTGACGATCACTCCCGAAAGTGCCCAGGAAGCGATTGCGAGAAACGCGGACATGATCGTCTCGCACCATCCGCTTCCGTTTCGACCACTCAAACGAATCACAACTGACACCGTGGCATCGCGATTATTGTGGGACTTAATCCGTTCTGGAGTATCGATCTACAGTCCCCATACTGGATTCGATTCTGCCAACGAGGGCATCAACCAAACGCTCAGCCAGCGAATTGGAATTGAAAATCCGCAGCCACTGGTTCCCATTGCCAACGACCCGCAAGGTCTCGGGGCAGGGCGGTTTGGTTCACTTGCTCAGGAACAGACGCTGGAGCAGTTCGTGGATTTGATCAAGAATTCTTTTGATCTCTCGGGCATTCACATCGTCGGCAAACTAACAAGCTCCGTGAATCAAGTTGCGGTCGCGTGTGGAAGTGGCGGGTCGTTTCTGGAAAAAGCCAGACGGGCAAAGTGCGATACATTCGTGACCGGCGAAGCAACATTTCACACTTGCCTAGAAGCAAAGGCCAACAACATCTCACTCGTTTTAGTCGGGCACTTCACCAGTGAAAGGTTTGCCGTCGAGGCGCTAGCAGGCCACCTCGGCAAGAAGTTTGAAAACTGCGAAGTGTGGGCAAGCGAACAAGAAACGGACCCGATGGCTTGGGTTTAACATTCGCCAAGCTGTCGAACGTATAATGATCTTCTCAATCGAATACTTGAAGCAATCAAACGCACTGTCCAACCCTCTCTTCTCCCTTTTGCGTTGACCCGGTTTCCTCGGGACTTAAAATGGTGGGACAAATGAACACTGACGCGAAATCGCCGAACAACCAGCCAACTACCGAGCAAACATGGATCGCGACAAACTCAATCTAGATGGCTGCAAATTCCTCGCAGCCCTGCCGGTTTTCAATGAAGTGACCAGCGTCGCCTCTGTCCTGGATGAGGTCGGTCGTCACTGCAAGAATATTTTGGTAGTCGACGACGGTTCCTCAGACGGGACTTCTGAATTACTCGCCCAGCGAGACGACATTATTCTCGTGACTCACCCACAAAACAAAGGCTACGGCGCTGCGTTGGTGACAGCGTTTGAATACGCCCATGAAAATGGTTATGACGTATTGGTCACTATCGATTGCGATGGCCAACATGAACCGCAACGCATTCGCGAGTTTGTAAAAGAAAGCCTTGTATCTGGAGCAGACATTGTCTCCGGCAGTCGCTACCTAAAAGAGTTCGACGAAGATTCTCCGCCACCCGAGCAACGTCGCCTGATCAATCACCAGGTAACCAAAACACTGAACGATCGAATGGGCTTCGATTTGACGGATTCGTTTTGCGGATTCAAGGCGTACCGCGTCGAGGCTCTTGCGAAACTAAAAGTCACCGAAACGGGTTACGCGATGCCGCTGGAATTGTGGGTTCAAGCAGCATGCCAAAAACTGTCCGTTGTTGAAGTCGCCGTCCCAAGAATCTATCTCGATGAGAGCCGGTCTTTCGGCGACAAACTTGACGACCCTGAAACTCGATTGAATTATTATTACGAAGTCATGAACAAAGCGTTTGCGGCACTTCCGGGTGACTGCGAAAAGTACAAAAAAATGCGAGTTGGATCGACTGAATAGGTCGAAGACCAAACTCTCTGGCTTTCACGCTGTTTAAAAGCTTCCATTCCCCCGGCGTTGTCCATGGCTTCCTCCGCTTCGGCATCTCAATCGCCGATCAAATACAAACGACTTCGGGTTCCTCGACAGCACGGTGTGGCTCTACAAATCCCACCGCTCTCTCAGTCGGATCAGGTTTTGAAATCAAACCTGAAGCTTCTTTCGCTTAACCAATGGAGCCACAGTCCAGATCTTACGAGTTTGAGAAAACTTGCTCGCATTGAAATCGTTGATTTAGCCAATCGTTACAGCCATTCCTATTTGGACCGTCGCTCGGAATTACCACACCTCGAGCTGAAACATGGCGAGAACACTGGAGCCGGTCCGATCGTAATGGCGGGACACCAACCAGAACTTTTCCACCCCGGAGTCTGGTACAAGAATTTCGCCCTGTCGAAACTTGGCGAACGCTTCAACGCGACGGCCATCAATCTTGTTGTAGACAACGACCTGTCAGGCAACACTTCGATTCGATTCCCAAAAGCTTGGAATGACCAAGTCTCGCTTGGATCGCTACCAATCATTCGCCCCGGACCAAACGTTCCATTTGAAAACCGGATTATTGAAGACCAAGAATTTTTCCAATCGTTCGACAGCCGAGTCAATGAAGCAATCAAGCAATCCAATGGAAACTGGTCGCCGATGGTGAACCGACTGTGGCCGCATGTTTTAGAGTCCCGGCAGAAACTAACAACGAACGGACAACTCCCTCGGCTGGGTCAACTATTGGCAGCTGGTCGACATCGACTGGAATCGAGCATTGGGCTTCGAACGCTGGAAGTGCCAATCAGTTTAGTTGCCCGCACACAATCGTTTGCCATTTTCGCTCAGCAAATCCTTAGCGACCTGTCACGATTCCACACGGCCTACAACGAGTCATTGACTGACTACCGAGTGGCCCATCGAATTCGAAGCCGCTCTCACCCCGTTCCTGAATTGGAAACGGATGGCGATTGGCTGGAAACCCCATTCTGGTTTTGGCATGTTTGTGACGAACAAAAGAGTGACCTCGGATACAAACCCGCCGACCAAGGCAGCCTTCCGCGACACCATCGACAAAGACTATTTGCAAAACGAGTGGCCAACAAAATAACACTTTCCAATCGCAACGATTGGAAAGCGGAACTTGAGGCTTCTGAGTTTGCCGATCAGTTTCAGCAGCTAGTTAACAGTGAAATTGCCATTCGCCCTAAGGCTTTGATGACAACCATGTTCTCGCGGCTGCTTGTATCAGATTTGTTTCTACACGGCATCGGCGGTGCGAAGTACGACCAACTGACGGACGTGATTTGCGAGCGATACTTCGGCGCGAAATTGCCCAAGTACCTAACACTTTCGGCGACCATGAAATTGCCAACGGATGTTGAGATCATTCGAAAATCTGATTTGAACGAGACCAATCAACTTATCCGGGAACTGAAATATCACCCGGAACTGCTGATCCACAACCCATCTCCAAAAGCCGTCAAATTGATTGAAGAAAAACGCAGGTGGACAATCGGCGAACGGGCCAATTGGCGGTCACGACAAAAACACCTCAAGATTGAATCACTGAATGAAAGCCTAAAACATTACGTAGACTTTTCAGTGGACGACTTGATTGCGAAACGAAATACCCAGATGAAAAACCTTCGGGCCAGTGAGATCCTTGACTCGCGCGAGTACAGTTTCTGCATGTTCCCGCAATCCCTTGTTGACGAACTTCAAAAACTAGCCGATTGGTAGAGAGATTCGCAGCAACACCCTTGCTGATCTTTAGCGCGGCAAATTTCAGCGAGGCCAATTTGAGCGAGGCCAGAGGTGGTGTGATTGATCTCGGATGCTTCGCCAGCAGCTGAAAACGAACCTACCGCTGCACTCAAAGCTCGACTGAGTTTCCCAACGGAATCGCCCACCGGCACTTCGACCACGCCCAACGCGGCTTGCTCGAGCGCGATAAACGCCAACCGTGACTTAGACAAACGGAACGTCAATCGCACCGCCCGCGGCTTCCATCACTTGCCACAGTTGGACGTTCATGTGTATGGCTGCCGCTACTATTGGGCCACAGGCTGACGTTCTTCCCAGCTGCTTTCTTCCGCGGCTGCACTTGTTTTCAGCCAAATTCAAAATGACTTTTTATCTCGGTCTACAAAAAAAGCCCGCTGCGAGCAGCGGGCTTTTTGTGATTTTTGAGAAGGAGAGATTTACTCTTCTTCTTCGCTTTTAGCTTCTTCAGCGGCAGGCTCGTCGGCCGCTTTTTCATCAGCAGGCTTTTCGGTCGTTGCTTCATCGTTAGCAAAAGCTGGCTTCTGGCTTTTCTGAACTACGCGGTCATGCACACCGACAAATTCAAGAATCGCTTGTGTTCCAGCGTCACCCAGGCGTGGCGTTGCCATGCGAAGAACACGGGTATAACCACCAGGACGATCCTCAAAACGCTCAGCGACATCATCGAAAAGGATTTCGACAGCTTCTTTGTCACGAAGCATTGAAAACACTCGACGACGAGCGTTAACAGCAGGAGCCATCGCGGCAGACCACTTTTGCCACTGCTCGCCCTCGCGCCACTTCTTCCAAGCTTCCGTGTTGCGGTCGGCATCGGTTGCAAACTCTTCAGCTGCACGTTCAGCAGGCAAAGCTTTTTTTGCAATCGTGATGCATTTCTCAACCAAAGGCTTAACCTCTTTCGCTTTTTGGATCGTCGTAACAACGCGACCTTTGTAGCGTGGAGGATTGACGACAGTTTTGCCGTCGCCCTGAGTCAGTCCCTCGTAGAACGACTCATCTCGCTCTGTCAGGAACAGACTGGCGGCCAAGTTTCGCAGCATCGCTTTTCGATGGCTGGAAGAACGTCCAAGCCGTCTTCCTTTTCGTTTATGTCTCATCGTATTACCAAATCGTCGTTTTTAAGTTTTTGAATTAGTCGTTTGATTCGCTGGCCAAGCCAATTGTTTCTCCAAAGAGCCTGGCTGATTTTGCGAACTAGTTGATCGTTGGTGCTGGTGGAACTTTCATCTGCAAATGCAAACCAAGCTCGCTCAGCAACTGGCGAACTTCGATCAGAGTCGTCTCGCCAAAGTTGCGGATTTCCATCAACTGATCTTCGTTCTTCTGAACCAAGTCACGGACTGTTGCGATCCCGGCGTATTCAAGACAGTTGCTTGCTCGTACCGAAAATCGAAGCTCCGAAATTGGCATGTTCAACTTGGCTTCGAGAGCCGCATCGATTCCGCCTTTACTTCGTGGTTGAGAATGAACTTGGGCTCCGAGTTCAGAATACTGAACGAACGGATTCAAGTGCTTACGCATGATCTTGGCTGATTCAACAACAGCCATTTCTGGATGAATGGAGCCGTTGGTCCAAACTTCCAAAGTCAATTTGTCAAAGTTTGTTTTCTGTCCAACACGCGTCTCTTCGACATCGTAACGAACACGAGTAACAGGGCTGTAGACGGCGTCGATCGGAATGATTCCGACTTCGTGGTCTCGCCCACTGTGCTCGGTCGCAGGCACATAACCACGACCGTTCTCGACGACCATTTCCATCATGAACGGAACATCGTCGGTCAACGTGACCAATGTGTGATCCTTGTTGATGATGTCGACTTCGCCACCCGTCTGAATGTCTGCACCGGTAATCGGGCCAGCAGTCGATTTCTCGATTGTGATGACTTTCATCTGGTCAGTATGGTTTTTGACAACCAAAGACTTGACGTTCAAAACGATGTCGGTGACATCTTGAAGAACACCTGGGATAGATGAAAACTCATGGTTTGCACCACGAATTTTTAGCTGGGTAACCGCACTGCCTTCGAGACTTGAAAGCAAAATTCGGCGAAGACTGTTTCCGACAGTGGTACCAAATCCTCGCTCGAAAGGTTCAGCTGTGAACTTTCCGTAGGAGTTAGTAAGTGTACTGCGATCGCAATCTACAACGCTTGGTAATTCCAAACCGCGCCAACGAACGTGCATGAAGGATCTCCGTTAAGTGTATTGGGGGCTCTAAGTTTTAATCGACGGTACGTGCCGCACGCTGTCTGGCTGAATGGGTCAAATGATCCGAACCGGACGATAATGTTTGAAGCGATATGGACTTTGAATTCAAAGCCCACGGTGCTGAATGATGTTCTGCTGGAAGTTTGATTCGCGAAGAACCAAAAACCAAAAGTTTAGACGCGTCGCTTTTTGCGTGGTCGGCAACCGTTGTGAGGAATTGGAGTGCAATCCTCAATCGACTTGATATTCAAGCCGGCAGCCTGAAGAGCAGTAATCGCACTTTCGCGACCACTTCCCGGACCCTTGACGCGAACGTCAACTTCTTTGACGCCGAACTTAAGGGCTTTTTCAGCAGCCTGCTGAGCCGCACTTTGTCCAGCAAAGGGAGTGCTTTTACGACTTCCCTTGAAACCGCATGTTCCAGCACTGGCCCAGCAAAGCGTTTCGCCTTTGGTGTCAGTGATAGTAACGGTTGTGTTGTTAAACGTTGCTTGGATGTGTGCAATGCCGTAAGTCACATTACGACGCACTCTACGCTTTTTGGTTTTTGCCACTTCTATAATCTCCGGTGTTCTGCCAACTCATCGATGACAGTGAATTCGTTGTATTTTCAGACAGTAAGTAAAAAGAGAGGCAATCGAAAATGAATGCCTCGACTGATTTTCAGCAAAAGTGCAAAGACTCAATTACTTGAGATCCTTAACACCCTTCTTACCTGCAACTGTCTTCTTCGGACCTTTTCGTGTCCGTGCATTTGTCTTGGTTCTTTGACCACGTACCGGCAATCCGACACGATGGCGAATACCTCGGTAGCACTTGATGTCACGAAGACGACCAATGTTTTGCTGGACCTGACGTCGAAGTGGACCTTCAACGGTGTAGTCACGCTCGAGGATGGTTGCAATGCGACTGAGTTCTTCATCAGTCAGATCACGCGCACGCTTGTCGCCATCAATACCAGCTTTGTGACAAAGGTCACGTGCGGTTTGACTGCCGACTCCGTACAAATAAGTAAGCGAGATGACAGCTTTTCTGTCATTCGGAATGTCTACACCCAACAAACGTGGCATACGATTTCTCCAACTGACCTGAAACAGGTCACGATTTCTATTCTTGTATTATTAAATATGTTTGAAAACTGATTGGCTTGTTCGACTGACTGCGCAATGCTTACGCAATCAATCCTTTGACATGAGCCATCCTTGGGCTGCACTACGTCTAAACCGCGATCTGCGGTCTCAACACAGTTCGCACTTCTAACCCTGGCGCTGTTTGTGGCGTGGGTTAGTGCAAATGACGTAGACCCGACCTTTTCGTCGGACAACTTTACAATTTTCGCAAATTCGCTTTACGCTAGCGCGGACTTTCATCGAAGCTCTACTCGCTTTTAATCACCTTGGTTAAAGCCCATCAGTATAGGAATTTTCAGCCCATTATCACAAGGGCCAATCTGTGGGTTATTCACTATTTTCGCATCTATCTCAAAACGCTCCACCTTTTGGAGGCCTGCCACCCAAACTTTCTTTTTGAAAGCCTCGATCTCGCTCCCAAGCGCTGAAAACCCAAGAAACCGATGCGATCTCTAATCATTCGGTGTTTCAGGGCTAAATCTGCTATCTCATCTGGCAAAAATCTCAATGAGATTCAAATACTCTCACCCATTTTGGCTAATGGCTCCTGCTTGGCAAGCCGATAAGAAATCACAGCTAGCGAAGATTTAACGATCACATCGGCCTTTCCGCGCACGTCTTATCTAATGAATTCACAACTTTTACATCCATTTTCAGCCGCTTTCGGTGTGTTCACAATCGTTCTCGGGACGCTTTTGAGCACATTTGCCATCGGACAAGATCGCTTTTCGCCACCAAGGAGCAGAAAACTTCCACTTAAAAACCGAGCCGCAATTGATTCTGCGGTGCAAGCAATGCGGTCTTCTTTTACGCAAGCTCCAAACGATGTTCAAACCAGTGCTCAAACTCGGCCACTTGAAAAACAACCAGCTTGGCTACATAAGCAACTCAACACCGGGCTAACGCCTGAGCAAATTCAGACTTTGTCCAGTTTGCCGCCAATGTGCACCAGTGAACTTCCCGGGTTGGACCTCAGTCAGGAAAACCGCCCGCAAGCGCAGGGCTCGCGCACGAAATACGCAGCGAACTACAACGGATCCGGTTGGCCAAATTCAAGGCCGCAACCATCCAGTCGCCAACCCAACCCGAATTCCAAATTTTCATGGCCGACAAAGTTGCCTGACGTCAATGCAGAACAAGTTCAAGCTCAAGCTCAAGCCCAACAAGCAACTCAGGCGAACTGGCAATCTGACAACAATCAGTTCCAGCCAAACGTTCGAACCGTTGGTTACAACGATCTACGAAACCACGCCTCACCAGATCATGCCTCTCGAGCTCTTGCACCAACGGGCCAAGCTCGATCTGGAATGATGCAGCAACCCGCCCCACAAAACCAGCAGGGCGTCCGAACAGCGTGGGCCATGCCCAACCCTCACAAGAAACCTGCCAACACAGCCACCACCAGTGCGAAAGGCACCGAGAAAGCCGACGGAAAAGATCCGCACTTGGATATCTATTCCCGAGATGCATTTCCATCGGCCAAAGAATGTGCGACGTGTCATAAACAGATCTACGAAGAATGGGCCGCGTCCAGTCACGCCTATGCGTCGGTCTCTCCGATGTTTCACAAATTCGAAAACAAAATCAATCGACTCGCCCAAGGCACGATCGGTTATTTTTGCCTTCGCTGCCACGCCCCGGTTGCAACAACAATGGGGCTTCGACGTGACCAAGCCATCTGGGATGGCCCGCGCGTTTTCCGTGAAGGCGTGACGTGCGTTGCCTGCCACAGAGTCAAAACTCCTTACACCAAAGCAGACGGCGAACGGCGAATGGAGCCGGGCGATATCTATTCTCCAGTGTACGGATCAGGTAACGGCACGGGGATCGCCATCGCTGACAAATACAAATCGTTTTACAAAGTCAAAACAAACCGCAACAACAAGTCGCCCGGCCAAGCACTTCACAAACGTTCGATTCAATTCGAAGAGCTTTCCGAGTCAACGTTTTGCATGTCGTGCCATCAAGTCGCGGTGAAGCCCGGAATCAAACTCGAAGTCGTCTGGGATCAATACCGCGCCTCACCAGCATGCAAAGAAGGGATCTCGTGCCAAGACTGTCACATGGGCAAAGTCCCTGGTGTGGATGCGGGTTATTCGATCGGGCCAGCTGCTGTAGTTGATGGCAAAGTCGTTAACGCCGAACGAAAACACTCCAACCACATGTTCTACGGACCGGGCTATTCGATCGCTCACCCGGGCATTTTCCCAGACAACCTCGATGCAGACCGTTGGAAGTTCAACGAGTGGTTGCAATTCGATTGGCGGGCGGGATGGGGCACCGATGCGTTTGAAGATCCAATCGCCGACGGAAAACAGACGTGGCATTTCCCGCCAATTTGGCAAAGCGCAGACGACCGCTACGACGCGAGAGAAATCATTGACGCAAACCTGAAGAAACTCGAATACAAACGTGACATTCGTCGACAGCTGCTGGAAAACGGGTCGAAGCTTGACGGTCCGTTTTTCGAACCCAAACCATCGGTTGGGAAACCGCTGAACTTTCGTTATTGCCTGACCAATTTAAATTCAGGGCACAACATGCCTAGCGGTTCGCTCGGAGCCCAGCCTCAGCTGTGGATGAATGTCGTTGTCATCAATCCCAATGGCCAACGAATCTGGCAGTCAGGCTATCTCGATTCCAACGGCGACCTATGTGATAACCACTCGCTCGATGTGTTGGCCAGAAAAATTCCGTTCGACAATCAGTTGATGAACTTGCAGACAAAATTCCTGACGACCAACGTCAAGGGAACGGATCGCGAGATGTATCTACCAGTCAACTTCGACGTTGACCAACTGCCGTTCCTTCGACCAGCACCACAACCGGTGACAGTGATCAATCATCCTGTTGGCATTCGAATGGAAGGACATTCCATCCCAGCCCTTGGATCACGCAACGTTAAATATTCCGTACCAGCCAAACTGATGCAGCAGCCGGGGACTTATCGGATTTCAGTTCGCATGCGAAGCCGAGCCGAGCCCATCTACTTTATGCGTTTTTGTGAATCGACTCCTGAGATGGAAAGAATGATGAATGAGTGGATCGCTGACTTTCATGTCTACTCGGTTCCCTTTGAAGTTCGTTGAAAAATGAAAACTTAAGATTGAACTTCGCCTGATTGAACTTCGATTGATAAAACACCGCCAGAGCAAGCTCTGAAAAAGCAAACTTTGTCGCTTACCGCCACCATCGGCAAATGCTAATTACAAACCAGACTTCCACCCCAAAAACTATCCAACAATGTTGGACACTCATCCAAAACTAAAGATTCCGGCGATCATCGGGGCAATATTTTTGTCCGGCGTTGTTATCTACAGCATTGCGCGATCCAGTCGAGCTCCAGCCACCGAATCACTCAAGCCGCTTGTCGAAGCAAGCGATGCCGTTGGCGAATCGGCTGCCGCTCAAAAAACGCCAGACGAAAATGCACTAGACGCGACTTCGCCTGACAGACTTTCACTCGACTCAAACAGTGCTGCCCCAAATAGGGCAGACGCGCGACCATCGGAACACCAAGATGAAATTCCCGCCAATCAGGAAATCCGAATTCCATTGAGCCATGGAGGCGGAGATTTTTCAGTTCAACTCGCCGGAGGCCAAGACAATTCGGCGAGTAATCGAATTCCAAGCGACCAGATCCCAATGAGCTCGCTTCCGCCAACTGGCGATTCAGTTTTGACGACTTCCCCATTGCCTGCATTCCGCACCTCCTCTGGAGCCCAACCTGCGGTTGCACCTCGAAAAAACAAAGCAGCATTGGAATCAGAACCTCCAATCGAGATCGCGAGCTTGCCAGATGTAATTCCACTTCAGCCTTACAAGCCGAAACCAAAGACTTCTGCAGATCCGTTCGCCGACCCAACCGAGCAAGCTGAGACTTCCCCGCCTGCCCCAAGCCCATCAAGCAATAGAATCTGGAAGTCAGAAACGGCAGACACTAAATCGAATTCTGATCCGCCAATGCCGCAATCTGCACTTTCAATGAGCGGGCCAAGTGAGATTTCCAAAAGCGAATCATCTGAGCCATTCTCCCAACCGTCGGTTCAGCTCAACGTCGCATCGGACAGTAGCATCGCATCGGGCAGTAGCATCGCATCGGGCAGTAGCGTCGCATCGGGCAGTAGCGTCGCATCGGAAACTAACACTTTCCAATCCATCGATCCAAGTAACGACTTCGCTACCGCTACTCCCAACCTCCCTGCGGCAAGTTCCCCTACAGCCAGATACCCCCTTCAAGAAACGATCGATGATTCGTTTAGCATCGACGCGCCTGTCTCTGTAATTGCAACTCAACCCAACTCAGTCGCCGAATCTGGAGCAGCGCCAAACAACCTCGCTGAAACAGTTGACTCAATCGAAACAGAAGCAGAAGAGAACGAAGACACAGAGCCCAACGACTGGGTTCCGCATGTTGCATCCGCAACTGCGAAAACTCAACCCGCGCAGCCCGCTTTGGCTGCCAAAAAAGCAGCCGACGATTTGCCCAATGCACTTCAAGGAGCCACAAAGTTCGTTCTCGCGGAGCAGCCGCAAATTGGCGACCACTGGAAAAACGAAACACCGATTGTCGATAGCCAAGCGTGGGTAACCGATCCAATCTTGGACGACTTTCCCCAAGATCCAACCAACCCACATTTGCCTTACGATCCGTACCCGCAAATGGATGTCTACCAAGGTAAGTCGCTGCACGCGAACCAGCGTCCAATTCTCGAGCTCGGCCGGCCTTGGTATCAGCTGGGGCAGTTGAGCCCGGGCTATTCGTGGTTTGGAAAACACAACAACATCACGCCTCAGTTTTTGATTTACGGCGATGTTCGAACCGCCGTGGCTTCGAATACCCAGAACGGCGAAAACACTTCCCAAGTCGCATTCGAAGTGAACTTGGATTTTGACTTGAAACTTACCGGCACCGAACGATTCCACATGTTCATGTCACCATTGGACGATGGCAGAAACACGCGGTACACACTGGACGACAACGAATTCGTTGAAGAAATGGATGCCGATATTGACTTCGGTTACTTCGAAGGCGATCTCGGAGCGATCGTGGGTGGATTTACAAACCAAACGCTGCCATTTGATTTGCCGTTTGCCGTGGGCGTCATGCCGCTGGTTTTGCAAAACGGCGTTTGGATGGAAGACGCATTCCTTGGAGTCGCCGCAACGTTGCCGGCTCGCAACAGTCCCAAGTTCAACATCTCCAATATGGACATTACGTTCTTTGCGGGATACGACAAAATCACCAGCGATGCATTTGCTGGCGATGACAGCGCGGCGCGCATGTACGGCATGGCGTCGTTCATCGAAGCGATGAATGGCTACTTCGAGATTGATTACGCATTCTTTGACGACCGAACGTTTGACGATCGAAGTTATCACAACATCGGGTTCGGTTTCAGCCGTCGCTACGGACGCTTTTTATCGAACTCAACTCGATTCATTGTGAACGCGGGACAAAATACAGATGTGGTGGAGAACTCAGCCGATGGAGTTCTGTTGCTATCAGAAAACTCATTGATTACCGGTGCACCATCGACGCTGGTCCCTTACTTCAATATGTTCGCTGGTTTTGACCGTCCACAGTCTGCCGCCCGAGCAGCCGCCGCCGGTGGTGTTCTGCGCAACACGGGGATCTTGTTCGAGTCTGACGGAATGACAAATTACCCGACGCTTGACCCAACCGCCAACGATACTTTCGGCGGAGCGTTGGGTGTGAACTTGATCGCTGATGACTTCAGTCAACAACTGGTCGTCGAGGCCGCGATGCTCGGCGTGATGGGAGAAGACGCCAATCGCAACGCTCCGGGATCTCAGTATGGACTTGGATTCCGTTACCAATTGCCCCTAACCAACGCGATCATTTTCCGTGCGGACGGAATGTACGGTTTCCTTGAAGACAGCCAAGACGTTCGCGGTTTGAGATTCGAACTACGTCATAAGTATTAGATCTCGATCTTATTCGAAGCGATCGTCTCTAGCTAAAGCGATCTTCTTGAAGGCGATCCTCTTCAACGCAACCTCCGGAAGCGCATTGGTTCTTACCCAACACAACAAAACCGAAACTGTCCCGCGTGCTTTTTCCTTTTTGCTTTCCAATGAAACGGCAGGCTAACCGATTCCTCGATTCGAATTACCGCTTTTATTCATCGCTTTTATTCATCGCTTTTGATTATCAATTTTGATTATCGTTTTCGCCCCGGCACTGGCGGTGTCAAAATTAGTGGCTGCGGCAAAACGTCTCCCTTGTCCAACACCTCACCTGGCTTGAGTGTGACGATGATTTCCGGAGAAGTTGTCACTCCCGGCGTTACAAACGGGCGATGATTTGTCGCTACGAGTCGATACTCACGTCCCGGCACAAGGCCAACGACGCGGAACATTCCTTCTTCGTCTGTTTGGAATGACTCGCACAACCGCCCGGCGTTTTCCGAATCTACGTCCCTTGGTTCCGAACGAATGGCCTGATTTCTCAACGGCTCACCAAACTCATCAAGCAAACGCCCTTTCACCTCCCCCCATCGCTGAGCCTTTACCGTCAACGGTTTTCTTTGGTTAGGATCTTTGGTCTGCTCAAGCGTATGAAAAGCCACCAACTTTTTCTCGTCGTGCATGAATAGCACGTCGCGTTTCTCATCGATCCCGACTCCCTCAACTTTGAAAATTCCATCTTTTAAATCGGTCGGTAACGAAGTCCCCAAAAGCGTAGAGTAAAATTTGACGTTCGAAAGTGGTTTGCCATCAAGACCGACGAGCTGCCCCTGAACGACCGGCACTGGTTTCAATTTAAATTCCAGCCGCTCATCTGCTGCTTTCTCCAGATCAATCATCATCAATTCGATTGCTTGATAGTTCTGTTTCATCAACGGTATTGGGCGTCCCGCCTTGCTACCTGCGTAGATAAATTGATCTTCCGGCATGCCAGTACTCATTAACTTCGCTCCAGCGCTGTAGTCAATCTTGCCTTTGAAGAACTCCACCGCGTCGACAACTGCTCTTCCATATTTGTTTCTGATTTTCGCCTGAACTGCGATACACCCGGCGCCTGCATATACAGGAATACTAAATTCACCATTGGCGTCAGTGGTAACTTCTGACCAAGCGTCCATTCGAAAACCAAGGTCTTGTTCCTTCGTGATTTTATCATTGGGATAAACGGGAAAGTATTTCACTGACGCGGCAACGGGTTTTCCTGTGTTGGAATCAACGACAGTTCCCCTGACCGTTGTTCCTTTGTGAAGTTTGATCTTTGCAACCGTATCGGTTGCCTCACCCAAAAACGTCATCCCCTTGAGATGGGTTTGATTTTGAGGCGCTGCATGGATGACATATCTGCCAGCCCGCGCGACACCTTTCAATTCAAACTCACCACTTGGACCAGTCGTTGCCTCGGCGCGATCATAAAAACGATTGTGTTCGTGCTTTTGCAAGATGGTGCAATCCACTTTCGCATTTGGGATGGGCAGTTTTGTTATCGCATCAACCACAACGCCACGAATTGGCTTGGAGGGATTTGCACTGAATTCAAACTGGGATCCATGGATTTCCATAAATGCCCATGGCCTGTCTTTGGCTTCGGTTGCCACGCGAGGTGAGTCTGAAGTCATCACATGCACGAATTCCGAAGCAATTCCTGGCCCTGCAATCTTCAAATCGACGACTCGGTTTTTCCCAATCCCGTCCAGTTGAAACTCGCCGTTCATATTTGTTTCGGCGTTAAACATTTGTGTTATCGAAACTTGTTTGTCAAACACGAATCGAAACGCGTCACCAGCTTTGACGGCTTTGATATAAGCAGAAAGCTCGCTGTTGTTCATCGCTTTGATTCGACGAACCGTCACCTGGACTCCAGCAAGCGGTTCGCCTTCCGAGTCTAGAATCCGGCCCCTAACGGCAACAGCATCTTTCACCAGTCGAAACGGGCGCGCTTCATACCTCGAAAGCGGCTTCCAATCTGGCCCGTACCCTTCAGCTCGGGCAAGTAAGGTTGCCCCTTGGAGCTCGCCGGGCTCCGATTCAACATAACTAAATTCGAATTGACCATTTTTTGCGGAATCACCCAGCCGAATTATTCCTCCTTGCATCCAATCGCCAACTCCGATGAGATAGATTTCGGCTTTGACAGGGCTGCCTTTTTCATCCGTGACCGAGCCACTGAAACGAAACGCTTTTCCACTGGGCTCGTCTTGCGCACTGGCTCCACTGAGCGTAATGGTGGACGTTGAAACAAATAAAGCCATCATTATGGAAAACAAACCTACCAACGAAGGCCTTCCCAATCGCAAACGCGTGACTCGCGGTCGTTTCGAATCCAACACGTCGCCCAAAACATTCTCCACCAGAACTTGATGACAAAACGACGGACGAGTTCGCAAGAAATATGCCACCACTAGCGGTACCACAATTAGGCAGGAAACCTGAACACGTAGATCGAAAGCCAAATCAATCGCTTGACAGTGGAGACCTATAAAAACAAGTTCGTTCATCGGTTGCCATTCCTTAACACTGTGTTTTTAATTCGCCACTTTATTTACGGTCTAAAGCATCATTCCCTCCGATGCTGCCAGACGCTTTCTAGACCGTGACATTCAAGATGTCAAATTCCCACCAGTCAAGCTTGCAAGATGAACAAATTCATCTTGAAAATTGTTTAGCACCGCCAGCTTGCCATTCCACCGAGACAGTCCAAGCTTGCCGTTTTCCTAAACGCGGCTTGTGAAGCGGCTCGCTTGCGCGATAAGCTCCTTAGCCTTACGTTTGCCCAAACAATTCACTTCACGCCTGGATAAACCATGGCCCATCCGCTTGAATCCGTTTTAATTGATCGCAGCAGTTCGTCCTGTGAGTTGTGCGCTTCAACAGACAAATTGGCCGTTCACGAAGTTGAGCCCGTACGAGTGGTCAATGAATCACACTGTGCGTTGGTTTGCGAGAACTGTTTACGACAGATCACTGGTGGTGCCGAACTGGATGGCGAACATTTACGATGTTTAAAAACATCAGCTTGGAGCCAAGTCCCGTCGGTTCAAGTTCTCGCTTGGCGATTGCTTAAAAGAATGGAAACGGTCGCTTGGGCTCAAGAGCTGTTTGAGCAACTGTATTTAGATGAAGAAACTCTCGAGTGGGCGAGCGACGTTGAAGCTCCCGAACAAGACGAACCAACCCTCGACAGTAACGGAACGCGGTTGAACGAGGGCGACACGGTGCAGATCATCAAAGACCTCGACGTCAAAGGGACGGGCTTCGTTGCCAAACGGGGAACGATGGTAAAGAATATTCACTTGATCGGTGACCCTGCAAACATCGAAGGCCGCGTCAACAAGACGACTCTGGTATTGAAAACTTGCTTCTTGAAAAAAGCTTAAACGCGATACTGAGTTGCCAACAGCAAAGACTAGATCCCAACGAGTTTGAATTCCAATGAAATTTTCTCAGCACCCCGATTATCGCACCGCAGTTTTCGCTTCCACAGAGGGTAATTTCGCAGAGGCCCGCGAGGCGTATGAACGGCTATTAGATGAAGCAGAGAACAACGACGACGAAGTTGCAATCTCATTCCTGCTTCAATCGCTAGGCAATATAGAGGCGAGAGACGGGAACATCGAACTGGCTCACAAACACCATCTCTCCGCGATTGGTCAGTCAGACGGGGTTCCGCTGAATGTCATTCAGTATGCGAAAGCGCTTGCCAACTATTTTGCGCTCCCCGACCGTGCGTTGGAAAAATTGAATGAGGCTGAATTGATGCTAAATTCTTCTTACTGGGATCAAACCAAGGACAACATCTCGCGTGAGGATTACGAAAAATTGATCGCAGAAACACGCGAAGACCTCACCGCGAAGTAGTGGTTTACTGCAACCGAAGCAAGATCCATCCGCAGCACTGGCTACGACAGTCCCACTGGCTACGACAGTCCCGTCATCGTTCCGGTACTGCTCATGAATTGATCCGTTTCCAAACCTAGTTTTTGCAGCACACTCACAAACAGATTCGGCAATGGGTAGTTTCGTTTCTGGTCAAACGCGAGATGTTGGCCGTGTTTGAATCCACCGCCCGCAAACAGAACCGGCATGTTTTTATTACTGTGATTCGACGCGTTCCCCAGATTGCTGGTCAACAATACCGAAGTCTGATCAAGCAGACTCTCCCCGTCGTTGTCGATCGAATTAAGCCCACGAAGAAACTCACCCCACGCAGCAATGATCGCGCCCTCGACGATGGCAAGCTGCTCTAGTTTTTCGCCGTTCAGGCCATGGTGACTGAGCCCGTGATACCCCTCTTCAACTCCGTCGATTGGAACGACACCACCGCCACCGCCGAGATGGTAAACAACAAAGCGGCTTGAGTCCGTTTGCAACGCCAACCGAATCATGTCGGACATCATTTTCTGTTGGCCAATGAAGTCGCGTGAGTCAAGAATATCAATCGGCTTTCCAACATCGACCTTGGGTTTGGGTCGACTGGCCCAAGCTTCCGATGCTGCCATCCGTTTTTCCAAATCACGCACACTTGAAAAGTAAGCATCCAGTCGCTGCTGGTCGCCCTTGCCAAGTTTTTTCTGGAATCGTTTTGCATCGTCGTTGACCAAATCCATGATACTGCGGCCTTCGCGAACTCGGAGCGCGTGCTGCTCGCGTTCTGCTTCTGAATCGTTGACGAACAATCGCTCGAACAATTTTGACGGCGACGATTCCGCGGGAACCATCGATCCATTTTCGGTATAGGAAGGACTACTTGAACCGGCGCTACTCAACACCAAAGATGGAAATCGAGTTTGACTTCCAAGGTGCTTCGCCAGCAACTGATCGACGGAAATGCTGTTCTTGGCTCGCCCTGAACTACCAGCTGGATTGGCCGTCAAGATACTTGCCTCGGCACGATGTCCGCCACCAACGCCGGGATGCGACACGCCTGAAATGACGGAAAATTTATCTCGAATGTCATCAATTGCTTTAAGGTAGCGAGACGGTTTGTAACCACGCCCTGTCTCCGTCGGATTCAAATTGGGACTGTGCAATCCCAGCCCCAATGTCATTGCAACGAAACGCTTGGGTCTCTTTTGCTCACTCTCGGTTGCAAAGGCAGGCTGCATCGCGCCCAACCATGGCAAGGCAAGCGAAACACCTGTGCCGCGCAGAATAGTTCTACGATTGACACATTTTCGAAAGTTAAAATTGACCGACCGGCTGGCGGACTTTTTCTGATCCACGATTTCCTCAGACTTTTATTTCGTCAAAAAGATTTGACTGGTGATGACTGATTTCAAAATTGATCTAAATCCAAAATCTGATTTAGCAGTTTGCTCAACGCATCTTTCGATAGTTTTTCGATCGGCAAACTGAACGGTCTCGCCCGTTCCATAAACGATTAGTTTTTCGCAAACGTTCTTCGCGAGCCGATTTTTGTTTTCCAGTACAAGTTTTTTGAACTCGTCGATACCACTAAATGGCTTGCCATCGGGCATGACAAAACTACTGTCGATCGGAAGCTTCGGTCGCTTGGATTTTTTCTTATCTTTTCTGGTAACGTAACTGTCTCTCCATCGGCCAGATGGGTCGAAATGTTCCAACGCAAAACCAGGCGGGTCTATTTTTCGATGACATGCCGCACAATCTCCATTTTCTTTGTGCTTTGTCAGCATCTCCCGAATCGTTTTGGCACCACGAATATCTGGTTCAATGGCTGGAATATTTTCTGGTGGCGGCGGAATCTCCTGGCCAAGCAATCGCTCTGACACCCAAACGCCGCGGATGACTGGCGATGTCGCGGTTCCGTTGGCGGTCACTTTCATGATTGCCCCTTGCGTTAGCAAACCGCCGTACCGGTTCGATTTACCAAGCGACACCTTTTGCAGTTGGTCACCTTTGACATCGTTAATTCCGTAGTACCTAGCCAATCGACTGTTCAGAAAAGTGAAATCTGAATCGATCAAATTGCTGACACTCAAATCCTCGTCGAGCATTGTTTGCAAAAACGTGTGGGTCTCCTGAAGCATCGAATCTTGAACGATAACATCAAAGCCAGGATAGAGCCGAAAATCCGGCTCAGTGAAATCAATCAGGTTCAAATCCAGCCACTGATCGGCAAGGTCAATGACAAAGTTTTTGCCTTTGGGGTCGTTGAGCATTCGATCCACCTGCCGCAACAGCACTTGCTTGTTCGAAAGTTTCTTTTGTGAGGCGAGCCTCAGCAACTGTTTATCGGGCATCCGGCTCCAAATCAAATAACTCAATCGAGACGCGATGGCAAAATCATCCAGTTCGCCCGCCTGTTCTTGCAAATATAAAAACCGAGGTGAGCAGAGGATCGCCCGATAACCAGTCCGCAATGCTGCCACGATGTCTTCGTTTTTACCGAATGCGTCCATTGCCAAATCAACATATCCATCGATCGAACCTGCGTTGCCTGGACGACGGAAAGCGCGCTGAGCAAAACGGTGCATCAACGCACCGATGTCTTTTCGAGGAGCCGATGAAGTAACAGCCCGTCGGTCAGTTGTTTTGTCATTCTCGATTTTCAAATCGCCGAGCAACATTCGTCGCAACTCAACATCGCCTGGGCCTTTATGGATGCGTCGCATTTCAATCGACTTGATAGCGATACCAGCCACGTTTTGGGGACCGCCTTCGCCCGTGCCGACCTGCCCGCCGCGAAACCTAGCTCGTTTCAACGTCAAATCACCTGGCCGAATTTCCAACCGATGATTCTTTGGCAACCACGCGTCAAACGTGACTTGTTTGTGATTCTCGTCTAACTCAAACGCGGTCACCCACGCCATCAACGGAGCCCCCGAAAAACATTCTCCGGACCGAACCGTACACCAGACGTTTTTGTCTTTGGGAACTTTGATTCCTTTGGCATGGATCGTAAATCGATACCATCCATCGGTCGGCGCGGTGGTCGCAGGAGTTCGACCGTAGAACACAAGTTTGCCAGACCAAACAACCGCGTGCCCCTCGATCATTTCCGGTTCACGGTTTCGACGTTTCGGATTCTTCCGAGCTATCTTGCGAGCCGGTAGGATTCGTTCGAACTCATCGCCATTGAATTTATTGAGCGCCCTGCGAAACGCTTCCTCAAGCGCCGCGTCCACCACATCCAAATGTTGTTGAAGTTGAAAATGTGACATCGGCTGGCCATCGGCAACGGTATTAAACCCCGATGTCCGCGGCTCTTCTGGCATCAGGCTGGCAAGTGGAATATCGATGCCAAGTAAATCATGCAAGGTTCGTTCTAGCTGGAGATTCGTCAACCTTCGAGCCTTCACTCGCCCTGACGTTTTAAATTCCAATTCTTGAACTGACTTGATCCAATTTCCAGTTTCGCGCAGAAACGATTGGCGATCCTCAGGGACTGAATAGTCAGGCGGTGGCATTTCACCGGACGTGACTCGATCGAAAACGCGAACCCAACGATCGGTGTTGGCGTCTGTGAGATCATCAGAAATTTTCTCCAAGTCAAAACCGGCCTCGGAATCTTCGCCGGAATGGCAGTCGTAACAGTTCTCTTTCAAGAACGATCGCGTGGAATTTGGCGCAGTCTGGTGCGAAGAATTACTCGCAACGTCCTCGTCGGAATGACAACTTGCGCACACCGCCACCACAATCGAGAGAATGCAGCTCGCTGTTCTTAAAGATTTCAATGGCATCCCAACCGGGTGGTTAATCGCGTTGCAGCACTTCATCAAATCCAAAATCACGTTAGGGAAAGAACTTATGATCAATCGGCAATTATAGATTAAGACGTTTGGGTACCAAACCTTATTGTTATTCGTTTCCAATCCTCGATATTCGCGGGCATTGCTGGTTTGAATACAACACGGCCGATGTTTGAAGTTCTGCACCGCGCGAATTACGACCGAAGATTTCGATAAATTAATCAAGATCTTCAATCATGGTTCGAAAACAATCCCGCATTCTTCGGCTGGAATGATGTCGACAACGCCACCCGAATTGTCAGTTGCAACTATTTGCGTTGGGGAAGATTAGCAGCAACAATTAGCCCCAATGACTTCAAAATTCGCGAACGATTTTTACTGGTGAAACATGAGACGGATCAACAAACTACTTCTCTTCATTTGCACGGTCGCATCGATCGCTATGCCTGCCGCCCACTCGGTTGCTCAGGACGGATCATTTCAACGCATGGCTCCCGAAAATTGCTGGGCCTATTCCTATTGGGTTGGCGAAGTTCAGTACGACGCCAACAGCAAAAATCGCACCGAAAAAATGATGGCCGAACCAGAGGTAAAACGATTCGTCGAAGACGCCATCAAACGAATTGGTCTGCTGGGACCTGCGATGATGACCGACCGTTCTCCGGAACAACAAAAATTGATGCATTCGCTTGGCCCGAAGATGACCAACCTTATCCTCAAGCGTAAGGGTTGTTTCTTTTTAGAAAAAATCAAATTCGATGCTCGTGCGACTCCCCAACAAGCCAAAGCACTCATGTGCCTCGACGCGGGGGACGAAGCGAGCGCGATTGCGGCTGAACTTTCTCAAATGTTCAATAACCCGACGAAGGTAACTCTATCCGAGGTTACGTTCAACAAGTTCCTTTTGAGCGAAGAACCTAAGGCAGAATTGCTGATCGGCTCTCTCAAAGAAAAGCTTATTGTCGCAATCGGCGAAGAAACTGTTGTTGATACGTTGAAAAGAATTGCGTCAAAAAAAGTGCCGACTTGGATGGCGAAATCTAAAACTTCAAAAAGAAATGTCAAACGGCTGACCAATTACAGCTATTTCAATATCAAAGAAATGACAGACACACTCGCTCCCATGGGCGACCGAGAAACACTGATGATGATCGGGGCTCTTGGGCTTGGAAATATTAACTCGATGGAATCCAGTTCTGGGCTAACAGAAAACGAATCCTACAGCCGCATGTTTATCGACATTGATGGACGCCCCGAAGGCTTGCTGGACCTGCATTCTCAAAAGGGCTTGCAACTTGAGGAGCTCGGACAGATCCCAGACGATTCACTTTTCGCATTCGCATTTTCGCTTGACACGAACAGAGCATTTCGAATGTTCTCAATGTTGGCGCGGCAGATGAACCCTCGTGGACGAGACGAGGTTTCCGAAGCCATTGCTGAAATCAAAAGAGAAGTTGGCGTCGATATCAAAACAGGACTGATCGACAACATTGGTGACACTTGGACGCTGCACAACGGGGCAGGGGACGGGTGGGTTTCAGGTCTGACTCTGACTGGCTCCGTTAAATCAAGTGAAAAACTCTCAGCGGCACTCAACGCCATTGTCAAAAAAGCCATCATCGAAACAGACGGCTCGCGATACGCTCCGAAATTTCGTAAACGCACCGTCGGCAACAACGAGATTTTCTCGCTTCAATCTCCCGATTTTTCGTTCCCATTCCAATTAAGTTGGTGTGTTGCAGACAACAGAATTATCATCGCTCTTTTCCCCCAAGCGATCGAGGCGGCGTTGACACCCGGCCTGACCACTCCCTTGATTGACCCTGCCAAAATGAGTGCGATGTCAACAACTTTCATAGGTGAGGAGTCCAACTCAAGAGTCATCGCATTTGCATACGGTGACACCAAATCACAATTCCCAATCACTTATGCCTATGCCCAAATGGCGATGAGCATGTCGCAAGCGATGGCCCGCGACAGTTTTGCTCCACAAGCTGGCGGAGCGATTGGCCAATTGCTGCAAGGGGTTCGGCTTCCGCCAGCACGACTAATTCACCGGCATCTTGGCCCGACAATGATGACGGCCAGACAAACGGATGACGGGATCGAAATTGAGACTACCCAAACGATACCTTCGTTGGACGCGGGGTACATCGCGCCTGTTGCGATCGGTGCATTGCTTCCTGCAGTGCAACAAGTTCGCGGAGCTGCTCGCCGCGTTACATCAATGAACAATCTTAGACAGTGTGCACTGGCAGCCCACAACTTTGAAAGTGCCTACATGAGTTTTCCGGCTGCTTACTCGGTCGACGACAAAGGTAAAAAACTGCTGAGCTGGCGAGTTCACATTCTGCCGTTCATCGAACAGAACGAACTGTATGAAAAATTCAACTTGAAAGAACCTTGGGACAGTCCGACGAACAAAAAATTAATCGAACAAATGCCAGAGGTGTTTAGATCTCCGATCAGCTCTGCTGCCGTTGGAAAAACGACCTATCGCTCAACCGCTGTGAAAACTGGCATCATCGGTGCCCCGAAAAAACCATTCTCCAACGCAGGCTCAGTTGGGTTCGGCGCTATCACTGATGGATCATCGAATACGATCATGTATGTCGAAACAAGTGACAAACTTGCTCAGTTCTGGACGCAACCCGACGAAGGAATTGACCCGGCTGACTTTGACTTGAAAGCGATTTTCGGTGCCTACCCCGGTGGAACCAATGTGGCGATGGGTGATGGTTCGGGACAGTTTTTATCTGAAACTGTCGACAAAGACTCCTTTAAAAACTTATTGGAGCGAGCCGACGGCAACATCGTTACCATTGACGATTTTGATGCTGACACAAAATCAAGAAGAAGGCGTCGAGGAGAGAAGATTCCCAACAATCCGATGTTCGACATCGACAGTGGCGACATTGAGTTAAATATTCAAAATCTGCTTAGCAAAACGGAGATACTGGAGCTGGAAAAGCAGCGAAAGCTTGAGCGGATTCGCGACATTGCACTGGCTTGTCTCAATTTCGAATCTGCACACAACAAATTCCCTTCTGCGTACACGACCAACAAGAAAGGTAAAAAGCTACTTAGCTGGCGTGTCCATATCCTTCCCTACCTCGATGAAGCCAAACTTTACAACAAGTTCAAGCAAGACGAGCCATGGGACAGCGAACATAACATTGCGTTGCTCCGAGAGATGCCAGAAATATTCAACATGTCTGAGAGCCAACTTGGCGAGGGCGAGACCACGATTTTAGGCATGGGCGGTCCCAGCGGAATCTTCACAAGCCCGTCGAAAAACGGTCCGGCTTCGATTGGCGAAGTCGGCTTCGCAGACCTAACTGATGGCTCGTCTACCACTCTGTTATTGATCAACGCGCCCGAAGAGCTGGCCGTTGAGTGGACCAAGCCATCTGAATTTGATCCTGATGAAGAAGCGATCAAGCTGTTCGTGTCTCGTGGATTTACATCAACGCTGGTCGACGGAAGCATGGCAAAATTTGGCAAGGACATCACTCCCGAAGAATTCAAATCCATGTCAACCAGAGACGGCGGCGAAAACTTCTCGCCATATGAACGAAGGAAGAACTAGAGCATCTCAACCACCACCTTCGCTATCGACTTTCCTCAGATCGGCTCGCGTCGTGATCGACGTCCATCGTTTTTTGAATTTCGGAGGCCTCGTTGGTTGCGTTTGTCACAGTCAATTTTAAGGTGTCGTCATTTGCACACTTTTCTACAACAATCACAAATTGAGTTTGGTTATCAAAGAGAGCTCTGAAGAAATTCAAATTGAACCAAAAGTTGGCCTTTTATTACTCGGCTGACACAATCAAACCAGCAGCGTGAATTGTTTAGCCCCGAATCGTTTTTAGTGGAAACGCTTCGGGGCTTTTTCTATGCAACCATTCGGGTTTTCCCTTTTGGAACTGAACGATTTCAATCGTTGTGCGTGGAATGTGACAGTGATTCCGCTGATGAACATTGACTTCAACAGTTAAGCCAAAATTTCTGGCAAGTTGTATTTATTTTGACATCTGTAAGCCATGTTTCTATTAGACCGCTCTTCTGAATCTTTTCCTCATGCTTTACGACCAACATGATCCCTGTCACCCCTGAAAAAATGGATGTCGGATTCGTCCTCATTTGTGCAGCCCTTGTCTTTTTGATGCAAGCCGGATTCTGCATGCTTGAAAGTGGAATGGTGCGCGCCAAAAACAGTATCAACGTAGCAGTGAAGAATCTTCTTGATTTTGGGATCTCCATGCTGGTATTCGCCACGTTTGGATTTTCCCTCATGTTTGGAGTAACCAACTACGGTTTGTATGGATCGCATTTCGATTTCACGTCGAGCAACGATTTGGTCGGATTCTTTTTGTTTCAAATGGTTTTCTGCGGCACCGCCGCGACGATCGTGAGTGGAGCGATTGCTGAACGAACACGATTGATTACTTATCTAACGATTGTGTTTGTACTCAGCAGCGTGACTTACCCGTTGATTGGTCACTGGTGTTGGGGCGGCGTTCTAGAAAATACAGGCGGTGGCTGGTTGGCGAACCTTGGATTTGTTGACTGGGCAGGAACCGCAGTTGTTCACTTGACTGGCGGATTCGCTTCGTTGGCTGCGATCATTGCGATTGGTCCTCGGCGAAACTACAAACGCGGCAAACTCACTGGCGGACACAGTTTAACACTTGCTATCCTGGGTTGCTTTTTATTGTGGTTTGGCTGGTGGGGCTTCAACGGAGGAAGCGGACTGTCTCCTCAGGACAATCGCGCCCTCGTGCTTCTCAATACGAATCTTGGTGCGGTCGGCGGTTTGCTCGCAGCTGCGACTTGGTCTTGGGTCAGAACACAGAAAACAGACGTTGTCGACTTAATCAGTGGCACACTTGCAGGCTTGGTTTCCGTCACGGGAGCTTGTCACGCGATTTCTCCTTTAGCTGCAGTGTTCGCAGGAGCATTCGGTTCGATCCTTGCACTTTGGACGATCAATTTTATTCGAAAGCGTGGCGCTGATGATGCAGTCGGTGCGTTTGGTGTTCATGGCGCTGCTGGAATCTGGGGCACAATGGTATTCGCTATTTTTGCTCCCGCTGACATGCTGCCGGCTGGCAGCCGAATGATGCAGCTTGCCATCCAGGCCACCGGAGTGTTGACGGCTTGTACATTTAGCTTCGCCACTATTTACGGAACATTAAAAATTCTTAAATGCTTTACACGACTGCGAGTCAAAGCTGGTGAAGAAAAATCTGGACTCAACGTTGTGGAGCACGGTGCAACGAACGAAGTGACCGACTTGCTGGAGGCGATGAATGGACATCGTCGGTCAGGAGATTTTTCAACCCACATTGAGACCGACACTGATACCGACGTGGGGCAAATTGCTTCGGAGTACAACGCGGTTATAGCTCGCGTCAACGAAGAAGTCGTGGGACATGAGTCAACCAATCGCGTTCTCCAAGCTGAGAAACTTCGCCTGCAGTCCGTCCTGGAACATGCCGGCGTCGGCATTTATCAGTTGGACGAGCACGGGCAATTCCAATCAGCCAATCCAACATTGCTACAGATTTTTGGATATGCCTCGGCGTCAGATTTGATTAACAGAGGCGAAAGTTTTTCGATTCCTTGGCATAACTCAGATGAAGAGTACACAGCGACGGTCTGTCATCAATTCCAACGTGGCGAAGTCATTAAAGATTTAGAGATCGAATTTGAAACTCAAGCCGGACAACGAAGGTGGTTGCTTGAGACGATCGTTCCTATTCGCGATGAAAACGGCTGCCTTGTTGCTTGGCTGGGAACGGTTCACGACGTGACTGAGCGCAAGCAAGCAATGTTGGCGGAAGTTCAAATTGCAGAAGCCAAGAGCGCCGCCAAAGGCGAGTTCCTCGCAAACATGAGCCATGAAATCCGCACACCTCTCAATGGGGTGATCGGCATGTTGGATTTGCTTTCGACAAGCCAGTTCGATCGCAAAGAAGAAAACTACGTCAACGTTGCTCGTTCCAGTGCTGATACGTTGCTGTCTTTGATTAACGACATTTTGGATTTTTCGAAGATCGAAGCGGGCAAACTAGAACTGGAGCAAGTCAATTTTGACCTTCGCGAATTGATGGAATCGACAGCGGAGCAGTTCGCAATCCGAGCACACTCAAAAGGCTTGGAAATGAATTGCCGATTGGGGGCGGATCTTCCGTATACCGTCAATGGTGACCCTGAGAGATTGCGCCAATGTATTGTCAACTTAATGGGCAACGCAATTAAATTTACTGAGTCAGGCGAAATCAACCTTTGCGTCTCCCAGCGAGGCACTGTGGTTCATTTCAGCATTCAAGATACTGGCATTGGGATTTCCAAAGACGCTCAAGAGTCTCTATTCGAGTCGTTTGTTCAAGCAGATGTTTCAACCACACGCCGGTACGGTGGATCCGGCCTTGGGCTGACCATCGTCAATAAGCTGGTTCAAATGATGGGCGGCAAATTGAAGGTCGACAGCCAACCTGATGAAGGGTCAAATTTTTGGTTTGAAATTCCGCTTACGATTGTCAAAGAGGAAATGCCAGATGAAGGTAAGCTTAGTGAAGTTCTCGCCGGACTAGCCCAATGCAACGTTCTTGTTGTCGATGACAATGCGACGAACTGCGAAATTCTTGAAAACCAATTAGCGTGCTGGGGGATGAGTTCAACCATCTGTCAACAACCTACAGCGGTCACTCAGAAACTATTGGTTGCCGAGCGTCTGGAACGCCCCTTTGACTTGATCATTTTGGATTTTTGTATGCCAGGGCTCAATGGTCGCGATGTCGCGATGCGATTGAAAGAACAATCTAGCTTGTGCGACATCCCGATCATCATGCTTTCGAGCAATCATGACTTGATGACTCGCAATGAACTCGCGGAAGCTGGAATTGATATTGCGATGACGAAGCCTGCAAGACAAAGTCGGCTGTTCGATTCAATTGTCACGGTCGTCTACAAACGCCGAATTCAACTTGCGTCAATCGAACCTAGCATTGCTGAATCGCCAGCGATCGACGACAGCCAGCCATCACTGCCCGATCCACAAAAGATTGCGGACACAACTGACGAGCGAGTAGGCTTGCTGACGAACCATCCCAACCTAAAAGCTGACGTGTTGATTGCGGAGGACAATCAAGTCAATCAAATTGTCGTTCAGCAGATGCTCATGAATCTTGGCTATACCTCAGACGTTGTTTCCAATGGAAAACTGGCGCTCGAGAAAATCCAAGCCGGTGATTACCGCTTGATTTTGATGGATGGCCACATGCCAGTGATGGATGGACTGACTGCCAGTCGATCAATACGCCAGTGGGAGTCAGAGCAAAAACGAAACGACATTGAATGCCAGGTAACTCCGATCGTTGCATTGACCGCAAACGTCGTTGCTGGGTTCCGGGAACAATGCATTGAAGCCGGAATGAATGACTACATGTGCAAGCCGATAACGCTTCAACGCTTGCAAGAAACGACACTGAAATATCTAGGCGAGCCTGACAAGGATTTGATGGATTCTGTCACCGCTGAAAAACTTGATTCGCCGCCTCAACCTCCAGAATCAGATTCTTTTAGTGAGTTGACTGTCGAACCGACGGCTGAAGCTGACGCTCCTCTTCCAGTCGAATTGCCGGTTGAACAACCTGAAACAGCGCGACTGAGTTCAGCGTCGAAGCCAATCGTTGCTGACAACGACACGTATTTTGATCAAGCCGAGATGGACAAACGGTGCAACGGAAATTCTGCAATCCAAAATCAGCTGCTTGGCATTATGCGTGACACGTTACCTGAGAGGCTTGTCGAGCTTCGTGAAGCCAATCGTCAAAACGATATTGCAAGGGTAAAGACAATCGCCCACCAACTAAAAGGAGCTGCCGGTGATACCTCGTTGCTCGCAATTCATGAGACAGCCGCAAGGCTCGAGAGTTTTGCGGGCGAAAATCAAACGGATCTGATTCCCGATACGTTATCTGAATTGGAAAGACGTATCGAAGGAACCCTGTGCCAACTAAAGGATCTATTGAATTAATTTTGCCATGATTCTTAATAACTCACAATCGAATATTGCCAGCCCCACACAAGGCGTTCCACTCGTTGGACCGACCGCGGGCGGCATACTGCAACAAAGTTCACCTACTCCCGTAGCTTTGGCCAGTAATTCCAAAGGTTGGATATTGGTAGTCGATGATGAAGTGATAACTCGCAGGTTGCTCGCTCACCAACTTGAGACTGCTGGCTATAAGGTTGATACGGCGGAGAATGGCCACGATGCGCTCACGTTCGTTTCCAACACGAAACCAGATTTGGTGTTGATGGATATATCAATGCCTGTGATCGACGGGAATACTTCTTTGCGAATGATGCGACAGTTGCATGACAGTGCGGATTTGCCAATCATCATGATGACGTCGAGCTCCGCTGAGGATCAAATAGTTAGTTGTTTCGATGCGGGGGCAAGCGACTATCTATCCAAGCCAATCCAATACGCGGGCATGATTGCGCGAATCGACGCCCAGTTTAAACTGATCCATACTTTGTCGGCCCTTCGCGAGAGCGAGCAACGTTATGCTTTGGCATCTCAAGGCACACGCGATGGAATCTGGGATTGGAACCTCGTTACTGGTGAGATTTATCTGTCGCCGCGTTGGATGACAATGGTGGGTGTCAAAGACCCAAATTGGGTGGCTCACGGGACATCCTGGCTGGAGCTTGTCTTCCATGAAGATCGCGAACGCGTTCGTGCGGACTTGGAATCTCATTTATGTGGAGAAAGTAGTCACTTCGAAACCGAGATGCGGATGCCCGACCAAACCGGAGGCTTTCGTTGGATGCTTTGTCGTGGACTAGCCGTTCGGGACGAGACGGATGTTCCGACACGTATCGCAGGCTCATTGACGGACATTACGGAGGGCAAAGTTGCAGATGCGTTGACACGTCTGCCCAATCGAACATTATTTCATGACCGTGTCGGACGATGCGTTGAACAATTCAAACGAAATGCGTCTAAGTTATTTGCGGTTCTGTATATCGATGTAAACGATTTCAAATTGGTAAACGATTCACTTGGCCATGACATTGGTGATGAGTTTTTGATTCAGATCTCGGACCGACTTGAGTCCAGCCTCCGCCAATCAGATTCTGTATTGGCTCGGCTTGGCGGCGACGAGTTTGGGATTTTGATTGAAGGCATCGACCGACTGGGCGACGCAATGGAAGTGGCGGAGCGAATTCAAAAACGAATCAAAGCTCCGTTTTCTGTTCACGGTCGTGAAATCCTTGGACGAATCAGTATCGGAGTCGCATCGGTCTCGACCATGAACGCATCGGTGGACAAGATCATTCGCGAAGCCGACACCGCGATGTATTATGCAAAACAGTTCTCTGAAACCGGCATCAGCGCTTTCGAAAATCGAATGCAACAGGAGTCAGCAGCGAAACTGGAAATCGCAAGTGAACTCAAGGATGCGATCCTTCGTGATGAAATGTCACTTTGCTACCAACCGATTATCGACGCGGGCACCATGCAGACCGCGGGGTTCGAAGCCCTGCTGCGTTGGAATCATCCCGTGCATGGAAAAATTTCTCCAGCGGACTTCATTCCGATTGCTGAATCGAATGGAATGATTGTCGAAATCGGAAACTGGGTTTTGAAACAGGCTTGTCATCAAGCTGTAATCTGGAAAGAGAAATCAAAACGGGACATTCTGGTAAGCGTCAACGTTTCGATTCGCCAATTCAGTGGGCAAGATTTTATCGGACATGTGAGGTCGGCGCTTAGTGAATCAGGCGTTTCTCCTAACCAGCTAAAACTAGAAGTCACAGAAAGCCTGTTGATGCAGAAGCCAGAAGAGATGATCGATCTACTCGGGCAACTTCAGGCAATGGACGTTACGACTTGCATTGACGATTTTGGAACAGGCTATTCCTCATTGGCGTACCTGCACCAAATGCCGCTAAAAGTTCTAAAGATCGACCGCTCTTTTATCGCGAATTTGGCGGAGTCAAAAAAGCATCAGACGATCGTGCGTTCTATCATCGCGCTCGCACGCAGCCTGGAGTTGAAAGTTGTTGCAGAAGGAATCGAAACGCCGGAACAAGCCGCGTATCTACAGAACTTGGATTGCCAGTACTTCCAAGGGTTTCTGTTTTCGCATCCCGTTAAAGCAGACGAAACCTATAAAATGCTTGATTTCGATTGGTCTTTCGAAGAGTAGTCGGCCGTTAACGGTTCACGCCAAGTAAGTGCATCACCGTGGCTTGGTAGCTGTGAACGCTGGCGTAGTAGAATTGTGATTGACGTGGACAAAACGCTTTGAGTTCAGGCTACTCCTATTGCATTTCTTATTTGATTTCGCAACCCACTTCGCGGGTCCAACACGGACTTGCCAGTGCATACGGTGAACCCAACATTCGGCTTCGTGTTTTTCAGAATTGATTTTGAAGGAAACAATGGTTTTAGTTGTTTTACCAATAGCGTTTGAAAACCTGAACTAATTCACTTGACCAATCGTACGGTTATAGACATACTCATACATGTCGGGTCGTCAGAACCAAAATTGGTTCTGGAATTCAAGTGCATCTAAAGCAAGCGAAAATCTATCTTTTCGTCGCCTACCTAGGTTTGTTGATAAACCTAGGTCCGTCGTTGCATCACGCCGACTTCTTGGGTTTTCACAACCATAGTGGCAACGACTCAACCTGTTGCCATTCCCATCATGCAGATTCCCATCGCGCAGATTCCAACAGTGCTCATTCACACTGCAATCACTCGCATGCTCAGACAGAAACGTCTGACGATGTAAAGGTATTGTTAACTGCGGACGATCACCACTGTCCGTTTTGCGAATTCTTTGATCAGTTCCACGTAATCGCTGGGGCTAACCAAACTCTCGAATTCTCTGGATTCGCTTCGATTCTCGCTATCGAACGCCCCTCTAATGGCAGTTCGATCATCTTCAATCCGGTAGCGCGTGGTCCGCCAGCCGCCGTCTAAACGACAGGCATTTACGCTTGGGCTTCGGTGGTGGATACGCCATGGCCCGTGCAGTATTTGCAGGTTTTTTACCTGTGAGCGTGTCTCAACGAACTTTTTATGGCTGCCGTTTTATTCGGCCTGCTACTGAAAAAGGTTCTGTTGATTACGCAATCTGAATTTTCAATCAACGCCCTGCGCTATCGCTGCGCTTCCAACCAAAAGCTAGATCGCTTTTTATCTGGAATCGCCAAATAGCAATTGCTGCAGGAAGCGACCGAGCTGCTGCTGTGGACGCCTGTCATGTTCTGACGGCCCGACAAATCCGTTTGTCTGGCAGGTTGTCCACGGCGGTTTTTGGTCAAGCCGCGAAATTGAATGTCATTGTCTTTTTTGCCGATGTGGATCCTCAATCATTTCAAGCAATAGGAACAACTCGTGTTAAGCAAACGCTTTCAAACGGCAACCATGCGCAAGGGTTTTACTTTGGTAGAGCTACTGGTCGTAATCGCAATCATTGGAATCTTAATTGGAATGCTTCTGCCCGCAGTGCAAACTGTGCGTGAGGCAGCAAGGCGAATCACTTGTGCCAATCAAATGAGACAAGTTGCATTAGCCGTTCACAACTACGAGTCGGCTCACCGCGAGTTTCCCGTGAATCAAGTTGGACCGGGGACTGCGAACGGAACGGGCGGATTCAATTCTGGCTACTACAGCTGGCTTGTCCCATTGTTGCCACATATCGAACAAAACAACCTATTCGACTCGTTTGATCGAACGGTCAGCAATGGCGATGGCAACAGTTACAAAATGAGCGACACTCACCCAAATGCTCAAGCAGTTAATACGCTCATACCTACTTTTATCTGTCCGTCAGACACTCCCAATCGAAACAACTCAATCATTCTTGGATCGGCCAACCCCGCCCCTGGTAGCTATGCGGGAAATTTGGGATGGCCCTCCTATGCCACGGGGTACTCGGGCGAGCGTTCTGCACCGGGCCAGCGAAAACATAACGGAGCGATACCCGTAGTCCATCCGTCTACACCCGTTGCATGGCACGCCAGTGAAATAGGGATGGCCAATTTTCAAGACGGGACATCCAACACAGCTCTGATGTCTGAGCGTCTGATCCAATCCGGCAACAGCGCGTCAGAAATCAACAACGGAGACCGGAGACTTCGGTCTCTCCACATCCTCGAGCGGTTCGAGACGTTGTCGGAAATCGTTGACCAAATGGCCAGTTCGCACGCGCATGTGTTTGAGTCAGCACACATTGGCCGTTCTTGGTCGAGCGGCTCGCCTTTGGTAGCGCCAACTTATATGCACGTACAAACTCCGAATTCTGAAATGGGTCACTACAACACCAGTATGGATGAAGGAGATTTTGTTGTTACTGCCAGCAGCCGCCATCGAGGCGGAGTCAATCTGGCACTAGTCGATGGTTCGGTACGTTTCGTATCGGACTCTGTTTCCCGAGAAGTGTGGTGGGCTGTCGGAGGTCGGGACGACGGTCGTATCGAATCACTCTTGGACTAATTTTTTTTAACAAAGGTATTGAGATGAAGTTAATTGTTTTTTGCTCGACAATTGTTCTTGCAACGATGTCTACGAATCTGTTTGCACAGCACAGCGATGTCGAGTTTGGTTATAACGATCTTTCGAATCCGACGGCGTTCGTGATCGAAGCAAACGATGTTACGACAGATGGGTTTCTCTATTTCGAAAGCGAAATGGAAGAACTTGATCCGTTCAACCCGGGAGATTTCAGCTCTGACGAACCGGGTTTCACTACAAACGATGCCGAAGGTTTATTGGTAAACGAGGGTGACCAAATCTGGCTGAGCGTATTGGATGCATCGGCGCATTCTTCATTCGGGCTGGGTTATGTCAACTACTACAATCCGATTTCGAATACGCTTGAAGCCGTCGGGCGAATGGGCGTCTACGACAACTCTGGTTCCACACCCGATCTCATCCTAAACGGCAACTCAATTGAGTCAGGAGTCAACCCACAGTTTATTGGACTTGGTGACATCGATGGCGATGTTCATGACCATGTGATTCTGGACCTATTGGATGACGACACCGCGCCGTTGGGTGCCTATGGAATGATGTTCCAATTGCAGAGCGATTTCTCAACAGGTGATGGAACGATGGACCTTAGTTCCAACCCGTTCTGGATCGTTTGGAATCATGGGATGGATGAGTCGGTTTTTGATTCGCGAGCACTACCAGCATTCGGGGTCTCATCCGTTCCAGAACCAAGTTCCGCCTGCATACTTGGACTTGGTTTCGTTTCTTTTTTGGTTAGACGACGTCGCGCCGCTTAATGCGATCCCTCGGCACAGTCTTTTACAGAAATCGGTTTCAAATCAAAAGCGTCCGCACCAACCTTTAAGGTCGCTCTATTGCAAATTCTCGCAGCTTCAGTGACCTAGTTTCGCTTTTTGAAACCGATTTTTTGACATCTCTAAATTTGAACAAAGCTTTCCCATGAAACTAAAGCAACTTGCAATTTGGATGATTCGAATCGGAAGTCATGACTTCTGCCCTTGGTGTAATGGATTAACGGATTGGCTAAAAGAGCCTCTTGGCTGGGTGGTCAGCGCGATCGCATTCTCTTTGTTAGTTGGGCTGTTGATTGGCCCGCAAGGGTTCATTTTAGCTTTCGCGTTTCTCGCCTTGCTTGTCCTTGGTCTAGCTTGGCCATGGCTTTCAATGAAAGGGATTCACTGTCAATTGATATTACCTGATCGGAGAGTCGAAGAGAATCAGGAACTGGAAGTGGTCTTTCGCGTGAAAAATTTTTGGCCGCTACCAGTTTTCGGGCTGATGGTAAAAGGGGAATTCTTACAGGAGTGTAACAAGGACGAGTCAGTTGCGTTCTCGCTCAAGCGTGTTGGGGCGTGGTCAGAATCCGAATTTCGACTGCCTCTTATTCCTCGCCGGAGAGGAAAACTGCCTTCCGGGAAAGTATCTGTCGCCAGCGGTTTCCCATTTGGCCTAATGGATATTTCCAAAACCGTGGATGCCTATCAACCAACTCTTGTTTGGCCAACTTGTGTGCCACTAGACGGTTTTCCAGTTTCAGATTCGAGCAGGTTCTGTCTGGAGGGGGCACTGCGTGATCGCGCGGGCAACGATGGCGATTCGATTGGCGTGAGAGCTTATCGTTTTGGTGATCGCTTGAAGAATATCCACTGGGCTCAGTCAGCACGTTCTCAGAAACTAATGGTTCGGGAACGCCAGTCGATTTCTTCAACCGGAGCGACAGTGTTTCTTGATTTGACGCCGGGCGATCATGTTGGGCACGGAAGCAGTAGCAGTTTTGAGTGGACGATTCGAATTGCGGCAAGCATTTGCAGCCATCTTCATGAGACTCATTCCCCCGTACGTATTATTGCTTTTGGTTTGAACGGGACGCCCAAGCATTGCGAAGACAACCGGAACGGTCTTCGACCAATAATGGATTTTCTGGCAAACCTTCCATCGCTCGCGGATGCGACGAATTTGACAGACATGTCGAAGTCATCGAACGTTTCCCAAGAGCAACAAAGCGAGGCAATTCACTCATTCTCCACCGGTGGCAATGGGCACTTGTTCGCCATCGGGACAAGTGAGTCAAAGCAAATTCAACTCTTGGACTCATGCAATCCCGCGTCGAACGTTACTCCAGTTGTCGTCGATATTGAGGGCTTCAAAAGCGAAGACAAACTGGCTTCACACAGGAAAACAGATACCTCGCAAATTGCCAGTAACAATCGCTCAGGCAAAAGCGATTCCGTCTTGATTGCAACGCCGCACGCAGCGGCCGAAGCATTGGTTAGTGGGTGGAGTCGGAGTTTTAGTGATGCGGTCTAGTGCGAACAGCAAATCAAAACGACAGTTGATTGCCGGTCAGGCTGCTTCGGACGGTGATCCTGACTTCAATTTTCATAGAGATCTTGCGCCTAGTCTTAGTGTCCTTTTTGTAGCGTTGATGGCGATGTCGACCGTGCAAATGTTTCGGTCAGGACACTCCCGGTCGCTGCCAATAGTAATGGCTGAAGCTTTGACATTTTTAGCTCTTCCATGGGTTGCCTATGCGATCCTCCGATTCAGATGTAAAAACAACTCCAAATTTCCTTTCACTAAAACGGCCATCTTCGGTTTTCAATTTGGCGCGATCCTCACTGGTATCCTCGTTTTGATTTGGCATATCTGCATACGCCCATTTGGCTATGGGGATGCAAATGAGATTGTTGCTTTGTTGACCATTCAAAGCGTTGGTTGGTACTTGGCCGTCTTCTCAAGAGTACCAGGATTCGAAAAAGCTAGTTCAATTCTTAGCGGAGCACTGGTGTTCTTCGTGTGTTGCATCGCCGACGACAGAAGGATTTTTCTGATTGCAGGCCTGTTTGCTTTTGCAGGTTTGTGGTGGCTGCTTGGCCAATACTGGAGTCGCCTGGAAACGAAAGCAATCGACAGTGATTCACGGGCTTTGAAACTACACGGCTCCACTGTCTCTTTAACCATGTTGGCCGTGGTGTTGGTAGCCAGCGTCGCCACAGCCATTCCTTTTACTCAAAAAGGAAATTTACTTGTCGGCTTTATGCCGTTTTCGGGCGGTGAAAAAGGAAGCCAAAGTGAGTTCGCGATCTCTGGAATCGGCGACGGCAACATGCTGACCGCGGGCACCAATGCGACAACAACCGGGGCTGTGGAGTCCGATCAATTCATTGAAGATGACAAACCTTCGCTATACGACATTACGTCGGATCGTTACGACGGGCCCATCGTCAAAAAACGTCGAAACAATGCTGTGTCTCTCGCTGGAATAGCACAGCAAATGCACGAAGCAAAAAAGTCGGAGCAATCCGGCCGAACGTTTCGTACGATGCGAAATTCTAGCGAGACAACAGATATCGAATTGCAGGACCGGATCACCAAGGCATTGTTTTTTGTCGAGGGTTCAGTCCCCGCGAGATTTTCGATCAACAACTTTCGCCAATTTGATGGCTGGGACTGGAGCTCGTTACCAGATGATATTGACGAATCAAAGCCACCGAGAATTATTCTGGGCAAGAAAAATGGACTTCCCGTATTCAGGATAGCTCGACGCATAGCAAGCTATTTAACCGGGCGAAGATCACATCGAGTCAAGATCATGAGGCTTGATTCCAGTACGATTCCCGCACCCGCATTGCTTCAGCAATGGCATATACCACTCGTAGACAAACTGGAAATGTTTGCTTGGAGCGAGACGGACCTGATCAAAATGGATGCCGAGTCCATTCCGAGTCACAGCATCATTGACGTTCAAAGCCTTATTCCCAATTACCATCTACTGCGTGATAAACGAGCGCTGCAACCTGCCCGCTCATCTGACGATTCGAATTTTCGATCTAACAAATCGAGCCTTTCTCACTTCCTTCAAGTTCCTGAAACAGAGTCGCAACCAGCGGTTAAAAAACTGGCAGACGAATGGACGGAAGGTATCAAGCCCGGATGGATGCAAGTCGAATCTGTCGTTGCGCATCTGCGAAGCGATTTCACCCTCAACCCAAATTGGGAAACGGACGAAAAAGTTGAAGATTCGGTCAGCCTGTTTCTTGAGCAAGGTTGTGGGCCTTCCTATATGTTCGCGACAACCTGTGCGATGGTATTGCGGTCGGCAGGATACAAGACACGGGTTGCCAGCGGGTTTCTAGTTCAAAAGCAACACTACGACGCTCGAGCGCGACAATCGGTTGTCACACCTGACAATCTTCACATGTGGCCAGAGGTCTGCCTTGACGGAACGTTCTGGATTCCAGTGGAACCAACGCCCGGCTATCCGATTCCCTACAGCACCCAAACAACATGGCAATGGCTCACCGCCAAAGCGATGACGGGCTGGTACTGGTTGCTGGAAAACCCACTGACGGTAACCCTGATCATCGGAACCACTTTCCTTGCAGCATTATTTCGAGCTGAGTTAATCACTAGTTTGATGTTGGGCTGGTGGTTCCTGATCCGGATCGTTTGGCCGCAAAGGTTATTGAAAACAACGAGACAGTTGATCGATCTTCGATTCTGGCTCGCAGGCGATCGCCGCCCCAGTACGGAGACGATTTCTGTTTGGTACACGCGTGTTGAATCAAACGCGATGGCCGCATTTTTCAATCTTTGGAATGCCCAAAACTATTCTGAGAACTCGACTTCTGCTTCTCGCCAAGACCTTGTGATGGCGTGCCGCAATTCCGTCAATTCTCTCTCGCTAAAGCGGATTAGAGATTTTCGAAAAGACAACGAAAGTGCGAGTACCAGTCAATAATGATTCAGCAACCGGAAAACACGATGCACAATTTGCAACCCGCTTTTCAAACTGTCGCGGAAGCGCAAAGTAGTATTCAATCGCTTCGCACGCGATTAAATTCAGCTTTGGTTGGCAAAAGCGACGTCATCGAAATGGTCATCGCGTGTGTGCTTGCCCGAGGCCATCTGCTATTTGACGATTTGCCGGGACTTGGAAAAACGACGTTGGCCAAAGCGCTGGCCGCGTCAATTGGCGGCGACTTCGCCAGGGTGCAGTGCACGCCTGACCTACTCCCCACCGATATCTCCGGCTTCAATGTGTTCAACCAAAGAACGCAAGAGTTTGAGTTTCGGCACGGGCCAATTTTCTCTGACCTCCTTTTGGCGGACGAAATCAATCGAGCCACCCCCAGAACTCAAAGTGCACTGTTCGAAGCGATGGCAGAAAGGCAAGTGACCATCGACAACAACACGATGCCACTGGCGTCCACCTTCCTTGTGATCGCGACTCAAAACCCAATCGAAAGCCATGGTGCTTACCCTCTACCCGAAGCCCAGCTTGATCGTTTTGCCATCAAGTTGAGCATTGGTTATCCGGCTCGCACTGACGAAATCGCAATGTTGGCAGACAACATTGGCAGCCCTCCTGCTAACGAAGCGCAAAACGCCGTGACCAGTTTGCATGAGTTGAGCCAACTTCAAGATGCAGTTCGAAACGTCGAAGTCACAGAAGCGGTTCGTGGCTACTTTGTCGACCTGGCGACTGCAACGAGGCAACATCCAGAAATCCAAATCGGATTGAGCCCGCGTGGTGTGATTATTTGGCAACGAATGGCACAAGCTTGGGCTTATTTACAGAATCGCAAATTCGTAACTCCAGATGATATCAAGACCGTCGCCCAACCGGTTCTGCAGTTGCGAATCGCAGGAAATTCTCGCAACAACGATTCAACAATTGATGAAATTATTAATTCAGTCAACATACCGGAAATTTAAGATGAAATTTAAAACGATTACAGCAGTCTGTCTAATTTCTACAGTTGCGTTACTGGCTGGTTGTAGTTCCGATTTGCAACAAGCCAACTCGAATCAAAAGAACGCGTCGCAAAAGAGCGACTCGGCCTCCCATCCAAAGTTGTCGTTGCACAAACCCAAAGAGCTTTCCGCTGCAATCCAACGCGTCTCGCAGTTGCATGAATCTCTAATGGCAAGCGGTGATTTTCCGAGTCCCGTCAAAATACCCTACGTCGAAGTGATTCATGGCGAAGGTGCCGCAGGCCATTCGCATTTCTATTCCGAAGCCGACTACGAGGCGACAGAGGGCAACACAGCGCACGACGGCTATCCCGGTGAACACCATGAAGAAGACGAAAAAGTCAAGCATCACACCATGGAAATTGACGTGCGAACGGAACTAACCGACATCGCAGGTTGGCTGCCGGACATCGCTGCCAAATCGAACCTAAATGAAGCCGATTGGAATTCCGTCAAATCACTTTCGAGCTCTTTTACCAAAGTCATCAGCGAGATTGCGCCGGATGCGAGCGACGCTTCGTTTCGTGAGTCTTGGAAACTGAAATCGAAAGAGATTGAAGCCATGCTGGACGACTTTGGAGAGCTAGTCGATTCTTCGGGAGCAAAGAAGTGATCGAATATTTTCTTGCTGGCGGCGCGCTACGAGGCGCTGAAGTACTCATGGATGCCGCGATTTGGATCGCGTTTGGCTGCTTTATCGCAGCGATCTTTCGAAACATGCTTGGCCCAGACAAAACTCGTTCGCTGTTTGGCAACCAAGGTCGCTATGGCCTGCTGATTGGCTGGGGGATCGGTATGTTGTTGCCAGTCTGTTCATTGGGCGTGATTCCAGTCGTTCGCGAGCTTCATCGGTCTGGTGTCAAACAAGGAACAATCATCGCGTTTGGATTGACGGCACCGTTGTTCAATCCACTTTCAATTTTGTATGGATTGTCGCTTTCGGACCCGATCGCAATCATCGTTTTCAGTGCTGCTGCGATGCTGATTGTGACTGGCCTGGGTGTAGTTTGGGGCAAGTTTATATCGTCCGAATCGACAACAAACAAATCGCCCGACGAGGCAAACATCGTTGCTGCCTCAGGGGTTCGAAGATCGCTGGCAGTGATTCATGGCGCTTCAACTGAAATGGTTAGTTGGTCTTTGGTATTCATTGCGATTGGGGTCTTGGTATCGGCCGTGACGTCCGTCGTTTTTGAACATGGGACACTTCAAGGCGAAACAGAGCCAGACAACATTTTCGCCCCCGCTTTTATGGCTTGCTACGTGACTCCCGTTTATTCGACACCGCTTTTGGCGATGAGTCAGATTGGCGGAATGTTTCAGCATGGAAATTCGATCGGCGCAGCGTTTTCACTATTGATTCTTGGCGCTGGAATCAACATCGGATTGCTTTGCTGGTTTGGTTCTGCATTCGGATTGAAGCGAGTGTTAACATTTATGTGCCTCTTGCTGTCGATGACACTTGCATTGGCATACGCAATGGATAAACCACTTTACCCCAAAGGAGTCACACCCGCCGGACATACACATGCGTTTGACGTTTACACTCATCCGTTTCACAAGGGACAACCTGGAATGTGGAATGCCGCGTGGCTAGGCATTTCAGAGCGATACGAAAAGAGTGGCGGCGCGTATGGACTCAAGCTGTTGGGAATGTTGATGCTGGTCGGCATCAGTTTTCGAATCATCGAAACACGGTGGCATCTAAAAAGCTGGCTTGAAAGTCAGGAGGAAGCACCGCCGTCACGTTGGGACATAGTGTTGCCAGCGTGGGTCATTGGGATGGTCGCTTGCATCGGTTTGATTTTCGTTAGCATTTTTGGCGCCTATCTCTATTACCCCGGACCGGCTTCGCTGCTGTCTGACCTTTCTGCAATCAACGCCAACTGTGTACTGGCAGCTAAAACCGGCGACTGGGAAGCGGTCGACAAATGGGTTGGCTATTGCGACGACCTCTCCCGTCGCTTGGAAGTCGGCGTCTTTCTACGAACAGGAAACGTCAGTGATTTCAAACGTGCCAAGGCCAGTGCCTACCGTGAAAAACTAGACGAGCTAAGAGATGACATCGCTGCAGGCCAAACCTCAAGGACTAACGAACAAGCAATGGAGTTACTTCAATCTTACCAGCGGATGAGCGCGGCATTTCGAGAATACCCGCTGAGCGGGGTTCCATCAAATTAAAGTATTCACTGAGTCTGCGCGAAAAAGCTCGCTCTACTTTTGAAAGTGGAGCGAGCTGTTCGATCGCTTCGTTTCGAACCCCGTGGCCAGAAACTCAGCAGCTGGAATTACCGTTCTTAATTCTCAACCGGGATTGAGTTAGATGCCGCTTCATGTTGCTGGTCAGTTTGCTCTTTAGACTCAGCAATTTTATCACCGTCTGCCCAACCTTCAGCTGACTTGACAACGGCAACTTGCTCTTTCAACGGCTCCATGTTGTCGTCAAGCAACTGATATCGGAAAGCTGCATTGGGCGCCAAAGCATCACGCAGCTTTTTAGCTTTCGATGCGAGTCCTTGTGCGGCTTCTTCGCCTAACACTTCCGTATCGACAGTCAGTTCCAGTTCATACTCATTGGCATCTGCGTCAAAGCTAAACCAGCAGTCAGTCCAAGTAGATGAGTTAATGACTTTAAGCTTGTTCTCGAGCATGTCCGCCAGTGATTCAACTTTTTCCAAAGACACACCGGCGTAGTGGATACGGTTATTGTCGCGAGCGTAACACTTTCCATGTCGTTCTTCGATTGGCACAGACCATTTCGGTTCAAACGCGTCATCAGTTGCATAGATCGTGCACGGCAAGTCAGAATCCAGCTCTCCGAAAACGTCTTCTCCCACGTCGACGATGATTTCAGTTACTTCGTCGTCCTGCTCCCATGCAGATTCTTTGGTCACGAAATAGCAGCCATACTCGTCACCGTTTCGAACTAACCTCATTGAGACAGGACTACCATTCGATCCTCGCAGAACCCTTTTGAGAATTTGCTGGGCATCAACATCTGAAACGAATTGGTCGTACTGGATTGTTCTATCTCCATCTTTATATTCGCGGATAACAGAGTTCGTTGCCTCACGAGTCAATGCAAAACCTTTCAACGCTTGAAAGTCTCCGTTAACAGCAACCACGTTGGTTTTGGTATTCGGAAAGATGACACCACTGAAAAAATCCTGAATCGGAAGCAGGGCAGATCTGTATTGATGTGTGTATTCGTCCAGGCTGTCTTCGGTCAAAATCAATCTAATGACTTCAATCTTCACGGCATCTTCTGCACGAGAAAGCCTAAGGTATTCCCCATCGAACAATTCTTTGGTTTCACTGTTCTCGTTGATCTTCGAAACCATCTTTCGAATCTCTGGTTTCGAAAACGAACCATCGTAGATAATTGCCGCAGTCTCGTTCATGAAAACTTTCCCAAAATACTTGGCGGCGGGTGTTCGATAATAAACCTTATCATTTCGACTGCTGTCGATTGCGCGAATCGCAAACGATTCGCGTCCAGGACTGGCACACACCAGAACATTCGCCATCATGTTTAACGTCGTTTTGCCGCTTTCAATTTTTCCCAGATCTTTCTGTTCAAAGAATGAGCGTTTCCCCTCAAACGTCAAAAGGAATTGTCCGTGATCATTTTTCAGCTCTAACTCTGTCACTTCGTCATCGTCACCGAAGAACAAAGTGTCATGAATCAGGTTGGCGACCTTCTCTGCGTGTTCCTTACTTACTCCCGTGCCATATTTCAAATTGAGGTTTGCAACCTTGATGGTACTCATGTATCCGCTCAAGGTTGATACCGCGAAGCAAATTGCGATCCCCACTCCAAAAATCATTTTTAAGTTTTTCATTTGATCTCCTTTTGTTCTTTGGCTGGCATCACCTCTTCGTGTTCACCAGCATCGTTGATTTGATTTGCCAAAGAACCTTAGGTTGCCAAAACGGGAATCAACGGAGAACAGCTTGAAACTAGGCCCAAAGAGAAGAGACCGCGGCTGTCAAAAACCGAAAAACTGGCACAAGTAAATAGCTGACATCTCGTCAACTCTTCCGCGAAGAAATACTGACTTCCCGTCAATTCCATTGCTTAACTAAAACACATTGGAATTCCCGCATTTCAATCTGTAGCGTCGGCCGAACCGCTTTGAATTGCATTGGTTCAACGAAGTGCTATGACGAATCTTCCAGAGAAAATTAAATTTTCTCGAAAATCGTTTTCCCTTTAAATAGTTGCAAAAAATTGGCTGGAAGTGTATCGGTTGCTGGTTGGCAATCCATTTGACTACCAAACTCTGTGCAAGTTCGAAGAAGAAAAACAGGCCTACGTTGGGTCGCTTTCTAAACTTCGCCAAAGATACCAACAAGCGATCGTTGCGTAGGGTCGCCAGTTTGCTGCAATCGTTTCGATTTGTTGTGCAGTAGGCACGTCATCTAGTTCGTACTGGTCACGGATGGCGTGCTTGATCCCCAAGTCATCAACAGGCAATACATCGAGACGTCCTAGAGAAAACATTAAAAACATTTGGGCTGTCCAGCGGCCGATCCCTTTGACTTGGACCATTTCTTCGATCACGGCTTCGTCGTTTTTACGATGGATCGCCGAGAGCTGCACATCGCCGTCGTGAACTTTATTTGCAAGGTCCAAAATGTAGCCCGCCTTTTGGCGCGAGACACCAATCTCGCGCAGCGATTCAACATCATGTTTCAACAACGTATCCGGTTCAATTTTCCCCGGAGCCATTCCGTCAACCAACCGCGACTGAATCGTGCGGGCTGCGGCGACAGAAATCTGCTGCGAAATGATCGAGTTGACCAGCGTTCCAAATCGGTCTCGTTTGGTTCGGGCCGTAAATGGGCCGACTGATTTGAGCAGCTTTTTCATTACGGGATCACTTTTTTGCAAATGCAATCGACCGGCTTTTACATGTTGGGCTAAAAATGGCATTCAGGAGTTAATACTTCAAAGGAGTAATGGACGGGCCGGATCGCGACTTCGCCGTTAATATGTGGCGAGAAACACGAACACGGTTTCGGATTGTCGTTGATAAACCTTAACCAGCAAACCGGACAGGCGATTTACGTGAAACCGTCTCAGCAATATGATTTCAGTATGACCAAAATCGCTTACCAAAGAACGACCTCTGCTCAACGCCGAAAAATCGAGCAATTCGATGCCGAGGCGCTTGAAAAACACCAAGTCGCGCTATTGGCGGAACTCTTTGCCAACATTCTTCCGCAAAACAAATTTTACCGATCCAAGTTTGGTGAACTCGAGTTGCCAACTGACTCGCTGGAAAAATTGCCAACGCTGCCGTTCACGTTCAAAGACGAATTACTGGGCAGCGAAAACTCAGCCGGATTCGCCAACAACCTGACGTTTCCACCAGACCAGTACTCAAGATTCCATCGAACGTCGGGAACGCGAGGTCGGCCGATGATCGTGCTCGACACGACCGACGACTGGAAGTGGTGGATGGAAACGTGGCAGTACGTTTTAGACACCGCAGACCTCACCGCAACAGATCGCGTTTTAATGGCGTTTAGTTTCGGACCGTTCATCGGATTTTGGAGCGCGTTCGATGCGGTGGTTGAACGCGGCGCGATGGTGGCTCCGACCGGTGCGATGGGGACACTGGCGAGACTTGAACTGGCGAAAAACATCAAAGCAAATACGATGTTTTGCACTCCCAGTTACGCCATGCACATGGCCGAAATTGCCAAAGAGAATCAAATCGACGTCGGTAATCTGGACATCAAGAAAATCATCGTTGCAGGAGAGCCCGGTGGCTCAATTCCAGCGATCAGAAACAAAATTCAGTCGACTTGGAATGCGTCGGTGATTGACCACAGCGGTGCCAGCGAAGTCGGTCCCTGGGGCTACGCAGACCCTGAAGGTCGCGGCATCTATGTCAACGAAGCCCAATTCATTCCTGAATTTCTGTCTATCGAGACAGGCCAACCTGCAGACGAAAGTGAACTGTCCGAGCTCGTCCTGACATCGCTTGGAAGAGTGGGCAGTCCAGTCATTCGATACCGAACGGGTGATTTGGTTCGGCCAACTTGGAACGATGACCAACCTTGCAATTTTGTAATGCTTGCCGGAGGTGTGCTTGGCCGAACGGATGACATGATGATCATTCGAGGGGTCAACGTGTTTCCAACTTCGATCGAACAGATCCTGCGTGGTTTTCCAGAAATCGTAGAGTACCGTTTGACCGCGTTCAAAGAATCGTCGATGGACCAAATTAAAATTGAAATTGAAGACCGTTTGAATGATCCAACCCGAGTCATAACCGAGTTGCAAGTGCGTCTCGGTTTGCGGGTTGTTGTTCAATGCGTGCCGATGGGATCACTACCGCGGTTTGAGGCAAAGGGTAAAAGGTTTGTGGATCACAGATGAAATTTAACCAAGCATTCGTCGACGCATGTCGCGAACAATTCCCGGCGTTGACGAGACAAGAGAACGGACAACCCGTCGCGTTCTTTGATGGACCTGCGGGCACTCAAGTCCCGCGATCTGTCGCCGAAGCGATCACGAACTATTTGTTCTACTGCAACGCGAACCGCAACAGCCAATTCGGCACCAGCCGCGAAAGCGATGAACTACTGCGTCGCAGCCACCAAGCCCACGCTCAATTTGTTGGTGCAAGCGACGGGGACGAAATCGCGTTTGGGCAGAACATGACATCGCTCACGTTTTCGATTTCGCGAGCACTAGGGCGCACCTGGAACGCCGGCGATGAAATCATTGTGACCGCGTTGGATCATGATGCGAACATCAGCCCTTGGCTAATTGCCGCCGAAGAGGCCGGTGTCAAAGTCCATTTTGTCGGTTACCAACCAGATGATTACACGCTGGACATGGCCGACTACGCATACAAACTCAACGATAAAACGCGATTGGTTGCGGCCGGATGCGCCTGTAATGCGACAGGTGGAATCAATCCGGTGAAACAAATCGCCAAGATGGCTCACGAAGTTGGAGCGAAAGTGTTCTTGGACGCTGTGCATTTCGGACCTCATGGTTTGATCGACGTAGTTGACTGGGATTGCGACTTTCTTGGACTGTCGAATTACAAGTTTTTTGGTCCACACATGGGCATGCTCTGGGGGCGTCGTGAATTGTTGGAAGAGCTTGAGCCCTACAAAGTCCGTCCCGCCAGCAACAAGCTTCCGTCTCGATGGATGACTGGCACACAGTCGCACGAATCGATCGCCGGAGGCATGGCCTGCATCGACTACATCGCGGACATTGGGCGGAAATTAGAGAACGATTCGAAATTGGAACGTCGAGATGCACTCCGAATCGCGTTTGATGGGATCGTCGAATATGAAAAATCACTTTCAGAAAGAACTTTGAAAGGCTTGCAAGCCATCGACGGTGTCGAAGTGTTCGGCATCACCGATCCAGCCAGATTGGACGAACGATTCCCAACATTCTCGATTCGCCACCGTACGATTCCACCGCGTGAACTCGCCAAGGCTCTTGGTGAGCAAGGAATCTACGCGGGAAGCGGAAACTACAACGCGCTGGAGTTCAGTACTCGATTGGGTTTTGAGCCCCACGGGATGGTGCGGTTCGGGCTGGTTCACTACAACACACTTGAAGAAGTCGATCGTTTGATGGTCGCGATTGAGCAAGTCATTTCAACAGCGGTCTAACAAACAATGTCAAACCAACCTGAACAGAACGTTCCACAACCAACGCATCTTGAGAAAACGGAAGATCGTTACTTGGTAATAAAGTGGACTGATGGTTTCGAGCAAAAAATCTCGTTTCGAACACTTCGCAAAAGCTGTCGTTGTGCTCATTGTCTCGACGAGAAAATGGAATCTGCCAACGAAACAGCAGAGGGTGAAAAGAAACTCTCCAACGAACTGCCCGTACTATCAATGGCGCAAACGATGCCGCTGGATATTGTGAAAATGCATCCAGTGGGCAACTATGCCTACAACATTCATTTTTCCGATGGACACAGCGCTGGAATTTTTTCTTTTGAACTTCTTCGATCGATTCAGTAAAAAAACTCCGGTCTGTCAAACTCCACTATTGGGCACTGGGTGAGAGCAAGTTCTTCCAGTTTGGGGAAACGGGAGACGTAATGAGAGGCAAATCAGCAACTCGTCGACTAGGGTGCTTAATTGAGTTTTGTTTTTCCTTGGCGACCAATCGCAGAAGAAAATCTGTAGCTGGATCGTTTGGTGCGTCAAGTTTCAGCTTTGTCAGACTGACCAATGATTCGGTCAGGTTGCCATTCTCAAATTGACACAGTGCTTTGTCATAAGCTTCGAGCACCTCGTCGCTCACTGTTTCACTGGCGGCAAGCACTTGAAAAACATCGGTGGGCTGAGTGATGCCCTTGAGCATCGAACGCGTAAGACGACGAAGCTTGAAAGCACCTTGGATGTGGCGTGCGGTATCCCCTGAAACCACCATCGGCACGCCAAGTTCTTTTGTCGACGTTTCCAAACGGCTGGCCAGATTGACGGTGTTTCCGCGGGGCCCATACTTTAAACGGGTTCGACTGCCTGCGTTGCCAACGCAGGCTTCGCCGGTGTGGATCCCAACGCCCAATTTCAACTTGCAACCAATTCTGTCTTCCCAAATTTCATTCAACTCGGGCAAATAAGCCAACATTTCCAATCCGGCTTGGCAAGCAAACGCAGCGTGTTCGGGTTGAGTGATTGGCGCATTCCAAAATGCAGATATCCCATCACCGTAAAAATCAATAACGACCCCATCAAGATCGGTAACTACGTTGGTAAATCGATCCATAATGTCCGCCAACAGTTCGTAGGTTTCCAACGAGCCGACTTGTTCCGAGATCGTTGAAAATCCCCGCAGGTCGGCAAACAAAACTGTGACTTCGCGAGACTGAGCGTTGAGAAATGTTGGATTGGCCTGTAACTGTCTTGCCACATTTGGAGAAAAAGCTTGATTCAATAACACGGTTGAACGAGCGGCGTCTGCTTCGGCAGCCAAACGAATCATAGCCGCGGACAGCGAATCGGCGACGACTTTAACGAATTGAGATTCGAGAACTCGGATGCCTCGGCGGCTATTCAAACGATGGGTGCTACGAAATCCGTAGACGGCAGCCACGACTTCATCATTGTCTCCGACCACCGGACAAACCACTGCGCTATGCAGCTCGTTGAATGAGTCGTCGTCATGTGATTTGGGTTGGTGATAGATTGTTTGTTTGATTGTGGCCGCGTGATCGACCAGATTCTTTCGAAACCCCAGTCCATTGTCGGGATAGGGAATATAGCTGGCAGCGATTTCCCAACCACCGTTGGCGGGCAACAAAATCATGCCTCCATCCAATCCGCCAGGATTGAAAATAGCACGTGCCGCAAGTTCATAGAGCTCTTTGCTACCTGCGACCGCTTGCTGAAGTTCGCTCAGCATATCTAACCACGCAGCAAGCGTATCCGCCGCAGGCGAAGGGCAGTTTGAACTTGCTTCCGTGTTCCTATCGCTTCCATCCTGCCCATTGTTTAGAAACGTGATCCCCGACAAACAGCCGACCGGGTCGGACGCGTCTTTTGATTCCTCGCAGACGAAAATTTGCATGTGGGAATCGCCCACTGAAAAAGTTACCGGCAAGCTCAGTGTTGCGACGGTTCCACGATGAATTCGACGACCGGAACTCAGCGCCAAAGAAGAACGCCCAACGTTGATAAGCTCGATCGCCGGTTGACCATTTTTTGTGGTCTCGTAAATCTCAAACTGATGGTCGGCAATCAAAGGGTCGTTGACGGTCATGCACTGTTGAGTGATTCCTTCAAAATTGGTTCCGTCCGCGTTTGGATTCTTCCCCAGACGCACAACTCCATCGCCGAACATTTTTTGTTCATGCTGTCGTGGGTTGTATAGCGTTACTGCCAGCATTGTTTCGGCTTCTATCGTTAAACCAGTTAAATTCTGAGGATGGCAGCATATTTCGAACATTAAATGCACCTATCCGCCTGAATTCTAGGTTGAGAATTTGCTGCCCGGTTTCAAATTCCTAAAGCTTCCCAAAACCGTCGTCGATGAGCAGACTACCGCCACAATTGCGCCTCATTTGCGCGTGAATTTGGACTTTAACGATCATGCTGATTTTGACGATTCAATGACCGAACTTCTACAAACTGCAATCCCATTCGCAGGCATCGCTTTGTGCGTCATGTCCCTGTTTCAGTTTGCGCTTTGGTCTCGACAATCTCTCAATCTTATTTCCGAGAATAAAAAGCAGTTTGAGCTTTCTCGGGAATTGATGCGAAATCAAATTCAGGAACGGCAGCTCGCCATTCCGTCAAAAGTCGACTCGGCACTTGCGTTATCCGATTCAAATACCGGCGCCTGGAAAGGCTTTCGATCCTTTCGCGTTTCCCAATTGGTGAAAGAGACGGATCTGTGTACTTCGGTCTATTTGTTACCCGACGATGGCAAATCAATTCCTGCGTTTCGACCCGGCCAGCATTTGACATTCAAGTTTCAAATCCCTGGTGAATCGAAACCGATCGTTCGATGCTATTCGCTTTCCAGCGCTCCAGGCAAAGACTACTACCGAATCTCAGTCAAAGCAGTCCCAGCTCCTCGTGACAAACCAGAATTTCCCCCAGGCCGAGCCAGCAACTATATCAACCATGCACTCTCTGTCGGCCAACGTATCGATGTGAAGGCACCCTCGGGGCATTTTGTGTTGGATGAAAATTCTGACGTGCCAGTCGTCATGTTGGCCGGTGGCATAGGCGTCACCCCCATGGTCAGCATTTCTGATCATTTGCTTGGTGAATCTTCCAATCGTCAAATCCTGTTGATGTATGGCGTTCAGCATGGCAAAGATCACGCTTTCAAGGAACACTTCGCGAACCTCTCAGAAAAGCATGAAAACTTTCATGTGGTTAACTGCTATTCGCATCCAAATAAGGAAGATATCGACAACCGCACGTTCCACGTTGATGGTTACGCGTCGGTCGATTGCTTGAAAAAAGTCTTACCCAGCAAGCAATGTCAGTTCTACATGTGTGGTCCGCCACCGTTCATGGAATCGCTTTACAGTGGACTGCTGGAATGGGGCGTGCCTGAGTCGAGCATTTTCTTCGAAGCGTTTGGACCTGCCTCGATTGGCAAGAAGAAAAAATCAGAATCAAGTGGAACTAAAACCAGCCAAGCCAACGGCCCGGTCGTCAATTTTGCAACCTCCGGAACAATCGTTCGCTGGGATTCGGATAGCGAGTCACTATTGGAACTCGCAGAGGCAAACGACATCGTGATTGAGTCTGGTTGTCGCGCAGGAAGCTGCGGAACGTGTGAGACCTCAGTTCTCAAAGGTAAAGTCACTTACGACGATCCACAAAACATTGACTGCCCACCCGGGAAATGCCTGGCTTGCGTGGCTCGGCCAGATGGCCCAGTGGAATTGGATGCTTAAATGAAAACCCACAATAGAATTCGCATGATCCCGTTTGGACAGTGGCTTACGAATGTGACATTCGTTTTGGCCGTCGTGGTTTCTTCTGGAAACTTGTCCGCGCAAAATTCGCGATGCGATCCGAATAAAGTCATGACCGCTGAATCGTGTGCGAAGTGCCATGTCAATGAAGTGCAAACGTGGAAAAAGACACCTCATTTCCGCACGTTTGACGAGCTTGGCCGTCGCCCTGAAGCAAAAGAAATTTGTTCGAAACTTGGATTGCGATCCGTAAAACGAAGCGACGTTTGCATCGATTGTCATTTCACAACAAAGCACATCAACGGAAAAAACAAAGCAGTCTCTGGCGTATCCTGCGAGTCGTGCCATGGTGCCTCTCAGGATTGGATCGCCATTCACAACGATTACGGTCCGACCGGAACCAAGGAAACCGAATCTTCAGCTCACGCAGCAGAACGTTTGAGCATGAGCTCTGAGTTCGGCATGAACAACACCAGAAACCTTTACGACATCGCAAGTAATTGTTTCAACTGTCACACCGTCCCCAACGAAGAACTAGTCAACGTTGGCGGACACAAGGCCGGCACTGAGGATTTCGAATTGGTTCGATTTTCGCAGGGCCAAGTTCGGCACAACTATCTAAGAACCAACGGAACCGCCAACGCTCAATCAGAACCTGCTCGATTGCGTGTCATGTATATCGTTGGCATGATGGCCGACCTTGAGTACAGCACCCGTGCTACGGCACGCGCCACAGAGAAGTCGACTTTTGGAACCAAGGTCGCCAATCGCGCCGCACGTACCGCTGTGAAACTTTTTGAGGTTCAACAAAAAATCAACGACCCGCACGTAGAGGCCGCCCTTCAAGCGTTTGCCCAAGCGGAGTTGAAGATCAATAACGGAGAATCACTTTCTCAGATTGCTGATCAAATTAAATCAGCTGGCCAATCCTTTTCGTCGCTCGCCGACGGGGCACGGCTGAGTATGATCGATCCATTGCTACCCAACCCCAGCGAGTACAAATAGCGAGACGGATTTCAATTGATCAAGACCTGCTGCATGAACGCGGCAGCCACACCACAAAACCAACGCATGGAGGCGGAAAGTTTGAACGCATTTAATTCAAAAATCCAACGGCCTCAACGCTGGGACGAGCCATTTGATCCCAACATGACCAGCGTGGTCGTTGCGGAACTGCTGACCGTCGAGCCATTTAAGTCAATCGACCCAAACGCATTCTCGAAATCCGTTCCACTCAACGGGGTTCTCAAAAACGATTGCCGAATCATTGATTGCAAAAAGGGCGACATCATCGTCCGCGAAGGCGACTATGGAAGCAGTGCCTTTTTGGTTCTGTTTGGTGAGGCCATCGTCGCATTCAATTTGCCTAGCTCGATCTTGGGCCGCGAACCCCAAAAGAAGAAAGGCTGGGGCGCTGCAATCGCTCAGCTTTGGCAAAACTCTAAACACCCTGAGGCCAGAGAATATTCTGGCAGCACGGACCAGTCAGCCACTGACTCGCTAAATCAATCAGCCAATGGTGCCGTTGGTTCTCGTGTTGATGAAACGGGAACTCATGTTTTTCTGCATGACATTCCAGGGGTGATCAACGTGGACGGATCCATTGCCATCAAAGAAGGCGAGATCTTTGGGGAAATTTCAGCTCTGACACGAACACAACGTTCCGCGACAGTGGTTGCCAACACCGCGATGCGATTGATTGAAATTCGCTGGCAAGGGTTTCGCGAGTTACTGAAACGTCATGACGCCCTGCGAATTCATGTTGAAAAACTCTATCGAGAAAACAGCCTACGAGCACATCTTCGCGAGATGGAGCTTTTCAAGAACCTACCGAAAGAAACAATTGACCAGCTCGCTGAGGTCACCGTTTTTGAATCTTATGGCGATTTCCAATGGAATCAAAATTTCAAATCGACTCAAAAGAAAGACATTTCCGATCGAATTCTTTCGGAGCCAATCATTGCCCAGCAAGGCGAATACGTTGATGGCTTGATTCTGATTCGCAATGGGTTTGCTCGCCTCAGCCGACAACATGGCCACGGCCATCAAACGATAGCCTACCTCGGCAAGGGGCAGACATTTGGCTCGCGCGAATTAACACACAACTGGAAAACAGGCGAGCAGCGCCCGTGGTTGCTTAGCCTTCGCGCCGTCGGCTACGTCGATGTGTTGCGAATTCCAACGACTGTGATTGAAGAGTTGGTTTTGCCTCACTTGCCAAAATCTGAATTGCCGCCGCCGCTGCCGCCGCTTGATCCAACAGAAACAACTCCCAATCGGCGGCTCAAAAAACGCGAAGAGTCGATGGACAAAGGGCTGCTTGAATTTTTGGTTGAAAAACGACTGATTAACGGCACTCAAACCATGATGATCGATTTGGATCGCTGTACCCGATGCGATGACTGCGTTCGTGCCTGTGCCTCAACTCACGACAACAATCCACGATTCTCGCGTTCAGGTGAAATCCATGACCACTGGATGTTTGCCAGTGCGTGCATGCACTGCATGGATCCTGTTTGCATGATTGGTTGCCCCACCGGAGCGATTGGGCGAGACCAAGAAACAGGAAACGTTTCGATCAACGACAATACTTGCATTGGTTGCTCGACGTGTTCCAACAGTTGCCCCTACGACAACATTCGAATGGTCGAAGTCAACAATAAAAGCGGATTGCCGATCGTAGACATCGACACGGGCACTCCAATCGTAAAAGCGACCAAGTGCGACCTGTGTGCTGACCAATTGGGCGGACCAGCGTGCCAACGGGCTTGTCCACATGACGCGCTGGTTCGAATCGATCTATCGACGCCTGACGCAATCACTGATTGGAGCAAACGCTAATTATTCAATTCGTTTGACAACATGTTTCAATTCAAAAATAAGCAACCAATGACTTTTTCAAAACGTCGAATTCGCAATTCGATTATCACATTGATAATCATCGCCATTCTTTCGTTGGTCGTTTATGCGCAAAATCAAAGCCTCCGACACAGCAGTTTTACCACTGGCTACTTGTTGATGGGATGCTTGATATTCCTGACGGCATTCAACCTGCGAAAGAAATTTACGTTTCTGCCACAACTCGGTTCTGCGACGTTTTGGATGCAACTGCACATCTACGTGGGACTCGCCACGTTTGCCATTTTTGGTTTCCATATTGCGTGGCATGTTCCCAATGGGTGGTTCGAGTGCTTCCTTGCATTTTTGTATTTGTCAGTCGCACTGAGCGGCGTTTATGGACTGTACGTAACACGTGTTTATCCATCTCGTTTGACGGGTCTGGGGCAAGAAACAATTTTCGAACGCATCCCATTTTTCCGGCAGCAACTGGCGGCTCAAGCGCGAACGCTGGTCCTTCAGGCGTGCGAATCATCGGACGTACTTGCAAAATTCTACACCAACCATCTGTCTCACTTTTTCGAAAGACCGCGGAACCTTGCGTACTTGATTCGACCGAGTGGACGTACCAGGCGGCAGCTGATTTCTCAGATTGAAGACCTGGATCGTTTCCTCGTTGAGGATCAGCGTAGCGTCAGTCGGAAGCTTTCGACGTTGATCAAAAAACGTGACGATTTGGATTACCATTATGCACTTCAAGGGCGATTGAAAGTCTGGATGTTCGCCCACATTGGAATGACATACAGCCTGCTGTTGGTTGCGATTCTCCACATGATTTTGGCCCACGCATTTGCGGGAGGCCTTTCATGATTAAGCGATTGGCTGACAAAAACCTTGATTCGACAGAAAGATTTCTGAATCAGTATCATCGCCCCAATGACAAATGGGTTGATACTCCGATTCAAACGACCGTCGATGGTGAGACGAAAATTGTAACGGTGAAAAAACGCAGCCTGCGCGAAAAGCGGCGAATTTTCACATTGTCATTCACTGCGTTCACAATCGGCGCGTTGATGATTCTAATGTCATCTCCGTACAGTAAAGAGTTCTTGGTACCAGGAGGATTGTCGTCCAACCACGGCCAAATTTTGGCAGGGCAGGGCGCTGATCGTTGTGCGGCTTGCCACCAGTCAGCCAATGGCTCGCTGGCGAGTTGGATTGCCAGTTCAATTTCGCTTGGCAAATCCCAAGGCCTCACGCAGTCCGAGTTGTGCATGAAGTGTCACGACAAAACGTTCGAAATGGATACTTCACTGAATCCTCACAACGTTGCGCCGATTGACCTGGCTAAGATTTCGAGCAAACACTCAAAAGTCTCACTCGGCGCTGGGGCCATTTTCCATCCTCCTGTCGATGACCACAAAATCGCTTGTGCGGCCTGTCACCGTGAACATCATGGCTCGAACCATGACCTTGCAGCCATGACGGACCAACAGTGTCAGACATGCCACCAAGATTCTTTTCACAGCTTTGAAACGGATCACCCAGAATTCGTTAACTATCCGTTGTCACAACGATCGAAAATCGCGTTCGATCATACGACTCATGCGGGCGTGCATTTCCCAGGCAAACAAGCCGAATTCAACTGCAACCAGTGCCACGTTGACGACTCGTTTCAAAACGTGAAACAGTTAGTCTCATTTGAAGAGGGATGTGCCAGTTGCCACGACAAACAAATTTTGGAAAGCACGGGAAAAGGCCTCGCATTGATCACGTTGCCGATGATCGACACGGAAGCAATCGAAGCCTCGGAACTGCGAATTGGAAGTTGGCCGATGGCGGCGACGGGTGATTTTGATGGAGTCATCCCGCCTATCATGCGAGTGATGCTTGCGGCGGATTCAAAAGCAGCCGAAGTCCTCGACCGATTGGGAACTGGTTTTGAATTTTCAGATATTGACCCAACAGACAAGCAGCAAGTCAACGACGCTGTCGAGATTGTCTGGGCGACCAAGCGATTGCTTTATGATCTTTCGGTCAACGGACCACTGGAGATTCGATCTCGATTAGAAACCGTGATGGGCGTTTCAATTTCTAACGAATTGCTGAAGGGGTTGGTGTCGAACTTGGACGAGCAAGTATTCCAGAACGCGGTCGCGCGGTGGCTGCCCAATCTCGCCAAAGAAGTCAACGAACATCGGCAGGCGAATCTTTCAACGGTCAAGCTAACACCAACGGCAGTTTCTTGGTGGCCATCTGAAAATGATTTGCTACTCAACATTGGTACAGACGACGATTTGCTTGCCCCCAATCCGTTAGCAGAATTGATGGGCACGAAGGAGAGATCGAACCCGCCGTCACAATCGCAAGACGCGCCCCAGCTTGAAACCGCTCCGGCGGCTACGACTCCTATCGTTCGCATTCCGGCAAACAAAACGCCTGAGTCGGGTTTAAGCGAAACCAAGCCCGCGCGAATCACGCTTCGCAATTCACACTTGGATGTGTCAAACGATTCAGAACTACTGGCCGCCAACCCGCTTCAGCGATTGCTTTCTGGCGAATCGGCTCAGACGTCGGCTGACCAAGGAAACGACAACCTGCCAATAATAACAACGCCGGCAGAACCACGGATCGGTATTGCCAGTGAAACAATCGATAAATCTGAGCAGACCGTTGTCATTCCCAAGAGTGAAAAACGTCAATCGGCAGATTGGCTGCATAAAAGCGGTTGGTATCGCAACGACCAAGTGTTCAACATCAGCTACCGACCGACGGGGCACGCTGACGAAAGTGTTAAGAGTTGGCTGGAACTTGTTAGCCAAGGAACGAATGAAGACTCGCACGCTGCAACGAAACAACTTTTCAAAGAAACGTTAGGAGTCGATGGGTTTGGCCTTTGTCGCAATTGCCATACGGTCGATGAAGTCGCAGATCTTGAAGGATCGCCAACGCTGAAGATCAATTGGAAGTCTGAATATCGCGATCCGGCAATCCGAACGTTCACTCGTTTCGCGCACGGGCCACATATGATTCAGGCTAACCTGCAAGACTGTTCCCACTGCCACACGCTTGATCCAAACGCGTCGAACAAAGAGTCGTTTGCGAGTTTTGATTCCAACGAAATGGTGAGCAATTTCTTGGCAATCAAGAAATCAAATTGCAGCAGTTGCCATCAGAAAAGCCAAACAGAAAACAGCTGCACGCAGTGTCACAATTACCACGTTGGCAGTCGTGTGATTGGTACCGAGTAGTCCGATCAGTCTCAGCGAAAGATGACCGTGGCCAGTTGGGGCGGGCGAAAATTTAGTCAGGGTCGCGAAACCGATACGTCTGCGTGCTTGGACCCAAGATTGTTACCACTGCGGATCGCGCTTTTCAAGAAATGCGGCGACCCCCTCTTTGGCGGCTTCGGTGGTTCGCGCCGCGGCCATGTTTGCGGCACCGATGCTCAGCTGTGTGAAAAGACTCTCGCCGATCGTTTCGTTAATCAGCTGTTTGGTCATTTGATGCGACTCTCTCGCACCGGCAGCACATTGTTTTGACAATTCAAAGCAACGCGCCCACAGCAAATCATCATCGACTAGCTCGTGAAACAACCCAATGTTGCGTGCTTCATCTGCTGAAATAGGTAGCCCTGAATAAAGCAGCGACGACGTCGCGCTTGCCCCCAATCGAAAACTAAGCAGCGGCGTTGTAACTCCAGCATTGAGCCCCCTGAGGGCTTCGGGCAACAGCAGATTCGAACCGTTGCCCGCAATCACGAGATCTGAAGCGAGCATCAACGAAACACCGCTTCCCACGACCCAACCATTGACGGAGCAGATGATTGGTTTCGGGAACCGGAGCATTTTTTCAATCAGATCTAAAAAATCGCGCGCGTCTTGGTTCCAAACCTGAAACGCGTCTTTGGATTCTGAAGTTTCCTTAAGCTGATGAAGGTCCGTCCCTGAACAAAACGTGTCACCAGTCCCAGTCAAAATCACTGCGCGAACAGATCTTTCTGCGTGAAAATCTTCGAGGGCTTGGCTGATCATCTCCACAATTTCGCGCGAAAGCGCGTTTCGACGATCGGGCCGATTGATCACAATCGTTCCACTGGGCCCGTCTCGTCGAGTTTGCACATTGTCTGAAATTGCGATCATCAGTTAAGCGCCCATCGCGTCTTCGAACGAGCCTTCGGCGACAGGAAAGCACAGGTTGTCACGCACCCAGGCGATTCCGTCAGCGCTCGTGGCGTCACCATCTCGATAGTTGCTTTCGGCTTCGACAACCAATGGTGCTGAATCGGTACCCATCACTTCGCAATATCGCTGAGCGTAACCGACTCGCAGCATGAGTTCGGCATAGCGAGTCATATTCAAATCGCCAGTCGCCAAATCGGTAAACTGCATCGCTCGGCCGTGCCAGTCTGCATCCATTTTGCGAAGTGGGACTCCTTTGTGGATCGTGAAGTTTTTTACATGGCAGCCGTAGATGCGCGAGCCGACCTTGAGAAAGCGATCTTCCCAGTGCTCGCCTTCCCAACAATGCGAAGGATCAGCGTTAACACCCAAGCATTTGTCGCCGTCGCAAATGTCAACCAACATGTTGAACTCATCAGCACACATTGCCGCGGTGCCCGGATGAATTTCATGAGCCAAATACATATCGAGGCTGTTTGCGTGAGCTCGAAGTTTTGCTGTTTTCTCAACAAAACGCTCTTGGCCTTCTTTCATCAAATCGAATCCTGGACCTGACCAGAAACCCCATGGGTAGCCAGTCGCCAATTCCCATCCAAACGCGACGCCCCAGAACATTGGGATGATTTTGACACCAAGCTCAGCACACAAATCCATCAGGCGGAGACAGTAGTCCTCGTACCATTGCTCCAGCTCGGCAGGTGACTTGGATTGGTTCGGGCCATGGATAAATGGGTGGCCGCTTTTAGTGCCCGTCCAAGCACTGGTGTGAACCCAAAACGGACAGTGAGCCGAGATGCCGTCGATCTTCAAATCATGCTTTTCAAAATTTGCTTTGATTTCCGCAGCCGACTTGAAACTTGTTCCGTCTTCTGAGGCTTCGAGCATATAGTTGGATGGCTGAGCTCCGCCGGCACCAGATTGTTTTGCAAACGCAAGAAACTGATCCAGACTTTTGGGACCATGTTGTGCACCTTCGATGCTCGAATGGAAAATTGATTTAGCCATGATTTGTCGTCTTTTAATGAATAATTTATGATCAACCAGAATCGACATTGTCGCTTGGAGAACGGAAGGATGCAAGCATCTACGATCTGAAGAAGATCTGTGAACCTGCCAAGAGTCGGTGACCGAATTCGGGTTGGGCAAAACCGACCCGTTGCAATTCCGGTTAGGCAATTCCGGTTAGGCAATTCTGGTTAGGCAATTTGCGCACCGTCGCTCAAGATCATATTGAGCTGAGATCCCGCGACGCCACTGGTTGGATACTCTTTCAGCCAATCGTCGAGTACGTGATGTTACTGAGTCGCCGACGTAAATTTAAATCTAATACGCGATTTTGAAAATCAAAGGCGGGAAACATAGAAACGGAATCGCCAGCGAGGCGATCCCAAGCAAATAACGAAATGGTCCGATGGGAACACTGTCGTCGCTGGTCGGTGGGTGATTGGGGCCCATCAACAAAAGTAAAATCACCATCAAAATGAGAGTTGGATTTTGGTGGTAGACCATGTACGCGATTGCAACCACGATCGTCGCCTGTGCGATCCAGTGGGCGACTTTGCCGAACATCGTGTAAGTAACATGGCCGCCATCGAGTTGTCCGATAGGCATCATGTTCAAACCAGTGATCAACATTCCAAACCAGCCGGCGACGAACAGCGGGTTGAGCTGATTTGCCCAAACGACCTTGCCAGTTTCGTACCCCGGAACATCTGTCATGATCGCGAACCAATCAAGTAGCATCGGCATTCTGAAACCAAAACCGCCGTAAGGTTGAGTCGTCAGATCAAGTTGCGCCACTCCGAAATAGGCGATAGGCACAGCAGCGACCAAACCTAGCAGTGGTCCCGCGATACCAATATCAAAAATTTGTTTGCGATCTGCGATTGCGCCTTCCATCCCGATGACTGCACCGAGCGTACCCAATGGGTTGGCTGGAAACGGAAGGAAGAAAGGATAAGAGGCCGGCACTCGATAATAGAGCGTTGCAAGAAAGTGCCCCATCTCGTGCAAGAACAAAATCAGCATGACGCAAGCCATGTACAACAACCCAATGTCCCATCTCGCGACAACGCGTTGACGGAACTCCATAAAGTTACCCGTCGTTATCGCTTCCCAAACAGGCCCAAAGAAATTCAAATCCCAAAGCGAAACTCCAACCCAAAACGTCGAAGCACAGGTCAGCAGAAATAGAATCGCAGGCAATACAGTCCTACGTTTACGAGTCGGATAAACGTAGTCTTGGTACTCTTGATAGCCAAACTCAGTCGCTTGCGGCGGTGGATAGGGCCGACCACGAGGTGTCGGCGGATTATCGCCAGGCCGAGAGAATTGAGCGGTAGATTTCGATTCACCCTCAACCGATAGTGCCTTTGATGAGGCCAGAACGGATTGGTTGGGTGGTCGATTCATAAGTGCCAAGATACACCAACGCGAACTTGTCGACTATGGCCGAATTTACGGAGCGTCGGACGAGGAGTTCAAAAGGCAATTGGAGTTTGCATACCGCGAGTTAGCCAACACTCGAATGAGCCAAAGCTTTCAATCGCTTGATCATTGAAAACAGCCCATTACGCCGCTGTGGAGAAAGATGCTGGTTTAACCCAAGTGACGTCAAATATTCTGACACGTCCGAGTCCACAATTTCTTTCGCGTTTTTTCCCGCGTAGAAAGACAACAGTACGACAATCAAACCTTTGACGATGATCGAATCGCTGTCCGCAGCAATTTGAAATGGCTCGTCAGGACCGTCTGATTTCGCGGTCATCCAAACCATGCTCATACATCCGTCTACAACGTTCTCTTCGGATTGAAGCTCCTCAGTTGCCGCGGGAAGCTCTCGTCCCAAATCAATAATAAAGTCGTATCGCTCGTCCCATTCAGGAAGGTCTTCGAACGTCTCGAGTAATTCGTCAGTTGTTGGAGGAAAGTCGGTCATCGATAATTAAGGCGATTCAGTGGTTTGGTGAATGAGTTTTTTAATCAATGTGGTGATCGATTAGTAAGTGCAATCGTAGCAGCCAACCGGAAAAGAACGAGGTGTCGAGTGCAAAATACCATCGATTAGCCTACCAAATCGTAATCGCTTGTTAGTCGGACAATCTAACGTCTATCCACTGAAGCGGCCTGCCCAATAGCGTCGCGAGAGATAGGCTTTCGAGTTTCCAGCAAATGACTGAATTGACGCGTTGACTGTACTGACCCTTTGGCCGATTGCAGGCTGGTGAAGTAAAACTTTATTGAAGCACTTGCTATTAGAAAACGAGAACTGCTTGAACGAAAAAATCCACCTTGACCGGAATCAAAGTGGATTGGTTCGGCAATTGTTTCGTGGATACTTTTTGATAAGCACTCATTACGCAGGGAAGCTCGTTAGTCTCCGTAACGGAATGGGCGGCTATCGTACCAACCGCCGTAAGGTCGGTAGCTTCGTGAGTATTTATGATCAAGGTATTCGTCCAAGTTCGCCCCCAGATCGCTTTCGCAATCTTCCAAACCTCGACCTCCATAGGGAACGTACCGAGGCCCAGCGTACGGTTCACGATATGCACGGTAGGCTTGAGCCTCTAGAGCACGTGCTGCAAACGCGCGTGCTTCATAGGCGCGTGCTTCATAGGCTCGCATCAGTCGCTCTCGCTCAAGCGGACACACTGGTTCGACTGGAATGAAACCGATTACATCTCGCGGGCCACGATCCAACGGATATTCCGTTGAAGGAAATATTGAAGACCCCAAACTCGGGTCGAAGTTTCTTGGCACCGTTTGCGAACCATATTCTGGCGTCACGTATTCCGGCGGTACCACCAAAGCACCCTGTGGACCAGGCGCAATTTGCGGCGTGGAATTCCCCAGCTGATCCGAAGACAACTGCGAATCCGAAGAGAACTGCGAATATGGGGAGATTGGCTGGCTGGGAGTGAACTTAGGCGCTGGTGCGGCTTGCAACCCTGGTTGCGGCAACTGAGGCACTGAGTCAGCATAATTTTGATTTGGAAATTGCGATTTAGCATGCGCCGAAAGTGGTGCAGTTCCGAGTGGATTCACTCGAGTACGAAATTGTGTTTCGTTCGTTTGCCTTGAATCGTTGACTGGAATTTCACCTGGCAAAACATATTGAGTTGCGGTCGACGAAATTGAGTTGGTAGATGGAATTGAGTTAGTCAATGGAATTGCACTTGGCTGAAGAAATGGATTTTCGTCAGCTTGGCCATTATTCAAAATACCAGAAGACTGCTGGATCGATCGCAATGGAGGTTGAGACTGTTCCAACGGTTGCTGCCCTTGCAGTTGTCCTTGCTGCTGCGGCAAAGCTTGATTGGAAATGGTTTGCTCGACTGCTTGGGGTGTTGCTGGTTTAGCTGGCGACCACATTGCAATTTGAGCGTTAACCGAACCGCAACTGAACATTCCGACTGCGACAACACAAGTAAACGCGAAATGGATCGGTTTATATTGGACCGGTTTTTTTTGGATCGTTTTTTTTGGGATCGGTTCATTTTGGATTGATTTGTTTTTCATCGTTCCTCTCCTGGATCGATTTGAGACTTGCCCCCAAGAAGAAATTCCAGGGTTCGGTTTCATAGATGCAAAAAGAGAGCCAAAGAGATGTGGCCGAAAACGCGAAGAAACGTTGAGCATTTTCAATAACCCGTGACGTCGAAAATACCCTCAACGTGATCAAAACGACCACACAGCATTGCGATTGGGGCAAAAAAGAAAGCCAGAACAGGCAGTTCCCGTTCCGGCTTTTTTTGTGAGGATCAACGAGCAAAAACGACTAACTCATGTTCTGCTCGATCAGTACTTCATGCTGGTTACGCTCAAGCGGTTGCAAGGGCGGAACGGGCTGAGGGTTGGCAACGGAGGACGGCGGGTCGATTTGGTTGGGGAGGGTGTCGGTCGGATGGTCGATGGCTTCCGATGGGAAAGCGCCTTGCATCGCCTCGGTTTGATTGATGACTTCTTGGGCAAGACTGCGGTAATCTTGAGATCCGTTTGAGTCGTTGGAATACTGAAAAATGGATTGCCCGTAACTGGGTGCTTCTGCCAATCGAATGTTGCGCCGTATTCGCGTGTCGAAACTATTCGCATCTGACCAAATCGAATTCGTGTCTCGCTGGTCCGTCAAAAACGTTTCGACATCTTCGACGACTTCGTTTGCCAACCGCGTTCCGCTATCGAACATGCAATACACAACGCTCGATAGACGAAGCTCTGAATTCAGCCGGCGTGATACCAACTCAATCGTGCGCAGTAGCTTGCTCAATCCGTGTAGCGCGAGGAAGTGCGGTTGGAGCGGCAAAAACACTTCGGTCGCTGTGGTCAATGCGTTGAGCGTCAAAATACCGAGCGAAGGGGGGCAGTCGAAAATGATGTAATCAAACTGCTCAGCGAAGCCTTCCATTTTGTCGCGTAAGATAATCTCGCGACCAACGGCCCCAGCAAGCTCCATTTCTGCCGCCGCCAAATCGATGTGTGATGGACTGAGCCAAAGATTCTCGTCGACCTGATGACAGACTTCATCAAGCATGACGTCGGCCGTCAAAACGTCGTACATGGAAAGGTATTCCTCTTCCATCGCAAACCCCAGATGCAACGAAGCATGGGCTTGCGGGTCGAGGTCGATCAGCCATACTCGATGGCCGGCTTCGGCCAGGGCTGCACTCAAATTAACAGCGGTCGTCGTTTTACCGACTCCGCCTTTTTGATTGATAATTGCAATACTTCGCATCGTGGAAACTCCATTTTCCTCCGGTTGACCAACTCAGTATATGATTAATCAAGTGACTTCTCCTACACGAATCCGGTTAAAGAAAACGCGGTAAAGCCAAGCAAACACTGAAGCGTGCATTTGCTAGCAGCCCAACTCTCGACGATAACCAAGAACTTTACCTCCGACGAAGCGACTCCGATGCAGCTATTCCGATTCCAAAAAGGCTACTCGCCACTGATGGTCAGCAATCCGCACAGCGGAACGTTCATCTTGCCCGAAATTGCAGAGACGATGACGGAGGCGGGGCTCGAAAAACGAGATACGGATTGGTACCTCTCCAAAATTTACGACCTTCCACCGTTAGAGAGCGCGGGAATGATCTCGGCCAATCTTTCGCGTTACGTGATAGATCTCAATCGTCCAGTCGACAACCAATCGCTTTACCCTGGACAAACCACAACTGGAATCTGTCCACTTAAGACGTTCGCCGGAGATCCAATTTATAAACCGTCGATGGAGCCGGATGAAAAAGAAGTTGCCAAACGGATTGAGCATTACTGGCAACCATACCACGATCAACTTGCAGCCGAACTAAAACGTATGGTCGACAAGTTTGGGTTCGCAGTTTTGCTCGATGCCCATTCAATCGCCCAACAAGTTCCCTTGCTATTCGATGGTGACCTTCCTGATTTCAATTTTGGAACCAACAATGGTCAGTCATGCGGGACAGAACTTCAGAAGGTAGTCGAAGATTTCTCCGAGGGAATCGAGTCGTTTTCGTCTGTGGTTAACGGCCGTTTCATTGGCGGGCATATCACGCGCCACTACGGCGGGATGGAAAATGTCCATGCCGTTCAGCTGGAACTGAATCGCTGGACATACTTGGAAGAGGAAACCCTTAGCTGGGAAATGGAGCTGGCGGCAGAAGTCATTCCAGTGATCGAGCAGTTCGTCGTCACGCTAATGAAATGGGCTGAAAGCCGGCAGGCACCTCCGAGTTAGTGCGTTATCGGTCTACTTATTTGTAAACTGCCAAAGCACATTTGCGGGTGAAGAATTTGGGTGCGATGGACAGGAACGTCCATCTTACTATTCAAATTCAAAAGTTTGCCTTTGGCTGCACTTAACTCGCTTTGTCGATTGCTTCTTGATCTCGTTGGAACTGCATCAAGTTATAAAGATGCTCCCAGCGGCGGGCGATAAAATCGAATCGACCACTAAGTTCAATCTTGAGCGACTTCATGGCTGCGATTGTTTTCACGTCGGAGTCACACTCAGAGACGATCTTTTCGATCGCCGCGCGAGTTGCTTCGTGGCTTTTGACGATGTCGTTTTGCAACTGCATCAAATGAAGCTGCTGACATTTGACCTGGGAAGATTGCTGGGCAAGCTCGTTCAATCTTTTTTCGAACAGCAGTTCATGCTCTCGCTCAACTTTCGCCCAATCTGCAATCCGGCTCTCCAACTGTTCCGTACGTCGAATCAGTTCGACTTCGTTTTCTTTTAACCGACTGGCAAGTTGCTGAACCTGCCTGGATGATTCAATCTGGCTTTCGATAACATCGACGACCTCGTCTTCGAGGCTGCGAGTCGATTCGGGGTTGATCCGCAATGTGGGTGTTTCCAACCCCAAACCGTCACTGGCCTGCTCGTTGCCAGATTGCTTGATACCAGATTGCTTGATACCAGATTGCTCAACGCTGGCTTGGACGCCGCTTACTCTCCCATCGTTGAGGTGCAGTTCGATTGCCTGGGGTACGCCAGCCTGCACCTCAATGATCTGCCCAAACGTTCCGGTATCTGCCTTATTCAATTCGATGGATACTTCGCTCAGGTCAAAGCCGACTGGGCTGATCCCTCGCAAAACAGTTTCAGGATTGGTGGCAGCTACGCGACGGGTGTTACTTGCTTGATTCATTTGAAAACGAGTCAGGTTCTCTGAAGGAGTATTGGCCAGCCGAGCAATTGATTGAATATGGAGCAGGCTCTCTCTCAACCTTTTCGGCAATTGAGGTACCTAAGGTTTGAGTTTGTTTGATACCGACATACAAATCAGTTGTCATGGTTGGGCCGAGTTTGCGGATTGACATCCATCGATGAGAATCACACAAAAATACGTATCGCAAGTCGCACATGCTGGCGTGAGATCTTTTAACGATTAGTCAATTCGGGTCGCCTCGAAGATCAAACTGGTCCGTTTTTGGAAGTAATTTTTTGGGGCCTGCCTGTGATCCGGATGGCCATTTGTCGTGCATTATTGTGGTACCAGCGGCAAAGTGAGTTTGGAGAGCTGCCCGTTTTTCGTTTTTGATCGAAACGAATCGTACCAATACGCTTGAATGGCTAAACAGCTCATGAAACAATGAGAGCTCACGTGACGTTTGGACCGAGTTTGTCCAAGTGTCACTTCTTTTTTATGACTGTTGGACAATTTTTTATGAGAATCGAACCTCTTGGCGACAAAGTGGTTGTTAAACGAACCGAAGCAGAAGAAGTGACAGCAGGTGGAATCTTGCTTCCTGATGGTGCCCAAGAAAAATCACAACAGGGCAGAGTTCTTTCTGTTGGCAACGGCCGCGTGCTCGACGATGGAACAAGAAGTACGTTACAAGTCACCGAAGGCGATCGTGTCCTGTTTTCTAGTTACGCCGGAACAGAAATCGACCTCGATAGTGGTAAGCTGCTGATCATGAACGAATCAGACATCCTTGCCGTACTCGAATAAACGGCAATGATAATTTTTAGGATTCTCCCCAAGCCTTAATCTCTTTTTAACACCAATCTTACCAATCAACCCGCACGTTGCGGAGCTCTCGTTGACTGCAATCGCCAACTACTCTTTGGAGCGTTTTGATGAAAATGAAGCAATCAGTTCACGTTTTGTTGACTTTGGTTTTAGTCGGCTTAATCAGCCCACACACATTTGGGCAGGCCACGAAAACGGCAGGCCCGGACGCAAAAACAACCGAGCAACCTAACACCGACCCAGCGCTCACTAAGTCTGACAACGTTGACTTGCAACACAAAGAGATCGTTCGCAAAGGCCTGAAGTATTTGCTTGAAAAAGGCCAAGCCGAAGATGGCTCGTTCAGCAAACAATTGAGCCCTGCCGTTACGGCACTCTGCGCGAGTGCCTTGATCGAGAATGGTGTTCCGTTAACTGACGAGCGCGTCCAAAAGTCTTTGAAGTTCATCGAATCTCAGATCAAACCCGACGGCGGAATATACGCAAAAGGGAGTACGCTCCGCAACTACGAAACTAGCGTGGCCGTAATGGTTTTCACCAGTGCCAACGTTGAAGGAAATTACGACAACACGATTCAAAAAGCAGTCTCGTTCCTTAAAGGCATTCAATGGGACGAAGCTGAAGGTCACACGATCGACAGCAACCATTACGGTGGGCAAGGCTACGGATCGCACAATCGCCCTGACATGTCGAACACATCGTTTTTTCAGGACGCCCTCATCAAAGCCGGTGTGGATCCTAAAAGCCAAGCCTTTCGAAACTCGACGACATTCATGGCTCGCGGGCAAAACCTCTCGACACGTAAAAACACGGCTGAATGGGCGAAGGTTGTGTCCGAAGATGACAAAGGCGGATTCATATACACTCCTGTTGGCCCTGGTGAATCCAAAGCCGGCGAAACCGAAGCTGGTGGACTTCGCAGTTACGCGTCGATGACTTACGCGGGCCTCAAAAGCATGCTTTATGCGGGCGTCGAAAAAGATGACATTCGCGTGAAAGCTGCCATGGATTGGATCGGTCGACATTACGACCTGACGACCAATCCCGGCATGGGCCACCAAGGGCTGTATTACTACTACCACGTCTTTGCGAAAACTCTTGACGCGTCCAACGAGAATATGGTCGTCGACAAGGACGGTAAATCGCACAACTGGCGAGCGGACCTTGTGCGTCAATTGGCGAAAACTCAATCCGAAGACGGATCATGGACGAACCCCGCTGATCGCTGGTACGAGGGCGATCCGAATTTGGTAACCGCGTACTCAATGCTGGCACTGTCGTATTGTGACCAGCCATCCAAAGAACGCGTCAAAGCGGACAGCAAGTAGCACGCCGACAATGCAAATAAATGCAGACAAAATAACGATCGAAGTCTGCGCAGCGTCGCTTGAGTCAGCCATCACGGCTGAAACCTCAGGAGCTGATCGCATCGAACTGAACTCGGCTCTTGAACTCGATGGCCTGACCCCACCGGCTGGATTGTGGGCCTTGGTCACTGACGCGATCAGGATCCCGATCATTGCCATGGCCCGGCCTCGTGGCGGAAATTTCGTTTACACGGAATCCGAATGGCGCACATTGATCGCTGATGCCCGGTGGCTTCTCCAACACGGTGCCGCTGGAATTGCATTTGGCTGCCTCGACAACACGGGAAACATCCAAGCCGATCGTTGTCGCGAAATCCGCAAACTTGCCGGCGATCGAGAACTGGTATTCCACAAAGCGTTCGACGAAGTCTCTGATTGGAAATCTGGTTTAGAGGTATTGGTCGATGCGGGAATCAACCGCGTCATGACCAGCGGTCAGCAGCCAACTGCAATGGAAGGCTTGGAAGTTTTGGCTGCCCTCCAGCGGCAGGCAAACGAGCGAATCGAAATCCTGCCCGCAGGTCGAGTCGGATCAGCCAACGCGTTACAGATCCTGCAAACAACCGGCGCTCACCAACTCCATGGCAGTTTTGGCTCTGGGCCTGACCGCGATGTGGCTGTCGAGATCCAGCGAACGATTGAGAATTGTCGATTGTTTAGCTGATTTATTGGGTTAAGGTCAATTTGGTCGATTTAGACGAGAAAACAAACTGAAAGCGGAACGGATCTCTCAGGATCCAAATTCTCATTAAGCCTTGACAATTCAGGGTAAATATCAGAAACTCCGCGATTCCACAGACAAGAAATGGCGAGAGAAATGAAGATTCATAACGGCGATACAGTTAAAGTCATCAGCGGCAAAGACAAATCCGTCACTGGCAAAGTCATCTCGGTTGACCACAGAAAACAAATGGTCATCGTGGAAGGCGTCAACTTGGTTTACAAGCACGTAAAGCCAAGTCAAAAGAACCCTCAAGGTGGTCGACTACATCGCGAATCTCCAATTCGCGTTTGCAAAGTCATGGCCCTTTGCCCAAAAACACAAAAGCCGACACGCATCGGTTACCGCTACCTACCCGATGGCAGCAAAGAGCGATTTGCGCGAGTCAGCAGCGAATCGATGGGTGAGGTTTCTCCAGCAAAAGAAGCGTACGCTAAAAGCTAGTTCAGCTCTGAGAAACCTCAGCGATACTGATCGCAAGCTCAGAGGGTCGAACAAAATCGATCTTGGCAACGCGACCTTTCGCTTACACAGCTGAACAGGCAAACAAATTTGCCGCACCGACAATCAGAAACTAAAAAGCCTTCGACATCGAGCCGAAGGCTTTTTTCGTGCGCACACCGAAAATTTCTCGGGCGTACCTAGCGACTCTCGGTTGTGAACCCCACGTTTTTCAAAACACAAACTAAAACCAATTCCGATTATTGGCCCATGATGACTTTGGGCAGAAAACTAAATAGCAAGGTAAACAGGGCTGGCAAAGTTGCGATAATTAAAAACTCCCATACTCCAATTCGTAGCTTTCCTGTACTTCGAAATACGCCCTTCAATCGATCAAACAAGTGGCCCATCGACGCCCCAATTGCAAGAAAGGTGGCGAACAAAAGATGCGCGACCGGGTTACCGAAATCCTCGCCAAGAATCGCAAATCCAATCGTGAGCGAAATAATGCTTCCGAAGATTAAGTAATCGAATCGACGAGAGTTCGCCAATGGAACAAAGTCAGGATGTTCTTTTTTGTGAATCGCATACAACTCCGCAGCCATCTGACTATCTTCCGCATCGACCATCACCACGCAACCGTGACGACTGCTATGCAACTTTGAAAACAAGCCTTTTTTCGTTAGCAAGTTTTGATACCGCCGCGCGTTGTCCCGAGCGTGAAACGTGCCAGCCGTGATTTGGTAATCGGCAGCAAACCCATCCTTCATGGGGCCAGACTCTCTTACGACTCCAGCGTCTTTTGATATCGCATTGAGCGACGCCCGAATGCTTTCCTTGGACTTGGGAAGTTTGCCTTGATGATTTTCAGACATCGAATGCTCTGAGACAAAAACGGAGATGGGAGCCCTTTATCATACAACGTTTGCCATGTTTTCTCCCACTCGTCACCTCTCCAAACCATTCCCCAGCCAGCAGCTTCTATTGACGTTGATCAGGATTTTCCGTACTGCCTACTCAACCCTGTTAGGAAATCTTTCAGATCTGGCGATATCGGTGTCACTTATCTTGCTTGGGAGCTTCTCATGAAAACTCGAATTTTACTACCTGTGTTGATTGCGATGGCCTTCGTTTCACCAACGATTTTCGCACAAAGCTCACCACAGAACCTGAACCCAACAAATGGCCACATCACTGGGCAGCCACTTCAGGCGATTGGTCAGCACTATCACTCCGGTGGTCAGCCACTGATACAGACATTCACCAGCGGTGACCTAGCAAGAAAATCTCAACCGCTTTACGTGGAATCTCCACTGGATGCGAGCTTTAAAATCCAACAAATGCTCGGGGATCGAGGGTCGCTGGAACTGGAAACCCAAACAGTAGACATTGGATTAGCCGTGGCCTGCTACGCCGATCTGAAAAAAGTTACTCCGAAAGAATCACTGCTGGAAGCTCTCGAGTATCTCGGCGGCATGAAGTCTTTAAAGAACAACGCAGATCGGTCCAACCCACGATTCAAACAGCTTGGTGGTAATCGCTTCGAAGTCACCGCAACACCCGAGTATTTCAAATCGCTACCGGCTCGCATCAAGAGTTTTGAACTTGGCAAGCAAACCGTCGTCATCGAAGTCGAATACATGTATCTCGACGACACGATTAAGTTTGAATCTCGAAAGTTCATGATTGAAGATTCGATCAAACAACTCTCCGGCGGGATCCCGCAGGTCGTCCAACAGATGCCAGAGAAAATTCAAGACAGCCCTTACGAAGTCGCTTCGAGTTTGCGAACTTCGAAAAGCCTCCCCGTCACGATTGGACAGATGAATCAGGATGGCTACGAGCGATTTAAAAAGCTGGTTAAAAGTCGATCCAATTGCGGAATTATCGTAGCGCCAACATTGGTTTCATTGCCAGGATTGGACGGAATTTTTCAAAATGGTTCAGTGCAAAACTTCGTTGTCGGCGTCGAGCAAAAAGTAAGCACTCAAGGCACAATGACACAGCCAATCATGCAACAACTCGAGCGGGGCAGATTCTTCCGAGCCAACGCGACGCCGATTGATGATAAAATTCGACTTGAATGCTCGATCGCGTTTGCCAAGGTGATGGATGGTGGATCGCTTAATTTAAAAAGCCCAACCGCTGCGTCTGGATTGTCGGTACAGACTCCCATTCATCAAGTTCGTCAAATCGACTTGAACGCGACTATCAGCGGAGAGAACGCATTGGTCGTGGATCCGTACCATAGCGAAACGAAAGAAATCACCAACGGCGGGAAAAAAACAAAGCAGAAGCACAATATCGTCGCGATCATTCGTGCGAAGGTTATCGCCGCCGAAAAATAGTCACTTTTGCGGTGGCAACACTGTGGAGGTAAAACCGAAGAGCCAACCAAGCGAATGGAAATCCTGCCGACCCCGGTTAGCTGAGGCGTTCAAAATTTCGCGTTCAAAATTGGGAACTGCCACGAAGGGTTTGCCGAAAGGAACCAAGCCAGCTCTCAATTAAGCTTTAAGGCTAATACAGCAAACGATCTGACCGAGGCCCTCTAGGTCTAATATTCTTAATGCTGGCGATTGCCAGTGGCGAACCATCAAATCAAAAAAGGGCGTCCCATGTGGGTCGCCCTTTTTTCGAAAGAGTTGTTTGGCAGATCTTTTCTAGGTGGAAGCTTAAGTTGCTTCTGCAGATTTACTGCGAGCTTCTCGCAAACCACGGCTGAGAATATCCCGCAACAAGGGCGAGTAGTCCTCAAACTTTGACTGATCCGGCGAGCCATTGGAGTACTGGTAAATGGCATCGCGTGGTTTCTTGCCAAGCGAGATAAGCGTTGAACTTACTGTGCCATAGTCCTTCTCTTTAACAACCATGCTAGGTCGTCCAGGAGAAGTCCCCGTGCGAGCCAATACCTTGCTCGCAATTGCCAAAAACTTAACCGGTGAATCCAGCGTTTGAAGTGTCAAAAGCCGCTGAGCCATCTTGCCACGCTCATCTCGTGAATCATTCATGTCACGATCACCAACGATGCAAAGACCTTGCTGAAGCTCAGTCACATCCGTTTCGTTGCCTGAATGAATAACCCACCCAGAATCCGGGTCGGCCACGCAAAAGTTGGCTCCGCCGTATTGCCCAGAGTGAAGCTCTTCCAAAGCCAAATCAACGGCATGTTGAGCAGAATTGCATTTCAGCATTTCGCGAGCTAAGGCGCCTCTGGAACGCGGACTCATTACAGTTTCATACTTTTTTCGGCGAACAACACCCACAAACATCCCGTGTTGGTTCATTCCCAAATAAGTCCCGCCAGTATGCTGATCAATACTGGCGAGTATGCGGGGCTTTCCTGATTGAATTGAAGGGGCAGGGCAGTTGCGGTCTAAAGGTTCTTCCCGATTGTATGCGACCAGAATTGGGGCTTCGGGAACCAAATGATATACGATTGCCAGTAGGCTCATGCGTTTTTCACTTTTTCAAAGAACAGGGTATATAGAGAATCATCATCCGTTATGTCAGCACCCAATTTATCGAATTTGTGCAGTTTTGACACCCCACAAAGAGGGGTATTAGTTCGGAAAAACTGTCCTTACTCACGGAATCTAGCCTATTTCAACAAGCTGAGATGTTTAAGCTGGGTGTAACAGGAGAATTACGTCAGGCAATTTGATTTGTTCAAAACGAGTTTTTAGCCCCTGTGTAAAATCTGTTGGCAAATCTAGTTGGAACATTTGCAAATCATTCCCAATTTTTGTTTGGTGATCGGTTTGCTATCAGGTCTACTAAATTCTGATCTCGGACGACGAAGCGATTTGTGTTAGTAACTACGGTCCTTTTAATGCATCCCCAACGATTGCTTTCTCCAAAACTAGAGCTGTATCGCTCGCAATGCTGGCCCACTCTAAAATGCCGTACGCGAATAAGCCGACATTCCCTCGTCCGCCGTTGCCAGTCGAGGATGTTGAGCGAACTGTCTTTGTTGGCAGGGTCAAACGAATCAAAAAACCAACCCCCCTACGTTCTGCAATTTCCGGCATAAAAATTCTCGCTGCCGGCCACAGCCCCGGCTCCAAGCTTGTTCGCAACGAAGATCTCGCGAACCTCGGCTATGACTCCGACTGGATTGTTCAGCGAACCGGGATCATGGCTCGGCACCACGTTGCCGAAGGAGAAGCCACCAGCGACATGGCCATCCGAGCCGCTGATCAGTGCCTCAAAAATGCCGACGTTGATCCGAGCGAAGTCGACTTGATCATCGTGGCCACAGTAACACCAGATTACGTAACTCCATCGACGGCGTGTATCGTCCAGGCACACTTAGGCTGCAACGCGTCGGCATTTGATTTGAATGCGGCATGCTCCGGATTCATCTACGGTCTCGTCACGGCCAGTCAATTTGTGAAATCTGGCTGTGCTCGAAATGCTTTGATCATCGGCGCCGAGACGTTGACGATCTTGATGAATCCGCAAGACAAGAAAACCTACCCTTTGTTTGGGGATGGTGCGGGAGCCGTTTTAATTTCGGCTGACACGGAATCAGATCCACAAAAAGCCTCTGGCATTCTGGCCCACCGACTTGCTTCCGAGGGCAAACTCGGTAAAGCGTTATTGGCACCAGGTGGCGGCTCGCGAAAGCCGTTTTGCCAACAGGTTCTTGATGAAGGGAAACAGTTTTTGGAAATGGACGGGCGAGCCGTTTTCAAATGGGCCGTCCGGCTTGTTCCTGAAATCGTGGAAGAGATGTTAGCCAAAGCTTCGTTGTCACTAGAGGACATCGACCTATTCATTCCGCACCAGGCCAACATTCGCATCATCGACGCGGCCGTTGATGAACTGGGAATCGACCCAAAGAAAGTGTTTGTCAATCTCGACCGCTACGGAAACACTTCAGCGGCCAGCATTCCAATTTCGATTGCCGAAGCCATTCAGCAAGGGCGCATCGAGCAAGGTATGAATGTGTTGATGGTTGGTTTTGGCGCGGGGCTAACTTGGGGAGCTTGCCTGTTCCGCTGGTAAACAACTTCCAGCCGAGCATCAAAGGCAAACCGACAACTGCCCTGTAAACTAAATCGTGCCAACTGAAATCTTGACCAACTGGCAACGAAAAAATCACTCCAGGGGAAACTCAGCATTCGATGCCTTGTCGCCGTACAAGGGCAGGTACCGATAGTAAACTTCCAGCGTCATGCAGGCTAATGAAGTCGTGTAGAGACGACCGCCCTTCATCGGTGTGTGCGATTCACCAAAGTGCCAACTACCGATTGAGTTGCCATCTTTGGATTGTGATTTGACCAAAAAGTCCCGCATCTTTTTGTTCCACTGATCCCAATCTTTTCCGCCCATGTGCTTCATAGCTTGGGTCGCGTAATAGTTGTAATACATGTCAGCAGAAGCATTGATACTGGGACCTTTCTCTGCAATCGCGTTCATGCCTTCGACAAGTCCGGGCATGTTTTTGTCCCAGCCCATGTACATTCGACAAAGCAATCCAACGGCCGTTTGTGCGTTGGCAGGTTTGTAATTTGCAGGCGGTGGATCGGCGTAACCGTAGTAGGCTCCCTCGGTGTGAGACACGCTGTCGAGAAATTTTTCGGCCAGCTGATAAGTGCGTTTGCGAATATCGAGCCCGGTGATTTTTCCGCTCTTCAAAGCCATCAATTGCCAGCCAACAGCCGAAGTGTCACCCCGTTGCCGAGGAGCATATCGCCATCCGCCGCCTGATGGGTCTTGAGCATCCTCGATATACCAAACAGTCGCTTGCGCGAATTTTCCCAATTCTGGATCTTTCGTCATTCCGTAGGCTTCACAAAAAACGATTGAAACCAGGCCATGCGAATACATGGTTCCACCGGGCTCAAGATACGAAACACCACGGCCACCGCCCTTGGCTCGTCGCATCAGAAAATCCAGTCCGTTTCGAACGACGTCTTTGTATTCGCCTGTTTGGTGAGTACTCCCTGCGCCAAGGAACGGTAGCAAAGCAAGTGCTGTTGCGCCGTTACGAGCCTCGGAAAGTGTTCCCGGGTTAGGACTAGTGCGAAAGTTCCCTGGCCCAATTCGATGATCGAGGCTCCAGCCGCCATCTGGTAACTGATGCCTGGCGATCCATTTCAGAGCCAATGCAACAGCTTCTTCAGACGCAGCAGTCGCTCCGTACTTTTTCATCATTCGCTTTTTTGAGTCACCTGATCGGCCGCCCGTTTCTTCGACCAAATCTGAATCACCAAGCATTCCCATGTCTTCGGAATCGAATGCTTGATCGGCCGCCATTAGATCGCCCATCTCGAACTGCTCTTCAGGAAGTGCTTCGACTTCGTCCATACTATCGGCGACGTCGGACATATTATCTTCCGGCATATCCGAAGCTTCATCGAGTGAGGTCTCGGCGTCCAATTCAAAATCGAGATTCATATCGATCGACTCAGCGGCTTCCACCGTTTGATCAGACGTTTCCAACGCCACGGAGGGGATTTTGGTTGACGGCATGATGACGATCGCAAGAACAACGATCACAGCAATGTGAGTGATAAAACTAACCAGCCAGCTTGGCATGACGTTAAAAATTACGAATCGGTTGCCGCCTTCATCATCCTCCTCAATTTGAGTCTTGGATTTAGATTTAGATTTCGCAGGCTGGGGAGTATTGGTAGGTTTCGGGTGGGCTTCACTCATTTTTCCACTCGGCTGGGCAATCGTTTTCAGAGATGATGGAATATACATGATATTATGACCGCTAATCGAGTTGTTGAGGCTAAAAAAGCTGCCAGTTGCGGGAACCCAACCCAATCCCGCCTTAGAAACGTTCGAATTGAACCTCGGATAGAGAACATCTAAGTTTTCGGTAAAAATATCCGCCTCTAAGCACCGCTCGTTTTTCCGACCGATGCGGTGCCAATTTATTGACACTCTGATTGCGCAGCTTGTTGAACTTAAAAAGTTGCAACGCCCAAAGACACCTAGCTAGAAAGTTTGATTTGTCTGTTGAAATTCTGAAGACTCGTGAAAGCCTGATTCAAATTGTTGGCGAGTTAAAAACCTCAAACCAATCCATTGGCGTTGTGCCAACAATGGGCGCACTACACGAAGGTCACTTGAGTCTCGCTCGGGCATCAGTTGCTCAAACCGACAAAACAATCGCAACCATTTTCCTTAACCCAACTCAGTTCGCTGCTGGAGAAGACCTCGACAAATACCCAGCAAATCTTGAAGCCGATGTTGGCCTGCTGGAGTCGTTGGGGGTTGATTATGTTTTCGCGCCACCTCGATCCGAAATGTATCCGGCGGGATTCTCAACCAACGTTACACCTCCGGCGGTTTCCAAAAAACTCGAAGGCGAGTTTCGCCCCACCCATTTTGTCGGCGTCGCAACCGTCGTGCTAAAGCTTCTTAACCTTACCCAAGCCGACAAAGCATTTTTCGGGCAGAAGGATTTTCAACAAGCCATGGTGATCAAGCAGATGGTTGCCGATCTCAACGTGCCAGTTGAAATCTGCGTTTGTCCAATAGTGCGCGATGCTGACGGACTGGCACTTAGCTCTCGCAATGTCTACCTCTCAACCGAAGAACGTGAAATCGCGTTGTCACTGTCCAAAACGCTCGATCACGTCGAAGAGCAAATACACGGTGGCCAACGAGACGGTTTTGAGATCATCACCGAGATGCGTCAAATGCTAATTGACGCCGGCGTTGAGAGTATCGACTATGCCACCATCGCCCACCCAGAAACACTGGCGACAAGCGACCCGATTGAGCTCCCCGCCGTCGCGCTGATCGCAGCCCACGTAGGCAAGACTCGATTGATTGATAACCGCGTGTTTCCAGCGTGAGCTTCCAGGCATCCAGCGCTACCATCGCGCGCACTAGATCTTGGTTAAAGCTCCTGAACATCGCGAGAAGTCTTTGATTCCAGCGGCAACAGGTCATCGCCCAAACCTAAACGTGACAAACTTCATCGAATGGAGCTCGCAAGGGTCTTTAAAAGCGCACCTCAAACGAACACTGGATGTAGAAACGGGGATCGTCAACGCGACTGACGATTTCCCACTATCAACACACCAGAGAATCACGCTTGCCAAAAAACCTGTAGACTGCCACGATAACACGGCATTTAATTGTTCCTTTCGTAGAAATTGTGTCATGCGGCAGACTTTGATTTTCATCCCTCATTTTCTTTTCGAGGGCCCGTTGCTGATCGCATGGTTGATCATCGGCGCACTCGTTCTCGCTTTCCTTTTCAAACGACATGGAAACGCGAACGAGACATGGAGCTTTCTTCCTGTTTACGGCATCATCGCGATCGTTCTTGCTTTTGTTGTGCCTCACCTCGAAGTCGACGGAATCAACCCTGACGATCCAACCGGACCGTACATTAAACAAGGTCTAGCCGTTCGTGGTTATGGACTGTTTCTCCTACTCGCGATCACGTCAGGCGTTTCGCTGGTCCTCAGCCGCTGCCGACAGGTCAATCTTACGACCGACCAAATCCTTGGGCTTTGCTTTTGGATGATGGTTGTCGGAATTTTTGGAGCGAGACTATTCTACGTCCTTCAAAAACGGGATGAGTTTTTCAACGAAGGGCTATCCTTTACTGAGCTCGTTATCGCGATGGCTGACATGACCAAAGGCGGCCTCGTCGTTTACGGCAGTTTGATCGGCGGCGTCATCGCCGCATTCGTCTATCTAAAAATAAATCGACTACCCTTTGGACGAACTGCGGATCTACTCGCGCCCGGCATGGTTCTGGGTTTAGCGATTGGTCGCATTGGCTGTTTGATGAACGGATGCTGCTTCGGTGGAGTTTGCGACGCTCCGCTTCCAAGCGTCACTTTTCCTGCCGGCTCGGCACCCTATATGCGGCAACTAACCGAAGGTGATCTTCTGGGCATCAAAGCCAGAAAACTGGACGACAAAAAAGCAGCGTTTCCACTGCTTGTCGAATCGGTAGAGCAGGGGAGCAAAGCAGACGAATTGGGAATCAAGGTCGGCGACAAGATCGCCATCCAAACACCCGGGGATCAATACATTCGGTTCAGAAAACAAACCCCTGATTATGTCCCCAGAAACGGCAACGAATTTGTCAGCTATATCGAGAGTGACCGCCAAGCAAGAATGATGCTACCAATTGACGAACTACCGGACCGTTCACTCAGCACCTACCCGACTCAGATCTACAGTGCGATCAACGCCGGGCTGTTGTGTCTGGTGCTTTGGTTTTATTGGACGGTTCGAAAAACGGATGGTGAAGTTTTTGCACTAATGTTGATTTTCTATTCGATTGGAAGATTTTTGATGGAACTCATTCGCCAGGATGAGTTTGGCCAATTCGGGACAACGCTGACGATCTCTCAATGGGTCAGCATTTTGACCATTGCCGCTGGGCTCGCATTCTTTTTCTATACTCGAGCCTACGGATCCAAAGCCACGCCTCCATCGCTGGCTTAAAATTTTTCTCACACCCAATTCGATCATGTGCCAAAATTTTGGTTATGATTGTGCCAGCATTAGCGACTACAATGATAGCGCGACAGGCGATTTCGCCTGAAAAATGCGGACAAAGTAGGATGCTAAAAACCTGGGGAACTAAATGGGAACGGCAACGTCAGACAGATGAACGAGTCGATGGCTAATCAAAGTGACCAAGAACTTATTCGTCAAACACTTGACGGTACGAAAGAAGCATTTGGTCATTTGATTCGCAAATATCAGGACCGCCTATACAACGGCATGGTTCAGATTTTGCGAAACGAACAAGAAGCCGAGGACGTCGTTCAGGATGCGTTTGTTTTGGCATTTACCAAGCTAAGTTCCTTCAAAGGCAACAGTGCCTTTTTCACTTGGCTGTATCGGATCGCCTACAACGTTGCCATCACTCGATTGCGTCGTCGAAGACACACTGTTTCGCTCGACGGAAAAGACGACACGGCACGTTTAGATTTCCCCGATCAAGGGCCTGCTCCAGACAACCGAATCCAACAACAGGAACAAGCCGTCCAGTTGAACCAAGCCATGAATCGACTTTCACATGAGCATCGCTCGATTTTGGTTTTGCGAGAAATGGACGATCTTGATTATGACGCGATATCAGAGATTCTCGATTTGCCAATCGGAACGGTAAGAAGCCGATTGCATCGAGCCCGAAGCCATCTTCGGGATCATCTTGAAGCGATCATGAATAACAAATGAGACATCACGAAAATTAGAATCGCCACCCACCATGTCAGACGCCTTAAATAACGAACCACGCGAACAACTGCTGATCGCTTACCTTGATGGTGAGCTGGATGCGGCCGACCGCGCTAAGGCAGAATCCTTGCTGGCCAGCAATCCGGAGTATGTTCAATTGGTCGATCAATGGAAAGAAAATGGTGGCTTGTTGCGTTCAATGCCGCGATATCAACTGGACAGTGGTTTTGCAACTCGGGTCCTCAATGCGATTGATGCCAAAGCCATTGATGTCAAAACGACTGGCTCGGCGTCCCTTCCCGCATTGAATGCCAATGTGTCTGATGCAGATAATTTCGCCCCAAGCCTCACTTTGGCCCACGCATCTGCAGCCAACCAGCCGCAAAGCAAAATCGCTGGTTTGGCTTTGATTGGCGCACTTGCAGCGATGCTACTACTAACACTGTTTGTATTTCCTTCGTTTGTCGAACCACCCGCAACGGCGTCCGTTGAGCCTAGCGAAAACAAAACCGAATCGGTTACACCGCCGGAGCCAGGCGCAAACCTAGCAACAGCTCGACCTCCTGTCCCGAATGCACTGCTATTGAACAGCCGCGTCGAAGGGAGCGGAAACGAATCCAAACCAATCGGCGAACTCAAGTTCCTTTCGCAGAATTCAGGTATTAACGAGCTCTTGTGGATTGAGTCAGAATCACCAGACAACGCGATTGAATTAGTAGCAACAGTTTTCGCAAAACACTCGATCCCATTTCAACGAAGCACTGACAAAGAATCAAAAGATTTTGAAGCGATTCACATCGTTTCGACTGTGCAAAAAATGCAAAAGGCAATCAAGGACCTCTCGTCCGACGAAGGCACGAGCGTTCGCAAGTTCGTGATGCCTGTTCTATCGAGTGCCGTGACGGCAGATTCGACTTCGGCACAGCTGATGGACTCCGCTTTGGTGACCCAAGAATTGGCCGGCCCAGAAATTGAAGCGGTCAATAAGCATTTCAATTTATTGGGCGAGAACGACAAAGAAACGATCGTGCAGTACTTGCTAATGATCGGCAAAAAGTAACCTTCCCAATGGCGGTGTGATCACTGGCTTTGCGTCAGTTTTTTGAGCCAAATTTGGACGCAGCGGAGTGTGGCTCTTGTGGAGTTAAGTGAGTTAAATCTCCGCGGGCTCCCTTTGCAAAATACTTCTCCGCCTTCAATCAATAACTCGTGCTACCGGCGAGTCCTCTTTTGTGGCAACGCCCCCACGATCGGTGCGAAAACCGTAGAAAAACCGTGTTTCAAATCTCAAGCGCCAACCACGACTTCGAATCGTCCGAAAAATTAAGTTTCGATCTCGAGAATCGCCAACTACCACCAACCACAAACAGTTGGCTCAACACTCAACAGGTTTTCCACGCCTATCGGCGCGTGGATTAATCATCACATCCCGTGAGCTTTATCAACTCACGGCAACTCTCTCCTCATCTTTGGAACAAAAAGGGCGGCTTACTCGGGGTTCTCGTGTTAGGTTGGGGCTTCGAAAAAACCGCTGCTTAAAAAAAGTTTTTTTGGGTTCTCAGACACAAAGATCACGTTAACTTTTGACCTGCCAGCGACGGTTTAAGCAAACCAAAATTTGCACGACCACCACACAAACTAAACTTCCCGACAACGAAAAAGCCAAGTCTTCATATGCCAAACGATTCAGAAACACCGACTATAGAATCATCGACCACCGAAACTCCTTCTGCGGAGGCTCCATCCACCGAAACCACACCTACCGAAGCACCGTAACACAAATACACAACTACTGACACACAAAAAATCATCACACAAAAGACAACACAAAAATAAAAACCATAAATAAG
>JBGCDK010000012.1:0-3078 GCA_045105295.1 Mariniblastus sp.
AACCATTGCGAAGATTTCGAAATCGTCCAAAACTGCTTTGTGCAGCGACTTATAGAAACGCAGTTCGTTCTTGGTCACCAACGACGGCCGTTTAAAGTACGGCATGCGTCCGGAGCCTGAGTACATCCGCAGCAGCATAAATATGGCTGCGAAAACCGCGACGCCGACCCAAAAAGGCCAGTACGTAATCAGGATGCCAAAAAGCTGGTCGAGCATTTATAATTCGTGAAGAGTAGGTTTCCCAACCCGACGCGTAAGCGAGGTGCAGCTGGTACCTCGCTTACGCTTCGGGTTATGGTTTGCTGAATCGCCCAAAAAGACAACTTGTACGCTAGCCGAAACTTCACCCTTAAAACAGACCAACTTGGCTGTCCTGCAACGCGTGTCAACCATCGAGACAAAAACTGACCTTAAACCCCTGCAAATTGGCAATCTGAAGATTGGCTTTCCTGTCGTGCAGGCCGCGCTTTCGGGATACAGCGACTGGCCGATGCGTGTCATCGCCCGGCGACTTGGAGCACCCTACACGATCTGTGAAGTGATGCTGGACGAGTTTCTGGTGAAGTTGAAAGAGCGGAAACGAACCAGCCACTTTTTACATATCTCTGACGAAGAGAAACCTGTCGGCGGTCAGCTGATGGGCGCCGAGCCTGAACAGTTTGCTGCTGGAGCGATGAAGCTGGTGGAAGCCGGCTTCGACATTATCGATATCAACTTCGGATGTCCTGTCAAAAAAGTGCTTGGGCGATGCCGCGGTGGTTTTCACTTGAGCCAACCGTCTGTTGCACTCGAGATCATTAAACGAACTCGCGACAATGTTCCTTCAGAGATTCCAGTGACCGTCAAAATGCGACGCGGGATCGATGACTCGACCGAGAGCCGCGATCAGTTCTTCGAGATTCTCGACGGTGCGTTTGAAATCGGCGTGGCTGGTGTTTGCGTTCACGGTCGAACGGTGAAGCAGCGTTACGTCGGACCAAGCCGCTGGGAGTTTCTCAAAGAAGTCAAAGATCACCTCGGCGATAAAATTCTTCTCGGTTCGGGCGACTTGTTCACGCCGCAAGATTGCCTCGACATGATTGCTCAAACCGGAGTCGACGGCGTTACGGTTGCTCGTGGAGCAATCGGAAACCCCTGGATCTTCAACCAAACGCGAGCGATCGCTGCGGGCAAGCCAATGCCTGAACCACCGACACTTCACGAACAGCGCGATGTGTTGCTAGAGCATTTCCGTTTGGCTGAATCGGTGTACGGCGAGAGCAGGGTAGGGCAGTTGATGCGAAAGTTCGGCATCAAGTATTCAATCCTGCATCCCAAGCACAACGAAGTCCGCAGTGCGTTTGTCAAAGTGAAGAATCGCAGCGAATGGGAATCCGCAGTCGAGAAGTTCTACTCGGAAGATGGCCCGGGAACTCATCCTGAAGGACGAATGCACAAAGCCAAAGGCAGCGACTGCGAGGGTTAGGCAGTTTTCAGTTATGGGTTTAGCATACGTTTGGAAACTCCCTCGTAGCCGGATTGGCAACAATTCGGGCGCGTCTCGTTTGGCTGCCCGAATTCTTGCGAGTCCAGCTACAACAGCGCAAAAAAAAACCGCCTCAATGAAGAGGCGGTTTCCTTGTTTCGTTAGCTTAAACCAGCGAGTGGTTATGAGCGACGACGAACAACGCAAAGTCCAAGTCCCGCAAGACTGAATAGAACTGCCATCGTTGGCTCTGGAACTGAACTAATGTTTGTTGACCCGGCAACACCCGGCGAACCAATATCGCCATTTGCCAATGTGTTGTTAGCCGCGATTTCACCTGAGTAATCCAAGAATAGAGTAACGCCACCAGTTGCATTAGCAATGTCGTTCAAAACGTTTGCTATTCCATCACCGGGTGCATCGCCGTTATTGTAGTTCAATCGAGCAAGCTCAGTTGATGTAGCTGTGTTCAGGATGACGATTTCGTCAGCACCATTCGCAAGAGTAAAGTTGCCGATACTCGAATAATCGACATCAACGTGAGCGGCGTTAGCAGTAGGCTCATTTCCAAACACAAGGAAATCTCCAGCGCTGATAAATGTACCAGCGAACGAGGTCAAATCTAACGAATCGCTTCCATCATCCCTGATAGTCAAGTCACCAACATCAATTGCGGAAGGGCCAGAGTTGTATAATTCGAAATACTCACCTTCTTCGTCAGGTACGGCGAATGAATCAGCCATGAACTCGGTGATAACCAAATCAGCTTGGGCAAAATTTCCACAAGCAAAACAGAGGGCCAATGCCCAGATAAATTTCTTCATGAAGTAGCTCCAAGTTAGGAAGAGACGATGATGTTGTCCCGATGAACCGGCATTTTGGCCGCAAACTCAGCCTAGTTCAACCATTCAATCGCGATATTAACGCAACTTTAACACTTAATAGAAATTCCGACGTCAGTCTCTTCGACGGAAAACCCTATTGGTCTAGATCGTGTGTGGCTGGCCGGAAAAGAAGGGAAAATCGGATCCAATCCCCACACCGCCAGAATGATCACAAGTTACGGCAATTCAAACCAGAGTGAACAAAACACCCATCAGCCCGAAGACTCAGCCCTCCCCTAGAGCCGAACCATCGCCTCATTTGCTAATTGCACCATGCTCGGGTTCCTTGAGCGTCGCGCAAGGATCTTCAGCGTCTCCAACGCATTTTCGTTTCCACAAAGCTCAAGAGCCAAAACGATCCGGTGGGTCCTGCGACCAATCGCCGTCATGATCTCCGGCTTTGAATCGTTGATGCTGAGAATTTGATTGATTCGCCATTTGGCTTCTTGGGAACTCTTTTCTAGCCGGCGTTCCAAAATCGGTCGAATACGCTCGACCATCGACTTCAAAGTCGCCGTGGCCTTCTCTCGCACAATGAATTTTGGCGCATCCAGATCTTCAATCAACTTGTCGGCCTGATCGTCGTCAGCAACGTGATTTACCCCCAGCCGATCTTTAAGCTCCGTCAGGATCTCAGGTTTGTTTTTTATCGCATGAGAAAGTCGATTCGTGGCACTCAGGGAAATCGCGGCATCATCACTGCCGAGCTCTGTCCAAACTTGATCGAGA
>JBGCDK010000013.1:0-83999 GCA_045105295.1 Mariniblastus sp.
TACAGATTGAGAATATCGCCATTTTGGACGGGATTCTTTAACGTTCTCAGGCTTACCAATGCAGCCAAGCCAACGTTTTACGATATCAGTTGCTTTAGACGCAGTTTTCACGCGAAGGTTCATCCTTTTTCGCGCGGGCCAGCCTCCTCGAAATTCGGCTTTGTGATGGCTTATTGACGGCACGAATGCTCAGTTGTTTAGGGATCGGCGCGGCAGTTGTAACGCCGGTAAGGTGGATTTAGCGACGTTCACGATTGCCCTGTCTTGGGCGATGATTGTCGGCTCGACTGAAGGGGGAAGTAACCCGGTTGTCGATCAACCTGCGGCCCAGACTGTTCATGTGTGGCAAGCAAGTAGCGTCATTCAGATGACATCAATGTCTCGCACTGCTCGAGAAACACGATATACAACCAAAGAATCTTTCATATCACGAAGCTGATTAGCTTACTTCATTGCATCCGCGATCAGACTAGGGCAGGTTTGAAACGGTTGTCCCGAAAAGTGCAAATTTGTGAATTACAAGCCGGTGGTTGTCGTGGAGTTTTGTCCTAGATCGGATCGCCTTTTTGAATTTTCGATTTACCAATGAAAGCGCTGGGAATTTCTCTAATGGTTTTCATCGCAGACCGTGTTTGCCATACAGGACCGGATAATTATCCGTATGCGTTCGGAAATTGCTTCGGCTGACATATGGTCGAAGTGGACGTAGTCGCGATGGCCAAGCTGCACTACGAATCAGATTCCAAGCTCGGTTTCAAGCGAGTTCTTTCTTACGGAAAAGGAGCAAGTAACCAGTTTCGAATTGACGAAAAATCAGGATTGCCTATCGTGGTGGCGGGCGGTTGCATTGTTTCGCAACCGATGATCGAGTTTGTCAAAGTGTACAATCAGTTGATGACCAAAGACCTTGCGAAGAATCAATAGGTCTTTGGTTGCCAATCATCTTCGATGGCAGATGTGAACCTAAACTAAGGCATTGGGCATTGCTTTTGAGTAGTACAGGCGCAGCAAGTCAATTCAGCGTTATCTAGCAGCAGTAAAAAAGAAACCACGGAAGACACTGAAAACCGAAAGCCAAATCTTACTTTCTTGTTTTCGTATCCCGTGGTTCAAATCAGATCCACTTCGAACGAGAGTTTTAACTCGACGGATGAATTAGTTATTCGCACTCGCCCGCAGGTTGCCCTCACGGAACGCGCTTGCCATTGCTTGAGGAACTTCGGCTTCGGCTAATACTAGTTGAGCTCGTTGTTTCGCAACGTCGGCTTTCATTTCCTGTTCTTTGGCGATCGCGTCGGCACGACGTTTCTCAGCCGCAGCCTGAGCTACGCGGGTGTCGGCTTCGGCTTGATCGGCTTGAAGTCTCGCACCAATGTTCTCTCCGACGTCAATGTCGGCGATGTCGATCGAGACGATTTCAAAAGCCGTGTGCGCGTCCAGGCCACGTTCCAAAACGGCTCGCGAAATTCGATCTGGGTTTTCCAGAACATGTTGGTGTTTCTCAGACGATCCGATCGATGAAATGATCGACTCGCCAACGCGGGCGATGACGGTGTCTTCGGTGGCTCCGCCGATCAACTGCTCAAGGTTGGTACGCACAGTCACGCGAGCTCGAATTTTTAGCTCGACGCCGTCTTTGGACATCGCACTCAGAAAGTTCTTTCCGCTTCGCTGTGGATCGGGGCAATCGATGACTTTGGGATAAACAGAAGTTCGCACGGCGTCCATCACGTCGCGACCGGCAAGATCAATTGCAGCGGCGCGATCAAAATCCAGATCGATGTTGGCTCGCTGGGCTGCGATAATCGAGTTGGTCACTCGCATGATGTCACCACCGGCCAAGTAATGGGCCTCTAGCTGTTCGGTGCCGATGCCAGTGTTTCGGTTGATGTCCAAGCCGGCCTGACGGGCCATGACTTTGGCTTTGACGATCACATCGGGCCGGACTTTGCGAAAGCCCATCGCAATCAGGCTGGACATTTTCACGTCCGCACCAGACATATAGGCTTGAAACCAGAGTTTTCCGTAAGTCAGAATTGCGATCAGGATTCCAATGGCAATGATCGCCAACACCACAATCGCGGCAATGATTCCAATGGTTGTGTAGTCTGGGCCATCGCCTGCCGCCGCTTCAGCCCGCTGGGCAATAAGAGAAATTTGGATCCACGCCACGATAAACCTCGATTTGTACGGCTTCGGTTTCTGAAATTGCTTTTGGTATTCTTCTGTAGCGGTGTTGGGCGAGGTGGACTGAACTCAAAAGCTCAGGTTGTCTCGCTCATCTGAACGGTCCGCTACTCACACTAGCCAGAAATCTGATGGTGATTGAATACGATTAAGTACGTCAGCTAAATGATAACGGTATTTATACGGCGATGAAACAATGGCTTCGAAAGTCGTTGGAGTCGTTATTTCCGCTGATTGGGTACCCCTCAAACCTAAATATTCGGCTTCTCACTAATTGCTCATCATTCGGATAACGAATTTGCTCCATTGCTACAGTTGTTTTTCTGAATTGTCTGGTGGGGTACTTGAAGGACAGATTGGATTGGGGCGATTTAGTGCGGCGGCTCGTTGAGTATTTACTGGGGACATTTTTACGCATCCAGTTTGCGGAATTAAAGTAAACTTTGGTTGCATTTTTTGACGATCCGTCAATAATAGAAAAATGCAAACTCTAACACCGAAGCAACAAGAAATTCTCGACCGGGAAAACCGGATTTTGGAAATCGCGCGACCCATGATTGTCCGTGAGGGTTATCACGGGTTAAACATGGACAGGATCGCTGAAGAAGTTCAGTATTCCAAAGGCACGATCTATAACCATTTTTCATGCAAAGAGGAAATCATCATCGCGCTGGCGATTCAGAATGCTGCCAAGCGTGTTGCGATGTTTCAAAACGCGGCTCAATTCAAGGGCTGTGCTCGCCACCGAATGGTCGCCATTGGTGAAGCCGCAGAGCGATTCGTCCGACAGTTTCCTGATTTTTTCCAGTTCGAAAAAATCCTTGAGCTTGCATCGGTGCGGGAAAAAACCTCGGAAAAACGAAAGTCAGTTATTCGAGGCTGCGAAATGCAGTGCATGAGTGTGGTGGCGGGAGTTGTTCGCGATGCTGTCGCGTCAGGGGATCTAATCCTCAAGGCCAACCAGACACCGGAGCAATTGGTATTTGGTCTGTGGTCGATGACGTCAGGTGCATATGCGATTGTTTTCTCTGCGGATTCTCTGGCTCATGTGGGGTTAGGCGATCCCTTTCAAACAGTTCGCGACAGCACCGCTGCGTTGCTTGATGGTCACCATTGGAATCCGCTTTCACCTGAGTATGACCAAGAAGAAATACTGAAGAAGATCCGCGAAGAGGTTTTTGGCGATGAGTAATCAAACGCGGGCTTGGCAAAATAAATTGACGAAACGTCAACTTGTTGGAGCTTTTCTATTGGTCGTTGCTGGATCGCTTGTTGCTGCCTACTTCAGCGGAGCGATGGGGCTTCTCAATTTGCCCTCTAACGTAGGCGGAACAGACGTTGAGGCTGAGGCAAAACCGCTGCCAGTCAATGTTGCGGAAGTCAGTTTCGTTGATTCGATCGAACAATCGAGAACTTATACGGGCACAATCAGGGCACGGAATCGAAGTGATCTTGGGTTTGAGCTATCGGGCCGCATTAAAGCATTGAATGTTGACGAGGGTGACGTTGTCGAAAAGGGGCAAATCCTCGCAGAATTGGATACCGAGACATTAAAAGCACAAAAAGGCGCGACAACGGCTCGATTGGCTCAGGCAAATTCGTTGATGGACGAGCTCAACACGGGGCCACGTAAAGAAAAAATCCAAGCCGCCCGTGCGACAGTCGCGGCCAATCAATCACGATACGACAACGCGGTTTTGAATTTGAAGCGCCGAACGAGATTGAAAGAGGGTGGCGCGATTTCTCAAGAGGAATTTGACCAAGCCCGATTTGCTGAAAGGACAGCCCGGGCACAGCTGGATGCTTCCAACGAGCAATTGGCAGAACTGGTCGCTGGCACTCGGCTGGAAAAAATAGCCGGGCAAAAATCCAATGTCCGCCAGCTCGAAGCCGCCGCCAAGGAGATTGAGGTCGCGATTGAAAAAAGCAAATTGGTTGCGCCGTTCTCAGGGACTGTGACCAAACGGTACCTCGATCCAGGAACGATTGCCCAAGCGTCCGCTCCAGTGGTGAAGCTTGTTGAGCAAAGTCATTTGGAAGCTTGGGTTGGTTTGCCAGTTTCGATCGTCGCCGATATCGAGATCGGAAGTGAGCACGAGGTGCTTGTCGCTGGGCTGCCTTTTGCGGCAACGGCGTCGGCAAAAATTCAAGAGCTCGACACGGCCACGCGAACGCAGACGGTTTTGTTTACTTTAGAGTCGGGAGCGTCTGGCAAAGTCGTATCGGGGCAGCTTTGTGAACTTCAAATCACAAGTTCAGTGGATTCGTCTGGGTTTTGGATTCCAACCTCGGCGCTCAGTAAAGGCGTTCGTGGGCTTTGGTCGGTCATGGTGATTCAGCCAGAGGTTTCTGGGCCAAACTTTCGTACATCGAAACAGGATATCGAAGTTCTTAAAACGGATTCCAACCGAGTGTTGGCCAAGGGCACGATCAAAGACGGAGATCGAATCGTGGTCAATGGCGTCCATCGAATTGCTGACGGGCAGTTGGTTGTACCTGTCGAGTAATCAAGTTCAGGATCCTGAGCAACTGATAACGATTGAATCAAATGAACCTGACCAATTTCTTTTATCGAAACACGCGGCTGATGCTGTTGGCGATTTGCCTGATCGCGGTCAGTGGGCTTTCGTCTTATTTTCTGCTTCCTCGAATGGAAGACCCGCAACTCGTTGAGCGCGGCGCGTTTATCAATACGATCTTTCCCGGTGCCGAACCGTCGCGAGTCGAAACGCTGGTTTCAGAAAAGATCGAAGACGTTCTCAACGAAATCGACGAGATCAAAGAGATTCGTTCGACCTCACGCGAGGGAGTTTCCACCGTCGCGATCGAACTTCGTGATGACATCATCGATGGCGATCGCGTTTGGACAAAAATCCGAGATCGATTGTCCGACGTCCAACGTGAACTTCCTGCCGGTGCATTCAAGCCAAGTTTTGATGAAATGGATTTCAAGGCCTACGCGTTGTTGGTTGCATTGGAGTGGGATCGAGATGGACCTGTTAATTATGCGATCCTACAACGTTGGGCGAAGCAATTAGAGGATCGCTTGCAAAGCGTTCGTGGTACGGAAAAGGCGGAGCGATTTGGCGAGCCATCAGAAGAGGTTTTGGTGACGCTTGATTCGAGTCAGTTAGCTGCCCTCGATCTTACGGTTGCTGATGTTTCGAGGCAGATTGCGTCAAGCGATTCCAAGGTTACCGCTGGCCAACTGCGAAGCGGTACCGAGGATATGTTGATCGAAGTTTCTGGCGAGCTTGATTCGATTCAGCGTATTGAGAACATTCCGATTCGGTACCGAGGCGACAACGGATTTGTTCGGTTAAGCAATATCGCCGCGGTCAAGAAAACAATCGCCAATCCGCCCGACAGCCTTGCACTTGTTGATGGTAAGCGTGCGATCGTGCTAGGAAGCTATGTTCGCCCAAGCTACCGAATCGATGTGTGGTCGCGTGACATTTCCAAAGCACTCGATGAATTCGAGAGCCAGCTCCCAGCGGGAATCACGCTTGATCGAATGTTCACGCAGAACAATTACGTTTCAACGAGACTCTCAACGCTACTGCAAAATTTGTTGCTGGGCGGGCTGGCAGTATTCGCTGTGATCTTCATCGTCATGGGATGGCGAAGCGCGTTGGTTGTTTCCGTCGCCCTGCCCCTCTCCGGAATGATGGTGCTTTTCGGGATGCGGTTTATGGAGATTCCAATTCATCAAATGTCGGTGACGGGATTGATCATTGCTTTGGGGTTGTTGATTGACAACGCGATCGTGATCGTTGAAGAGATGTCGATCAATCTCCGCGCGGGCGCGACTCCTGCCGAAGCGGTCTCCAAGAGCGTTCGACACTTGGCACTTCCATTGTTTGGTTCGACGTTGACCACGGCATTCGCGTTTGCTCCAATTGCTTTGATGCCGGGACCGGCCGGTGAGTTCGTGGGCGCTATCGCGATCAATGTGATCATCGCGATTTTTAGTTCGCTGTTTCTGGCGATGACAATCATTCCCGCAATTTCCGCTCGGATCAGCGGACTGGGAACAGATCCGCATGGGCCACACGCGGTGAAGCGTTGGTGGGCCGTTGGATTTTCAAACGAAAGATTGGCGAATGTTTATCAGCGTTCGCTCGATTTTATCTTTCGCAGGCCAGTGCTTGGCGTGATTTTGGGAATGACGCTTCCCGTGCTTGGGTTCATCCAAGCGACAACGTTAAAGGAGCAGTTTTTTCCGCCCTCGGATCGTGATCAGCTTCAGATTGAGTTGGAGCTTTCTCCTCAAAGTTCGCTTAGTAGCACCGTTTCTACGACCATGCAAATTCGAGAAGTGTTGCTGGAAGAGCCCAGCGTCAAACGCGTCGATTGGTTTGTTGGCGAAAGTGCACCCGCATTTTATTACAACATGATCCCGCGACGTGCTGCCGTTTCTCAGTACGCTCAAGCGATGGTGCAGTTGACCACGGCTGAGAATCAGGCCCAGACGATCCATCATTTGCAAGAGATTGTGGATCAGCGATTTGCCCACGCCCGCGTTCTCGTTCGGCAGTTGGAACAGGGGCCTCCATTCGATGCTCCGTTAGAAATTCGTTTATTCGGCCCTGATCTCGAGCGATTGCAGCAGCTTGGTTCCGAGCTGAGACAGATTTTAGTAGACACGCCAGGTGTGATTCATACGCGTGCGGAAGTCGAAGATGTGCTTCCAAAAATTGCACTCAAAATCAAAGAAGAAAACGCGAGGGCGGCGGGTTTGAATTTGACGGACATCGCGTTTCAGTTAAACGCATCGACCGAAGGTGCCATTGGCGGGAGCATTATTGAGGCGACCGAAGAGTTGCCGATTCGCGTTCGGTTGAACGATCGCAATCGAAGTGACCTCGCAGATTTGGCTTCGCTGGACGTGATCGGTTCCGGCGTTCGATTGGATGGCGATGACAATTATCGCGGAGTGCCCATCACTGCTATTGCGGATATTGATTTGGAATCAGAGTATGGATCGATCACGCATTTGGCTGGGCTGAGGATGAACGAGCTACAAGCCTTCATTCCAGCCGGTGTTTTGCCTTCGACAGTATTGAAGGCATTTCAAGAGAGACTCGCTGAGTCAGATTTCGAAGTTCCGGCGGGGTATGTTTTGGCCTACGGTGGCGAGGCGGCTAAACGTGACGAAGCCGTTTCCAACTTGATGGCGAGTGTGGGAATTTTGCTTGTCCTGATGATCGCCACGTTGGTGCTTTCGTTTGGTTCGTTTCGAATCGCTGGGATTGTCGGGTTCGTTGGCGGGCTTTCAATCGGACTTGGCATGGGGGCACTTTGGTTGTTTGGCTATCCGTTCGGGTTCACTGCAATCGTGGGCACGATGGGTTTGATGGGGGTTGCGATCAACGACACGATCGTGGTTCTGGCTGCGATCAGGAGCGATGAAGCAGCGGCGAGAGGCGACCGAATTGCCATGCGAAACGTTGTGAATCGAGCGACGCGTCATATTGTTTCGACATCGCTTACAACGATGGCGGGTTTCACTCCGCTGATTTTGGGCGGCGGCGGGTTCTGGCCACCTTTGGCAGTTGCGATTGCTGGCGGCGTTGGAGGCGCGACGATTCTAGCGCTTTACCTTGCTCCATCGGCCTATTTGATTTTGATGTGCCGAGGCACTCAGGTGTCAGCCAGTTAAAAACGCTTGTTGGCTTTGGTTAGTGAATCGAAATGCCTCAATCGCGGTTGCTAAACGAGCCAGTTCAAACGAGCCAGTTCAAAACGAGCTGGTTCAAACGAAGGCAACGCCGAACGTTAGAGCGGACTTCAGTTTTCAATCGATCAAAAAAAGGGCTCCGTTTTCGCGAAGCCCCCGTTTTCAATTTTTAAGATTTAGCTTTTTTAAATATCAGATTTAATCTTCATCCGTTTTGCAGCATCCAATCATTTCACAGAACTTCTGAACGTGAAGTGCTGCGAATTCGTGGTGCCGTTCCAGATTCGACCGTGAGAATATGCCCCCAATATGCGGCAGGTCACCGAGGATGGGAATTTTGTCACAGTCGGCTGAGTCAACAACGATTTGATTGGGGACGGTTTTACTATCGGCATCAGAGTCATTCACAAAAATCTGCGCCGTTTCTGAGCTTTGCCGAGCGTCTTGGAAATCTCCAGAGTGCATCCATCCGGCCAACGCCAGAATGCCTGAGATTCCTGCGGCGCATGCGTATTTACATATCATCAATTTGTATCCTAAATTCAAAGTTCCACTTGTTGCGCCAACGGAAACGCTGGCGTTTGTAGCAAGGGATTTTTGAACGGTGGTCAGTATCAGCATCGGGTTCGAGTTGAATTTGATCGCTCCACCCAGCAGGAGCAAAGCTGCTCCGTTTGCTGGTGGTATTACTCCCGTTTGGGAATCAAACTCTCTCGAGGTTCGAAGTTGGGTTCGCAGTTTTTCGCGAGCCCGCCGAAGTCGTCCCTCTGTTGCGGCAACGGTTAAATTGAGTTGGCATGCAATTTGTTTTGTCGTCAATCCTGAATAGTAAAACAGAATCAACGGCGTGCGATGTTTTGAAGGCATCGATTGAAGTCGTCGGTTGACCAATTCAAATTCGTTTAGCCGTGCGATCTGATCCAGTTGATTGTCAGTTGCGGCTGGGACTTCGTTTCCGTTTTCGAGATAGACATCCAGCGAGAGTATCGCCCGGCGTTTTCTCATTCGCGAAGCCGTTTTCCAAGCGACGCTGTGCAGCCAGTTGCTCATCGAATCTGGTTTTTTAATTCGGTGTGCGTTTTTCGCAAGAACCAAAAAGGTATCTTGAAACGCGTCTTCGCGATCGTTGTGGTTAATTAGCAACCGATAGCAGACGCTCCAGACGAGTCGTTCATAGCGCAGAACGATCTCGGCAAAAGCATGTTCGTCACGCTCGCTAATGTAAACTTTTAGTAATTCCGAGTCAGTCATTCAGATTCGATCCTGGCCAGATTGGATCCTCACTCTGCGAGTCTGCAGAGCAAATCCTTGCTACAGAATATTAGTGCAGCAAGCGGCGGTAACCGGGCGCAGAATTTTAGAAATTTAACGAAATTATAGGTGCGAGCAGCAAGCCATCGCAAAAATAAAACGTCACTGGCAATGTGTCAGTGACGTTTTAAAAAGTGAGCTAATTCTCGCAAAAACGAGAGCTGATTTTGAATGGACCTACTTCGAACCAACCGCCGCGCGTCCAGCTCGTTTGCGATCGGATTCTTTGAGCAACATCTTTCTTAGGCGGATGTTGCTTGGCGTGATCTCTACCCACTCGTCGTCTTCAACGTATTCGAGCGCAGATTCAAGTGAAAACAATCGTGGTGGTTTCAATTGGATGTTCTCGTCCGAGCCTGAAGCACGCATGTTCGTTAGCTGCTTCGCTCGTGTTGGGTTCACTGGCAAGTCATTGGAGCGAACGTGCTCGGCGACAATCATGCCTTCGTAAACCGCGTCGCCGGGTGAGACGAACATCTCGCCGCGTTGTTGGAGTCCAGCCAATCCAAACGCGACTGCTTTACCGGGAACCATCGAAATCATAACGCCATTGGCACGTGCGCCAATTTCGCCTTCCATTGGACGGAACTCGAGGAAGCGATGATTCAAGATCACTGTACCCTGCGTTGCGTTAAGCAACTTGGTTCGCATGCCGATCAAACCTCGCGATGGGATAACAAAATTCGCAAGTGTAAAATCACCTCGCGTTGTCATTTCCAACATCTCGCCACGACGGTTGCCGACCATTTCCATGACTGGACCGAATTTTTCGGTAGGCACTTCGATGACAAGCGTCTCGAAAGGCTCGTGTTTTTTGCCGTTAACTTCTTTGATGACCACGCGTGGTTTTCCAACGGATAGTTCGAAACCTTCGCGGCGCATCGTTTCGATCAGAACTGCCAAGTGCAAAATGCCTCGACCGGCAACGGCAAACGAATCGCCACTTTCCATGGGCTCAACACGCAATGCCACGTTGCGATCGAGTTCTTTTGTCAAACGTTCGCGAAGCTGGCGGCTGGTGACGTACTTGCCTTCTTTTCCGACCAACGGTGAACTGTTGATCGAGAAGACCATTTGCAGCGTTGGTTCGTCGACGGAGATTCTTGGGAGTGGCTCGGTAAGTTCCAGGTCACAGATCGTGTCGCCAATTTCGATGTCGTCAATTCCGATGATCGCAACGACTTCGCCGGCCTCGGCTCGCTCGACTTCGACGCGACCAAGCTTATCGAATGAGTTGAGTGTGGAGATTTTGCATTGGCGGGCTTTTCCATCGGGGCCAATCACGTTGACTGACTGACCTTTCTTGACAAATCCACTACGGATTTTGCCAACTGCGATTCGGCCAACAAACTCTGACCAGTCCATCGTTGTGACACCCATCCGAAACTTGCCGGGCTCAATCGTTGGAGGTGCGACTTGCTCAAGCACCATATCCAACAGCGGTTCCATGTTGCCTTCGAATACATCGGGTTCGGTGGTCGCGAAACCGTCTTTGGCTGAAGCGTAAATGAAATTGAAGTTATCGAGATACTCTTCGCCACCCATTTCCAGGATCAGCTCCATCGCTTCGTCGACGACTTCTGCTGTCCTCGCATCGGGACGATCGACCTTGTTGACAACGACGATTGGTTTCAGTCCAGCCTCAAGAGCTTTGCCAAGTACGAAACGCGTTTGCGGCATTGGGCCCTCGGCGGCATCAACGAGTAGCAACGCACCGTCGGCCATCTTGAGGACACGCTCGACCTCGCCACCGAAATCCGCGTGACCAGGAGTGTCGATGATGTTGATCTTCACGCCTTTGTAGGGCAAAGCGATGTTCTTGGCGAGAATCGTGATCCCGCGTTCCTTCTCGATATCGCCGGAATCAAGAATTCGCTCGCCTTCGAGTTGCGACTCGCGAAACTGTCCGCTTTGACGAAGTAAGCAATCAACCAAAGTCGTTTTGCCATGATCAACGTGGGCGATGATTACGATATTTCGGATGTCTTTACGTTGAGTCATTTTCTAGCTGGTCGTTGAGAGGAAAATTGTTGGCGTTGTGAGTTGGAATCGGCAGTTTTGAAATGCTCAATCTGAGAAGTCGATCCAAGAAAATCCAGTGCCTGAGTTGGGGAGATTCGCCGTGAATCGCGTGTGGAAATCATAACGCTGGGCTGGGTTATCCGATAGGCGAAACCGCCAGTTGGAGTGAACTTGTTGATCCGGGAGGTCAAAGGTTGTTCTTACCTACCGTTGGTTCTAGACTTGCAAGTGCAAATCATTGGGAACGTGAACTGGTCGGAATCGCAGCCTGGCTTGGCGAGCTGGATTGACGGCTGGGATTAGCTTGGCCATCAAGTACCCTAAACGGGTCTAATGTCCAATCAGGAAACATAAACAGGAATAAGGTCATAAAGTGGCACGAGTCGTATTGGCAATGTCGGGAGGCGTCGATTCAAGCGTCGCTGCGCACTTGTTGCTGGAGCAGGGCCACGAAGTGATCGGCGTGTTCATGCGGCACGGCGAAAAAGCCATTTCTGCATGCTCGATCGACGGCAAAGTCGAGAGTTCACCTCTCCTGCCAGTCCTCAATAATCGAGCCGATCACAAGCAGGGCTGCTGCAGCGCGTCCGATGCCGAGGATGGACGGCGAGTTGCAGAGCGACTGGGGATCCCGTTTTACGCTTTGAATCTCGAGGAAGAGTTCCGCGGGATCATCGATTACTTTGTCGATGAATACACCGTCGGTCGCACACCGAATCCATGCGTGATGTGCAACAACCGAATCAAGTTCGGGAAACTGTTTGATTACGCGGACAGTGTCGGTGCCGAATTTCTCGCGACCGGGCACTACGCTCAACTGGCCCGCGACGATGGTGGATTGCGTTTGTTACGAGGCGTGGACGAGGGCAAGGATCAATCCTACGTCTTGTTTGGCATCAAGCAAAAATTCATGGAGCGAATGTTGCTTCCTGTTGGCCAATATCAAAAACCATTCATCCGTGAAGTCGCCGGTCAGCTTGGCTTGAACGTTGCAGAGAAAAAAGACAGTCAGGAGATCTGTTTTGTCACCTCAGGAAAGCACGATGAGTTTGTGCGTCAGCGTCGTGGTGATGTGATCGGCGAAGCAGGCGGTGAGCTTGCTGGTGAGATCGTGACAACCGATGGCACCGTCGTGGGCCAACACCCGGGCATCGAGCGATTCACGATCGGCCAACGAAAGGGGTTGGGCGTCGCGATGGGTGAGCCTTATTTCGTGGTAAAGATTCACCCGAAAGAAAAACGCGTCGTCATTGGGAAACTATCGGAGCTTGGCCAAAAAGATCTCACTGCCAGTCAAACCAATTGGCTGGTTCAGCCGCCGATGGGAAAGTTCCGCTGCCTCGCGCAGATTCGCTACAACAGCTCCGCTCATCCTGCCACGGCAGAAGTCCTTCCTGACAATCGGTTGGACATTGTTTTCGATGAGCCGCAAAACGGTGTTGCTCCTGGGCAAGCCGTTGTTTGCTACGAAGATGATCAGGTGCTCGGTGGTGGCTGGATCGATAGTTAATCGCTGGGGTGGGGTTTGGCTTCAGTCCAGTCATCTTCAGTCCAGTCATCTTGAGACGGGCGAATTTAGGCAAGTCATTGGTGCGTTTCACATTTCAAATTCGGTTGAAAGAATGGGTTCCGAAAATCCCTACGTAACACCTAAGAGTCTTTCCCAGCTTCGGCCGACCCGCAAGCCGTCAGTGCTACTGTGGGCGATGGTGACGGTTTTTAGCTCAACAATCATTGGCGGATTGTTAGGGTCGTTAACGGGATGGGCAGTGGGAACTTTTGCACCGGGGTACTACCGATTCGTATTCGGTATCGACGACTCCACGCCAGATTTTCATCCTACAGAAGTCGGAATCGGTCTTGGGATGACACAAGGTCTTGGACTAGGTGCCTGTGTTGGGGTGTTAATCGTCGGTTTGTTTTTCTGGTACCGAACGCGAATTGCCAAGCTCAATGCAGCGGAGCAGAAGTCTAAAAAGCAGGCCCCCTCGCGTTAAAACGTGGGTTGGACATTACTGTTTGTCTTTTTGCGTGCAACGATAAAGAATTCCCAACCCGCCTGTTCGCAAGTGAAAACAAGGCAAGTCACTTCGAAACGCGCTTCCCCTACTTCGAACGGTTTTTACAACCTGAAACCGAGCGAACTGCTCTTTTTCGAAAAATAGAACCAGCGCGAACCGACGTTTCGGCATATTGTCAGACTTCCTATACTGCCGACTGTGGTTTGCCACGACTTCAACAGCGAATTGCGTGGACGAATTGCCGTAACAGAATCTAAAAACGAAACCACCAAACACTTAGACGAACGCAACGAGAAATGACAAGCGTAAAACTACCCGACGGAAGCCTCAGAGAATACGACGGCGCCGTTTCCGTCAAAGACGTGGCGAAGAGCATCGGATCCCGATTGGCCAAAGACGCATTGTGGGGCGAAGTCGACAATCAACCCGTCAAACTTGACCACGAAATTCCTTCTGGCGATCCTGTCGAACTAAAGATCGTCACCAAGAAAAGTCCCGAAGCACTCGGGACAATGCGGCACAGCTGCGCCCACGTGATGGCTCGCGCAGTAATGCGAATTAAAAAAGGTGTCCAGCTTGCATTCGGTCCAACGATCGATGGTGGGTTTTATTACGACTTTGAGTGCGAGCAACCACTAACAGAGGATGATTTTCCGGCCATTGAAAAAGAGATGCGCAAAATTATCGAACTGGACGAACCTTTCGAGCGCATCGAGCGTCCTCGTGAGGAAGCCATTCAAGTGTGCAAAGACCTGAAGCAAGATTTCAAAGTCGAGCATATCGAAACGGGCTTGGCCGACGACGCGACATTGTCGTTTTACCAGCAAGGTGAGTTCCTTGATCTTTGTCGTGGCCCCCATGTTCCATCGCCGAAACAAATCGGTGCCTTCAAGTTGCTTTCCATCGCGGGCGCGTATTGGAAAGGCGATCAGGACAAGGCTCAGCTACAACGTTTGTATGCGACAGCTTTCTTCGCACAGAAAGATCTCGACGCACATTTGGAGATGCTCGAGGAAGCCAAGAAACGTGACCACCGCGTGTTGGGAAAACGGCTTGGGCTTTTCCATATCGACGAGATGGTTGGCCAAGGCTTGGTGCTGTGGACTCCCAAAGGAGCGTTCATTCGCCAAAAACTTCAAGACTTTATTAGTGAGCATTTGACAAGACAGGGCTACGACCAGGTCTTCACACCGCACATTGGAAAGCTGGAGCTTTACAAAACAAGCGGTCACTTTCCGTACTACCAAGACAGTCAATACACGCCGTTGGTAGACCGCGATCAGTTGAAAAAACTGGGCGACGAAGGCTGCACTTGTAGCGAATTAGCAAACATGATGAAGGACGGCGACATCGAGGGGTATATGCTTCGACCGATGAATTGCCCGCATCACATTCGAGTCTACGCCTCGGAGCAACGGAGCTATCGCGATTTGCCAATTCGATTGGCCGAGTTTGGAACAGTTTATCGCTGGGAGCAATCGGGCGAGATTGGCGGACTGACTCGTGTTCGTGGATTTACACAAGACGATGCGCACTTGTTCGTGACGCAAGAGCAGCTAGATGCCGAGTTGGTCGGTTGTATCGAGTTGGTCAAAATCGTGTTCGGAGCGATGGGAATGGATGACTATTCCGTTCGAGTCGGTTTGCGCGATCCAGACAGTTCAAAATACGTTGGCGAACCTGAGAATTGGGACCTCGCTGAAGAAGCGTGCCGCAAAGCCGCTCAGACACTTGGTAAACCATTTGCTGAGGATCCAGGCGAGGCTGCATTCTATGGACCGAAAATTGACTTTGTTGTGAACGATTGTTTGGGCCGCAAATGGCAGTTGGGCACAGTTCAGGTCGACTACAACTTGCCAAAACGTTTTGGCCTTGAGTACATCGGTGCTGACAATAAATCCCATCAACCGATCATGATTCACCGTGCTCCGTTTGGCAGCATGGAACGATTCATTGGCGTGTTGATTGAGCACTTTGGCGGATGTTTCCCTCTTTGGTTGAACCCAGAACAGGGGAGAATTCTGACTGTCAGTGACAAATCAGAAGAGTATGGCCGGAGTGTCGAAAAACAAATGCGAGAGGCAGGCCTGCGTTTCAAAGGTGATTTCCGCTCCGAAAAACTTGGCTCAAAAATTCGCGACGGTCAGTTAGACATGGTTCCCTACATGTTGATTGTTGGGCCACGTGACGCAGAAAACGGAACAGTTTCGATCCGTGATCGAGTTGCCGGAGACTTAGGAGCCATTCCTTTGGCCGAAGCCATCGCGAAATTCCAGACGGAAGTCTCAGAAAAAGGCCGCCCCGACAATACGTAGGAAACCGACACGGAAGTGCAAAATTGGTCTTTTACCCATTTTGCGATACAATGAACCAACAGAAGTTGACGTTGGGCGATTGTTTTAACGATAATCGGCCAACGTTTCTGATAGTTTAGAAAACAAGTTTGAGTGAAACTTAACGATTGATTTTTGAGTTTGAATTATTCCCGTTCAAGCATTTCGAGGATCAGGCACAAACAAAGCTACTTTTGAAAGGTACAACAGCAATTCCACCGAGCGATAAAAAACAGAACCGCATTAATGAGTCGATTCGAATTACACCCATCCGCGTCATTGATCAGGATGGAAACCAGTTGGGCGTGATCCCAACTTCCGAAGCATTGGAAAAAGCCCGTGAGGCGGGACTTGATCTCGTGGAAGTGGCCGGCGATGCAAAGCCGCCCGTTTGCAGAATCATGGACTTCGGAAAATTCAATTACGAAAAAAAGAAGCGGCAAACCAAAAACAAATCTCATCAGACGAAACTGAAAGAGATTCGTGTGCGTCCAAAAACAGGCGAGCACGACATTGGATTTAAAGTCAAAAAAGCCATTGGCTTTTTAAGCCACAACGACAAGGTTCAAGTCACCGTGTTGTTCCGTGGTCGCGAAAATGCACACATCGACGAAGGTCGAAAAGTGATGGACAGCATTATCGAAATGCTTTCCGAACACGGCAAAGTCGAAATGAATCCATCGCAGCAACCACGCCGAATGGTTTGCACGATTGCTCCACTCAAAGCTTCATAGCATTTGCAAGCTTTTCTGAATCAAAAAAACGCCGCAGTGATTTCTCGCTGCGGCGTTTTTGTGTTTAGAGTTGTGACGGAATCCGTCAGGTCGTCTTAGAAGCAGAGTTCTGTTCCGAAGAACAAACCGTGCATCAACAAGCTGCCATTCGAATTGGCTCGCTGAATTGTATGCGTGTCGGTGAAATCGTAAGGGATCTGGTCGGCTGCCAAGGCAACACCGCCAACACCCAACGCTCGGTAACCGACGCGTGCTCGTGCTTTTTGTGAGAACTGGTAGATCAATCCAAGATCGAACTGTCCCAGCATCGCAACGTCGTTCTTTTCGTCCATGTAATCGAATGAACGACCAGCCGAGCCACCAGCGTTAAGGACCGGGTTGTATCCAGTCTCATCAGTTACTCGCTGACGAGTACGAATTCGATTGTTGAACAATCCAAGTGTCGCTGCCTGTGACAATCGAAGGCGATTGCTAATGCAAACTTCGCGACGACCACCGACCTGCAAACCAGTCAAAAGGTTTTCAGCATTGGAGTCGTATTCCAAACGTGTTGGGTACGCACCGAAACTCGAGTTGCTTGCGTATCGCAAGTTCTCGTTGAACTGGAACAATCGGAAACCGCTCAGCAATTCGTAGTTACCAGTCCGGCCGCCACGTGTTGTGAACTGACCACCATTTCGCAACATGTTGAATTCAAAGTTATTGATTTCTGTGCTGCGATAGAGACGAGCACTGTCGCCGGCGTTGTAAATATCAAGAACAGTTGCACCACTTGGAACGTGATCCAGAGCAGAAAATCCATTCAAGTTTGTGTAACTCGGGCCAGCAAGGCTAATGTCAGCGTCTTCGTCCAAGCCCCAGTAAAGTGTTTCCCAGCCTGAGCCATTGGCGTTGCGATTGGCAAGCGAGATCCCGATGCCGCTCATGTTGCCGTGGTCAGCGTCTGTCGAAAACAAATTCGTTCCAGCTGCGTTGTAGCCAAGCCGACGATCGTCTTCATAGTCACGTCGAAGCACAACACCAAACAGGCCAACGACCAAGTTCGATGATCGTGCTGCCAAACGTTGGGCCATTCCAGCATTGAAGTTCTGGCCGGGCGAGTAAACCGGAGCACCATAATCTGCTGCGTATGCACCACCGGTGTATCCATCGTAGGTTCCGCATGGAACGCCGATCATGCCGTCGCCACCCGTGGCAGCGCCGCTTCCGACCATTCCGCCATTCATGCCACCAGAAACCATGCCACCGTTCATCATGCCACCATTGGCAATGACACCGCCGTTCATGCCGCCGCCGTTCATGCCGCCGCCGTTCATGCCGCCACCGTTCATGACGCCACCGTTCATGCCACCAGCACAAGCGGGAGTGCCACATCCGGCACCTTGCATTCCGCCACCGTAGGTAACGGGCGTGCCTGGAGGCGACGGAATCGCAACCTGGCCACCAGCGTTATGAGACATCGAACCTTGAACGGCTTGGCCGCCCATCGACTGGCCATAACCGGCACGAGATAAAATTGATTGATACGAACCGATCTCTGCAGATTGATTCCATTGGGCATCGGCGGTGTTAACCATCGTTGCGACTGCAACTACGGCTAACCATGTTTGCCAAAAACGTTTCATTACAAACTCCTTTTTGTATTGATCCCGTCTAGCGAAAGGCAGGTCAAAATTTCGTAAGCTGCACTCTCAGAGCGTTTTGCCAAGTCCTTGGCTCTATCTGCACTTTGAGCGGATTCCATACAACATCTGCGAGTGACATCGTCATGCAATTCGTCAGAAACGGAACGAAGTTTTCCTCAAATCCGCAAAAACCAGAACCCGTCATAGATCATTCGAAATGGTTGTTCGATTCTCCCCAGTCAGTAAAAGCTGTGGTATTTGCCTGGTCGCAGCCTTTGTGATTGTCGGCCTAATCAGAAAACCAATCCTCAGTCGAATGAGTCCAACCGCTTGCTGCCAAACAAGTTGCCTAGGCGGAAAATTTTGACAGGAATGGGGAGGTCGGAGTGTTGGGAGAGATTGTGTTGGGCAGTATTCCTTGGAGCTTCAAGGCAATTTCGACAAAAACGTTGATAGCCATGAAAGCAATCAGAACTGTTCGTCCGAATTTCGAACATAACCGTGCAAACACGTATGAAACCGTTAATACACGACGTTTTGAATCACATGGCGGAAATCAGTTGCCAATCAGTCCGACTTGGTTGTCGTCTTTAAAAAGAAACTTATCACAGCACCGACAACGACCCAGCCACCGATCAATAAAGTTGGAATCTCTAGTTCTTTAAAGAACATATAGTCCAACGCTCGCCATGTCATGAAAATGCAGGCCATCACAAAAACGGCTGGGAGAACGGGACCGAAAGGAATTCGAAATCCGTCGAATTGGTTTTTGAATCTGATTCGATTAACGACCAGCGAAACAATCGTTAGCGCCAAGAACAGCCAGAAATAGGGCGCAGTGGCAGCAACAATGTTTTCAAACCCATCGTCGCGAATCCCAAACGTCCCGATCAGAACTAGCGTCACGATGGCTTGTAATGTCATGGCTCGCCACCACCCGTTGCCGCTGCCAGAACCAGCCAGCCATTGGAGTGCAGGATAGTCCAGCGCCGTCGCCCAGTAGATTCGAGGGCTCGTCAAAATCATCGCGTTGATCGCGCCCAAACAAGAGATGCAAACCAGACATGCGAACACGCGGTTGCCAATTTCGCCCATGTTCTCGTTGATCATCATCGCGGTGGCACTCTGGAACATACTGCCTTGAGCCACCATGCTGTCGAATCCGAATCCGTAAATCAAAGCGAAATTGACGAGTAGGTACACCAGTAACACAAGGCCCGTTCCGATCACCAGCGAGGGCAAAAGGTTGGATTTCGGTTCTTTGACTTCCGAAGTCATAAACGCGATATCATTCCATCCGCCAAAGGTAAACATCACGAACATCAAAGCCAGCCAGAACCAACCATCCTTCATCTCGCGATCTCCGCCATCGTTGTCCGAAACTTCGATGGCATCTGTTACTTTGTTGGAGTTTGAAACGTCGTTTGTATTTGTGGTTGCGGGCGAATCAGTGTTTTCGTTGACATTTAAAATATTACTTTGGAGATTGCCATCAGCAGAGCCTGATTGCAAATTTGCCGCCGAACCGAATATGAAAGCAGCCACCACGATCAGCAAGATTCCGACAACTTTCGCCACGGTCAGGATGTTTTGAACCGTCTTGCCGGCTTTGACTCCTAGCAAATTCGTAATCGTGATCGTGGCGACGGCACAAACGGCAAACATGAATGCTGAAAGGATCCCCGGAAACGCCTTGGTTGCATAAGTGCCAAACACCATCGCCATCGCACCAATGTTCCCTGGTCGAATCACCCAGAATGCAGTCCAGGAAAACGCGAATCCAACTCGGTGATGGTAGGCTCGCTTGAGATAGCCGTAGTCCCCACCCCGGTCAGGGTAAGTTGTCGTGAGTTCTGCAAAACAAAGTGCCCCAATCAGCGCGATCAAGCCACCGAAAATCCAAACAGCAGCCAACCAGTAAACGTTAGGAACGTTACTGGCAACGACCGCGGGGATCTTGAAAATGCCAGCGCCAATAATTGTTCCAACGATAATGCAAACGCAATCGAAACGTGTCAAAACTCGTTTGAGCGATTGTTTCGGGGATGAGTCGGTTGGTTGGGCAGATGGAGTCACGTTGGGCTCGCGTTTTATGAATCTTCATTTGGTATGCGAATTCAATGTGTCACCGGTGCTTGGCTGGACTCCTCGGTTTGCGACCGCCGGTAAAAAAACGTGGTCGGAACCATCCAAGCTCAGCATCAACCGTTGTTCTATGGCGACTTTCAAGGAAGAATTCACGGGCAAAAACGGGGCAACCGAAAATGCTTCTGGTCATGGTAACGAAACTGTCATGTCGCTGTGAGTCGGTCCAACGAAAGTTAATTGGCCGGTGCAAAGACAATCCCAGTTGGTTTTTGGCGAAGTTTTTGAAGTTCGGCGAACCAATTGAACTTTTCACACGTCAACTAACACGCTGGACTAGACTTTGGAACGCTAGTCCATGTACAATGAGCGAACGCCAAGTTGTGCGTTTACTCTAGATTTTCCGAGTTTTTCGGAAGTTACCAATTTTCTTAAAAAGGGCTCTATGGCCAAAGAAGAAGCATTTGAAGTTGATGGAACTGTGACACAGGCTCTCGCGAATACACGTTTTCGAGTTGAACTCGAAACGGGTGACGAAGTTTTAGCCCACGTGGCAGGTCGCATGCGCAAGCACTTTATTAGGATCGTTCCCGGAGACAAAGTCCGCGTTGAACTATCCCCCTACGATCTGACCAAGGGTCGCATCGTCTATCGAGAGCGTTAATCGTCGCTCTTCAGCGTCTGGAGATTAGTTAGTTTACCAGTCGCTCTTCTTTTTATGATCTCCCAGGATCCATTTCAGTTGTAGGCCGGACGCTTTTGCGACCAATTAACGCATCGAAATCTCGTTCGAGTTGAGAAATGCTGGCGTTTTTAACCAGCCTCTCTGTTCAGCCGGAAATACTGGCAGGACGAACATGCGTGCCTTTCTGTATTTGGGAGAATTCCAGCGTCATTATTTCAATCCTGCAAGGTTGGGATAAAAACTGTCGTAATTCGCATCCGATTTAAAACTTTGGCCATGCGGGCGAAGTAAGTAATGACTGAGCTGTTTCGTCAGGCATGAACGTTATGCTCCTGGCGAAACGGCATCGAAGTATCCGTAAACTCGAAGGGCGAATCCTTGGTCAAATCCTTGGGAATTCCCATTACGATATTGCATCTGGTCCGCGATGCTAGACAATCTAGGCGGATGATTTTGAGTTGAGAGTCCGTCTTTTTCAAAACAAAACGTCCTTCAGCTCAAACAATTTCAACAACATTCCAAAATTTGGAGACCAACGTGAAGTCTTTTTGTAAATCCTTAGCATTAGGATTGTTAGTCAGCATTGTATCGCTGCTTCCTGTCGCTCAGGCACATTGTCAAAGTGCCCCAGAGCCGGCAGTCGTAGTTTCCATCGCAAAATTCAAAGAGCAGATGAACGACGTCAATTATCTTTTGACGGCGTCCGGATTTGCCCAGATGAAATTCATGGCTTCTGCCATGGTCAAGGGTTACACCAAAGGTCTCGATAGCGACAAAGACGCCGGCGTAATGCTGTTCCTTAACGAAGATTCTCCCGAGCCAGATTTCCTCGGCTTCGTTCCTGTGACTGACATGGAAGAGATGTTGGACGTCATTTCTCAAATGGCCGAAGTCGAAGAAGAAGACGACTTCACAACAATCACGACCGACCAAGGCGTCACGATGATGATTCGTGAGCACAACGGATACGCTTTCATTTCCAACAAAGAGGAAATGTTTGACTCTCTGCCTGACGCTCCAGGAAAAATGCTTGGCGATCTTCCGTCAAAGTACAACCTCGCCGCCAAAGTTTACGCTCAACGTATCCCACAAAGCATGCGAGATCAGTTCACTCAGATGATCAAAGAGAGCTCAGAGCAAACGCTTGACAGTCTCGACGAAGACGATGAGCTGGCTGAGCTTCAGCGAAAAAATCTTGAGATGTCGATGAAGCAGATGGAAATGATGATCACCGAGTCAGACACACTGACGATCGGAATGTCTGCAGACAAGGACGGCAAGAACCTTTTGATGGACCTTCAATTCACAGGTCTTCCTGATTCAAGTCTCGCAAAAAAGCTTTTGAACTCAAAAGCTGATCAGCCATCACGATTCACTGGGTTCTTGATGGACGGTGCAGCGTTCACTCAAAACCAAATTGCCAACCTCGACGCAGAAGATGCAGCTGAGTACGCAAAACAGATTGATCAACTTCAGAAAACCATCATCAAAGGTATCGACGAAGATGGCGATTTGACCGACGACGAAATCGAAACCGTTGACGGTGCATTGACCAAATTGATGGGCGCACTGAAAGACACTTTGAACGAAGGCCTGCTCGATAGTGGTGCGGTCGTCATGCTCGAAGATGGCGAAATTAATTTCGCATTCGGTGCTCAGGTATCAAACCCTGCCAAAGTTGAAGGAGCAGTCAAGGAATTGGTTGCCATGGCAGAAGACAAAATGGGCGGCCAGATCGAAGTCAATCTGAACTCAGGCAGTCACAAGGCAGTTACATTCCACGAAGTCGTTGTTGAGATTCCCGATGACGAAGAAGAAGCACGCGAAATGCTTGGTGACCAAGTCACAATCGTGGTTGGCATCGGCAAAAAAGAAGTCTACTTCGCTGGCGGAAGCAATCCTGTTGCAACGTTGAAGAAAGCAATGGACGGCACTGCGATGGCCAAAGAAATGATGCAGTACAACTTTTACGTCACTCCGATGCTGAAGTTTGCTGCCAGCATGGAAGGCGATCCTGCCATGGAGAAAATGGCAGCAGCTCTCGAAGCCGCCGGAAAAGATCGCGTTAGCATGACTGCTGACTTGATTGAAAACGGAATCAACGTGCGTTTCGAAATGCAGGACGGCATTCTCAGCTTGATCAAAGTTGGATTCGAAGCAGCCAGTGGTGGCGGTTTTGCACCATCAGATGACGATTTCTAATCTTCGTTTGATTGACTTTATCTCACTACGCTTTCCTGCATCAAGCAAAGCGATTTGAAAAATAAAAGGCAGCCCATATATCGGGCTGCCTTTTTTATTTGTGCGTCAGGCATGACGCGAAGCGTCTTTCCGGACGCTTGGTAACTGGTTAGCGAAAGCGAACCAGAAAGTGACTTGTTGGTTGAAAGTCCCGACGGAGGCCCGAGCCTGGACCAGCGCGACCAGTGGTCGCGGCCCTTGGTTCAACGCCGGCGCCAGCCATATGAACCAAGCCATCACCATAAACCACCTCAACGAACATGGGCTCGTCAGTCTTCACCAAAAGTTACTACAATTCAGTACTTAAACAGAACCGCCGTATACGGAACCGTTCGTACGGTGGTGTGGGAGGACGGCGGGAGTGATCCCGCCTCCTACCCGATGTGCGTCTATCTGTTATTCAGGCCGGGGAGGTTGCACTGAATGTTTGTAGACTCCGTTGAATGTGTGATGATTTAACTTTCGGTGTTTGTCGTTTTCTCTATCCAAGGGTTGTCCCAAATCGAGCATTGCTGCAAGTACTCAGCGTAAATGGGAAACTCTTCAGATTTCATTTCAAGCCATTCCACTGAATCCTGGATCAGGATTTGTTCTTCCTCCAAAGTGATTTCGCCCGTGAGAACTTTCGTTCGTAGCAAAACAAAATAAGTGTCGAGAACGTCGCAGCGGCAATAGTCATTGATCCGCTCAAGCTGACCTTCGTTGTATAGGTCTTGAACCATGTGTCCGGCGATACCCATTTTCCCGGGCTTGCCCAGCAAATTCGCGACCAAATTCAAACCGCCGTTGAGACGTGTTGCCCCGTAGTTCGTGAGAACTTCCTGAAGGTCTAAGTGGGAGCCTTGGTTGTACCGATTTCGTTTTTGATCATACGTGCGTTCCTTCATGTTGAACCAAGCCGGAATGCCCAAACCAAACCGAAACGCGGACAGTTCCATCAGTGGAATATCAAACGAGCGACCATTGAAGGTCACAAAGGTTGGCATTTTATAAGCTTTCCAACCGTCCCAAAAGTGTTTGGTGATTACGTGGGACCGATACTCGGGTGAGTCAAGCGTTACGATGTCGATGATTTTTAAATCAATACCAACCTTGATAACCGCGACAGAGATGGGAAGGTGAAAAGTGTATGGGATGAACTCGCTGCCAAACTGCTCCATTCGCTCGGCACAGTAAACCTGAATGGCTTTTTCGGGCGAATAATTTTCCGATGGATATCGAACTTTCGAAATCAAATCACCATCCGCGATACTTTCGATGTCGAATACGAGGTAGCTTACGGCTGGAGAAGACATAGAATAGATCTTTTTGAGGTGAGTTATTTCACCACTCAATTTATCTCAGCAGCTCAATTTTGAAAACTGACCCGATGAATAAAGACAGATTGCTCCAACGTTTCCTCCAGTATGTCCAAATTGACACAACTGCCGTCGAGGACAGCGGTACTTATCCAAGCAGCCCCGGCCAAATGGAAATAGGCAAACTGTTGGTTGAGCAAATGAAAGCTATGGGAATCGCTGACGCGGAGCAGAATCAGTACGGAATCGTCGTAGGAACAGTCCCGGGCAACGTCGATGGGGCGCCAGTAGTCGCGTTCAATTCCCACGTTGACACTTCGCCAGAGACAACTGGCAAGAACGTGAAACCCAATGTGATTCACGATTATGACGGCAAGGACATTGTGTTGTCTGGAGATCCGACAAAAATCATCACAGCAGCGACTTGTGCAGAGCTTCCAGATGCTGCGGGAAAAACGATTATCACCACCGATGGAACGACGTTGTTAGGCGGCGACGACAAAGCCGGCGTGGCGATTATCATGGAGTTAGCGAATCATTTAATCGAAAATCCAGACATCAAACGCGGGCCCGTTCGGATCTTTTTCACTTGCGATGAAGAAATTGGGCACGGCGTGGATTATGTCGATATCGAAAAAATAAATGCAACTGTTTGTTACAATTTCGACGGTGGCGGGCAAAACGATATAGACCAAGAAACTTTTTCGGCTGACATGGCCACGGTAACATTCACGGGAGTCAATATTCACCCGGCGATCGCCAAAGACAAGATGATCAACGCATCTCGTGCGGCGGCCCTGTTTGTCAGCCGGCTTCCTGCGAATCTTTCGCCAGAGCGAACTGATGGTCGAGACGGGTTCTTGCATCCCTATGTGTTGGAAGGCGGGGTCGCTAGTGCGACATTGAAAATTTTGATTCGAGATTTTGATACTGCAAAACTCTCGCAACACGCTGACATCCTGCACCAGGTCGCAAGGACGGTCCAAGCGGATTGCCCGGGCACGACGATTGATATCGAAATCATTGAGCAGTATCGAAACATGGCTGATGGTTTGGCCAATGAACCGCGAGCAGTGGCTTACGCGGTGGACGCTCACAAGACGCTGGGGCGCGATTGTAAAACGACAATCGTACGCGGAGGCACCGACGGTTCGCGTTTGACGGAACTTGGTTTGCCAACTCCCAACCTTTCTTCAGGGCAGCACAATATTCACTCGCCGCTAGAGTGGGCGTGTCTCGATGAAATGGTTGCTGCCGCTGAAGTTGGAGTCGAGATCGTGAAACGCTGGGCTCAGTAAGATTCGATTTGAATATCAGTTGATGTGAACGATCAGGGCGCTAGGAACGACCCGCTCCATCCCCGTGAAAGTTTCTCAAACTGATGCGAAACTGAGCCAGTTCTAAAATGTAGTGGACCTTGATAAAGATCCTGCGCCAACGCTGAGTCCAGGTGTAAAAAACCGCGCCACGCAGGCGAAACCCCGGAACCATCGTAAAATCTCAGCGGTGGTTCATGCCGTGGACTAGGCTCACACGTTCGTCGCTCCATCGGCGCACAGATAGTCAGAATGTTCGAGTTGAATACCAACCATCACCTCCGCAAATTCTTCACCCGTTTCTGGTAAAGACAACGCTCCACATTTCATTGGCCTGAAACCATAATCGCCATTGGCATCGGTGATCGTTTCAGGTTGCAGGAAACGAGTTGCCACTCCTCCGTACAATTTAACTTTGACTCCCGAAATCCCGACCCCGTTTGAATCGGTGACCTGCCCGATCAAGTTAGGATTGCCGGCAGTTTTCGGTTTTGGAAAAAAGTAAATTGCGATAGCGCTCAACGTGATCAGTAAGATCAATGATCGCAAGCCAAACTGGAAATGCTGGGGCGAGGTGCGTTTTTTGGGGCTTGATTCCCCTGTTTCTGGTCCAGATGAATGTTTTGATGAATCGGTCATTGGGTGTTTCTGGCGATTTCGCTAAAAGATCGATTGTTCATAAAACAGCTGCTTGCATCGTAGGTGTTATTATAGAACAAGTCCTCAGTCTGGTTCGTAGATACGCTTTCGTGGATAACTCACAAATATTTTGAGCATCGTTCTCAACCGAGATTAATGATTCGACATTCCATCAAATCCTGTTCTGTCTCTTCCGTCGCCATTGCGTGCACGCTGGCCGTGGTGCTCTCTGCATGTCCGGGCCTGATCACGGCTCAGGAAACGTCAGTCAAATTTTCCAGTGATCAAATTGATTTTTTCGAGACCAAGATACGACCGCTTTTTTCTAGCCACTGTCTTGAATGCCACGGTGCCGTCAAATCCGAAAGCGGTTTGCGATTGGACTCTCGGTCGGCAATCCTCAAAGGCGGTTCCAGTGGGCCGGCCGCAGTGTCGGGGCTTCCTGGTAAAAGCCTGATGATCGAAGCGGTCAATCACACCGGCGACTACGACATGCCTCCGAATAAAAAACTCTCCGACAGCGAAATTTCGGACATGAATCGCTGGGTAAAGATGGGGCTGCCTTGGCCGTCCAAAACAACTATCTCAAAAAGAACGATGCCAGAGCTGCGAGTTGAGCATCGTCAAAACCACTGGGCATTTCAAAAAATAGAAAAGCCTACGATCAAGCCTCGCGGAGATTCGAAACCCGAATCGAGTCCGGTCGATCAATTGATTACTGCAAAACTTCAAACAATTCGACTTGCTCAGTCACCACGAGCCGACCGTAGGACATTGATTCGCCGGGCAACGTTTGACTTGATTGGATTGCCTCCGACATTTGAAGAAGTCCAGGATTTTGTTAACGACGAATCGCCAGATGCCTACGAAAAATTGATCGACCGGTTGCTCGAATCGCCGCATTACGGCGAACGTTGGGCGAGGCATTGGTTGGACGTTGCTCGCTACTCGGACACTTCGGGATACAAAGCTGATGCTGCAAACAACCGATTCCCATTCGCGTTCACCTATCGCGACTACGTAATAGACGCTTTCAATAAAGACCTGCCTTACGATCAATTTATTCGACAGCAGTTGGCCGCCGACCATCTTGAAATTCCAGAGGACAATAAAACGCTCGCGGCACTTGGGTTCATCACCGTCGGCAGGCAGTACACAAACAAGATTGACACCTACGACGACCAAGTCGACGTCGTCACGCGAGGGCTGATGGGGCTGACGGTTTCTTGTGCTCGGTGCCACGATCATAAATATGACGCCATCCCAACGGAGGATTACTATTCGCTCTTCAGCGTTTTTTCGAACAACTCTGTTCCTGACGAGCTGCCAATTCTCGGCGACGAAAATGAGCAAGCGAAATTTGCAGACTTTTTCCGTAAGCTAGATGAGAAAAAGAATGAGTTGGAATCATTTAACGATGCCAAACTCAAAGAGATTCGAAAACATGTTCGCTCGCATTTTCACGATTACATCGCGCGCGTCATGCTCCTGCAACCTCATGCACCTGAGCAATTGAAACTGCTCGGTGAGCAGCCATTCATCAAACTGGAATTCGCAAACGTTCGACAGGAGGTTTTGGTTCGGTGGCGAGACTACCTCGCGTTTCGAATCAATGAGAGTCCGAAATTCATAAAACCGCTGACTGAATTGGTCGCGCTTCCTGATCAAGACTTTGCCGCGAATTCAAAGAAGCTGATTGACCGTTGGGCCGCCAATCCGGATGCCGTCAATCGTCTTCTTCTGCAACGATTGAAAGCCAACCCTCCAACTCACAAAATCGAATTGGCAAAAATCTGCGGAGACTTGCTCCAAGAGATCTATGAGTTTTGGGAATCCAAGGGAGCCATCGAGCCACCCATTGGCCAGTTCAATGCTCCCGATCAAGTCGCTCAAAAAGAGATCGCCGATGTCGTTTTTGGAAAGGGCTCCCCGGTTATGTTGAATCGCAGACGCTTGCCGAAATACTTCAACGTGCTCGAGAAGAAAGAAGTGGTCAAGTTTCAGTCAGCGATCAAAGCTCAGGACGACAACGCGCCCGAAGGATTCGCTCGAGCGATGGTTCTCAAAGACAACCCAAGGTTGCATGAAGAGACCGTCATGATCCGTGGAAATGAGGACATTCGTGGGGTGCAAGTGCCTCGCCGCTTTGTTTCGCTTTTGACGCCATCGGAGGAGCGCCGCGTTTTCAAAACGAAGAGCGGACGACTCGATTTGGCTGACAAGATTGCTTCGCGCGACAATCCGCTGACAGCAAGAGTGTTTGTAAACCGCGTTTGGATGCATCATTTTGGAAACCCGTTGGTGGATACACCAAGTGATTTTGGGATTCGTTGTGAGCCGCCTATCCAACGCGAATTGCTCGACTACCTCGCGTTTGACTTTATGGAAAACGGATGGTCAATCAAGCATCTCCATCGACGCATTATGAACTCGGAGACTTATTGCCAGACTAGCAAGAGCCGTTCGGAGTGTTCAAGTGTTGATCCGGAGAACCGAATGCTGTGGCGTATGAATCGACGGCGGTTAGAGTTTGAGTCGTTGCGAGACTCGATGTTGGCCGTCAGTGGGAATCTTGATCGAAAGTTTTATGGCAAGCCCATTGATCTGTTGGGTAGGCCTTTTGCCAATCGACGAACCATTTATGGTTTTATTGACCGGCAGGATTTGCAGAGCCTTTATCGCGTGTTTGATTTCGCTAGCCCCGATCAAAGCGCTGCAAAACGTGTTCGAACTTCTGTGCCGCAACAATCGTTGTTCATGATGAATTCGCGATTCGTGTTGGAGCAGTCTCAACTTCTCGTAAATCGTATTCCGGATATTGAAAATAAAACGAGACAGCAGCGTATTAAACATCTTTATCGATTTGTGCTTCAGCGCGATCCCGATGAAGACGAAATGAAACTTGGTGAAGGATTTATCTCGTCAGCCAGCGAAGGCGAACAGCAAGCAGGTAAATGGCAGCGATACGCTCAGGCGTTGTTGATGACGAATGAATTTGAATTCGTAGATTAGTTGCTCACTTGTTTAAGTACCGTTTGTACCGTTCATCACGACACCGCCCATTGAACAATAGAAAATGATGAAGCCTAACCAATCAAAAGAATCATGTTCACTTTCCCGTCGAAGTATGCTTCGGCGTTGCGGGACAGGACTGGCCTCGTTTGGGTTGGCTGGTTTGATGGGGGATGACGGTGTTTTGTTTGGTAATTCTAGTGGAATCGTCGAGCCGGCAATTGCGAATCAAAACCCGCTTCAGCCTCGTCCGACGCATTTTCCGGGCACGGCCAAACGCGTGATCCACTTGTTTATGAATGGCGGACCATCTCATGTCGATACATTCGACTACAAACCCGAGCTGCAAAAACGAGACGGAAAATCGTTGCCGGTTAATTTTGCAACCGAACGAAAAACGGGTGTGGCGATGGCTTCTCCGTTCAAGTTCAGGCAATACGGCGAGAGCGGAATCCATGTCAGTGAGTTGTTCAAACACACGGCTCAGCACATGGACGACATCGCGGTGATTCATTCGATGCAAGCCGATGTCCCAAATCATGAACCATCATTGCTGTTAATGAATTGCGGCGAATCGCGTTTGGTCCGGCCAAGCATGGGGTCGTGGGTGACATACGGGATGGGATCTGAGAATCAAAACCTGCCTGGGTTCATTGCACTTTGTCCGGACGGCTATCCTATCAAAGACACGCAAAACTGGCAGTCCGCTTTTTTGCCCGGCGTGTTTCAGGGGACTCATGTCGACACTCAACATCAAAGCATTGAACGACTGATTGAAAACGTAACCAACAATCGAATTCCAAAAAAACAGCAACGCGAGCAGTTGGATTTGCTTGCCCGTTTGAATCAGCGACATCGGGACCGCAGTGGACACGACCCGGGTTTGGACGCGCGAATCCAGTCATACGAGTTGGCGTTTCGAATGCAAATGGAAGCCACCGATGTATTCGATATTTCGAAAGAACCGCAGCACGTTCTCGATGCTTACGGGGACGGCGTTAACGCGCGTCAGATTTTGATTGCACGTCGTCTGATCGAGCGGGGGGTTCGCTACGTTCAAGTTTGGCATGGTCAGGGTCAGCCGTGGGATGACCACGATGATTTGGAAATCAATCATCGAAAATTAGCCGGTCAATGCGACCAAGCGATTGGCGCGTTGCTAACGGATTTGAAACAGCGAGGTTTGCTGGACGAAACTTTGGTTGTGTGGGGCGGCGAGTTCGGAAGAACGCCGGTGGTTGAGATGCCGACGCCGGGAGCCAACATGGGAAAGATCAATGGTCGTGATCATAATCATCATGGTTTTACAGTCTGGATGGCGGGAGGCGGTGTGAAAGGCGGAACGATTCACGGCGCGACGGATGAATTTGGTTTCAAAGCGGTTGAAAACCCGGTGCACGTTCACGATCTTCATGCCACCATGCTTCACCTGTTGGGTTTCAATCACAAACAGTTGACCTACCGCTACGCTGGTCGAGATTTCCGATTGACTGACGTGCACGGCAATGTGGTGCATGACTTGATCGCGTGATAAATGTTGGGCCACGTAAGGATGAGAAAATAAAACCGGCGTGACGGATTTCGTTGAAAATCATATTCCGCTGCTCGGGAGAAATATCGGCTTGCAGTCGACGCGAAATAACAAAAGCAAAGGAACGAATGTGGCTTATATCGAACAGGTCTCTGAATCCAACGCGAAAGGCATTACCAGAAAAATCTATGATGCCGCGAATCGTAGAGCCGGTGGCGTAGCCAATATCATTCGAGTGATGAGCCAAGACGGCAAAAGCGCCGATGGCTCGATGAAGTTCTACGTCTCGTTGATGAAAACAGACAACAGCCTTGCCGCTCACCAGCGCGAAATGTTGGCGACCGTGGTTAGCAATGTCAACGATTGCTTTTACTGAACGCTCTCTCATGCACGCGACTTCAGTTTGGAGTCGGGGAATACTCCTGCGGCAATCGAGATGGCTCAGAAATTGATCTATGACTTTCGTGAATGCGGATTCGACGATGTGGATCGTGCGCTGTGCGAATTCGCTGTGTCGCTCACGCTCAATCCAGGTGCAATGCGGAAAACGCATGTTGAAAATTTGCAGGAACTTGGTTTGACTGATGAGCAAATCACCGTCGCAACTCAGGTGACCGGATACTTCAACTACATCAACCGAGTTGCCGATGGGCTCGGCGTCGATCTCGAAGGTTGGATGACGACATCGATTGATGAATGGATTGAGAAAAAACCAAACTGGCGAGCGTAACCCAACGTCGTCCTATATGACGTTGGGTTTTTCGCGCCGTCGCAGTTGGGGCGATTCGCGCTTTCTCAATTAGGCCAATTCTCAATTAGAGCGATTCTTCCACCGGCTCGTCATCGTGGTTGGACAGGTCAACTTCGTGGTCAATCTCTGCCATTAACTTGGTGATGGCGTCATCCATTTCGGCACCATGCAGATTCTTAAATCGAATCTTTCCTTCAGCGTCTATCAAGTACAGTGTTGGCCAGCTGGAAACATTCCATTGGGTTGAAATGGGACCGCTCGCGCCGTTGGGTCCATTCCAAAAACTACGCCAAGAGATGTTTTTTGCTTTGGTGATTTTGCGAATTTCGTCCAAGTCTCCATCACTGTTAACGCCGATGATGGCGAATGGTTTGTCAGCGAGTTTTTTGACGAGCGACCGCTCGTGTGGGTACATAGCCTGACAAGGTCCTCACCAATCGCCCCAGAAATCCAACAGTACGACTTTGCCACGGTAGTCGCTCAATTTGAACTCTTGACCGTCCAAGTCTTTGCCTTCGATCTCGGGAGCCTGTTTCCCGATCGCGAGATTGTGGATTTCAAACAAAGCACCCTCGGCCATCGAGCTGAACGTTTGCTTGCTGCCGGCGCGAAATTTGACGTCTGGGTATTGGGAAATAATTTGGTTGTAGAGTAGTTCGATTCTGGCATCGCTTACGTCACAGTTGGCGACAAACTCTTCTTGATCGCCCGATTTCTTCATCGAGCGGATTCTGCCAAGTAGCTGCGCTAGCGCATAAGTCGCGGCGGCTTTGACTGAGTCGTGTGGGTTTTTTTCAAGCAATTGATTGATGCGGTCAAGGTTCTTTTGGGATGGCGTCGCGTAAACCAATCCTATCCAAAGATCCCGAAGGTTTTCACTCTCGATATGGTCTTCCCAAAGCGTTGCGTATGCTTCTTCGCTTAAACCTTCGTCGCCGCGTTGTGCGATCCAGAGGAGCGAATTACAGGCAACTTCGGTTCCAGGATTTTCCTTGGCTAGTGCCATAAACTGGGCCGCGTATTTGTCGTTCTTTGGGTAAAGGTTTTCGTAGATCGCAGGCCGCTCCTCTTTTGAAGCGTCTCGATAGGCCGCTGAGAATTTCTTCATCGCCTGATCAAAACTTTGGTTCAGTTCGTCAAACTGAGCGATTGGCAATGATTCGGTTTTGGTTTCTGAGTTCTCGCTGGAGCTATTGTTGCTGGGGCTGTTGCAAGCCGTCATTAAAAGGCACATCAGCGCCGCAAAGTATCGGGTTCTCATTTCAATCTTTCTGCATCTTGTTCGGCTCGTTGAGTTAACTCTCAATCTTACACGTTTTTAATGCAAGTGTTGAAATTCATGGGGAGAGTTGGATCAAAAAAGGCCGAGCTCTATTCGAGCTCGGCCTGCTTGTTTTGAAAATGCAACGCTTGTTGGTGACGCTAATTCCGCCATCAACTGTCGCGTTCAATCGTGACGTTTAATATCCGCCATAACGACCGTAGTATCGAGGCTGAGTTTGTTGAGGCACGCCGTTGAATTCATTCGGATAGAATGCTCGTTCGAACGCGTTGTCAACTTTCTGAACGTTGCGTTGAAGTTGTTGGGCAGCCTTGCTGATGAACTTTCCACTGCCAAAATCGTTGGCTAGATTCTGTATTGGGTGCGCCATGCCCGGGCGTTGGCAATACATCTGCCATTGCTCGAATGTAAGACCACGCGAGCGGCAAAGGCTCTTCATGTATTGGTCTTGGCAACTGTTGCAGCCACCAGATTGTCCGCCGCAAACTGAGCAACCGAATTCGTCGCCGTAAATTGTTGGAGCCGGTTTGGGAGGACGCGGAGCTAACAATGCTCGGCGGTAGGCAACTTCGTTGGCTTGGTGGTTCAACCAACCGATTGTTTCAGATGAGACAAGTGTAAAGTCAATGAGATTCGACGGTGCACTTGTGAATTCGCCTTCGGAATTGATCGCCGATTCTGAACCAACATTGATTCCAATAAGGCCAACTCCATCGACACCCGCTGCGGCCAATCCGTAGCTGCCATCAGGGACTTGCTGGAATTCGAAGACTCCATAATTGTCTGTTGTGGTTGAGGCAACAACGCTGTCGCCTTCAAGCAACATGACTTTGGTGGTGCGAACATCGACCGGACGTCCGCTGAGGGAGTTTAGCTGATGAACGCGTCCGACCAATCGGCCGTCTGCGGTTTTCGAAACGTTGTGGCTGGAGATTGAAGTCGCTGGCTCTGACTGAACTTTGTTACTGACCAAGCCAATGAAACCGTAGAGTTTCGCAGGATCGTCGCGGCCTTCACCGGAGGGGTAACGACCGAAGACTCGGTAGCTAACTGATGAAGCAAAGTGACGAATCCAATCAGTATTGATTGTCGTTTGGTTTTGGAAAGCAGTAATGTTGACGCTTCGCAAGATTGAATCGTCAGCATTTGGGCTATCGGCGAGAATGTTGACACCAAAAGCAAAAAAGCCTTTCTCGCCCCAGCCAATCAATGAGTAGGCACCTTGGCGAACGTTGTTGAATTCAAACTGTCCGTTCGTGTCGACACCCGTTTGCTTGACCAGTCGTCCCATGTTCATCAAAAAGATGTTCATGTTGGCGATGTCTGCGCCTCGGGCAGCGGTGACTTTACCTTGAAAGCGACCGTTCGCATCGACCATGATCCAGTTGCCTCGGATGGTATCTCCGACTCGGCCTGCGGTGCGGTCTTCGGTCGCTTCTTCCCAGCCGGCATACCTTGAGTTGATCAAAATCGTTTGGGCTTCTTGTGACCGAGTGCGATCAGAAGGAGGCGTGAATGTCGACGGAGCAGCCCGGTCAGCATCTGGGCTGACGTCCTGAATCGTGTCCTCGGTCGGACGCTCTTGGACTGCTGAGTCGAATCGCTGTGCCAAAGAGAAGTTGGCTGCCAACGTAAGGCAAAGGAGCCCCATCAGTGAACTTGAAATGAGATGTCTAATTTTCATGGTAACTACTTTTCTGTCTAACGCCGGTACAACTACGACCTTTCGGAGATCGGCAATTGGGAACGGAAATGCTAGTAAGAAACTGATAGTAGTTCGCGATTGAGAGATTCGACATCCGCTTACAACAAAGCGCTTCGTTGTCTGCATACTGTCGGATTTCAAGTTGCTTTCGAATATCTCGTTTCGAAGCCCCAGTCCTTTAGCGTTCTCATTAACTGTCGTGCCAGCCGCGACCGTTGTAGCTACAACAACGATTGGGCGAAACGAGAGTGGCTGATGAAGTCAAACCGGATCTCTCGCATGTTCATCTAAACAGAAATAATCAGATCAGCTTAACAACTCTTTGAATTCCGCAATCTGTTGTTGAAGGAGTTCCACCGTCTGTCGGAGCTCTGCAACTTCGGCCGTCAATTTGGAAATCTGGTTAGAGGTTAGTTCAGGCTGAGCGATGTTGGGGGGGCTGTCTGTCTGAGTAGAAGGCGAGTTGATTTCTTTTGCCGAGTGATTGGGAGCTTCGCTATTAGCGGTTTCGGCAGATCGTCGCGGTGCGTTGTCGGCAGGTTCGGAGACATAATTACCATGTTCGGCTCGCAGTCGTTTTATTTCGTCGGACTGATAAAGGTTGTGGGTTACGATCTGTCCGCGGCCTGCGGGAGTCAGTTCGACCATTAGATTTTTTTCAAGCAGGCTAACGATCACGGGCCGAAGTTCATTGATTCCGGCGATCTTGTCCATTCGCGAGGCCCGAGCCCTGAGGTCGCCCAGAGATTGCTCGCCGCGCAACATCAACTCTGCTATCACCGCCAGTTCAACTTTTTCGACGCCAAGCCACTCATAAAGTTGGTGTTTGAATTTTGGAACTCGACCGCCTGAGTGGACTTCGATTACGGCTCCGAGGTGCCTAAGTTCATAAAGTGTCTCTTCGACTTGGTCTTCACGAAGATCCAGTTGCGGGCTTCGGTTGCTTTTCTGGTTGGAGGCCGTTTTGATGCCGTTGATCGTCATGGGATAAACATCAGGTGTTGTTTTTGATTTTTCGATCAACACTCCTGCGACACGACGTTGTATTCTTGTCAATGGTTGCCATTGGATTTTCGGCTTGGTCGGTTCTTCGTTGGCGTTGGCCTCTGTGTCGATGATTGCGCTGGCATCGATCAGTTTTGGCTCGGTTTCGTCTGAATTATTCATGGCTTGATATGTTTTGTTCAATGGTCGCTTGTTAGCAATTAACGTGTTGCGACTTTTGTTTTGCAACTTTGTTTCCGTATATGTATTTTAAGCCTTGCCGATTGTTTGACCATCAGACCTTGCCTCTGAAAGCCCAATCTGGATACTGACGACATGTTCAAACAAAACGAGCTATTGGAAATTATTAGCGGAAAACGAAATGGGGTTCTGCCAACCGCGATCCGTTTTGGTTTAGGTTGTTTGACGCCCGTGTATCGAATCGTGATTGGGGGACGTAATCGAAAATTTGATCGAGCGGCAATACAAAACGATCAGGCTTTGATCAAAAAATCTTCCATCCCCGTCGTCTCGGTTGGGAATATTACAACTGGCGGAACAGGTAAAACGCCGTTGGTCATTTGGATCGCAAAACATTTTAGACGTCAAAACAAACGGGTCGCGCTGATTAGCCGAGGCTATGGAGCGGATCAACGTAGGGGAGCCAATCATTCTGCAGGCGGTCGAAACGATGAAGCTCTGGAAATGGAGCATCGACTCCCTGATGTTCCGCATTTGCAAGATCCTGATCGCTTTCGCATGTCTCAGATTGCTGAGGAAGAGCTAGAGTCAGAGATCCTTGTTTTGGATGACGCATTTCAGCATCGAAAATTTCATCGCGATCTAGACATTGTTTTGATCGACGCCACCCTGCCCTTTGGATTCGGTCGATTGCTGCCAAGAGGTTTGTTGCGTGAGCCCGTTGAGAGTTTGCATCGCGCTGATATGGTGATTTTGACACGAACGGATCTCGTAGCTGGAAATCAAAAATCAGAGACCATCGCCAGGATCCGTCAGCACATCGGTGATCGACCAATCGCGGAAACCCAGACGGTCCCGTCGGAGTTTTTGAGATTCGATGGCAAGACATTTCCGATCGAAGAAATTAAAGGCAAGAAAGTTCTGCAGTTGTGCGCGATCGGCAATCCAAGCAATTTCGAATTGACGTTAAAGAATTTGGGAATTGAGATCGTGGGGAGTTCAGTATTTCCCGACCACCATCAATTCAGTCGAGAAGAATTGCAATCCGTTGGAGAACTTGCGAATCAATGCGGCGCGGAGGCAATCATTTGCACACATAAAGATCTCGTCAAGATTGGAACGAACCAACTGAACCGAGTTCCAGTTTATGCTCTGTTGATTGATGTGGAGTTTCTTGCCGGGCAACCAGAGTTGGAAGTTCGACTTGATCGTTTGATCCCAAGCTAACGTTGATCGCCTGCTTGAGGTTGAACACCGATTTGACGTTGGAATGCCGCATGGTGCACTGGCGAGTTCGATTCGAATGTCTTATTTCTTTCGAGGCGTGCCAAGGTTTCGAAATCTGCGAAACTTTGAAGGCTTTCGTTTGCCCGTCGATTCCATCTCACGTTCAGTGGCCGGCGGGAATTCATTGTTGATTGGCTGCAGCGGCAACGTGTTCAGGGGTCGCAGTCGCGATTGTGTGTTTCTTGGTTGAGTGTCGGTTTGAGAGCTCGACTGGCTCGCTTTTTTGTTTGCGGGCGGTTCTTCTTCAGAGAGATGTTCGTCCAAAAATTTGCACCAATAGCCATTGAGCAAGCGGCGACAGCGATCCCACGATTCTGGCTGTGAGAGTAGAGGCCCGGTGCTGGCGAGCAATTGGGTAATCGCTTTTGCGTCCTTTTCGTCAAACCAGCGATCGAACACTTGAACATTGTCAACCTGAACTTTGCCCGGCCCCATCAGATCGAAACCGATTCGCACATGAGTCAGTCCTTCTGTTGGCAGGTCGTCAAAGTGGACTGCAAACCGTTTCCATTCTTCGCCGACTTGGTTTGAGTCGGGATCAGGTGACAGGCTTCCGACGGAACCGAATCGGTAATAGCTTGTGTTGGGTGATTGTCCTGGCAGTTGCCCTTCGACGGCCAATCGCACAGGCGGTTGCTTTTTTGCATCGTCTGTTTTCAACCAAACAGAAATGGACAGCCGGCCGGTCTCTGGCGCTTTAAATGAGTTGCTGCGAATCCAGACGGGTTCTGGATCGGTGTTGGTCATGATTAAAGATACGCCATCGGTTGGTGGGTTGGATTGGCCGTTTAATTTTGGATTTCCGTTTTGTGTCGGAGCCACTCGAACTTCGCTTTCGGTTCCGAGCCGAATTTTTGTGGTAGGTTGTTCGCCTTTGTCCCATCCGCCAAACGTGCTTTGGCCACCCAGCATGAAACTTGGGTTCTCGATCACGCCGGCGTGTCTCGTGTTGTTGGACTTCGCCAGTTTTGATTGAAGTGAATAGACATGGCGACGCAGGTCTCGATCAGCATTGTCGGGAAGTCTAAATTCAAAATCATTGAGCGAGAATCCTTGGTTTGTTGATCGACCACCCACCAAGCCATACGCCGGAACGGTTAAGCGAATTTCGTATGCACCCCGATTTTTTTGACCGTTGACTTCGCCAGTTTGGTTGAGTGAGGCGTTGGCTGACTTGCCAGTGGAAGAAGACGCCTGTTGTATTGAAACCGGAGCTGATTTTTTAACCTCCAGCGAATGGGCGGAAAGCGATTCGACTTTGGGCGTGCTTGAGTCGCCAACATCGAAGTACAGTTTCACATTCATTGGCCACGGTGACGCGTTGGCGACATAGAATGTTGATTCTTCAGGCGTGCGAATCTGTCGAACTGCCAAGGGTAAACTGCGGGGGTTCTTGTAGTGATTCGTTACGTCTTCAAATTTTTGGTCGGGAAGGTTTCCATAAACCGTCATCATGTCGAGTATCGATGACTCTTGTCCGATCGTTACCATCCAGCCGCCATCGATCAGCATTCTTGCATCGCGATTTCTGATGCTTTCAACAAATCGTCGTCGGTTAAAGTGTTCTGCTGGTGCCATCTGTTGCAGCCGCATTAGCGGCGAGAGTTGATTCCCAAACGGGCTTTGCGCTTGAAGCTGTGCAAAGTGTGCCCAGGAAATGCGATGGGTGAACAGATCGCCCGCGTAGCTTGATTGAGCAAAAAATTGCTCGGCTTGTTTTGAATTCTCCACAGCGATATCAATCCGCCTTGATGAAAGCGGTTGGTCAGGGGAAAGTCGATGTGGGTTCAAAAGCACAATGCCGTTCTCACGACCCTCCTCGTCGATCCCGGCAAGCGTGCGCGACGACAATCCCATGTGCAGCATCACCTGTTCAAAATCACTTGATCCATGAAGCCCTGGGCTAAGTGCCGACGCAGTCTCTTCATTGCGATAAATATCAACGGGGGCCAGGTATAGTTTTCCGTTGGGTAGCGAGCGACGAACGTTCGCTGCCATGTCTTCATACCAAAGCGCCATTTGGTTTGCTCGCCAGTCGACCCAGGTTTTTCGTTGCTTGCCGAGCAGCAAAGCCTGAATGTCGGCCCATTGAGTTGGAACCGCGCCAAGTTCCGGCAGTGATTGGAAAAACTGTTGAACGGTCGTTGGGTCGTAGCCCCAGCGACGGCCAGGAAGCAACGTGTAAGTGTCCGGGCGGCAGATGATCGCCACGCCATCAAACGCTGAATGCCGCTTGTAACGTTCGGCCAATTCGTCAACGACACGCGTCACCGAGCGTTGGACTTTGCGGTCGAGTGGGTTGTAAATTGGCAGGCCACCAGAGATCGCGCGAGAGTGAACTTCCTGATTCACATCAACCATTTCAAAACTTTGACTCTGGGCGATGGAGTTTGGGTCGTCGCTTGGCCGAGTCGGTGCAGTTCGTTCCGACTCAATTTCAGGAAGCGGTCCTGACATCGCCAAGGTCGGAACGAGAACGAGGCCTTCTCTCTCAAACATTCGAAACAGCATTTCCAAAATGTCTTTACGAATCGGATCCTGTCCCGTGCTGAAGAAAGTTCCATTGTCGTGCTTGGGTGAAGGCGACAAAAGCTTGCTTGGGTAAATCGCACTCCCGTCGCAAGCCACGGTCACAAACGCACCACGGTACGAGTTGGCTTGAAGGTACTCGATAAAGCGATTGGCACCTTCGTAAAACATTCGCCAGTCATCGAGCGGCTCGCGCATTGACGGGTCAGTTTTTTCACGGGCTCCAAAATTCTCCGGGAACAAAGGTGCTTCGTAAAACGCCATCAGTTTTCGTTTCGCGGCGGCACCTGAACCAACAGGTGTTTTGGCGACTTGGCTGCGTTCCAAGCGATCAGGCCCAGCGAACACACGGACTTTTCCAACGACCGCATTTTTTCCTGCGTGCCGATTGGCGACCAGCAAGTAAGGGTTTTTGGTTTTGGGCCAAATCGTCAAACGATGACGTTGGATCTTTCCTGCGTTTGAATCGGTTACCAGTGATTTTGGAATAAACACACCAGAGTCAAACCCATAAAGCGGTATTTGCCCCGCAGCATCGGTTTGCAGTAAGCTCAGCCCAAGCGACATCTCTCCCGTCGATACGTAATCCAGTTCAACGACGTGCGGTTTGTTCAGGCGATCAATCGTTAGCGGAATCGCTTGCCAACCACCCGGCGCAAGTTGCATCAACGTTTGTTGGTCAATAACAACGGGTGAGCGAAGTTGATTTCCAATGGTTCGGTTTGCGGGCAAGCCCACGACTCGCGACCACGAAGCCGGAAGCGAGTTGCTGTCGACATTCACTGGATCGACAATGGAAACTTGACGCCAACGTCGTTTGGTTCCCTCGGTTGTCGACGCCGGTTTGTCGGAAAGCACGATGAATTGAATTTTTCGTCGTAGAGAATTCTTTTTGACGTTAAACGAGGATTGGTACCACGTTGGGTCGAGTTCAATTTCAAGGTTGTAGATGCCTTCGGTTTTTGGCATGTTTAAATTGACTGTTTGTCCATCGGCGGATCCTAACGCGTCCAATTCGAAGGAAGCTGTTTTCGAAAATAACGGACGCGAGATTGGCTTGTTCGCTAAATTTGCTGGCCACATTCGAATCTTGCAGCTTGCAGATTTGGTTTGGAAGCCAGTTAGAAGCGGTGTGATTTGAAACTTGAACGGCTCGTTAGGTTTGAAAACGAGGTGGTCTCGGGAAAACGAAACGTCGATTGCGTTTCCGGGAACACGGGTGACTGAAAAACGATTCCCAAGTGGATCGATGCTGCCGCCGGTCGTTTGGTCGATCAGTTCGCTGAGTGTTGTTGTCTGTTCAAATTTTGTTTCTGGAGTCTCGTCGGCGAAGAGGGAGAACGTGACTTGTGTATCCGGTGAAGTGCTCAGATTCACATCGACGCCGCCATAGTTGGTTGGCGACCAGTGATCGATGACTAGTTTGCCACCTGTCAATTTCACAGACGCGGAAGAGTCGACGCCCAACCCAAGCGGTGATGCGTTTGAAAAAGTGCCGTCTGTGGCTGAGATTGTTCCCGACCAAGTCTGGGCCGTGCCCCCGCCCCAAGAGAAACGCAATCGAATTTGTTGCTTTGTGCTGGCGCTAGTTTTCGATTGTTCTTGGCTGTTGTTGGTTTGGCCGTGAGCGAGGGTCGGACTTGAAATTAGAACTGCTGTGGCAGCGAAAATTAGCAAATGGATGCTCAGTCGAAGCGCGCATCGGCAATGCGAAACAACTTTGCAAAAAATCGTATCGCAACCAGAAAAAGAATTCGGACATCCATGTCCGTCCATACAGATTTGCCTATGTGTAGTTCAGGGGTTTTCGAGCGGGGTGAAAATGGATTTCACTCGCAAAAAAACGTGTCGCGAACTCTACCAACGGTGGAACAGAACAACCAGTCCAACAAGTGGTTGATAGCAGGCTCGGTTTTCGAATTCCTTGGATTGAACTGCTGGAGAAATGGGTTGAGTGCGGGAGATGCGTCGCCGGGGGCTCTGCCCAGATTGCCAAAATTGGAAGTGCAAGCGGTTTTGCTTGTGTATGTGGCAGTAAGCGGAAGGCCGTGCAACCGGAGGGTAATATAGAGATCCATTTTGTAACCGCTGAGAATGGAATCATTCCGAGCGAACCGAGAGGTGCTCAGGAAGTTCTAGTCCGCCTAAACCTCGGTCTGCTGTCCAGCGTTGGAGGATGTCGGACAGTTCTTCGATGACGCCAGAGCATCGGCGGCTGACGTCGTTTACTTCCCAACGGTCGTCAGGTTTGGCAAACAGTTCAGTATGCTGGCCGTTAGTGATAAGTTTCCAAGCGTGAGTTTGGATGGCTCGAAAATCTCCATTGTGAACGCAAGCGGCTTCATGACGTTTGTTGGGCAGCGAAAGAGCTGCTGATTTCCATATGCGATCGAAATTCGATTCACTTGGTGAGGTAAACCAATCCGAAAGCAGTGCGTGCACCCATTCCGTTTGTACCAAGCTGCCGTTGCGAACTGCGCGGGCGTCAGCAAATGATTCGTGGTTGGGTAGGCAAACTATCAGCGGTACGTGTACCGATTCGCTATGTATGCCAGGGGCGGCTGAGAGGTTGGTGGGGGCTTGAGAATCGGTTGCGTCGCAAGAGTCAGGCAAGTTTGCGTCAGCCAAGTCACCCACGATTTGATGTTCTCCCATCGGATACCCACGCGTCGACATGACGACGAACAAAGTCGAGCTCCATTCCGGGCTATCCATCAAATCCAAAATCACGCCAAGAAAATCGTCGAGCATCATGACTTGAGCGGCGCATGCCTGTTGGTAACCAAGTAGTTCATCTGGATCGTCGGAGGCTGCATCAAAAAGGCGGGCGGGCGGTTGGTGAAAAGTAGGCGGATCTGGATCTTCTGAATCGGCGAACCGGCAACGAAGCTCGTAAGGCGCATCCCAGGCACCTGAAAGACCACGAGCGTGCAGCCAGGTAAGACTTCTAGGTTCCAGATCAGTCAACCATTGTGTGGCTTGGGCGAAAAAACTCGCAAGCTCGGTTTGTTCTGGTGCGTCGGCCAGTTTTTCAGAGGGTGTTGTACGTATCGGAATGACTCGGTCAAAGTCACTGCTTGCCTCAAGGTTTTCGATCTGCGGGGCATCGGTTAGCAAGGCCGAGCTTATTCCGAGCGTTCCCAATTTCTCCATCAACGTGTTTTTAAAATCCAGAGGTGGGGAACCATCTGTTGGTGAATTTTGGTTGGGCGGATTCTTGGCAGATCCTGCAGCCTGAGGATCGCCTGCTGGCAAAACACCTGACCAGAGCGATTGGTATGCGTCTTCGATTTTTGTCGAGGGCGTGATGGCTTGATCAAAAACGATGGACCGGGCAGCTAATCGATTAAAGTTCTCGGTTTCAAACATCGTGTTGCCGTAGACGCTCAACATGTTTGCGCCCAAGCGATCGACAACCAGTACAACAGCGTTTCGAATTTCGGGTGAGTTCATTCGGGATGTTTGTTCTAAAGAGTTGGCGTAACGTTTGCTTAGTGCTTGGAATCGCAGGGAGCGATTTGATAAGTGTTATATTGGTTTGATCTGACGAGAAAAATTATCGTGGTTTATCACGCCGCTTGTCGATTTTCGATCCGTCCATCATATTGAGGGCTGACTTGAAATGACACAGCCCAACTTGGATAAGGGAATCAATTGTACGATCGACACCGGCTAATCGAATTGGTTCAGCGTGATGCGCTTCGCTTTGGTGACTTCACTTTGGCGTCAGGGAAAAAGGCAACTTATTATTTGGACTGTCGGAAATTGACACTCGATAGCGAGGGAGCCAACGTCATTGCTGCCGGCGTTCTTGATGCGTTGGGCGATGATTTGCCGGATGCGGTTGGTGGGATGGCGATTGGAGCCGATCCGATCACGGCCGCTGTGATCACGATGGCTTGGCAGCAGAACAAACCGATGAAGGGTTTCATTGTTCGCAAGGAAGCCAAAGCCCACGGCACGGGGCAGCAAGTCGAAGGGCCAATTGAATCGGGACAACGCGCGGTGATGATGGAAGACGTGATCACGACCGGAGGAAGTTCTCTTCGAGCGATTGAACACGCTCGTGAGTTTGGTTTGGTTGTGGACCGGTTGATTACGATCGTTGACCGAGGCGAAAATTCGGCTGAGATTTTCGAGAAGGTGGGGGTGAAGTTCACTGCCCTGCTTCACGTTTCAGATTTGGGCGTTTAAGGCTCGAATTACAAAGCGCTGTGATATTAAATCGCGATTTGGGCTGCCGAGACAATCTCACATTCCTTGGTGCAGCACGATTAAATTCTGAAATTCACCGTCTCAACGATTTGAGTTTCGTCTTTTTCGGCGGACGACGATCGCACAGCCGCCCAATACGCAAACGATTAATCCGCTTGGTTCGGGCACTGCGTTGGCTCGGAAATCGACGATCAAAGGCAAGTGATCGAAATTGAAATTGCCTGGGTTGTCTTTGTCTCTCATGAAATCCGTTGCTTGCAAGCCTGTTGCTGCTAGGTCAGCACTGGACATCGTCGATGGATTAAGCACGTATGCATACTCGTTTTCAAGAACGCTGTCGGTGTAAAGAACGTAATCCAGTCGTCCGGGGTCGAAACTGCTTTGGTCATTTCGCCAAGTGTAATCGTCGGGGCCATCTGCATTGTGCAGTGGATGGGAGTCGGTCATGCTTGAGCCATCCCAGTCGGTTGTTTTTCCGTTGTAGCCGTCGAGTAAAATGTCCCTTGGCGTGGAGCCGTTAACGGTGTTGAGATCGCCAAGCACCACGATTCCTGTTCCGCTTTCCAAGTCAATGTTCCCGCCGGCTGTTTGGGCATCGCCAATCCAATCAACAATCGCGCGGGCTTCATCTCGCCTGCCGTCTTCGCCTGAATCACAACACGGAAAGTGATTGTTCAAAATGTACATGTCGTTGTTGAAATACTGGTCAGGCAAATCGACCTGAGCCATAGCGATCCCACGCGCTCCGTTAGGAACATCAGTATCTTGGAGCGAAAGCCCATGGCGGCTGACAATCAATTGGTTGCGTCCCTTGTGAGCCTGCCAGCTGGCCCCGCCCTCCAGTGGTGCAATCTGATTGAATAAGTTCCGTACCTCTGACGCGGACGTGTCGAATGCCTCTTGGAAATTCCACACGTCGGCATCAACCGCGTTGATAAAACGGGTCAATTCACCGGGGGCTGTATTTTGGTTGTCGAATAGGTCGTCTTGAAAAACGTTGTAAGAGACGATCCGGAACGAGTTGGTCGATTGGCGGTCAACAAACGTCTGGGCTGGTGCGTTGCTCAAAAACGCACTCAGCAACAAAAGTGAGAGTAATAATGTACGTCGATTCATAACGGGGCATTGCGGTAGGGCATCGTGAATGGATGGGGAAAGCATCATAGGTACGAGAATGGAGAGTGGGAAGTCGCTGGCGATTCGAATTCCCGCTTCGTTCAAAAAATAAGGTTTGAGTCGGCGAATGCTTGGCTCGCAAGAAAAGGTTCACAGATCTGGAATTTCGCAAAAGCGTTGTTCTGCGGCGAAACGCCTGTTTTTGAACGTATTCGGCATTTTGAATTGGCTATTTAGCCTTGTGATTGCCGATTTCAGGCAGTACGATGTTGGTCCCAATAACCATTAGCAAAAACAACTTTTATCGAGGTCAAACTGAGTGGGAACTAAAAAAACTGGCAAAGGCCGCCGTAAGGTGGGCCGTAAAAAACGTCGCATGCGAGCCAAAATTCGGCATCGCAAAAAATAGACGACTCTGACTGCCAGCCGATTTATATCGGCTTCTGGCATTCCTTTCTACGATTTTTTCTTCAATCGGATTGATTCTGGGTTCGGTGCTGCGCTGAACTGGCGGTCAGCCACACCTGGTTGACTCTTCTCGGCTTGGTCTAACTTGCTGATTTCAGCCATGCGGCAACACGCAGGAGAAGAAATGTCAAATCAACTGGATTCCTCTTCTGGCGTTGATGCCGAAAAGCTTGACGGTCTCGCCAATGCAAATTCGGCTGAAGCAACTGGATCGGTTTGGAAGGGGCGGCTGTTAATTGTATTGGCCGCTGTTTTGTGGAGCACGAGCGGGTTCTTTGCAAAAGCTCCTATCTTCGACCAATGGCCTGAGGATTCACGCGGCGTTCTGTTGGCGTTTTGGCGAGCCATTTTTGCCTCAGCGATTTTGATCCTGATGGTCAGGCGTATCGCTTGGTCCTGGAAAATGATTCCGATGGTCGCGATCTTCGCGTCGATGAATTGGACATATCTCACGGCGATGGTTTACTGCGAATCAACGCTTGCGATCTGGCTTCAGTACACAGCGCCGGCGTGGGTGTTTCTTGTTGGTTGGGTTTGTTTTCGGGATAGGCCGGTTTGGCGAGACTGGGTGCTGCTGGGTTTCGCGGCGGTTGGAGTTGGCGTCATTTTACAAGCCGAGTTTTGGGGAGCTTCGCCGGTCGGTGTTCGATACGGATTGGCTTCGGGGCTTGGGTTTGCAGGTGTTGTCGTGATGTTGAGGTGGTTGAGGGAATACGATGCTGCTTGGTTGATCTTTTTAAATCACATCGTCACTGCCATTTTGTTGCTGCCTTTTCTTCTTCAGCAGGGCGTGTATCCGACAGGAGTTCAGTGGGGGTATCTCGCATGTTTTGGAATGTTACAGATGGGGATTCCGTATCTGTTGTTCGCAAGAGCGGTGCATTCTGTCTCGAGCCACGAAGCATCGGGGCTGACTTTGCTGGAGCCGATCCTCGTTCCAGTTTGGGTGTTTCTGGCTTGGCATGACTCGCCGGATTACGAAAGCCCCGCGTGGACGACGATTGTGGGTGGCGGTTTGATCTTGGCGGGGTTGGTCGCGCGATACGCTTACAAATCAGATAAAAATTCGGCGGGCGAGTCGTAGTCGCGTGGAGTTGGTTTGTGCGTGGTCGCGGCTGTTACCCTATCGCTCGTTTTTGTTCGGCTGTGTCTAACTCGTGAGATCGTAAACTCCAACGTAACTCTCCACCATGTCGGATTCGTGAAAGTTGGATTGGACGAATGTTTGTCCTTGGTGTGCCAGGCGTTGGCCTGCGTTTTTCTGCTCGATCAGGTATTTGGTCCAGCGTGCAAACTCGTCTCGTGCTCCGAAATTCACGGCAAAGCCTGTTTCTTGGTGGCGAATGATTTCTTGGCTGCCGGGGCCAAATACTGAGATGGCAGGAATGCCCTTTGACATGGCGGTGAGAAGATTGATTGACAGCGGGTCGCGTAAATGTGAGTGCCAGTAGAAATCCAGTCCAGCAACAATTTCCTCGGGTGAGTCAGGGTGGTCGAGAAAGTGAACTTGCGGTTTGGCTTCGGTTAAAATCGAGAACCGTTTCAGCTGCTTTTTCTGAGTGCCTTTTCCAATCATGAGGAAGTGAATGTTGGGGGCGGTCTCACCGGGCTTGTTCTCGGCATACCATTCTTCGCTGAACGCACAGTCCAGCAAGTTCGTTGCAAAAATCAGGTCTTTGAGTCTTGAGCGATGAATCAGCGGTGCAACGGTTCCGACTAGCTGGACAGAATCAGGCAGCCCAAGCATCGAAAGAATTCTTTGCCTTCCTTTGGCTCGGTCGGTGGCAACATTGGAAACGGAATTCCGTTTTGGCGAAATCGAGTTGGGGATGATATCGATTCTTGGTTCGCGATACCCGTTTTCGACCAAGTGATTTTTTACGGCGACATGAGGCACGATCATGCGCTCAACCCGGCGAGCCATTTTGCGTTCTGTGACTTGGCGGACGAATCGTTTTTCGGGCTGGAGGTAGAGCTCGGTGCTGATCAGTCGGATGCGGTTCAGTTTTCTGGCAAGAGGGAAGTTTTCCGTCGCGAGTAATGTCAACAGCTCTGCGTTTCCACACCAGCTGTGAACGATGTCGGGTGAAGTTTCGGAAATCAGTTTCCGAAGTTCCCTCGCAACGAAAAAACCATCACGCAAATTATGAAGCGGCGTTGTATCGTCGCCATTAAGATAGTGAACTTCGATGGCAGCGTCCGTCCACTGTGTCGGGTCGAACGTGCGCTGTCCCAGAACGGCAACGATGACTTCGTGACCAAGCGCAGTCAACGCTGATGATAGACGCAGGAGCGGTTCGGCTGGTCCCAGAGGGAATAGTGTTTCGGCTACAAACAGGATGCGATGCAAAGGTCACTCGAAAAATTGAATTTGAAAATGGCGATCGTCAAGCCTGCGTTCTTGCTGTACGCAGGCTTGTAAAAGGCGTTGTTTTGAAGCGTGTTGTGTCACTCAGGATGTTTCAGTTTATTCGTTCAGCGAAACGAACGTATCGATAAAGTCATGAAGAACGGTACTTGCATCGTAAGTATTTGCCGTCGAGCGGGCAGCTGCCCGGCCTAACCGGTCTCGCATATCTTTGTTGCCAAGCGCCAAAAGCATTGCTTCGGTGAGTGCAGCGTTGTCACCAGGTTTGACCACGATTCCATTGATAAAGTCGTTCCCGTCGGTGCTCGGCTGGATCAGGTCACGCGTGGCTCTCGTGTCGGTAACGATGGAGCAGACTCCGGCTGTCATTGCACGGGCGAGGATGCTGCAGCTTTCGTCGGACCGAAGCGGATGAACGTAGAGGTCTGCGGCTTGGAAAACGTCATCGAGGTCGTCAAAACTTCCGGGCATGATGACTGAGTTGACGAGGTGTTTGTCGTTGATGCGGTCCCAGACTTTGCGGCTTTTTTTTCCTTCGCCGATGATCCACAATCGAGCCTTGGGGTGCCGCTTGAGGACGCGCGTCCACGAGTTCACAAGATCGTTCAACCCATTGTCGCCGTTCATCGGTGCACCGCAAATGACCAGCGGCTGTGTGGGCTCGATCATCAAAATTGGATGCGCATCGGAAACTGCAATCCGAGCCGAGCCCTGACGTGCTGGGCTTCTTTGGTGGTTCACACTGATGTGGATTGGGTCAGGGCAAACCGAAATTTTGGATGCGATACTTGTCGAGGCAACAGACGGGTGGTTGAGCAGTCGTTCAGCAGTCCACCGAGATTCGCAAAGGATTTTGTCTGCAGCGGCAAGCGAAGTGATCTGTCGACTGTTGAGCGATGGTTGACCGGATTTGTCACCCAGTAAATGGTTGTCGATTCGAATCACAAACGGAATCTTGCCGCCATAGGCTTTCGCGATCGACCAGGCCTCCTCGTCGAGACCAAAAACAACAATGCCGTCGAGAGGATACTCTCCCAGGGTTTGGTTCAAGTTTCGCAAATAGCGGTAGGAGCCCCATGGTCCAGAAACCGGCCGGTTGATTCTTCGCACCGGAGATTCTCGATAGTGGAAATCTGATGGCCAGTTTCTTTCCCAGCGGATTGTCAAAATATTGACGTGGTGGCCTTTGCTGTTCAATGCGTCAGCAAGGTCGCCAACTGCGAATTCAGTAGATCCGGCAAGCGGCCAAAACCGGCGAGCCACAATTGCCACGTTGAGTCCCTTTGCCTCTAAGGTTTTTGGGTGCTCAGTGTGGCTTGGTGTGGGCGACGAATCCGGTTGGAAATCGAGCGGTTTGTAGTCGGACAAATCCTTTTCTGGCGAATTGGAGTCCAGCGATTCATCCACGTTCGGCTCTGGTTTCGGCGGCTTCATTCAGCGGTTCCAGCGGCTAGCTTGAAACGCTGGGAAGATCAGAAGGTTCAAGGCATGCTAGATAAGGCAGGTTGCGATACTCATCATTGAAATCCAGGCCATACCCGACAACGAATTCATCGGGAATATCGAAAGCGACGAACTCAGGTACCCAATCGACTTCTTGTCGCCCTGTTTTTAGTAACAAGACTGCGGACTTAAGACTGGCGGGGCCAAGATCTTTCATCAACGTGGTGACTTCCTCGAGTGTGTTGCCTGTGTCAAAAATATCATCGATCAACAGAACGTCGCGACCCGCGATGTCCAGCATCATTTCGGAATTGATGGTCAGTGCGCCACGTTCGGTGCCTTGATAACTGCTGGTCTGAACCACGCCAACGCGGAGTGGCATTTGAAGTTTGCGAATCAGGTCTGCCATCAAAATGACGCTTCCGGTGAGAACGCCAACAATGGTTAGCGGTTTGTCACCGTAGGTCTCGTTGATTTCGGCGGCCAGTTTGTCGACGCCTTGGCTTAGTTGGTTTTCGTCTAAAAGAATCTTCACGAACGTTCTCAAAGGGATGGTTGATTCGACTTCGTTGATAGGAGGATATTGTAATGGGCTAAATGGTTTTTAGTAGGTTGCTTTTTTGAAATCGCACTCTTGGTGAACAAGGCCGCTCTCACATGTAAAACGCGGTTAGGATTGTGGATTCCAAGGAAGGTTAAATTTCGCGCTGCAATTGCTGGGCTTTGAAGGAAAGCGGTTGAAAATCAAGGGTTCTCGATAGGCATGCAGGGAAGACCACGACTTCCCATGATTTGCGGGCCTTATTCCGACGCATTTCCGCTGTATGATGACAGCCAACGTCGCCCCGAATTTCCGATATTGAAAGACCGATAATGAGCATAATTTTCAAAACCGTCTCGATTGTTTCCCTGATGGCGTTTCTTTCCATTGTCGATTCCGGCGGTGTGAGTTGCGCCGATGACTGGAGCCAGTGGCTGGGCGACAAACGAGATAGTGTTTGGCGGGAGACGGGAGTCATAAAGTCAATTCCGGAAAGCGGATTAAAAGCTGTTTGGCGAACACCGATCGCGGGAGGATTTTCCGGGCCGGCCGTAGCTGGCGATCGTGTTTTCGTGACTGACTATTTGGTGAAGAAGGGCGAGCAAGCTTCCAATCCTGGCAAGCGTGATCAGTTGGAAGGCAGTGAGCGACTTCACTGTCTCGACCTCAAGACGGGCAAGCCAATTTGGCAAAAGTCACACGAGCGAAGCTATAGTATTTCGTACGGGCAAGGACCTCGCGCGACGCCTACCGTGGATGGCGATAAAGTGTATGTCTTGGGCGCCGAGGGCCACCTCGATTGTTATGCCGTTGCCGATGGTGCCGAAGTTTGGAGTCGCGATCTAAAGAAGGATTTCAAGCTGCTTGAGTCGCCGATCTGGGGCTATGCTGCCCACCCGCTGGTCTACCACGACATGCTGATTTGTATGGTTGGAGGCGAAGGTAGTTGTGCGGTCGCGTTCAATAAAAACACTGGCGAAGAAATCTGGCGCGGAATTTCGACCAAAAAAGGAAACCCGGGTTACTGCCCTCCAACGGTTATCAACGCGGGAGGGGCTGATCAGGTTTTGATTTTTACGCCTGAGTCAATCAGCGGGCTGAATCCGAAAACGGGCGAGTCGTACTGGTCCGTAAAAGTGGCACCGGCTTACGAGATGTCGATTATCGCTCCGATCAAACATGGCGATTATCTTTTGGTGACCGCCCTTTCAAACGGCTCTGTTCTTCTAAAGTTAGATTCTGACAAACCCGCTGTAACGGAAGTCTGGCGCGAAAAAGGTGTTTCACCCGATCACAATCCACCCATCGTTTTCGAAGACCACATTTACGGAATCGACGTCAATGGACGCATGCGTTGCATCGAACTTGTGTCAGGAAAACGAGTATGGGAATCGTTGGCGACCTGCCCAAACGGCCGCCCTGCCTCAAGTACAACTGGGTTCGTGGTTCGAAATGGTGACCACTGGTACATCACGACTGAGCAAGGTGAGTTGATCATCGCGAAAATGTCACCGGCTGGATTTGAGGAGCTTGGTCGAGCCAAGATGGTTGAGCCGACGTCGATGAGTGGTGGTCGTAAGATCGTTTGGAGTCATCCAGCGTTCGCAAACAAGTGTGTTTTCGTTCGCAATGACAAAGAGATCGTTTGTTACTCGCTTGCTGAATAACGATGTTCAAAAAAGCGATGTTCGAATGAGCGATGTTCGAACAGAAACTCTAGGACGCGCTTGAGGGGTTGTGGGTTCGGTTCCTCGAGCGCGGATAGAAGTTTCTCTTCTGTGGCGTTCCCTTGGTTCCTGATCGGGCGTCAATTGGATCTCAGTTCTTTGGCAATCGCTTCAAACAAAGCTTGGCCCATGCCGCATGCAGCCATGCAAGTCCGTTGATCGCATGGAGTGAAAAAATCAACAACAGTAAACCAACTCCAGCAACAGGAATTGCTTCGGAGATCGAGTCGATCTTCCAGGAATTGTCGACTCGGATAGAAACGTCTTCGTAGAGCAACGAAATTGGAGCGGACATCAGGCCCAGCGAAACGGCGATCAAAGTTACGGTCGCAACAAAAGAGATCAGTCCCATTGGAAATTTTACGATTAGGTAACCAACGCCCGCCCAAGTTTCGCGGCTGATCAAAAGAGTTTTGACTTGGTCGAATAGTGACTGGTCTGTCGTCGGCATCATATTTTGGTAAGCCATGTTGCGGTGTGGAATCGTTGTTTTTAGCAAGCTGGTCGCCAGGTAACGCTCAATTCCGGTAAGCCCTCGAACGGCAAGGAATACTCCGATCAAAATGAAACCACCGACCCAAACGATCAGTGTGCCTAAGCCCAGTGACAATCCAGCGATAAGAAAGACGAAGTAAACCAGTCCCAATGGGAAACTCAGGATTACATAAGCTAGGTTGCGATACGACTGTAATTGCCCACCGACGCCAAAAAATCCGCCGTCGGGAATTGGGCCAGCCAACACATGTTGGTTGGATGATTTGACTGGAGCCACCGGTTTTCGATGCGTTGTCGGAGCCGTGGATGCCATCGCCTCGCCCTGAACTGGTGGGCGAGGATCAGGCGAAGTCGGGATGGCACTCATCGACTGAACGTCGGATTTGACATCGCTAACACGTTGGTATCGAAGCCCAGGCTCTTTCTCCAAAGATTGCATCACGATTTCGTCAAGTCGAGCATCGACCACGACTTTTCTTGACGGTGGTGCGAATCGACCAAGCGGAAGTTCACCGGTTAGCAATTCGTAAATCACTACTCCCAGAGAATAAATATCGGCACGGTGGTCGACCTCAAGGGGGCGTTCAAACTGCTCGGGTGCCATGTAGTGCATCGTGCCCATGACTTGGTGTGCCTGGGTCAGTGTGGGCCCAGCGGTTTTTTTGTCGAGCAATTTCGCCAAACCAAAATCTGCAATTTTTACTTTGCCTTCGGTGTCGACCATGATGTTTTCGGGTTTGATGTCGCGATGGACAATCCCTTTGTCGTGGGCGTACTGGAGGGCATCGCAGATTGCGGGCACGACTTCGAGGGCGTGTTTCGGGGCCATGTTGCCGGCCTGTAGCATTTGCCTCAGGTTGATTCCATCGACGAATTCCATGATGAAGAAATAGATCTCGCCAGCTTGCCCGAAATCGTGGACGGTGACAATGTTGGGATGGCTGAGTTTCGCAAGGGCCTGTGCTTCGCGAACGAACCTGCCTTCGAAATCGCGTTGGCGTTTAGCGTCCGGACGAATGACTTTTAGGGCGACCAACCGGTTAAGCGATTTTTGACGAGCACAGTAAACGCTACCCATCCCGCCCTGCCCGACCAAGTGTAGGATTTCCAGTTGCGGGAATTTTTCATGCAAATCATCGGGAACCAGTTCCACCATTGGGCCAGCGCCCATTGACGTCGAATTCAGTTCACTGGTTTGGCGTGGGTTCGTGTTTTGGTTCCACGTCTTCATACCCAGTTGCAGCAGGCATGCGGAGCAAGGTGTGCCGGGCGAACTGTCGGACATGTTCGCTCCACATTCAGGGCACTCAATTCGATTTTTCTGTTTGCCAAAATTCATGTTCGCTCTTTGTTTGAGTGGGCAATCTTATTCTCTTACCAACAACAGAAGCGAATGGGCAAAAAGGTTACGCTGGCAGCCAGGAAAATTGCTTATTTTCTCAAAACCTCGAATAACTGGGCGATTTCGGCATCAATTTCTTCTTCAGTCGAAACGGTTTCCTGAATCTCGGCCCTCAAAAGTTCACCATATCGGCGCCGCATCCGGTGAACGGAAACCTTGACTGCAACCTCAGTCATCGACAATTGTGCCGCTGCCGAAGCAAGCGTTTCTTCATCGTTTTTGCCCGCGAGGAAATTTTTGAGTTTCTCGAATTGGTGAGCTTTGCCACGCGCTGCAAATTCTTTTTGCAAGGCAGCATGAACTTGGGAGAGCAGAGTTTTGGCCCATTGTTTTTGAAAGATCAATTCTGGCGTCTCACCGTGCCCGGGTTCGAGGCGATATCGACTGTCCGCATCGTTGAAGTCCAGCGAAAGCGGAGCTCTTCCGCCACCTCGTTTTTGGGCTTTGGATTTGTCCCAGTGATTTAGCAGGAAATGTTTGAGGGATGCCAGGAGGAATGAACGGAACTTTCCCAAGTTCGGATCGACTCGCTTTAGATCTTCACGTTGAAGCAGGTCGGCGAAAAACGCTTGGGTGAGATCTGCCGCCGTGTCAGCATTTTCGCCTTTGCTGCGGACGAATGAATAAAGCGGGTACCAATACGTTTGGCAGAGATTTTGAAGTGCAGAGTTGGCCGCGACGGAATCTTGGGCACTCGCGGCGCGCACGATGCTCCAGTGGGTTGTCGCAAAATCTTTCCGGCGCTCGTTTGTGCTCATGTGAATATCTTAATCGATCATTCCTCAATGTTCGCCACCGAATATCGGTGATCCAATGATTGCTCGACGTTAGTTCATCGAATTCGATCGCACAGACGGGTCTAGGTCGATTGGCCGTTGACTCGTTCATGGGTCATTTGAATCGCGCGTAACAATCCTTTCGCCTTATTCAGCGTTTCCTGATATTCACTCGTCGGATCAGAATCGGCGACAATTCCCGCGCCGGCTTGGACGTATGCTTTGTTGCCTTTGATCACCATCGTTCGCAATGCGATACACGTGTCCATGTTGTCGGAGTAATCGATGTACCCGACCGCACCCGCGTAGGGACCACGCCGGTGGGGTTCGAACTCGTCAATGATTTCCATCGCGCGGACTTTGGGAGCGCCCGAGACGGTTCCCGCTGGAAGGCTGGCCATCAAAGCGTCAAACGCGTCGGCGTCTTCTTTCAATTGCCCAGTCACGGTCGAAGAAATATGCATCACATGACTGTAGCGTTCCACTACCATCACGTCGGGAATCTCGATTGAGCCATATTCGGCAACGCGGCCGACGTCGTTGCGGCCCAGGTCGACCAGCATCACATGCTCGGCTCTCTCTTTTTCATCGGCCAGCAATTCCTGCTCTAGTTCCAGGTCTTCCTTTGTCGTTTTGCCGCGCGGTCGTGTCCCTGCAAGTGGACGAACGGTCATCTCGTTGTCGACGACACGACACATGATCTCTGGTGAACTACCGACCAGCGTCGTTTTGTCCGTGCGAAGGAAAAACATGAACGGGCTTGGGTTCATTACTCGAAGGCTGCGGTAAATCTCAAATGGGTCGCAGGCGATTTCCAATTCAAGCCGCTGACTGAGGACAACTTGGAAAATGTCGCCCGCGCGAATGTACTCAATACAGTCCAAGGCGGCTTGCTCGAATTGAGATTGAGTGAAGTTGGATTTAAAGTCCGGAAGTTCCCCTGTTGGAAGGTCGGCATCAAGGCAAAGCAAACTATCGCTGGGCTTGTTCAGCAGATCGATCATCTCTTCGATGCGTCGGTTCGCATCCGCGTAAGCTTCCTCAAGCGAGTCATGCTGCTTGGTCCACGCCAGCGCGAGGACCGTGATTGTTTTGGTGATATGATCGAAAACCAGCATGCGATCGTAAAACGCGAACGACATGTCAGGTAATTCACGATCGTCTTCGGGGGCGTTGGGTAAATCTTCGACGTACCGCACGACGTCGTATCCGGCATAGCCAACCGCGCCGCCGGTGAACGGAGGCATGTCGGGGAATTGGGCGACTTTGTATTGGTTGATACGTGAACGGATGTCGTCGAGCGGGTTCGTTGATTCGAACGTTTCTGTTTTTCCGTTTTCCAATACAGTTACAGTCAGCGCAGTCGAGCTGACTTGGACCTGCGGATCGAAAGCCAGAAAACTATAGCGTCCAACATTTTCGCCACCGATGACCGATTCGAATAAGCAGGCCGTTCCGCCGCTGTTGTTAAGGCCTTGGTCGATACGATGAAACGCAGAAACAGGTGTCAGGGAGTCGGAGAGTAACCGGCGCGAAACGGGGATCGCATCGAAAGTATCTTTGCCGCCGGACAATTCGCAGAACTTTTTATAATCGGGAAAACTGGACATTCAGGTCGTTCGTAAATGGGGAAGCAGGTTGAGAATGCCGAATGGTCCAGCAAAGTTCAAAACCAGATGTAAAAAAACGCTTGGCTCAGCGAACGATATTCGCTCGGTAATTCACCGAGTTAAAGCGGGTTTTAGCTTAACCATCGTGTTAATCTCCAGCAATGTCGCGAACCTGCAATTAACGCTTAACTTCTTTTTAACGGTAAGATGTCAACAGCATTGACGAAAAAGAGTTTGCATTGAACCGTTGCGAGATGCCAGCGTACAGTCTCTTCCGCGTGGTTAACTCAAAACAAGAAACCTTGTACCGTGTTGTCCCGAGGGATAAAATCTCAAGTGAGTCTTCGCAATGGAATGATGAAGACAGACCCAAACTAAGAAAATCGATCCGGGATTCGGGTCGATAATAAAAATATGAAATGCCAAAAATGCCAAAAGCAGGCGACGTTTCACATCACCGATCTAACCGGCGATGATCTGCTTGCGTTGCATCTATGCCCTGACTGTGCAAAACAGTATTTGAAAACCGAAGACGGGCCTGACGAATCTGAAGCCCAGCTAATGTCAGGAGTTCTCCAGCAGCAACTCAAGCCGCTTGAGCAAGCCGCGGAGGATCTTCGCGAGCTCGATTCAAAAGAGTGCCCGATCTGTGGGATCTCGTTTTACGAATTCAGGCAAGCCGGCCGTTTAGGTTGCCCACACGATTACGTTTTCTTCGGTGATGAGCTTGAGCCATTGTTGGTGAACGTGCATGGCGACAACCAACATGTTGGCAAACAGCCCAAACGCGGTGTGCGCGATACAGAGTCTCAGGTTGAGCTGATCCGACTGCGTCGACAGATGAAAGAAGTCGTCGAGCAAGAGGACTACGAAAAAGCTTCGCAGCTTCGAGATCAAATCCGCAAGATTGAGGGAGAGGATCAAATCGGTGATTGACGAAACCCTCGACCCAAGCGACATCGTAATTAGCAGCCGAATCCGATTGGCTAGAAATATAGCTGAGTATCCGTTCATCACGACTTGCTCTGATGATCAGCGAGCACAAATTGAATCCGCCGTGCGTGCAGGTTTGACTCAAGACGACGAGCTCAGTCAATTGAACTTCGTCGATTCGAAAGAGCTCGAAATGTTGGAGCATCAGTTTTTGATGGAGCTCCAACTCGTCAGCCGCGAAACGGATGAACCATCTGTCGATACTGAAGTGTCCAAAGCCGAATTGATTGCTCAATCAGGAATCTGCGTCGGAACGATGGAAGCCTTCGAGGAGGTTAGTCTGTCGATAAACGAAGAAGATCATTTGCGTTTGACGATCACGCGAAACGATTTGGATCTCCATGCGGCATGGGATCAGCTTTCATCGCTTGATGACAAAATCGAACAGCAACTCAATTACGCTTATAACGAGCGATGGGGATACTTGACCGCTTGCCCTGCCAATGTCGGGACGGGAATGCGAGTCAGTGTGATGTTACATTTGCCTGCTTTAGTTTTGACTGAGCAAGTCGACAAAGTCTTTCGTTCGCTTCAGCGTGTCAACGTGGTCGCACGTGGCGTGTTCGGCGAAAAAGCTGCTGGCGATTTCTTCCGAATCAGCAACCAAGCAACGCTCGGTCGGAAGGAAAGCGATTTGATCGATCAAGTATCCAGCGTCATTCCTTCATTGATCAAGTACGAACGTCAGGCTCGCACGTTTTTGCTCAAAGAAAATCGAGAAGGTTTGCGTCGCGATGTGAATCAAGCATTGAGCGAACTATGCAAAGTCGACTTGGGTGAGAACGACGCCGATACAAAAGAACAAACTCTGACGTTGCTTTCTCGTGTGCGGATGGGGGTCGCGATCGGATTGCTTGGCCAAAAAGATGTTGACCAAGTCAATCGAATGTTTGCTCTGTTTCAACTTCGTCATCAACTCAATGTTGCGATCGACCGTGAGGACTACCAAGCGGCATCTGCCCTTCGCGATGAAATTCTGAAAGTCGAAAGTGGGCAGTCATCATGATCATCGATGATATGGCAGGACGATGTGGTGAGTGGCTTCGCGGTTCCGGACCTGAGTCGGACATCGTAATGAGCAGCCGAATTAGGTTGGCGAGGAATCTTGCCGACTATCCGTTTATCCGCCGATGCACCGATATCGATCGAGCCAATATCGAATCGACGGTTCGAGAGAGACTAAGCAAAGACCCAAAACTTAGCGACCTGACATTCATTGACGTCGCCGATTTGGAAACGCTTGACCGGCAATTTTTGGTTGAGCGACAATTGATCAGCCGCGAACATGCAAATTCTGACGGTGCTCGCGCGGTGGCGATCGATAACCAAGAGCGTTTGAGCTTGATGGTTAACGAAGAGGATCATCTACGAATTCAGGTGATGAAAAGCGGGCTCGATCTTACCGGCGCGTGGGAGCAAATCAACGAGCTCGATGACAAAATCGAAGCTCGAATAACTTACGCATTCAATCCAAATCTTGGTTACTTGACCGCCTGCCCAACCAATGTCGGGACTGGGATGAGGGTGAGTGTGCTGGTGCATTTGCCTGCACTTGTGATTACCAAGCAAATCGAAAAAGTGTTTCGAAGTCTGCAGAAGATCAATCTCGTTGTGCGAGGTTTGTATGGTGAAGGCACTCAGGCGATGGGTGATTTTTATCAAGTCAGCAACCAGATTACGCTTGGTAAGACAGAAGAGGAATTGATCGAGCAAGTTTCCCAAGTCGTTCCTGTGGTCATCGATTACGAGCGAAAGGCGAGAGAATACCTGATCAACGAGAAACAAAATGACTTGTTCGACCAAGTCAGTCGCGCCTACGGCACGTTGCAAAACGCTCAGCAAATCAGCAGCGAAGAAACAATGTTGCTGCTGTCACGTGTCCGAATGGGTATCAATCTTGGCTTGATCGGTGACCTGGCGATTCCCGACGTGAATCAATTGTTCATCCAGACTCAACCAGCTCACCTGCAAAAAATACGTCAAGTGTTGTTGGATACGGATGAGAGGAATATTGAGCGAGCGAACTATCTCCAAGATCAGCTGAAACTTGGCGGTCGTACAGATTCAGAGAAAAACTGAACTTGCGAGAGCGATCCGCTCTGTTTAACTATTTGTCACCTGACTCAAGTTTCTAGCTGGGGATTGTTAAGCTTTCTTCGCGCAAATTCCCCTTCAAAGGTTTGAGGCTAGAATGTTGCAAACCAACGCTCTCGGGAATTAGATATGAAACTTCAAGAACTAAAAACAGCGATTGCTGGGAACCAAGATCAGCAGATCTCGATCATTTTTTCAGATGGCAACTCGCTTGCTCCTCACTTCCACATTACCGAAGTCGGAAAAGTGACGAAAGATTTTGTTGACTGTGGCGGCACTCGGAGGCAATCGGTTTCTTGTACTCTCCAAACCTATGTCGCTGGTGACACAGATCATCGTTTGTTGACAACAAAGCTTGCGAAGATTCTCGACATGACGGATTCGCTTGCACTTGAGGGCTCAGTGGAGGTCGAAGTTGAGATCCAATCCGACACGATTTCAACTCACGCTGTCGAAACTGCCGTTTCAAGTGACGGTCGTGTTGTGATTCAGTTAGCCGCAAAAAAGACTGCTTGTCTTGCTCCAGACAAATGTGGAATCCCAGAGGTGCCGATGTCAATTCCATTGGCGACTGGAACAGCTGCCGCCAGTGAAGGCGATTGCTGCGGCGGTGGTGGGGGCGGCTGAGGCCCCGGATAACGTCTCAGGTCTGAGATAAACAATTTATCTGCGAGAGAAGCTTTCTTTCGCTTTCGTTCAGTTCGCTCGCCGGGTATTTTTAAACGGAGAGACGCCAAGGCGCAAGGACGCAAAGGGTTCACTTGCACTGGGCATCGTATTTGATGCGTTCGCCTCCAGGGGTTTGAAGCTTTCCGTCTTTCCATCTCTCCGCCTTACGACTTTGCGGTCCGGCGACTTTGCGGCCCCAATCTCTTTTTTGCGAACGCAAACGAGGCTGATCTCGATTTTGCTGGGCGCTCCAGCGCAACCTTGCTGTCGCACTCGGTTTCGATCATGCAGCGGACGCCAGCAGTTTCACAGTCAGTTAGAAGCCGGGAGGGCTGGAGCCTTGGCCAGATCGGAATTCTGGGGCCAATGGCCGACCGTCAAAGTTTCACAGGTTTGGATAATTAGAATAAGACCGTCGCCAACGCACCGCGTTTCCATTGCTTGGGCGAGTTGGGAGTTGGTGAACCCGCGAATGAACTAGAAAAACAAGCTAAATGAGTGAGCCACTTCTCTTTCGCGAAATGGCCTGTGAAACTGCTTTCGCAAGTGTTGGTTACCGTCGTTGACGTTTTGCGGTTCACTGATTCTCATAGGAGGCTGGAATTTTACGGGAATCCTGGAAGCAAGAACGAATGTCTACACAAACTGATTTGGAAACCGCTGTCTCGCAAGCACGCGAGCAACTGGACGAGCACACTTACAACGTTGTCCAGCGTCACTTTCACGATTCAACTGGCTGTCCGTTCTGGTTGGCCAAGAAATCCGAATTGAATTTTGACCCACTGACGGAAGTCAAAACTTACGACGATTTGAAAAAGTTTCCGCTTTTCGAGGACGACTGGCTCCGAGGCGGGCCCGTTGAGCGTTGGCGGATGAAAGATCACGCTGATCGACCAACCTACGTTTTTGAAACCGGCGGAACCACAGGCGTTCCCAAAAGCCGCGTTGTCGTCGATGACTTTCGAACCGATTACGAAGTCTTTAGCGGAACGTTGCCGGATGAGTATTTTCCTCGCGGTGGCAACTGGCTGATGCTTGGCCCGTCAGGTCCGCGTCGTCTGCGTTTGGCCGTTGAGCACTTGGCTCAGTTTCGTGGCGGAATCAGTTTCTGCATCGATCTCGATCCACGCTGGGTTGTGAAGCTGATTAAAAAAGGCTGGATGGAACATCTTGAGGAATATAAGAAACACTGTATCGATCAAGCGATCACCATTCTCACTGCAGACCATAACATCAAATGTATGTTTGCAACGCCGAAGTTGATTGAGTCGTTGTGTCTTGGTTTGGAAGAACGCGACATGTCAATTGCCGATACCGGAATCACAGGAATCTTTTCCGGCGGTACAGAGTTCACGCCTCAGTGGACTCGATACTGCGTCGAAGAACTCTTTGGCGGTCCACCTGAAGAAAGCGGCATCTACATGACGCCGACTTACGGCAACACGCTGATGGGTTTGGCATGTAGTGCTCCAGTTAACGCTGAAAACAAATACAAGATTTCATATTACGCCCCGCAACCACGTGCGGTTACAGAGGTGGTTAGTTTTGATGATCACAATACTGTCGTTGGGTTCGGAGAAACAGGCCGCGTGAAATTAACGACGCTGACACCAGAATTTTTCGTTCCGGGGTTCTTGGAGCGAGACGAAGGCGAAAGAGAAATGCCTTTTGACAAATTCCCTTGGGATGGAGTAAGCGGCGTTCGACCGTTTCACGAGATTGCCGCTGCAACGACGGTCGGAGTTTATTAACGGGCTTTCGTGCTCGATGCTGACCGTACCATTCAAATCAATTTGTGGTTAACGTTTTTTATCGTTGAAACCGAGCCACCGAAGTCATTGGAGAAAGTCACCGTGTTAGAGATTCCTGTCATTCGCTGGGGCAAAGTCTACGAGTCACTTGAGACTACAGACGTCGTTCATTTCAATACTGGCGAGCCGATCGCGAAAGTGCACTCGGCTGTTGGTGGTTTGGTCAGTCGCGACATGCGAAAGGCCGGTGACGCCCGTAAAATACTGAAGCAGTTCAGCTGCGAAGATTTGATCGCCCGAGTCGCGCACGCCGCGGACTTGTTCGAGAAGGAAACGATTCCTCTAGGAAACGGAACTCAGTCGCCCGATGAATTTGTGATGCATCAGTCTGCATCGACTGGTTTGCCAGAGCACATGTGTCGCTCTAACATGCAAAAAAACTGTTTTGTGATGCGAAACATGACGGAGATTTTGCAGTGTCTAACTCGTGGTTTGGATTTGAGTATTCTGACCAATGGATATGGCATGGAGTCTCGCGGCGTCGTGGTGAGTTACCAAGCCCAAACGCCGGTGCTTGGCGCAGTTTTGCCGTCCAACTCGCCGGGCGTTCATACGCTTTGGTTGCCCGTGATTCCACTGCAGATGGGTTTGGTGCTGAAGCCAGGATCGTCGGAACCATGGACCGCCTACCGCGTAGCTTCCGCTTTCGAAAAAGCTGGAATTCCCAAAGAGGTGATTTCTCTCTATCCCGGTGGTCACGATGTCGGTGGAGCCCTGCTGACCAGTTGTGATCGCAGTATGATTTTTGGATCACAAAAGACTTGCGACCAGTACGCTGGAAATCCTCGTGTTCAGGTTCACGGTCCTGGGTTTTCCAAAATCTTTCTCGGAGACGATTGTGTTGACGATTGGGAGAAGTATCTCGACATGATGGTCGAATCCGTTTACATCAACGGTGGCCGAAGCTGCATCAACTGCTCCGGCATTTTTGCTTCGCGTCATACGAAAGAGATCGCAGAAGCAATCGCCGAACGTCTCGGCCCGATCGAAGCCTTGCCGCCAGAGCATCCTGAATCTGGTCTCGCCGCATTCACAACCGATGGCGTTGGCAAGGCTGTTCTTGCAATGGTTGAGCAGGACATGAAAGCCGACGGCGTTACGAACTGCACTGAGAAATATGGTGACCGGCTTGTCGAGAAAGAACGTTGCTCCTACGTTCGCCCCGTCGTTGCTCACGCGAACAGCCCCGAATGTGCGATCGCCAGCAAGGAGTTCATGTTCCCGTTCGTGACTGTCGTTGAGTGCCCTCAAAAGAAAATGATCAAAGCCGCTGGATCGACTTTGGTGGGAACTGCAATCACCGAAGATCAATCTTGGATTGATGATTTGACTGACGCGACCAACATTGATCGGCTGAATATTGGGCCAATCCCGACGAATCGGTTAAACTGGTTGCAGCCACATGAAGGGAACTTGATTGATTTCTTGTTCCGCTCGCGTGCCTATCAAATGCCGGCTGAGAAAACTGCGGCTTTGAGTGTTTAAGATCTCCGTAGCATTCGTTTCGTTCTGTGATGCAATCAGTTCACTTCGCCGCAGGCCCTTGATTGAGATTGCCAAGAGTAAGTCCGCGAAAAAGCAAATCGTAAAAGCAACCTGTTAATGCATGACTTTGATTTCAATTTGCGGACCCGAATGGTCTGTGGTGCTGGAGCGATCAAACGCTTGGGCGAGCTTGCGGGTGAACTCGGGACTCGACGTGCACTCGTTGTAACTGATCCGGGAATTGTCGAAGCCGGGCATGTCGAGCGTGGGCTGGAGGCGCTTCGTGCGGCCAACATCGAAACGCATGTGTTTGATGGAGCCCACGAGAACCCCACGACTGACGACATCGATGCTGGACTGGAGATCGCTCGACGCTACGAACCCGAATTGCTGATCGGGTTGGGCGGTGGAAGCTCGATGGATTGCGCCAAGGGAATCAATTTCGTTTATTCCAACGGCGGCACGATGCACGACTACCACGGTGTTGGAAAAGCACTCAACCCAATGCTGCCGATGATCGCGGTGCCAACGACGGCGGGTACTGGTAGTGAGATGCAATCGTTTGCTTTGATCTCTGATGCAAAGACTCACGTGAAAATGGCCTGCGGCGACAAGAAAGCAAGTTGTCGAATCGCGTTGCTGGACCCCGAGCTAACGCTGACCCAGCCCGCGATGGTGACGGCGCTAACGGGAATCGACGCGGTGTCTCATGCGGTTGAGACTTATGTGACGAAACGTCGTAATCCAGTTTCGCTTTTGTATTCACGCGAAGCCTGGCGATTGTTGGCTGGCAACTTCACGAAAGTTCTTTCCGATCCAAGCGATCTAGAGGCCCGCGCTGCGATGCAGTTGGGCGCGGCATACGCTGGAGTCGCGATCGAAAACTCAATGCTCGGTGCGAGTCACGCGCTCGCCAATCCGCTGACTGCGACCTACGGAACAGCTCATGGGCAGGCGGTCGGCTTGATGCTCCCTCATGTCGTCCGATTCAATGGTGAAGAGTTTAACAGTTGGTATCAGGAACTTCTTTCTTTTAGTGAAGGGCTTGAAGGGCTTCCACCCGCGTCCAGTGGAGCCGATGGGCTTGCGGAGTTTCTGACGCAGTTGATCGGAGCCGCTGGGTTGGAAATAAAGCTTGATCAATGTGGTGTGGTTGAGGATAAAATGCCAGAGTTGGCTGCCGCGGCGGCTGAACAATGGACGGGGACATTCAACCCTCGTTCGGTTTCAAAGAACTCGTTGCTGGGGATTTACCAAAACGCGTTTTAGATTCCCCAAATCGTATCCCGGAGCAGACGCATGAAGTCATCTTTTGTGAGTGGAATCTTATTCTTGATTTTGGCCTTTGTCGGCCAGGTTCTTTCCGCACAAACAAAGTCCGAGTCCGTTTGGGCTTTGAGTGTTGAAAAACCGATCGAAGATTTTTCGATCCCGGTAACGATCGTTGGAGGCAAGTGGGTTGCGCCGCCTGTATTCCGCGTTTCCAATCTCGAAGATCTTACAAGCCTTCCACCAAAGTATCAAAAAAACGCGAATGCGCTCTCTGAAGAACTCTCTCCACTCGGTGTTCGCTCGGTTGCCGATTTTTCATTCTTGAGTGGTGGTGTACCAATCGGCTCGGTCGCAATTCGGTTGATGGTTTTTAAAGATTCTCAGCAATGTAAGGCTTGGTGGAATAAGAATTACCAATTCGACGGATGGGAAGCCAAGTTCAAACCCATCAACAGTTTTGAAAAAGCAGTCTGTGTCGAAAGTAAACAACGGGCATTGAGGGCATTGGCTTTTGGCAACATTGGGATCACCGGCCAGCAGCATAGTCGGGGTAACAAAACCGAATACATTGCCGCGATAAAGAGCCTGATGCTTGATCTAATGGATGTTGTGAAGGTCAAGGAGGTTGCGAATGTGAAATCGTCACCCGAAGAGTCAACTTCGGTAACGATGGAATCGAAATCGAAATCGAATGCGGAACAGGACAAGCCTGCTACCGCCAAAACTCCAGCCGATAAAAATTCAGTTGCTGATCCTAAAAAGGAACAACCTGCCGCCGAAAAATCTGCCGACAAAAAACACGACACAAATGTTGGGTGGAATGTGTTTCGTGGGGATGCGCTGTCGTCTGGCGTTTCACCGGAAAAATTACCTGAAGATCTCGAAGTGTATTGGGAATACAAAGTCCCTAAAGGCGCATTCGAAGGCACCGCGTTGATATGCAAGGCCGAAGGCACGGATGACAAAACAGTTTACGTCGGCGATTTAGATGGAATGCTATTCGCCTTCGATCTCGAAACTGGCAAGAAAAAATGGGAATACAAAACGCCGATCAGTTTTTCTGCTTCGCCAGCGTATCGAGACGGTCGAATCTTCATCGGCGATATCGACGGCATCATTTACTGTGTCAGCTCCGAGGGCAAAGAGCTTTGGAAATATGAAACGGGTGGTGAGATCAGTTCTAGTGCGAACTTTTTCAAAGGCCATGTTTTGATTGGATCGCAGGACGGATATCTCTATCTCCTCGAAGCCGCAACTGGGAAACTGGTTTGGAAACACCAAACGCCCGATCAGATTCGTTGTTCAGCAACTGTCGCAGGCGACCGAGCGTTTGTTGCCGGGTGCGATGGATTCTTGCACGTCATTGATCTCAATGAAGGCAAAGAAATTGGTAACGTCGATATTCAATCACCGACAGGGTCGACGCCCGCTGCGTATGGCAATTCGGTTTTTTTTGGAACTGAGCAGGCGGAGTTTTTGGCCGTTGATTGGAAAACAATCAAAGGACTGTGGGCTTTCTCGGATGACAAAGGTCAGGCCGCCGTTCGTGGTTGTGCAGCAGTCAACAAAGACCATGTCATTTTCGGTGCGAGGAATCGCCAAGTTTATTCTTTGAATCCAGTGACGGGCGATCAGAACTGGACTGTTACTTTAAAGGCCAAAGTTGACTCGTCGCCAATAATCGCAGGTGACCGAGTTTACTGTGGCTCGACAGACGGACGGTTTTACATTCTTTCGCTTGAGGACGGTAAAGTCATTTGGGAAAAACAGTTCAATGGCGGGTTTCTTAGTTCACCAGCGGCTGCATTTGGCAAGCTTGTTATTGCGACCGACCGAGGCGTGGTCTATTGTTTAGGTAAGAAAAAATAGAGTCTTCTCGTAGCGACACGTGAAAAACATTTACTCAAAAGCGACTTTCAAGAACGATCCTGACTGATGGCAACTGAATCAACGAAGACCGAAGTCGGCAGTTACTTCATTTCAAACTACCCACCGTTTTCCCAATGGAAAGGTGACCAGCTTGCCGAAGTGCACTCCGCCCTTGCTTCTGAACCGGACCCTGAGGTGCCGCTCGGTTTGTATCTTCACATTCCGTTTTGTCGCAAACGCTGCAAGTTTTGTTACTTCAAAGTTTTCACGGATCAAAACGCGAAAGAGATCGAAGCCTACGTTGCGGCGCTTTGTCGTGAAATCGAATTGGTCAGCCAACAGGCTGCAATGGGTGGTCGGCCGTTTCGATTCGTTTACTTCGGTGGCGGAACTCCTTCGTTTCTCAGTTCGCGTCAGTTGACTTCGTTGGTGGATCGTCTGCGTGCCAATATCAATTGGGACAAAGCCGAAGAGGTTACGTTTGAATGCGAGCCGGGAACGCTTCAGGAAAAGAAGATTCATACGCTTAAAGAATTAGGCGTGACACGGTTGAGTCTTGGGATTGAGAACTTCACTGACTCGGTGTTGGAAGAAAACGGACGTGCTCACCTTTCTAAGGAAGTTTACAAAGCCTGGGATTGGATCAAGGCAGCCGATTTCGACAACGTTAACATCGACCTGATTTCGGGCATGGTTGGCGAGACTTGGGACAACTGGAAGTACAACATCTCCGAAGCGATTAAGCTTTCTCCGGAATCGATCACGATCTATCAAATGGAACTGCCGTTCAATACCGTTTATTCCAAAGACATCCTGGGTGAAAAAATAGAGACGCCGGTTGCTGATTGGGAAACCAAACGACAGTGGCTGGATTACGCCTACGAGGAATTTCTTGGGGCTGGATACAAAATCAGCAGCGCGTATACCGTTGTTAAAGACAACAACAAAGTGAACTTTAGTTATCGCGACAATCTGTGGCAGGGTTCAGATTTGTTGGCGACAGGGATCGCGAGTTTCGGCCATATCTCTGGTGTTCATTATCAGAACAAGGCGGATATGAAACAGTATCAAACAGATCTCATGGAGCATGGGAAACTGCCGCTTGGTCGTGCCCTCAAACCGACGCCTCACCAGGCTTTGATTCGCGAAATGATCCTGCAACTGAAACGTGGCTATCTCGAAGTTGACTATTTCAAAAACAAGTTCGACGTCGATATCACCGATCACTGGAAAGAGCAGTATCAAAAACACGCGAGCGATGGGATGTTGACTGTTTCGCCAGACCGAATCGAGTTGACTCGCAAAGGGTTCTTGAACGCGGACGCGTTGTTGCCTGCTTTCTTTGAAGCAGAGCACCAAGGGATTCGCTACACATGATCGACTCTTTGACGTTCATGATGGGTGAGTTCGAAGCCGAATTCCCTACCGATAGAATGTACGCGAAAAATCACATGTGGGCTGAGGTTTCTGACGAACAAGTTCGGTTCGGATTCACGGCGTATGCTGTTCGATTGCTCCAAGATGTTTACTTCCTTGACTGGCTCGTTGACGCACCGTCGTTGATTAAAATCAGCCAGGAAATTGGAAGCATTGAAAGCAAGAAAGCCGAAAGCGCTCTGTTCGCGCCTGCCGATGGCGAGTTGGTCACGTTTAACGAAACGCTGATGGAAGATCCATCGGCGATCAACACTGACAAATACAGTGGTGGTTGGTTGTTCGATATGAAAATCGAGAATGTGGATTTTTTGGAGCCTGCTGCTTATCTGGAATTGCTCGAAGGCGTCTGGGCGAAAACCCAGCGGACGATCAAAGGCCAGTTAAACGAATAAGCGTTGACGGACGGGAGTAAAATCTCTACCTCGGCGACACAGGATTTGTTCGTTCCTGGCTTCAAGGCTATCGAAAGGATGATCTAGTAATTGGCTTTCGAGTTGGCACCGTTTTGACATTCACCGCAAAAATCTTTTGTGCTCTGGTGTTCGATCTCATAGGCGTCGCTGTGATCTTTGGGGAAAGATTTGATTTTCAGCAAGATCTGTGAGTCATCCTTCGAATACCCACGCTGGTCATAACTCCGAGGAAAAAAATGAAGCCAGTGTTGAAATCGATTGTTTTTATTCTTGCGATTTTTATTGCGGGAAACGCGCTACTCTCTTTGCAAGGGTTCGCAGGCCAATCTCCAATCTTCAAACAGGTTTTGAAAGCTCTGCCATGGGCGGGGCATACTCATATCATTGCAGGGTCCTTGGCGTTGATTTTTGGAGGATTCCAACTGAGTTCAAGATTGCGAAGGAAAAACCTATCGATTCACAAGTTGATTGGGAACATCTATGTCACTTGCGTGGTGGTCTCAACAATTGGAGCTATTGCTAGTTTGCCGTATTCGCAAACATCCATGGCTGCCAAGTCGGGATTTTGGTTGCTCGCGATCGTGTGGCCCGTGGTGACACTTGCAGGGTATCCTTGGCGCAACAAATTTGATTTTCATTGGCACGGAAAACTGATGACGTATAGCTACGCGTTGACTTGTGCGGCGATATCCCTTCGGCTGATACTCGTCAGTCTGTTGTCAGCTGGGGCGTCATTCCAAGTTGCTTATCCAATTGCGGCTTGGGGTGGTGGGCTGGTCAATGTTGCGATTGCTTTTGTCATTCTCAGGTGTGTGGATTCAAGTAAAAAGCAAATGTCTGCAGCGAATGCCAATGCTTAAATCCAAGGGACAGCCTGGGCTAATTCTTTGGTAACGGTGGCGATCTAAGTCTCAAAATCTCGGAAACATTGCTGTAGCACTTTCAGTGTCAACGTGTTTCTAGTTGGTGAACAATCTGGGTTTTCAGTTTTGAAACGCGCATAAAAAAAGACAGGTTCAATTGAACCTGTCTTGGGTGTTACTGCATTGCGTGTCGCGATTACCGCGCGTTCTTAACTTACGTTATGCAACTTGGACGTTTTCGGCGCAAGGGCCTTTTTGTCCGCGAGCTTCAGTGAATGTTACGCGTTGTCCTTCACGTAGTTCGTCATAGGCTACGCCTTCAAGGCTGGACGAGTGAAAGAACAAGTCTTTATCTGTGCCAACGTCGATGAATCCAAAACCTTTGTCAGTAAGTCGCTTAATTGTGCCTTCGGCCATTCTCAAATCCTAAAAAGTGTTTTGCAGTATTCGTCTGAATCGAATTACCCAGCTCGAACCTACGGGCGTGATCCTAACAGTAAAATGCCCCAAGCTGTTGATATTTGCATCTAATTACTCGAAAAGGTTGACCTTACGCTACTAAATGCTCTTTATTCACACCCTGAAGGACAAACTTGGCCTCAGAAACATTAAAATTGCCCGATATTGGAGGCCAGCGGTATAACGCAGTTACGTCTCCAAAAGTAGCTTGGCGTTCCGAATCTAGGTTTGCGCCCTTAGCCAAAGAGATTTTTTAGCATTTAGTTTTCGAGTTCGTTCGCCGATGAACTGGGTTAATTAAGTTTGGCCAACGCGAAATCTGGTGGAGTTTTTGGACCGGTTTTTCCTTCAAATCGAAACGCTCATTTGCTAATTTATTTGGCTATGCAAACCAAGAACAATTCGCTGGATAAAAACCAGTTCGCGGAAACGGGGGCCAAGGAATCGCCCGACGATTCTTTGGCCGAGAAAGAGAGCATCTGGCAGCAGATCAATCAGCATTTCCAAACGACACAAACGTGCCTTACGCTACGGTTGGTTTGCAAAGGCAAAGAGGTGCAGCAAGTCGGCGACGTTCTTTCGGGACTTCGTGAGGCCGCCCGATTGTTTACGTTGCATGAGAGTCCTCAGAAAGCTGAAGAGTTGGTTGCGAGTGTTGAAAATTTATTCAATCGAAAGTGTCAGCAGTGGGATCAAGCCGCCAAAGCTGCAGAGGCGCAGGAGAGAGCCAAGGCAACCGGTGGTGGACAAGGAAGTGCTGACTCAGCCGCAAACCGAAGGAAACTTGAATCGGCACACAACGCAGTGCGTCATCGGGTCACAAGTGCAAAACAATGTTTCAGGCGTTTGCGGACTGCACTCAATCGCGGTTTGTCGTTTGGGCACAAAAAATACTCAGACATCGAATCAGCGAGCGATAACGTTCCGACAAAACCGCTCGCGAATCAATCGAGTCAACGGAACTCTGGTGATAAGCCTCAAGCTCAAAACTCTCCTTCGGATATTGGTTCAGGTTCAGGACCAGAACTTGCGAAACCGCCAACTAACAAGCTGATCGAAAGCTTGAAAAGCTTGATCGGTGCGGGAGCAAAATTAAATTATGCTACAGCACCGTTCTTGGATCCTTTCTGCGAAGAAGGCGTCAAGTCTCGCGAGGCAATCTGGGATGAAAGTGAGTTTTATTGCTTCATTGTGCAATGGGAAGAATGTCGCGATCGGGCGTTGAACTTAAAATTTTGGATCGTTCCCAGACGGCCTGAGTTCGTTGAAGATTTAGTGTCCGACCAACAGCCTGATTTGTTTCTTCACCAACGAGGAAGTGCTGAGCGACTAAATTTTGAATTGGTGGTTCACAATACAAAAAATGGGCCGTCGACCAATGAAATGAATCAGCTCATGAATCGAATTGAATCTGAACGATTCTTGTCAGGGGAATCTGGCAAGAAACTAACGCTTCGGTATTTGACCAGTTCTGTGAATACGCAAACGGATTTCGACCTTGCAATTCAACAGCCCTATCTCTTGGAGCTTTTATAAGCGTCGACGAGTTGCTTGTATTAAAATTTAGGGCCGAAGTCGGCGGCAATTTCTGGTAAAATCGGGCATCCCGTCATCCTCATTTTTAAGTTCCCATGGCAAAACGTATCTCAGTTGTCGTTTCACAGTCTCCTAGTAAGAATCCGGCGAAACGGAATCTTGAAGAGGAAATCGTCGCCGGTTTGTTATTCGAATCAGGCATCGATGTAACGATCGTTCCCAATCTCTACGATATCAAACCCGACAGCACCGGCATGTTGGCCTTGAATGGAATCAACGGTAACGCCGTTGTGATTTCTTGGCTGTTTGAGCGGGCTGCGCATTGGATCCTTGATCGTCACGGAATCCACGGTCACGTGGGCGAAGTGCTGCTAAAGAATGATGATGAAGACGACGAAGACATCGAAGATGATTCAGAGGAAACAGAAGAAAGCAAGCCGCGAGTCATCGACACGCGGCAAATGCCGAACCGCAAGATTTATTGTCTTGACTTGAAGATTTCGAACCGGCCAGCTGAGTTCATCGAAGAAGTCAAACGAATCCACAAAGAGAACTCCGTCCAGATTGTCGGGCTTGGAGACATTATCAATGCGGCTCCGATGAAGCCAAATGGTAATGGGAATTCAAACGGAAATGGAATTGCAAATGGAAGTGCCAGCGGCAATGGCCTGCCTGTGATTTCAGCGGCGGATCGAATGGTTGCGCCGACCAACGATACGGCTTTGGCGGCAGATGGAAACGGTCTGGACCAACCTTCGGTCGTAAATCGAATTGAATCAACTGGCGGGCGACGATGGTATCCAGTGATTGATTACAGTCGCTGCACCAACTGCATGGAGTGCATTGATTTTTGTTTGTTCGGCGTTTACGGCGTCGATTCCGTTGACACGATTCTTGTTGAGCAACCAGACAACTGTCGTAAAGGCTGCCCTGCTTGCAGCCGCGTTTGTCCCGAAAATGCGATCATGTTTCCGCAACACAAAACACCAGCCATTGCTGGCTCTAGTGATGGCGTTGCGACGTTGAAAATTGACCTCTCGCAATTGTTTGGTGCGCCGGCAGATGGTAAATCTGCCGAAGAGCTCGCGGCAATTGAACGTGATGAACAGTTGATCGCCGCCGGCCGCGAAGCCGTTGGCATGTCGGTCGGCGTCGCTCGCCGGCAAGACAATCGCATTGAGGAAGCCAAAGATGATTTAGATGATTTGGTTGACGAGCTAAATGATTTGGATATCTAAGTCTTCAAATTCGTTTTATTTGATTGGTTTGAGCGGTGTGGGTTTGTCTTCGCCGCGAGTTGCGATTATCTGGTCCATCTATTGGCTTGCCTCCTGTTGGACGCAGCTTTTCACCTTTGCTTGATTGTCGCAGTTTGACTTTTTTAGACTGCTAGTCAATCGCCAAGTATTGTTGCCGTTGCTAGCTCTTCCGGTGCGTACACGATTGCTGCTGGTAAAAGCAGTTTTCAGATTGGGATTCCGAACTTTTCAAAATTCTTCTAAAGATTCGTCTTGGAAATTTTGTAAAAGGGCTTTTCCCAAATGCGCGTCGCGATTTCGTTAACAATCCTATGTCTCTTGCTCGTCGGTTGCAGAACCGATCCGCGGTGCAGTCGACAAACCGCTTTGCTGCGCGCGGAAATTCTCGATCTCGAGGACAAATACTTCCTACTAAAATCACAGTACGAAGCCAACATTGGTGAGCTGAACGGCTATTACGACGTTTCGTCGGATGGCGGAATGCTATCGCCTGATCCAATCGTTGGAGACGGTTACTACGACGATGGCGAAATGATTTACCAAGGCGATGTGATCTACGAGGGGCCGATCAACCAAGGCGAAGTGATAAACGACGCGGGCAACTATCAAAGCGCTCCGGTTATGTCCGGACCGAATGGGAGTTCCTCAGTCGGTCCAAACGGTTCGCCAACGCCGGTTGGGTCTGGCTCAAGCGATATTGAGCCCGGCTATTCAATCGACATGCAGGCCCCCAACGGCCAAGGTCAGGTTGATTCACTTCAAGCTGATTCAATGGATGACATTGATTCGATGCTTCCTGATCTAGAAGACATCGACAGTGGTGAAAGCGTTGCTTTGTCAGGTCCTGGTCAAGGGATTGGTTATGAACGCTCCGAACCGGACGCGATGTGGCAAGCAGAGATTACAGAAGTCGTCATCAATCGAAACGCCTCACGAGGGCATGATGTTGACGGACGGCCTGGAGACGAGGGAATTGACCTTTTGATTCAACCTCGCGATGCCGAAGGAAATATCGAATTGGTTGGCGGTGAGTTAACTGTTAGCGTTCTCGATCCAACGGAGGCTCCGGATCGGCAGCGGGTTGGGCTTTGGAAATTTCTACCACAAGAAACAGAGTTGTTTTTTGCGAACGACGAAATTGGAAACGAAGGCATACTTCTGCATCTTCCGTGGGAACAATCAACGCCAGTCAACGAACGTTTGATGGTTCATGTGCGATTTGTGACACCCGATGGTCGTGAGATGAAAACATCGTCGGAGATTCGAATCGTCCCCCCTGCTCCAGGTTATTCTGCGGATGATCCGTTGGTTGCCGGATGGACAAAACGTGATTCTCGTTGGGGCGCGAATTTGAAAAAAGCATCCAGCTCGCTGAGCTCCAGCACCAACTCAGATTGGCGTAAGCAACAATCAAGTGGATCGGCCGGATTCCAATCGGCTTCGAAATTTCGAGACAACGATAGAAGCAATGCTCGATCCAATGCAGGTCGGGATCGTTTCCAACGAACGGTGCCCCGTCAACGTCCAATGGTGACGCAACAGGGCAGCCAGCCTATCCCGCCCAACGGAAATTTTAGTCTTGATCGACGCCAAGTTCCTGCGACGCCTGCCAAGGTTTCGTCGGGGAACGCTGGGGCGATGATGCTTCCTAGTTCGATTGAGAAACCAGCGTGGCGCCCCGTTCGCTAATAGTGGGACGTAGGCAATGAAGCGTTGGCTGCAAAGCGAAAGCGCGATGTTTTCATTTTCGAAATAAAGCACTTGGGTAACTTAGCTCCGCTTCCCATTGACGGAACGTTGGATGGATACCCCTGTCAGCCCTTGTTGCTCTTCACCACCCAAGACGACTTCTCAACAAGACTTACCAGCACGAATAACCACCGCAGAAGCGTTGGTCGTCTATCGGTTGGTTTTGAACACTGCAGTTGGAACCTGAGGTGCATTCACGAGTTGCCTGTTTAAATCGAATCTCGACCATGCACTCCCTAGGTCCGTTTTCGGAGGAAGGCGAGTGCTCCAGAGCCAGCGAGCGCGACTCCAGCCCACCACGCGACTTGAACGCAAATAAACAACCCTGTGCCAAGGATTAATTGAAGGCTACGGGAAATGGGAAACCATGGAACGGAAAGCATGGTGAAGAAAAAGACGCCCGAGAGAAGCATCAGAAAGACGCCTCTTATTTGGGCTCGCGAAGAAAATGATCCAGGAACACTCTCAATTTGGAGGGGCTCTCCCAATTTGTTGAGCAGTTCTTTCGATGCTTCGTTTTGCGGATCGGACGACTTGTCGCCGTTGCTGACTCGTTCTTGCATCGTAATGACTATTCCAAACAGACGACAAACAATGGCCGCATTGTTGACTGTTTAGAGTGGAATCTCAAATGGCAAATCCAAGATAGAGAGCGAGCCAGCGTTATTCAGGCAAATTCACGCTTCGAATTCCAAAATTCCAGCGTCAATTGGCTTCTCTGCAACCTATCGGCTAAGCAGTTTTCGAAGATTGCTGAATCGTTGCGGTGGCTGAGCTTCAGTTTCTTGTTGGTCTGCAAAGTTGTTTGCCGAGTTCCCACGGTCGTCAATCGAAACACCAATCCAGCCGTTGGAAACTACTAACTGAGAGACTTCCAAGTTTTGTCCGTTAATTTTCGCCGCCATCTGAGCAGGCAACGTTTGAAAATTGTAGTTCTGTTTGAAGAGAACTTTCATCACGGTGCTAATCGAAGCTTTATCGAGAAGCTTGAGTCGTTTTCCTCTGATCAACGTGCCTGAATCGTCCTGCGTTAAAAAGATTTCCATTCCGGATGATCTTACTGCGTAAACAGCCGTCATCGAAATGTTCTTCAGACGTTTCCCTTTCTCGCCAACCTTCAGAGATTTTAAATTCAGAGTTACGGCGAAGCGATCGTTTTCAAAACCGACGTGAACTGGATCAAAAGTTGCAAACTTGATCTGGACTTCTTTTTCTGATTCTTCATCAGTGAATGTTTCTTGCGGCGGAGCACCGAAGACTTCTCGAATGTGGTCCTTGAGTTCCTGACCGGAGAATTCCTCGCCATTGAGACCAATGCGAGCGATCGCGTTGTTGATCATCGATTGGTGCAGCTGGAAACTGAGAAGGCTGTCGCCATTGTCGCGGGGCCGAGCCGTGTTGGCTGCCATCTGATCACGTCCTGCCAAACGGTATCGCATGATCAACTGGTCTTGAGTGGTCGCCAGTTGAACAGGTTCTGGATCGAGATCCATTGAGACAAGTGGTTGAACGAGATTCGCGTAGGTGTACTGCCGAAGTTTCGCCAGTCCTTTTTCAACTTCTTCTTCAACCCGAGTCTCGGCAGAGTCATTGACCTTTTTGCGGAACATGCGATTTGTTTCAGGAGCATCTTCGCGAAGTTTTTTCTCAGCGAGTCGTCGAGCAACCCAACCAAAAATTGGGATGTTGTCCAGTTTTGACTCGACACCGACAACTTGCTGATTGGCGGCGGAAACGGAAAACGGTTTCTCGGAAGAGTCGATCCCACTCATGCCAAACAGAAGCCGTTTGTGGACTTGGAATTGGGCATCACCCTGATTGAGAATGCGGAATGTTTTGGTACGAGCAACGGTGTCAGCACGAACTTGACCTTCCGTTTCCAGTCGCAGCGCCAAATGGTGCGCGTTGGGCTCAAGTGAAATCCGCATTTGATTTGAAACGTGGCTTTGCCCACTCACGACAGCGCCTTTGATGTTCTCGGACACCGGTTGAGCGGTTGATGGCAGAACAGGAATCATGCGATTGAGCAAACGTTCGGAAACCGCCATGCGAAAATTTGCATTGCGATAGTGCGATTGAAGTTCGCTTGCTACGGCTTGGCTTTCTGGCGAGTCAGACCAGAGTAGGCTTTGGTAAAAACCGTTGAGGTAATTTCCAGACCGAGCGGAGTTGTTGGATTCGAAACGCTCGATCGCGTCCAGCAAGTCTTCTGGTGCAACTTCTTCAGACGCGTGAATCTTCAGGACTTCAATAATGTCTGGAGAGACAACTTGGCTGACGTAAGCTGCTTGTTCCGGCTGAAGAACCGGTGAGTAAATTCGCGATAGAATCTCACGTGCCGTTTTACGTTTTAGTACTGGGTCGGGGTTAAGCGATTCAAAAGCGATTTTGTAGTCTTCGAGTTTCAGGTACTCAACCCAGCGTGGGTCGAGCTCAGAGAAAGAGATTCGGTTGAACCCGACGCTGCCGAATTTCCCGGTGGCGGGTCGACTCATTTGTGACTGAGCTATTTTGATTGATTGCCAGATCGCAAGACGGCGACTGATTTGGTAACTAACTCGTCCGACTTCGCTGGCATCGATCATCGCCTGTTTCGATTGCCGGTCGGCATTCCAAATGGCATTCGAGATTTCGGCAGTTTGCCCCAACAGCGTTTCGAGTTGATTAAAATATGTCGCGAGCTGAACTGAGTCAGTCGATGATTTCGAAATTGCATCCAATATTGCGATCACGCTGGTAGCCCAACGAGCCGATTGGGTGTTGGACTGCAGTTTTTCGATTTCGCCAATGAGTGATGGCGATACAGGAATCAGAGCTGGCTCTGATTCTTCGCCGGAATCGTTTGAGCTGGCGGTAGAGGTGTAAGTCACCAGCTGAATCCGCGAGGCGTCGTCGAATTTGCGGAGCATGACCGGAATTACGATCTGCTTTTCAGCGGCTTGTGCGATGGAGGGATTCTCCATCGACCAGCTATTCAGGCCTGCGATGCAGCGATTGAGATTGGCAGCGCGATTTGCTGCTGCTTTAATGGATTTCTTTTCCGCAGAGTTGCGAGAGAAATCCGAAGTCGCGGTGGAGTTACCCGTCATCGCTGACCGCTGCATCTGCTTGGATGTCGCTTGGTTTTCGGAGGGCTCCCCCGAATTGAAAATGGCAACGCACGAAAATGCGATGACCAAGCAAGTCACAAATACAGAACGAATGAGCATACGGTTGAAGACTCCGAAGTTGCGTGGGTGGATCCCACGAGAGGACTATTGCCTCTTTATTTATCGGAATTCAATTTGCGGTATGTCGACACGAAATTACAAAGGTAGCACATTATTTGCTAGCTCTGCGAAATCTGAAGTAGCTTATTCTGGTTGGTTGGGTTGGCTGGGCTGATTAAAGGCCAACAAGAGGGCAAGTTTTCACTGGTCGCAAGTTTTAGCTTGAATACTTCGCCAGTTTTGAGCGATTCCATGGCATGAATTGGGGGCGATTGCGACTCATTCTTTGTCCGAAGCAGGCTTGGTTTATTGTCCTAGTTGAGTTTCGGTTTCGCCGTTTGTTTCGTCAGCTGGTTTGGGTTTCATTTTGAGAACGGAAACCAACGCTGGCGAGTATTTCCTGACTGACCATTTTTCCGAGTTGGGCAGTTTTCGATGGTCGAATCGTGCGTCTGACTCGACGACGAAAATGCTGTTTTCGGGTGCCACATCGATCAGGCTGTTGATCATTTTGAGAACGTCTTCTGGCCGATCGATATAGAACGAATAGGGCGGGCAGCAGAATACGATCCACGGCTCGGTTGGCCACGTTTCTGGCGATTTGAGGAAGTTTCGAACCCAAAAAAACGTATCAGAAGCGTGGACCTCGACGTTAAGTTCAGGGTCCAGTTGCTGAACATTTTCCTTGATAATGCGTACTGTAGGAAAGTGTCTTTCGACAAAGAGGGCTTTTGCTGCCCCTCGACTGAGAGCCTCAAGCCCCATTGCGCCGGTTCCCGCGAATAGATCAAGAACGGCTTTGTCCTTTACCCAACCTCCAACCAGGTTAAACAGGGCTTCCCGGATGTTGTCTTTCATCGGTCGAGTGACCTGATCCCCGGAATAATCGATCTGTCTTCCTCGGAATTTTCCACCCACAATTCGCAGCTTACCTTTTCCGGCCTCACTACGATTGGATTTCCACGCGTCTAGATTTTTTCCACGTTTGAACCGGGGCATTGAAATGATTCTTTCACGAAAAAGCGGATTGAGGTACAAAACTACCTGACTCGCTATACTATTAGTGGGGCTGGCGGAAAACCAGTCGAAACCGCGATATTCATTTGGAAATTCAACCTGCTACTCAACTCATGAAATCTTTTCCAAACCTGAAAACGAGCCGTCGATTTGAAACTGGAATCCGTAGTGCGCGATTTTCCATCGCGCCGATTGTGTGTGCGGCATTGTTGTGCACTGGATTGCTGTTTGGCAGCTTTGGCGGTACTGGGATTAACCCTGCAAGTGCAGGAAACAATGTTGCTGCGATGCAGGATGCGACCGAACCGCCTGAGATAATTGACGTTGCTGAAGATCCGTTTGAGGGGATGACCGAAGCACAATTGGCAAAGATGTTCGATCAAGCAATTGCTGAACTGCGAGTTGCAGTAAAAGAAGCCAAGCATGCGGAAGCGATACATTTTCACGTCGACAGTCAAACGGCACTGGAGTATCGAGCACTGTGGGAAGACGCCGCCGCTCGAGGCCAAATCGCCTACAAGAAAGTGATCGACGTTGCACTCGCTTATTTTGTGGCTGCGGAAAAACCCTCAAACGATTTGAATTCGATCATTCTTGAAACATATCCTCAACTATACGCTGAGGGCAAACTCGAAGTGTGTTCTGTGCTCACTAAAAAACTTAAGTTGCAATTCCCAGATAACGAAGCGTTAAAAACTGAGGTAGCTCGAGTAAGCGTGATGACCAATGACTTTGAACCTGGTGTGGATTTTCTCAAAACCAGCGTGTCAACCGTTCGCACTTTTCCGCAGCTTGAGCAGAACGTTTTCTTTGACTCACCTGTTCTGTTGACGAATTGGGAGGAGGAACTCAAAATTCGGGAAGCCGAAGCCGCTGCCGATGATCTTCCACGAGTCGAGCTCAAGACCTCCAAAGGCACCGTCATCATTGAACTGTTTGAAAACGAAGCTCCGGAAACCGTTGGTAACTTTATCAACCTCGTCGAAGCTGGTTTTTACGATGACATTATTTTCCATCGCTCAATCAAAAATTTCCTCGCTCATGCAGGCCGGATGACATTCAATCGGCTTCAGCCTGTTGGTTACACAATTTATGACGAACACAAAAAGCCAAACGCGAGACACCATTTTCGAGGCTCGGTAAGTATGGTGACCAATCCAGAAAAAGAGAACTCCGGTTCGTCTGAGTTCTACTTGGTACGATCGCCTTTTTCGACGTTGGACAAATTCCATACGGTCTTCGGGCGAGTTATTTCAGACATGCGAGTCGTAGACGCGTTTCAGCTAACTCGTACGATGGATGATGACGGTAAAGAAGAAGGGATCAAGGATGTGACGCCCGATATGATCATTTCTGCGAGAGTGCTTCGGAAACGCGATCACGATTATGAACCCAATCGAGTGAAATAGATAAACGATCAAAGACGTCTTTTGACGATCACAGGATTGTCGACAGGCAAAATTACAAACCCGACCCACGATTAACAACATGCACGCAACGACACGATTCGCCCTCGGAGTCGTCGCAATTCCAAAATTCACTTTTCCTTCAACGTGAAGTTTTTCATGAGTCTTAAAAAGCTAATTCGTATTTATTCAATGCTCATCGTCATAGGGATGATGGGCGGGGCGGTTTCCACTACTAATGGTCAGCTGACTGACGATTCGGAAAACCAGGCCTTTCAGGTTCAAGACCAAGGCGACACAAAGACCGTCGACGATGGTGTTTCTCCAGTCCAACTGCCCCAAAGAACGCTGCAAGAGTTGTTGGCTGATATTCGTGCTAACGAAAAAAATATCAGCTTCCTTTTTAGTTCGATCCCCATCGGGTTTCCTGAGAAGCAACGACAGCAGATGGATAGGATTCGCGCTAAAAAGGCGAAAAACCTTGAATTGAAAGTCGCGTTAGCGGACGCGGCTGCCATAGCCTACAAAAAAGATCCGACTGATTCTGTCGCCGCCAGAATTGTGTATTCAACATTGGCAAACAAGATTGACGCTGCGAGCGGAGTTCGGTTCGATCCCAGTGGTGCGTTGGAATTGGCAGACATGATGTTCAAGTCGGGTCTGCAGCCCAGAGGCACTGGCAACGACGAAAACAGAATCCCCGGTTTGACTTATGAGGCAGTTGCCTACCAGGCATTTCGCGCCAGTTTCGCAATCCAGGATTATGGCCGCGCCGAAATGATGTTGCAAAGAATCGAAGAGGGCGGAACCAAGTTGCTTCCTGTTTATCGAGAAGCTTTGACGGATGCCAAGGAAAAGTGGAAACGGGAACTCATGATCCGACGGCTTGAATCAAACACCAATGATTTACCGCAAATTAAGATCGAAACGACCGAAGGCAATATCGTTGTTGAGCTTTTCGAAAACCACGCACCGCAAACCGTAGGTAACTTTGTCAGCCTCGTGCAGGAAGGCTTCTACGACGACAAAGCATTTTATCTTGTCCGACCTGGTGATTGCGCGAGAACAGGATGTTCCGAAAATGACGGAACCGGAGACATCGGCTATCAGATACCCTGCGAATATAACCGCGAACAAATCCGACACCATTTCTCGGGAACGCTGAGCATGCACAACGAGGGGCCTGATACTGGTGGCTCGCAGTTCTTCATCACGCACCAGCGGAAGAAAGAATACGATGGCCGTTACACCGCGTTCGGTCGAGTCATTGACGGAATGGATGTTGTTTACAAATTAAACAAAGTAGACAAAACTCCTTACTCGCGCATCAAAGGCGGCGAGGCATCAAAAATCATCAAGGCCACCGTGTTGAGAAAACGCGAACATCCTTATGGACCTTCTCGTGTTGCTGACCAAACACGGACGGCGCGCGATGGTGGCTAGGTCGTCGGCCTGGTTCGCTTTCTCGTTCGATCGGATTGTTTTGCGCTCGAGTTTGACGCTTGATCTTTTTTCATTCTCGCTCGTTGCTCAGTTCGGTCGCCAATTCACATCGCTTCAGAAATTGTTTTGATTTCGTTTGAAGTATTTCACACCACAAACCCACAGATTTCGGAGACGAAAATGCGACTTGTTGAAGCTCGATGTTTTCAACGCTTGGCGACCCTTGTTTTATGCTTGGGACTTGTCCTGACAGTTCAAGTGTTGAGTATTACTGCCACGTGTATCGCACAAGAAACAGAAGTGGCCCTCGAAGAATTGCAGGGCCAATGGAAAGCGTTGGAAGAAAAACTGATCGCAAAAGAGGCTGAGCTCAAGGAAGGTGTTGGCGATCCGGTCGCATTGAGCAATGAGTACAAACTATTGGTCACCGAAGCCAATGGTCTGATTGCAAAAATTGAAGCGACAGCCAAAGCGAAATTGGTTTCATCTCCCAATGACGCAGGTGTGATTCGGACTTTAATGGGAATCATGCTCAATGATGCAGAAAACGGGCGCGATGACAAAGTGTTTGCCATGGGCGACATGTTGATCAAACAAGGAATCAACTCCGAGTATTTCAAGATTGCATCCAAGAGTGATCGAATTCAGATTGATGCACGTGAGATGTTCGACGAACTGCTCTTGCGTCAGGAAGAGGCCCTCGCTGGCGATCTGCCTCGCGTAAAAATGACGACCACTAAAGGCGATATCGTTCTCGAGCTTTACGAGAACGAAGCGCCATGGACGGTTGGTAATTTTGTCAACCTTGTGGAAAAAGGCCATTACACTGACCTGCTTTTCCACCGCGTCGTCGAAGGGTTCATGGCTCAGGGGGGTGGATTTAAGATGGAGAACGATGTCGAAGTTGGCGGCAAAGGCCCCGGCTACGAAATCAAATGCGAATGCGAAGCTCCCGACCGGCGACCGCACTACTCCGGCTGCCTAAGTATGGCTCATCGCGGCAAGGACACAGGCGGTAGTCAGTTCTTCATTACGTTTGAAAAAACAAGCTTCCTTGATGGTCGCCACACTTGTTTTGGTCGAGTTGTCGAAGGCCACGAAGTGTTAGAAGCCTTAACACGAACGCATGTGTCTGCTGAAAAATCGCCCCTCGGAAAAGAGGAACCAATTCCTGGCGTCGTAAAAGACAAAATTATTTCCGCAGAAGTGATTCGCAAACGCGATCATTTGTATCGTCCCAACCGCGTTGGCAAAAATGACGTCGAGGATGTAGCCAAAGAAGAAGCTGCGATCAAGAAAGCCAAAGAAGAGGCAATTGCCAAGGCTGAGGCTGAAAAAATGGCTGCCGAAAAAGCCGCCGCCGAAAAGACTGCTGCCGCCAAGAAAGCGGCCGAGGAAAAAGCTGCTGCAGAAAAGGCTGCGAAAGAAAAAGCTGCAATGGAAGCCGCTGCGAAGGAAAAAGCAGAAAAGGAAAAAGCAGAAAAGGAAGCCAAGGCTGAGAAAGAGGCTGCTGAAAAAAAAGCGGCAGAGAAAAAAGAAGCAGAGAAAGCCGCAGCCGAAAAAGAAGCTGCTGAAAAGGATAAAAAAGATGATGACAAAGAAGAAGATGATGACAAATAGCATCGTTTGAATCTTCAACCAATTCTCATCCACAACAATTGAACGCGAATGGCAGCCAGCTTTGCCATTCGCGTTTTTTTATGCGACGATGGTCAGACATTCAATAAAATGGACCAAGGTGCAAATGAAAAAATCTGAGCGAGCCGCGTTGATACTTGAGCGATTGGAGACGCTTTATCCGGACCCACCCATTCCGTTGGATCATTCGAATCCGTTTACACTTTTGGTGGCCGTGCTGTTGAGTGCTCAATGCACTGATGAACGAGTCAATCAAGTCACTCCTGCACTTTTTAAAAAAGCAGATAGTGCAACGAAAATGACCAAGGTTCCCGTCGAGAAAATTCTAGAGATCATTCGCCCATGTGGATTATCTCCAAAAAAATCCAAGGCCATTTCTGGGCTCTCTAAAATTTTGGTCGACGACTACGGCGGCGAGGTGCCCGAAGACATCGATGCACTGGAAACCTTACCAGGTGTGGGGCATAAAACCGCCAGCGTCGTCATGGCTCAAGCCTTCGGCGTTCCTGCGTTCCCCGTCGACACACACATTCACCGATTAGCACAGCGGTGGGGGTTGACCAACGGGAAAAATGTAAAGCAAACAGAATCCGATTTGAAGAAACTGTTCCCAAAAGAATATTGGAATTCACTTCATCTGCAGATCATCTACTACGGACGCGAGCATTGTTCGGCTCGTGGTTGTGACGGCACGAAGTGTCAGATTTGTCGCGAGTGTTACCCAAATCGAAAAAATCCTAAAGCCACGTTGAAGGCGTGAGTTTGTGAGTTTAAAGCAAAGCTTGGGAATCAAATTCAAAATTGAAATGCGTATTTCCAGTGTGCTCGAACTAAGGAATTGCAGCTCGAAAGTGCCTTGCAGAAATCAATTTTGATTCGCAGTTTCAAAACCAAAGTTCGAGTTCGCAAATTCGGGTTCGTAAATTCGAAAGCGAGACGGGCTTGGGGTATAATTAGGTCAATGATTGAGTCAAAATCATTCTTCCATTCTCTGACCACTTTCAATCGGCTCGCTCAATGGCAACGAGCCCGCAATTTGCTTAAACTGAATTGGTATCTGCACGGGAGTGGTCAAAACTGATGGATCTCAATATCGAATGTCCGATTTGCGAAGAGAGACTTTGCATCTCGCGAAGCAATGCCAAGCGAAATATAGAATGCCCAAGCTGCTCTCATTCATTTGACATTACAACTGCAGTTCAGGTCGATCCTCAGCCGCCTGTTTTACCTGCCCGCCCGCAAAAATCGACCGCTGGTTTGGCTGGCAACGCTCGTTTTCGTACCGATGGTTCGGTGCCGCCGAGCAAGCCTGAGTTGGTCAAAAGCCCCCCGGTTTCAAAAGCTTCTAAATCGAAATCGCCAAACGCTGGATCCTCTTCAGGGGGTGACGCATCTTCAGCTCCGGTAGTTAACGCAAATGAGCTGCCAGCGATCAGAACCAAGCTTTATGGAAAGAAGAAAAAAGCTGCTGCTTCGAAAAACAAAAGTAAGAAAAAGAAGAAGCAATTCGCTGTTGAGAGCATGGCAGCAGTCGCTGAATTGACAACGGATCAATCAAAAAAGAAGGCTCCAGCAGCAGGTAAGGTGACTACGGAATCGATGTCTGGCGTTGAGAGCATTCGCAAGGAACGCGAGCAGCGCAACCGCAAAAACTTTATCACCACTGTAGTCATTGGATTGGGGCTCCTGTTGGTGATTGGCGCATTGGTCACGATGTTGATTTTGCAATTGAAAAAAGTAGATCAGCTTGCGGACGA
>JBGCDK010000014.1:0-185944 GCA_045105295.1 Mariniblastus sp.
CCTCGGCAAGGTTGACTTGCAAAGCGAATTTCAAGTCCCAATTGCGTCGCCAGAAGACACGATTCTCAGCAAACTTGAATGGTATCGCTTGGGCAATGAAGTTTCCGAACGGCAATGGGATGATGTCGTTCGCGTCATGAAGATTCTCGGAAACAAAGTCGACCAAGATTACCTGGAACACTATGCGATCGAATTAGCTGTCTCCAACTTGCTGCAAAAGTTGCTTGCCGAACTCAATTGAATTTGCGGTAAGCGAAATCCCCTGAGCCAATAAAGTAGCGGAACTAGCATGGTTGAGAAACAAAAGTACCCCCAGCAGGACTCGAACCTGCAACCTATTGCTTAGAAGGCAATTGCTCTATCCAGTTGAGCTATGGGGGCATGCGTTTCTTCTGGCCGATATCATAACCAAAAACGCGTTTGGCTTCAGTGGGGTTCTTGCCAGAGTTTTATATTCGTTGCCGATGCAAATTTGGACGTCAAACCGTCGACTTGGGTTCGCACGCGAAGTTAGAATGTCGGCTAGTTGGCATGTGGCTGCTGAAGAGTCGATCCTCAAAAAAGTCCGCCTACTCCGGTCGTAACTGCAATTTTTTCCCCAAGTAGGACTCGCGTTGATGATGAAAGCTCAGATAATATTTTCCATTTTTGGCATGCTGGCTTGGGCAAGTTTCGGGTTTCCCACCATCGGTCAAGCACAAGAAAAACAAGAAATTAAAATTTGGCCCAATGGATTGCCAGAAGGCTCGGTGCAGTTGGATGCCAAAAAAATCGAACAGCTAAAAGCCAAAGAAGCCGTCCACGATCGCGGGCACAAACTTTATGTCGACTCCCCTACTCTTACTATTTATCCGGCACCCGCCAAAAACGCGAACGGTTGTGCTGTCGTAGTCTGCCCGGGGGGAGGCTACAACGTTTTGGCTTGGAAGCACGAGGGGCTGGAGCTGGCCGAATGGTTCAACTCGATCGGCGTGACGGCATTCGTTCTCAAGTATCGTGTGCCGCGAAGGATCCCGAACAACATTCATTGGGAGCCAATGCAAGACGTGCAACGCGCGATTCGTTTGGTTCGTCATGATGCTAAAAAATACAAAATTGACCCTAGCCGTATTGGAGTGCTTGGTTTCTCCGCTGGAGGCCATCTGACAGTCATGTCAGGTGTTCAATACGAAACCAAATGTTACGAGCCGACTGACGAAGCCGACTTGAAATCGGCACGGCCCGATTTTATCTGTCCGATCTATGCGGCGTATCTTGCCGACGGGTACAAAGACAACAAAGCTGAGCTTGGTCCGCTCGTGACCGTAAACGAAAACACGCCGCCAACGTTTATGGCGGTGACTTGGGACGATACGATGCGAGGGGCTCAGGCGGCCCTTCTGTTTTCGCGGCTCAAAGAAAACAACGTCGTCGCTGAGCTGCACGCTTATTCGGTTGGAGGCCATGGGTATGGGATTCGAGAATCTGACAAACCCGTTTCTGGCTGGCATCATCATTTGGAAGCGTGGATGAAAGTTTCTGGCTTTCTAGATGCTGACTCCAAACCTAAAGAACCGAAAATAACAAAGTAGTTCAGGCATCGCCGACCACGATTTGTTTGTCTCAAGATCTCTCTCCTGAAATGTCGCCATGAAACTCTTCCTCAGCATTCTGTTGCTAACGTTGTTGGCTCCAAGTGTTTGTCTGGCTCAGGCCAAGCATCCGCACGTCGACGAGATTATCAAAAAATTCGATGCGAACTTGGACGGCTGGTTGACCAAAGAAGAGGTCGCCAAAAATAGACGCTACGCCGGCCAGTTCCCGCGTTGGGACACTGACAAAAATGGAAAAGTCTCAGCCGCAGAGATCGCGAAATTGCGTTCAGCGTTTGGAATTGCTGCTGATGGAACGATGATTTCGAAGAAGCAAAACGGAAACAGAAACGGAAACAGAAACAGAACTGGCAAAGTCAAACCTTTTGTGATTCCTGATGTCGCGGATTTGATCAGGACGGATCGCGATCATCGACCGACGAGAAAACAGGCGTCCAACTCAGAATATGTTTTGGGGACAACGGAGCATTTGGTTTCTGGGACTGCCTATGTCGTGTTGACTGACCATACAGACGAGGCCTATCTGGAACCGCTGCGGCGATTGGTTGCGCATCGAAATGGCAAACTACTTGTTTTAAATAATCTCTCAGAACTTTCACGTGATCAAAAACTATTTGAAAACATCTCCAAGCAACTGAAACGCAACAGTGCGAAATATGTTGCAGTGGCACCTCGGTTGGATACGTTTTCTGAGAATACCCTGTTGAGCGTATGGGCAATGCTTTCGACGCTTGATACCGACCCGCAGCTTGATTGCTACCCCGGGTTTTTGGTTGCTTCAAACGCAAAATCGTTTTCTCGATTGATTGATCAAACGGTTGCTCACAAGCCCATTGCGCCAAAGCAATTAAAGCCGTTTGCGATCAGCCAAGTCCAAAATTCAACCGAGACACGTTCGCTACAGAAATCTGGCATCTTGAGAAAGCACTTCAAAAAAGCCGATGTGGAAACGCCGATCGTAGCGATCTATGGAAAAACGGCTGGCAACGCACCAAGGCTTCCCGGCGACAATGTTTGGAATTTGAAGATTGAAAACCGAAGGCAATTTGTCAAACAGTTTCCAGCCGATGCCCAGCAAGCGTTCGACGCTGCAAACCTGATTGTCATGCATGGGCATGGAATCCCCGGCATGTCGTGCAGCATGGACGTGGATGGATTACCAGGCGACTGTTCAGGCAAAATCCTGATGTCAGGCTCGTGCTTTTCAGCTTGTCCTACAAAATCTGATTTGCCGAAAATGGGTCAGGCTCCCGGTGGCTACCAAGTCGAACAGCGTGATGCGTTTGTTGTCCGAGCCATCGACAACGGTGCCATCGCTGCGTTCGGTCACCAGCGATTGAGCAGCGGTTTTCCACACCTTTATCCGGTGCTTGAGAGTTGGACGGAAGGCCATTCGATCGGACAGGCATATCAAGAATTGATGAACGCGTTGATTCTGAAAACGAAAACGTCGCCAAGCGGATTTGTTATTTCGGATCAGGAAAAAAACAATAAGCGAGTGCGTCAAAACACTCTGTTGTACGTTGTGATTGGTGATCCTGCGCTGGTGCCTTTTGAGTCTCAGCCTTTACTAAGATAAAAATCCATACATCGATAAATCTGAAATGAATCCGATGAATTCTATTGTTCGTGTTTTTGTTTCGCTGTTCGTCGTGGCGAATGTCGTTCTCTCTGTGGCGATTGTCCAGGCGGAAGACCTGAATCAGAATCGCCCCAATGTGGTCGTGTTTTTGTCTGACGATCAAGGCTATGGTGATTTCAGTTATACCGGAAACAAAGATCTTTCGACGCCCAACATCGATAGCCTCGCTCGCGACGGTGCGTTTGTTGAAAACTTTTACGTTTGTCCCGTTTGCTCGCCAACTCGGGCGGAGTTTTTGACGGGACGGTACGCGGCCAGATGCGGAGTCTATTCAACGTCGGCCGGTGGCGAGCGAATTGATTTGGATGAATCGACAATTGCTGAAGCATTCAAGTCAGCGGGCTACGCGACGGCTGCGTTTGGGAAATGGCACAATGGAATGCAAGCGCCGTTTCATCCGAACTCACGTGGCTTTGACGAATACTACGGGTTTTGCAGCGGACACTGGGGGCATTACTTCGACCCGGTGCTCGAGCGCAATGGTAAACTCGTGCGAGGCGATGGTTTCTGTGTCGACGATTTTACAAATCACGCGATCCAGTTCATTGAAAACAATCAAGACAAACCGTTCTTTGTCTATCTGCCCTACAACACACCGCACTCGCCGATGCAGGTTCCTGACAAGCAGTGGGACAAGTTCAGAGACAAAGAACTGACGCAGCTTCCGCCGGAGTTTAAAAAAGCATCGAAACAAAAAGGCAAAGGAATCAAACATGCTCGCGCCGCATTAGCGATGTGTGAAAACATTGACAACAATGTGGGGCGAGTGCTGGCGAAGCTTGATCAGTTGAAACTGGCTGACAACACGATCGTGATTTACTTTTGCGACAACGGTCCCAATGGCGCGAGATACAACGCGGGTCTTAAAGGACGTAAGGGTTCGACGGACGAAGGCGGCGTTCACTCGCCTTTGTTCGTTCGTTGGCCAGCGAAAATTAAACCAGGCGGCAAAGTAAATTTGGTAGCTGGCGCGATTGATCTTTACCCGACGCTTGCCGATCTGTGTGGATTTGAAGCCAAACCAAACAAACCGCTTGATGGAATTTCGTTTGCACCCGAGCTCAAAGGAATGGCAGTCAGGCGTCCAGAGCGTTATCTGTTTTCCTATTGGAATCAGAAACTAAGCGTTCGTTCGGCTCAGTATCGGTTGGACAACAAAGGCGTGTTGTTCGATATCGTAAACGACGTTCGCCAAAGGACACCCATCACGGATCAGCCGGATGTGAAAAAAGCACTGGCCGAAGCGGTTGTGGATTTTAAGAAAACGGTTGCCGCAGAGCTGGATCGAGAAACGACTCGGGCATTCCCCATTGGCCATGCGAGTATGAAAAACACGCAGATGCCAGCGCGGGATGCGGTTGTTACGGGGAAGCTCAAACGGTCCAACAGATATCCGAACTGTTCCTATTTTTTGAATTGGATTGATGAAAACGACACGATCACTTGGCCGGTCGATGTGCAAAAAACTGGTTCTTACAAAGTCGACCTCCATTACTGTTGTGCCGAAAAAGATTTAGGAACGGTGGTTGAACTTTCACTGGGTGATTCAAAGCTCACGAAAAAAATTAGCGTTGCAAATGTTTCAAAGATTATTGGTGCGGACGAGGATCGCTCGGTTCGTGGCGAATCGTATGTGAAAAACTTCTTGCCTGTTGAGATGGGTGTGATACGACTTGAAAAAGGCCGCGGCAACCTTGTTTTGAAAGCGATTGAGATTCCTGGCGATGAATCGATCGAGTTTCGATTGTTGATGTTCACGAAAGTCGATTGAATGCAGAACGCCAAAGAAATTCGAAAGAATATCCGAGAGTCACGCAGAAAAGTTTCCGTGAGCGATCGTGAGGTTTGGAATAATCTAATTTGCAATCGATTTTCAAACTCGATCGAATTTCAAAAAGCGTCAACCATCAGCGGCTTCCTCGCGTTTGATGGCGAAGCCGATCCGTTGGCTTTGATGAAGGCCGCGTGCGGAGCTGGCAAGCAAGTATTTGTGCCCATCATTATCGCGAAACAACAGCCGCTTAAATTTGCACCATGGAGCCCGAACGCCGCGATGAAGTCCAACCGATTTGGAATTCTCGAACCCGACGTGGCCGAGTCCGACTTGATTGAGGGTAGCCAGCTCGATTTTGTGATCACTCCCTTGGTGGCGTTCGACGAATCTTGCAATCGAATTGGCGTTGGCGGAGGGTTCTACGATCGAACGTTCGCTTTTCTGAACGAGTCAATCGGGGCGGAGCAAGGGACAAGTATTGCGGAAGGTGATGGATCGAAAGCAAGCCTCAGTCGATCGACTTGCCTGATTGGGTTTGCTTACGAGTTGCAAAAAATTGCTTCGATCAAATCCAACGATTGGGATGTGGCGCTCGCGGGCGTGATGACGGAGACAGATACGTACCAACGTCACCATTAACTTTTAACGCGGAGGTCGGGCGTAGCTTGGCTTACCTGCTATTTGCTGATCGGATCAAGGATTTTGAGTGAGCAACTTTAATCTTGATGGCCTGTATCAAACGCTTCTGGCGGCGAAGCGGCTTGATGGATCGAATCCAGACGTTCACCGAGCTTTCCTTCGATGGAAGTCGTAGATTTTTGTAACTCGAAAATTAGCTTCTTTTGCGAATCATTCTCGACCGCGTACTCGTCGAACATGCTGGAAAGCCAGTCGCCTTCTTCGCTGTCGATCTGACCAGGCGAATTCATGTCCATGACGACCAATCGGCAAATCGAAGTCACATAAAAATCTGTCCACTCAGAGCAGTCGTCGTGGTTGCTGCCGAGTGCTTGGTTGACGCGGAATAGAAATTTGGCTTCCTGCTCATCGATTACCCAGTCGCCTTTAACAAACTGCTCAAGTTCTTTGACTTGTTCAGCATTGATCGATCCATCTGCAACAACTTTTTTGAGGACTTCACGGACGGGGTGATTTTCGGCAACCATGACTGCGACCTAAGTTTTGTGATTAGTTTCAAAATTCAAACCTCAATTCGAGGGTAGTTCGAGTTTATCAAAATGCTACTGTCTGGTCATCTGTTAGAGCAAATATTGCTCGAGATTCAAATTGATAACCGAAGTGAACTCTTGCCGTGTAGTGGTGTCCGATCTTTTCCACTTTAGATTTTCAAATGTGATACCCTGTTAGAACTATGCCTAAAAACCACCTAACCATTACCGGCTATTCAACTGCTCTATTTTCGAGCTGGTATTTCGTCGACGAAATGGCGTTGCTGTTTGATTGTGGGGACGGTGTCTGTGCGGGATTGCTTCAGAAATCAAGAAAGATACGGCACGTTTTTGTTTCGCACGCAGATCGAGATCACATCGCGGGCCTACTCCAGTTTAGCCAGCTCAACTCTCGCCCGGGGTTGAAAATCTACTATCCCAAAGACTCCGGTTCGTTCCCGAATCTGGCGGCGTTCACTCAAAAATTTGATCCTCAGGTGTCAGGTGCAGAGTGGATTCCGATCGGTGATGGCGATGAGATCGAAATCCGAAATGACATGATTGTTCGAGCCATGGAGAACCGCCATGTCGTTACGTCGAATGGGCAGCTAAAGAGCTTGAGCTTTTTCGTTGATCACTGTGCTCGAAAACTGCGTCCCGAACTTGCTGGGAAAAGTGGAAGCGAGATTGCCCAGATTCGAAAGGATCAAGGCGAAGAAGCGATCACAATTGGAGCTCGATCAAACGTTATGGCATATTCCGCTGATACACCGATTGAAACGGATGGCCGCTGGAACGATGTGGGGACCTTGATTCACGAAGCAACATTTCTGACTGACGATGAAATTGATCCAGACAATCCTCGACGCAACAAGCACAGTTCGCTTGACCAAGTGTTGAAAATGGTTGCACGCTCAAATGTTCAACGACTGATACTCGGCCATTTTTCCTCTCGTTACGACGACGAGCAAATTGATGCGGCGATCATTCGCGGTTGTGAACAGATGGGAATCTCTATTCCAGTTTACCGAGTGCTACCCGGACAGCGGGTCGCGGATATTCTTGGTCAGCAAACCGTGTGTGGGAATGAGAGTTAGCCTGGAGGACAAGCTAACGCTATTGAGAGACGATACTCAGGATTGAGTCGCCCGGAAGCACCGTTTTCGTTCGAGTCGGTTCCATGAAACAGAATGGGCTGTTTTGTAAATCGGCGTCTTACTACTGGCTTCAAACTGAGAAGGATACTTAGGTTTAACCGTTGTTGGCACGCAAGCGACCTCTGCGTCGGGTCGATCGAAACTGAGCGAACGTGGTCGGTGGGGCGAGAAGGCGAGGAAGAAGTATTAAGAGTTCGGCTTAGGCCGATGTTGGTGGCTGTTAAATTTCTAAAAAACGTCAGTTGGAATCACTCAGGTGGTGATCGGCGTGACATTCGGTTCTGTTGGGAAACTTAATGAATCGGACGTTGGAGGAGGGGCCAAACGACCAAATTAGAAATGGAGAGTCGCATTGCCACCCAACGAAAATGATCACTTAGGGTATACTTTGCGTATCAATGATTCTGATCTTTTTATTCGCGTCCGGCTCCCCTTAGGTTGACCTACCATGCTCCCTCGATTGGCATGTTTTTTCTTGATTTTGGCTACCGTTTCTCTCGCGGGCTGTGGGAAGAAACCGCAACCCGTTTCACCTGAGAAAGGTGGTTTGGGGGGCGCGGCTAGAGTCGCGCCACAAACTGGTGATACTCGTGGCCAGATCAAATACATGATCGAAACGGAAAATCTGGTGACTTCATTTTCACCTTTGATGAAAGAACTTGTCCGATCGTTTCGCGATCAAGACGTCTCGCTGCAAGAATTTGCTTTGCCCCAAATTGAGTACCGAGGAATTGCCAAATTTGATTTGGCAGAGGCGTTGAAATCAGGAACGACTGACCAACACGCGAGCCATTTGGACTGGCCGTTGGATCCTGCGGGGCAGTTTCAGTCGATCAGCCCAGGCCAAATTTGGGCGCCGTTACTTGGCGAGCATCGATTTGAAAGTTGCCAGATTGGAACCGTTGGGACTCGCTTCGTTGATTCGGGGTTCCAAATGGAGACAAAATTTGAGGGGCGATTTAAAACGGAAGGGCAAACCGTTGGCGTGAAAGCCCATCAAACGATCCAGTGGGAAGAGTCGCCGCCGGGGTCTTGGAAAATCGCCAAGTGGCACCAAACGGATTTTCAACTTGTGTATGCCAACAAAACTTTGTTCGCAGATGTGACCAAAGACGCGATTCCCAATTTGGAAACGCGCGAGAAAATTCAACGATCAAAACACCATGAGCTAATTTCAAAAACCGCCAATGCGAAAGTGCTTAAATTGACACCGCTTCGAAAGGGGCTGGAGGACTTCAACGACTGGGAGTCGGCGTATCAATATCCCGGAGTTAGTGTGGTCGATTTGGATCAAGACGGTCTTGATGATTTGTTCGTGACGGCTCGTTGGTTGCCAGCCCAGATGCTTCGCAACCGTGGTGATGGAACGTTCGAAGACGTCACCGAATCGTGCGGGCTTGGCAAGGTCACGGAGCTGGCCACATGCTCGCTGTTTGCAGATTTTGACAACGACGGTGACTCGGACGTGTTCATTTGCCGCACGCTTGACTCGAGTATGTATTTTGAGAACGTCGACGGTGTTTTCAAATTCGACGAAGAGCAAAACAAAGAGTATGCGGAGATGAAGCTCGTGTCTTCCGCTTCCATTGCTGACATCAACCGTGACGGTTTGCTGGACGTCTATCTAACGACGTACGGTTTTGGAACGGGATGGGTGGACAGTAAAGACGGGCAATGGGCCAACAGTCTCATTCGGGAAAAAGACCGATTGAAGATGCGATTGAGAGTCGAGAAATCTCACTGGTATGTTGATCGCGGCGGCGCTCCCAACGTTTTACTGATGAATGATGGTGGGAAATTGAAACGCGTCAAGATCGACGATACGATCGCGCAGTGGCGCAACTCTTATCAATCCGTTTGGTCGGACGTAGACAACGATGGAGATCCGGATCTCTATATCTGCAATGATTTCTCGCCGGATTTCTTTCTTCGCAACGACACAGCTCGCGGGTCGATGGAACCAAAATTCACCGAAGTCACCGAAGAACTCGTTCCCGGTGGCACGATGGGTTTTGGGATGGGAGCCAACTGGGGCGACTACAACAACGACGGTCGATTAGATCTTTATGTGTCCAATATGTATTCCAAAGCCGGCAATCGAATTGTGCGACAGATGGAAGATGTAGACGAACGGGTCAAAGTCGCCTCACGCGGGAACTTTCTGTACGAGAACCAAGGCGGTACGTTCAAGCAGGTTGCGGGGCTCGAAACGGATGCTCAACAAGTCTCTAAAGTCGGTTGGTCGTTTGGCGGTCAGTTTGCTGATTTTGACAATGACGGAAACCTCGATGTCTATGTCGGAAGTGGGTTTTACACGCCTCCCGAAGATGTCGCCAAACCAGGCGATTTGTGATCTTGCCTTTGGCGCACGGTCGTGCGTACGGATCCTTCACGAGACAAAAGTTTTTCTCAGGACGATCGTTGGGGCGATGAAGAAAGAGATATGGTCCTATTCGAAGTCAACAAAGACGACAAAGACGGCCCCACGTTTCGCAGCACCGCATTCAGTGGCGGCGAACGAAATCGTTTATTCATGCGGCATGGTGGTAACTATGAAGATGTAACGCTTGTGTCGGGAATTGACTTTCGCGAAGACGGTCGAGGATTTGTAATTTTCGACTTTGACGGCGATGGCTTTGTTGACATGGGAATCACCAGCCCGAACTACCCACGTTTTCGAATCGTAAGAAATCAAATTGCGGATCGATTTAAAACCAAAAATGGCTTTGTCGAAATTGAGCTTGTCGGCGGTCAAACGACTGCGGCTGCTTCGACCGAATGGAGTTCACGCGATCCGTTCGGTGCGACGGTAATGGTTACGATTGGCGATCAAAAACGAATGTTCCAACTTTCGGCGGGTGAGGGATTGGCTAGTCAGAACCCCAAACGAATCCACGTAGGAATGGGAGAGTCAAAACAAATAGATCGCGTCGAAGTGAACTGGCCCAGCGGTAAAAAAACAGTGAAAGAAAATGTTGCCGCGGGTGGACGGTTGACGATTTTTGAAAATGAGAAAAAGTGACCCACGCATTTTGTTTTTCATCCCAACGTTTTGAACTTACGACTGTGGCGCAAGGTATCGAATTGGGGTGTCGAATTGGGGTGTCGAAACAATTTGGTATATTCCCCACTCGCGTTGCATGTCGTTCGCTTGCAGTCGTGAAATTTTCTTGATCTGAACCCTCGTATTTAAAAACTCAAATGTCCAAACCAGAACCTAAAAAGCGTCCGCTAAAGTTCGACAATTTTGACGCGATGATGTCGGAAGTCGATTCTTTGATGAAAAATGGGTACAACAGCAATGGCAACTGGACGCTGGGGCAAACTTGCGGCCATGTGGCATTGTGGATGCAGTATCCGATTGATGGTTTTCCAAAACCGCCGATTTTTATCCGCATGATTTTTTCAGTCATGCGATACACCGTCGGGCCTGGAATGAAGAAACGGATTTTGCGAGACGGATTCAAAGGTGGTAGTCCGACCGCTCCCGAATCGGTTCCAGATTCCAAAATTGTTTCCGACGAAATCGGCATCGAACAATTAAGGCAAGCCGTCAATCGAGTCGAAAACCACACTGGGGAATTGCTTGCTTCTCCATTGTTTGGCCCGATGGATCAAGCGACTTTGGTGAAGGTTTCGCTGCTTCATGCCGAGCATCATCTGGGCTACCTTGAACCGTGCAGTCGTTGATGGAATGCTAAATCGCTGTTTGCTTTGTTTGGAAAATAGTCAAAGAAAAATTTTGCTCAACTTTTTTGAGAAACGACGCGACATTAAGTCCAGTCATCCGTAAACATGAAATGGTCAGAAAGTTCGCGGCAACGGTATAGCTTGCGCAAAGTGGACACGGCAAAATTCGATGTCAGGGAAATTGGAATGCAGGCAAAAAAGGCGTCGCGCGGAGTTGGGGATACGATTGCCAAACTGACAAAGTTCTTTGGTATTCAGCCATGTGGGGGCTGTGAGCGGCGGCAGGATAAACTCAATCGCTGGTTGCCTTACCAAAACACGCCCAACGTTGAAACTATTCAGGCTGCATCTGGCCATAAGATTTCAGACAACATCGCTGTAGGCGATATGGCTGGAGTGGTTCAGTCGGCTCAAGCGTCGTCTGTAAACCAAGTCGACTCAATTCCTGCGAACTTTTCGCGTGCTTCGCAGATTCGTTCGGTTGGACGGGTGTCGGTTGCCAACCGCTCACCTCAATCGAGCTTGATTTTTCCTGGCGTCGATATCATTCGTGAGATCGAATCTTCGGCCGCACTACGTCGCGATATTTACCAAGGGCGAAACCGGGAAGAGTTTCTCGCGATTTTCGCTTCCACCGGAGGCTGGCGCGCTCCTGATCGAAGGAGAGGCCCTGCTGATTTAGAAGGCGACCGTAGGGTTCGACGTAGCGAACGGCGTGATCGAGAAGACACAAGGCGAGACAGCTGGCGGTCGCGATCATCCAGCGTTACTCCAACGCCTCCTGGGGGAGCGGCCCCTGCATCATTCGCTTGTGGAGTTGACGTTACGGACAAAACCAAAGGTGCAATTCGCGCAACGAAAGCAATGTTTGCTCGGTGGAACGACAGTGATAAACACGAAGCCTGTGAAAGCCTCTATTCGTTTAGTACAGGAGCAATCGCATGGGATATTCTCGAGCTTCATCAGCAGGTCACCAGCGACACAATCAATAGCGGGTTTCGACCTGCATGTGCGACGTCCGGAGCATCGCCTGCGTGTGGTTCCAGCGTAACCGTTGATGGTTCGTGCCATTTCGCTGGTTCAGCCAATTATGTAATTTTTGGCGTGATGTGTCGGCTGTGTACGGATCACTATCGAAGAATGATAAACAGTGCTTCGTGGTACGAGATATTTGATAAAGACAGTTATCTACAAGGTATTAGAAGCCTCAACCGCAACGGTATGCTTGGCTTGATCGATCTTTACAAGAAATACGTTCCGCTTTTGAGATTAGAATCGCCAGCCGGAAATATCGATGCGGCGAAACGATGGTCCATGGCTGGATACGACGGATGGCCCAACGGAGTCGCGACACCAGCTGGAGATCGGACTAATTGCACGTTGACTTGTCCTGTGATCACCTCGATTCCGCAATTTAGAGTATCTTGGTATCCGCACAGCAATGCATATTCGCGTCGATAGTCAGCGACTGTAATCTGCCAATTGATTTTCGTTTTTGCAAGTTAAAAACTAACTACTGACCGTCAACTTTCAGATGACGTTTCAAAAAGTTCAAACGCTTTTTCGCGGCCCAAGGCGATTCGCCAGCGCCGTGGCCTTTTCCCGCGATCAACACGAACTCAAAATCTTTATCATGTTTGATTAGCTCATGGATAACTTGAGTCGTCGTCGCTGGATCGACATTCTGATCAAGCTCGCCCACAGTCAGCATCAAGTTCCCTTTGAGTAGGTTCGCATTTTCTTTGTTTGAATTTTCCACATAGGATTTGTCGACGGGCCAGCCCATCCACTGTTCGTTCCACCAGATTTTGTCCATGCGATTGTCATGGCACCCGCAGTCTGCCACGGCGACTTTATAGAAATCGTTGTGCCACAACAAAGCCGCCATCGCGTTTTGACCGCCAGCTGATCCGCCGTAGATTCCAACACGAGTGATGTCCATTTGCGGAAACGTTTCGGCTGCCGCTTTCATCCAGGCAATGCGATCAGGAAAACCGGCGTCACGAAGATTTTTAAAGCAAACATCGTGGAAGGCTTTTGATCGCCAAGCCGTACCCATGCCGTCAATTTGCACCACAATCATTCCGGCATCTGCGATCCTGAGCTGATGGCCATACCTTGCTCGAAATGATTTTGGAACATGGTGGTCGTGAGGACCGGCGTAAATATTTTCCACAACGGGATACTTCTTGTTGGGATCGAAATCGCGAGGCCAATGAATAATTCCCCAGATGTCAGTCTTTCCATCACGCCCCTTGGCTACAAATCGTTCGGTTAATCGTCGATTGCCAAACAATCGTTTCGTGTCTTGCCGTCCAAGTTCTACGATCAGATCGCCCGTCTTCGTTTCTCGGAGTTCCTTCACAGCGGCCATGTCGACACGCGAGTAAGTATCAATGAAGTACTTTTGGTCTTGGATAAATTCCACGCTATGTGTTCCATCTCCATCAGTCAAAATTCGAAAATTCGTTCCATCAAAATTGACAGAGCATAAATGTTCATGGTAGGGGTCTTGGTCTTCGTGAACCCCAACGGCAACAAATTGAATCAGTTTCTTTTCACGGTCAATCTCAAGAATTCGTTTGACGTTCCAGTCGCCCTTCGTCACAGCGTTGATTAAGTCGCCAGTTTTTCGATTGAAACGGTATAAGTGATTCCAGCCACTACGCTCGCTGGCCCACAAAATTTCTTCGTTGGTCAGTTCTTCAAAAACAGACTTTCCGCGGTCAGAATATTGAATGAAGGTGTCGGATTTCTCTTCGATGATGGTTTTGACTTTGCCCGTCGCCGCCGTCACTTCAAGCAGTCGCATGACTTGATGTCCACGTTGGTTGTAAAGCAACCGAAAGCTTTCTCCTGACTCCGACCAGCCTAGAAATCGAGTCCAAAACGGATTCGCAAATAGCTCGTCGGAAACAGGGATTTCTTTGCCACTGTTAACCGAAAACAAATGAAGCGTCTGAACCAAAAGCTCGTCACCGGGTTTGGGATATTGGTAACTGCGAAGTTTCGGTTGCAGTCCGTCCTTTGGTGTGGACTCGACATAGTGAACACGAGGTTCGTCGACTCGTTTGGTTTGATAGGCAACCAGATGTTTTGAATCGGGAGACCAATGGAAATCTCCTCTGTCAGAATCGTCGCTGGGTTTGCTCCAGCGAGTGCCGCTGCCAATTCGCTGGAACGTTCTAAGTTTCGTCCCGTAATCTGTTAACCGAGTACCTTTTGATTCGGTCGCTTTCGATCCATCTGCTTTGTTTGCCTTCAACCACAAATCATGGTCGCGAACTGTGGCATCCCATTTCCGATCTGGTGAAACTCTGTCGGAGAAATTGCCGCGGGATCGACGCGTTGATCGCCGAGGCCTGCGGCTCGATTCCCGTTTGACGTTCTCCAATATTTCGTCATCGATCACCAAGTGGTCGTTAGATTTTGTTTCGTAGCAGCCTTTTAGTTTTCCATCTACTTTGATGACCCAGACGTGGCCGGCGTAAGTGTTTTGTTGCCACTTTTCGTTGGGCTTAACACTTCCGTAATCAACTTCGCGATTCCTTGGATCTAACCAAAAAAGCGCAATCGTTTTGTCGGTTTGATTTTCAATTACAAGATCAGTTGCCTCGCCGTTGTAGCCTTGCCTCGCCGGGCGAAAAAGCCGTGGTTGCTTCGAAATCTTACTCGGCCGCTCAATCACATTTAGCTTGGAAGTTTTTGAATCAAGCGAGAAATATTGCTTGCCGACTTGGAGAAACCAATCGTTTTCTGAATCGCCAAAGAAAAGTTGGTTGATTGGCAAATCGTCGGCGGCAATTTCTTTTTCTAGTTGCTGAGAAAGCGATTTTGCGACTGCTTGATGGTCGAACGCAGGAGATTTTGAGCGAGTCTTGACGTCCACCACGATGAACTGTTTTTGGTTCCCTTGTTTGCGGGTAAACCAGAGCTGGGAGCCATCGCTCGACCAATTAATTGGATTTGATTTTCCAGATCTGGACTGCCCAAAAACCGGTAACGCTGAAAGGGTCGTCAAAACTATCGCAAAGAAAAAAGCCGTTCGTTTCAGGGAGTTCATGTTCGCGTTCCAAGTAGCAGTCAAAAAGCCGACCGCAACATGATAGTCGCGAGCATCGCGAAAACCCAGTCGCGGGAGCGGTATTGGTGATTTGTTAATGCGTCACCATGCGAAAATGTGAAGTGTTGTAGCGAAAAAAAGCGGAGCTAGGGCGATCCTGACTCCGCGGTAAAGTTTCAAAAATCGTAAATTGCAAAAGCGACTCAACAGTCTTCACTGACTAGTCAATTACTTTTGTCACAACACCGGAACCAACGGTCTTACTCCCCTCGCGAATTGCGAAACGAGAGCCTTCTTCACACGCGATTGGGGTGTTCAGGTCGACGCGCAAGTTCACTCCATCGCCGGGCATCGCCATGTCGACGTCGCCCAGGACTTCAACGGAACCCGAAACGTCGGTTACGCCGAAATAGAATTGCGGCGTGTAGCCACTTACAAACGGAGTGTGACGACCGCCCTCTTCCTGTTTCAAAACGTAAACTTGGGCTTCGATTTGCTGACGCGAAACGAGTGAACCCTTCGCTGCCAAGACTTGGCCGCGTTGGACTTCGTTTCGCGAAACACCGCGAAGCAACAAACCGACATTCTCACCCGCCGTTCCTTCGTCCAAAATTTGGCCGAACGTTTCGACTTGGGTGCAGACCACCGTCCGCAGGCTTTCGCCAAGACCGACGATGTCAACCGAATCGCCAGCGCGAACTCGGCCAGTCGCGATCTTGCCCGTCACCACGGTCCCACGTCCGGAAATGCCAAACACGTTTTCGATCGGCATTTGAAAAGGCCGGTCAACGTCGCGAGGCGGATCCGGAATGGTCGTGTCCAGTGCTTCCAATAGCTGCACAATCGAGCGAATCGATTCAGGATCGTTCGGATTGTCGTGAGCCATTTTGGCGCTGCCGCGAATCATTGGGATGGCTTCGCCGTCAAAGCCGTACTTCGTCAGCAAGTCACGAAGGTCCATCTCCACAAGCTCAATCAGCTCAGGGTCGTCGACCAAGTCACACTTATTTACGAACACGACCAAGTGCGGCACACCGACTTGCCGCGCGAGCAAAATGTGCTCTCGCGTTTGCGGCATCGGGCCATCGGCGGCCGAGACCAGCAAAATTGCTCCGTCCATTTGAGCCGCGCCGGTGATCATGTTCTTGATATAGTCGGCGTGGCCCGGACAGTCGATGTGGGCATAGGATCGCGTTTCGGTTTCATAGCGAACGTGCTTCGAGAGAATGGTGACGGTTTTGTTTTTGTCACGTACGATTCCGCCTTTGGAGATGTCTTCGTACGAAATGTACTCAGCAAGTGCTCGCTCGGATTGCACGCGCAGCAAAGCGCTGGTCAAAGTGGTTTTGCCGTGGTCGATATGACCGATGGTTCCAACGTTGACATTCAATTTGTCACGGTTCTGAACTACGTTTTTCATCATCTTGGCCACTGGAACTCCCTTCAAAGAGTTTTAAGTAACAAGCTGATCGTTACAGCCGTACCAGATGGTCAAACGCTTGCCAGGCGGTCAGCCAGCCTTTGGTGTACGGCGGCGGATTTCGCTTGTGAAAAACCGGTGCGCAAATGTTGCACTGAAAACCGGTCCAGTTCAGACAACGTGGTGTTGCAAAGGTTCGCAGTCGAAAAACTTGGCAATTTGGACATTCCTGTCCGACACAGAAAATTGCGGGTATGAGTACAATTTTTTGCGAGTCAGTTCTGCTTTTTTGCATCCAACGAAACGTTGTTCACAGCCGCTTGAAAAAGTGCTCGTGCTGAACCCACGTCGGCGAGATATTAAACCGCAGCATCATATCACCAAAATTACCTGAGTCTTCCGGAAGTTGATCCAGCGGAACTAGCGAGTTCATGCTGGTTGGAAGTTTTGGGAACCGAGTGCCGAACCCTTCGACTTGAACTTTCGAGATCGGGCCGCCAGCGATTGCGAAGTGATTTCGTTTTGCGGTCAAGACCGAGATGGCAGCATCAGCAGACATTGGCGGACTTGATTTTGAAATCAGTAAGTCGCTTCTCAACGAAGCCAATTCTGCACTGGTGTCAATTTCGGTCATGATCGTTGCCCACGTGCGTTCACGAAACCCTGAATAGAAAGCTTTCGCATTGATCGCTTCAATGTTGAGGATGTGGGTTTGGTAGTTGAGAGCACTTTTGTCTAAGCCAACGGCGACTTTATCGAGCGGGACGGTCAGCACTGGTACGTATTGAATTTTGGGAATGCTCGCGGCTGCGGTTGTTAGTTCAAGCGTTTCGTCAATGGAACGCGCACCTGCTTCGGCTGATCGCTTTCGCCACATCAACATGTCACTGGTGGCACGTTTGTAGTTCGTGATATCGGTTGCGAGCGTCGTGTTCGATTCCAAAACGGCAACCTCTCTTTTGCAACTCTCAAGAATCGAATCTGGAACGCGGTGGGCGATCGTTCCGATCGCTGACAGATACCGAAGGTACTTGCCTTTTGCATCTGAAGAAGGTTGTTTCAGGTCGGCTGCGATCAATTTTGGAAGCAGTTCCTCCATTTTCTCATTCAGTTTTGCAACGGCGTCTTGAGGCGAGGTCGCTCGCAATTTTGTGCCAAGTAAATCTTGCTGATTTTCGTCGTCCAGTGAAATCAAAGCGATGCCAAGCGACTTGATCAAGTTGGTATGGGTGGTTTGCCATTTTTTTACGATCGAGAGTAGAGCTTTGTCGCCTGACAATGATTGGCCATCAATTATTACGGTTCCTGAACCGATCGAGCCAACGGCTGACTCGGCCGCGTCAATCAACTCGTCAATTTTTGGCGCTGCGAGTTTATAAGCTGCGGCCAATTTTTGCTGGGCTTCTTTTTTTCGAACTTCGTTGGCCGCATCGGGAACGTCGTTTCGAATGCCGTTGACCTGAGCGAAAACTTGTCGGCCAGATGTTTCTGTAAGCCACGGATAAAACTTGTCGACGTCCAGCAAAATTTCTTCGGTGGCTGATTCCGCTTTGGCGATTTGGTTTTTGTCAAGCAATTGCAGGGCTTTGTTGACGGCATTGCCACGCCGTTTCATCGAACTGTTTTTGAGTTTTTCTGCCTTTTGCACCATCTCTGCCCCCTCGGGGCGAGACTTCAGTTTCGCAGCCGCCTGACTGAGAACCTTGAAGCAGTGTTTCCCGCGGTGTCCCCAATCGAGGCCTGCCGGTTCGCGCATGAACTCTAACGTTTTTGCGTCTCGTTGAATCTGCCTGGCAAGCGCGTAACTTGGGCCAATTACCTCAACGTCGATTTTGTCATATTCGTTTGCTTTGATGAATTGGTCAGTCAATTTGACAAAATCCTGAATCTGTTCCCAGTTCCGTTTGCATCTTGCGGCTTGCTGTTTTGCTTCAGCGCAATATCCGTTGATCGGCAACGACATGACATCCGATTGGGCAACTGTGAAATTCGGCTGGCAGAAAAGAATTGCCAGAGGCAAAAAGAAACGAATTGCAGTTTTTAATTTGCTCATGATTGTTTGAAAATTGATTTGATTGGTTGTGGGTTTTGGGCGGCAATACTGGGTTGCGGACATTGCGAAAGCTGTCAGGAAATGTTTGGTCAGCTTGTTTTTATTGCAGCAAAACACAATCGAATTTTCCGGTGGACACGACTTGGGTTCCGGACGAACTAATTAATCTGGCGGCTGAGAACGAAGCGGTAAAAGAATCTTGCGATCTTTGAAACTGCACGTTGACCAGCTGGCCAGCAACATTCTCCCAGACTTCACCATCAGGTGATTTTTGAGCAAACAATCGGCATGGAATCGTTTGTCCGCTGAGAGAGTCCAGTGAAGTTTGTGGAACAATGCCTTGGATGAAAAACGCGGGAAAGGAACCTGTTTGTCCGTCTTTGGAATTGCTTTTTATCTGAAATACATTTTGGTCGCTGCCTAATTCGATCAGTCGGACATGTGCTGCGAGAAATTTGGTCGGTGCATCGAGAGTGATTTGAGCGCCTCCATTCATCGAGACCATGTCGAGGGCTCCGCCTGCGAGATCGGATGCACTTCCGGCCAGATTCGACGCGGAGTCTTTGACTGCCGAAGCCGTTTCATTGGCTTTTTCTTTTATCATCCCAGCCGCATTGCTCGCGGTGGCTTTTGCATGATCGAACGCGTCGCCTGATTTCTCAGACAGTTCGGCAGCTTTTTCTTTGGCTTGAGAGACCATTTTTTCCATTTTCTCTTGGCTGCAACCCGACAGAAAAGGAATCATGCAGAAGGCAAGGCAAAGTAACGAAAGTGTACGGTTGATTGCCGTTGGAGAAAAAATCATAAGAGAACCGACTGAATTTGAAAGCAATTTTGAAATCTGAAAACGGAGTGTTGAGTTTTGATCGAGCAACTTGTGAAGTTGAAACTAAAACCATTTTCGCTGAAGCTTCGTGGCTTTGAGTGGTTTGCCAGTTTGGAAATTTTTCAAATCAACAATCACCTCATCCACGTTGCGATAACGTTGTTTGGGTTTGGGGTGAAGGCAGGACAAGTATATGGAATTTAGTCCAGTGGAAATGTCTTCGTTGACGTCGTTGATCATGATGGGATCGAATCCCTCGTCGAGATGGTCTCTGATTTTTTCGACGTCGGTGTCTCTCAGGCAAATCGCGAATATCAAAAGCCCAACCGATTGCAGCACGGACTCGAATGACGGTTCATGTCGGTAAGGATCAAACTGTAAGGGGCTGTCAAGTAAAATGGGTTGGTCGTCTGGTGTTACAAATAGGTCGCCGATCGAAATCGAAAATCGGTGGTTGAGTCCTTGAACCAACATCTGACGGGCTTCAAGGATATTGGAAATCCATCTGACAGCAGTTGCTTCATCAATCGATTTCTCTGTCGGGCTGTCCAGCCAGTCGATCAGTGGCTTGCCTTGAATCGGATCGGTGACAAAAACGACGTGATCCGAAAAACCTACTTCGGCAATGTTGATGAGGCAACAATGTTGGAGGTTTTTCCTCAGTTCAAATTTGCGTTGGATGTCAGACAGCGTGTGCTCGTCGCCGTCTTGCCATCGAATGATTGAAAACGGCTGGTTTGACTCGCGATGTTGCGCGGACCAGATTTCAAACGTGCCATCGGACTCTGCAGTTTTCTCTTTGATGTCGTATAGACCAAACGATTTGTTCTGGGCTTTCTCAAGCCGAAGCTCATTGCTGGCTTCCATGTCGATCGCGTGGACCTCAAGCATTCGTGCCAAATCTGATTTCAAATTTGGAAATCGCTGCGTCAGCTCTTTCGCGTTGACAGGTTCGCCATGGTCCGAACGTGTGCATATTTCCGCATCGATCAAATCGAGAACAAGTTCTTTTTTTCCCGCAAGCGATTTTGAACAGCGGATGTAGCTCTCGGCTTTGGCGACGTGACCATTGGAAATCATGTGGATCAAGTCGGTTGTCGCCAGTTCAATCAACAGCTCGTCATCAATTTCGATTGGGCTGCCGAAAGCTTGCTTTAGAAATTGTTTGAATTTGGCTTCCGGATTATCGCGTCGCCAATTGCGATACTGGCTCAGTGCGCCGGACGCTGACTCAACGGACTCGTCAATGATGGAGAAATCCAGCTCACTCATTGTCCACCTTTGCTTTCTGAGAATAGGTGGCTGCGAACAGTTTTGAGTGATCGGTTCCACTTCATGCGAATGGCGTCCGGGGAAGTGTTGACTCGTTTGCCAATCTCTTCCCAGGTGTGTTCTTGCAAGACAAGGTTCAGGATCTGTTCGCCGTTGTTTCCAAGCTGGCGAATCATCCGCTCAAAGATCTCATTGCGAACCATGATCTGGCTGGGGCTGGTTTGATTGTTTTGCAAGACATGATTCTCGACCGGCTGGTTTTCGTTACGTCGAATGTCACGGCGGGCTCGGGTCAAGGATTTGAATTCGTCTTTGACTTGGTTATCAATCGCGCGGCGGACGTACTTCATCAAGTCCATTGGGTTTTGGATCGAAAAACTTTTTTGTTTAATCAGGTCCATCAACACGGCGTTGCAAATGTCCATTGAATCAGTGTGGCCAAGCATGCCGTATTGTCGCAATCGAGTTCTGGCACGCCGTCGCAGGTCTGGGCCGAACGCTTTCCAGATTTCTTCCACGGCGTTTTTATTGCCTTGTTGGAGGCATTCCACCAAATTGGCGAAATACGATTCAGTAAGTGGAATCTGGGTGTTCATGGAATTGTGGAGAGCAATTGGGTCCAATGCTTAAGGCGACATCAGGATCAAGTTACGAACAACAAAAAAATATTTACTGATAATTCGAAAGCTCGTTTACCCAAGTTTAGCAGAAAGCCCATAGAAATTGAGAAAGGAACTTAGCAGAGAATCGCTTCCGTTCGTCAATTTTTCCGATGACCAAGGAAAGCGAGGAAGATCAGACGTCGATGTAGAAACTTCGATGGATCTTGAAATAAATCAAATTGTTTGTTCGGGTTCGATACGGACTGTCGCTACTGGTGGTGAGAGCGATGCGTATTGTTTGCATCCTTTGATTCCCAAAGCGATTCTGTCACGCCGATATGTTCGAGTGGCAAGCACCAAATGGTTTTGCACCAATGCGGAGAGATCAAAGTTCGCGAGCATACTCTGGGTTACCAGAGCCCACCGGCCACGGTTTGTGGTCGGTGGATCGCATTTTTAAGATTCGTGGGTAGTTAGTAGTCAGCGGTTCGCAGCCTGAATCCCAACGCTCGGTATGCAAACAGTACGACCAGCATCGTTGCAGTTAAGCTGAATGAGAAAGTCACGCTGTTGAATGTGCCCTCCCACGCGTTGATGTTGGCGAATAGCCCACCTCTCATGACCATGAAGAAGAACGCTGGGACAAGTAGGATCGTTAGCACAATCGCAACACCGACGGCAATGCGTTGAGTAACGTGTTTGTTTGCTATGAACACGAATCCTACGCATAGAAACGTAAGCACTGAGACCAATGCGGCGTAAGCCAGAAGGAAATATGAGATTGCGCCAATAGGTCCCCCGCCATCAAATTCCAAATCCGGAATCGCGAAGCGCCCCACTGCGAACAAAACCGCGGCAATCGTCGTGGCAATTAGTAGATGCTTGATCGAAAATTGCTCGGCAGACAGATTCGAAGTTGACGACGTTCGAGAAATGACTTGGGAGGTTGCTCTTCGGTAGATCCACAAAGGCAGTTGGATTGTCAGAAAAAGGCCAGCCGCGATTGCCAAGAAGATAATTGGAATTTCCATTGGCAGATTTGTTCTAAGGTTTAAAAAACTGAATACGAATGAGACAAGTAAAATAAGTAAAACGCCAATCGTAAGTGGAGCTCGAACGATCACTCTTTGTTTTCCCAATGCAAACCAAACCGCGATCAAGCAAGGTTGAGCGATGAGCATTCCAATAGCAAAACAGTTTAAGGTTTCGTAGTCTAAATTGTAAAAAAAGATCGCTCCGACCCAGTTGCAGATCAACGCTAGGGCGATCAAGCCAGTCGTAAGATATACGCTTTTGTCGAGAAGGATGCCGCCAGTCAAAGTAGCGAGACTTTTCGAGCTATTTGAGAAACCTGATTTGCTCGGTTCAATGCTCATCTTGCTTCCCTCGGTTAATGTCGGAAGTTTGGTTGGATCGTTTCAGGCGGAGGTCGTATCCTTCCGTCGACCCGCTAAGTTGCTTTGACGGTTCGTAACCTGAACCCTAACGACCGGTATGCAAACAGCACGACCAACATCGTTGCGGTTAAGCTGCACGAAAAGATCACTGTATAAAAGATGCCTTCAAATGGCTGGTAGGCACTGAATATTCTGCCCTTCATGACCATGTAAAAGAATGCTGGAACAAGAAGGATCGTTAGTGTGATTGCAACACCGATCGCAATGCGTTTGACAACTCGCTTGTTTTCTACGAACACGAACCCCACGCAAAGGAACGAGAGCAGTGCAACGAGCACCGCGTAAGACAGAACGAAATGCGAGATTGCGCCGATGGGGGCGCCGCCATCGTATTCAAGGTCTGGAATGAAAAAACGTCCTGCTGCAAACAGCACAGCCGCGATTGTGGTTGCAATCAATAAGTGCTTGATCGAGAACTGTTCAGCCGACAGATTCGAAGTCGACGACGAACGCGAAATCACTTGGCACGTTGACCGTCGATATATCCACAGCGGCGTCTGAATGATGAGAAACAGGCCAATTGCGACGGCCAGAATCATGATCGGAATCTCCATCGGAATGACTGGATCAGCAGTAACAATCCCATGTGAAAACGAGGCTGACAGAATGAGTAGAATCCCAAACGTTAAAGATGCTCGAATAATAAAAATTTGTTTGCCCATTGCAAACCAAATTGCAATCAAACATGCCTGAACGACAAGCATACCAATCGCAATACATCTAAAGGAAGCTGAATTCATCGGGTCGTAAAAATAGATCGCTCCTTGCCAATTGCAATTCAGCGGCACGGCAATCAATCCAATCGTAAGGCATGCGCTTTTGTCAGAAAGACTGGCGCGAGCCGCGAGTGCAAAATTATTTGAGCGATTGGAGAATTCTGATTTGCTCGGTTCAATGCTCATCTTGCTTCCTTCGGTTTTATGTCGAAAGTTTCGACGCAAGTTTCACCGCCGAGATCAAACTCGAAACATCAGCTTTGCCTTGCCAAGCGATATCAAGCGCTGTCCCGTGGTCAACGCTTGTTCGAATCAATGATCCTACCGGCGGATTCAAGCCTAACGTAATGTTGACACCCGTGTCAAAATTTAGTGCTTTGAACGGAATCAATCCTTGGTCATGATACATACAGATATAGCCATCAGTCTCCTCGCGTTTCCAAGGCAAAAACGCGGTGTCAGGCGGCAATGGACCAGCGATGTCGATCCCCTGCTCTTTTGCGGATTCAATCGCCGGTGAGATGATCAGCTCTTCCTCGCGATTGCCAAACAAACCGCCTTCGCCTGCGTGTGGGTTTAAACCCAACACTGTAAGTTTGGGTTTGCGATCACAAATTCGTTTGAGCGCTTCGTGGGTCAGTTGAATGACTTCAACAATTCGCTCCGAGTTCAGCATCGCAGGGACTTCATGGTAACCAACATGCGTCGTGACCAAGCTGCAACTGAACGAGGGAGCGGTCATCATCATGCAAAACCGATCGGTCGCCGCACGATCGGCAAATAGTTCGGTATGCCCTGGGTATTTGATGCCTGCCATCTGCCAAGCTTCTTTGTTGATCGGGCCTGTCGCCACTGCGTCAACATGCTGGGCCAAGGCCGCGTCGATTGCGGTTTGGATAAAGTCAAAAGAACACTGCCCTGTTTGTTTCGAAACGACGCCGGGTTCGACAACTTGCACTTGGGACGAACCCACATGAAAAACGGTCGGTGATTTTGATTCCAGGCAATTCGCCGTATCACCAGACCGCACGACGGTCGCAGTATTAGGCAATCCAATTTTCTCGGCAACAATTTTTAGAACGTCGGCGTCACCAAAAACCACTGGATGACAAAATTTAGAAACATTTTCATCTGCCAACAGTCGCAAGCATATTTCCGGCCCGACTCCCGCAGGGTCTCCCATCGTGATGGCAACGCGTGGGAGTTCAGAATTCATTAGTTCAGGTTTCAAAGATGGGGCCTTAAAAATGGGTGTAAAGCTTAGAAGCTCAATCGTTCAAGCACCGCCAGCACGCGATTTTACAAACCAGTTGTTTCGACAGTGGGGCTAATGCGAACCTAGAATACGTTTGGAACTCGAACTTCAAATTATAGCCATTTGCTTTTACGCAATCTGGTTCGATGGTAGGATTTAGCATCGACTCCATTATGCCATTTGAGAATTCGGATATTTGAAATGAAACAAAATTTCGCATTTGTGATCTTGTTCATCTTTGCTGGACTTTTTTGCTATGGATGTACGGATTCGGGACCACCAATTCCTAAGTCCGAAAGGCCGCTTACCTTGGCCGTAATTCCCAAAGGCACCAGCCACGAATTTTGGAAGTCCGTGCATTTTGGCGCTGAAAAAGCCGCTAAAGAACTGGGCAACGTGAAAATTGTTTGGCGCGGTCCGGTCGTCGAGAGCGATACCGCCAGCCAAATCGAAGTCGTCAAAAGCATGATTACACTTGGAGTCGACGGCATTGTGTTGGCACCCAACCAGAAAGGTGGACTCGTTGCTGCAACAGAAGAAGCAATCGAAGAAGGCATTCCCGTCGTAATTTTTGATAGCGGCCTCGACGATGGTCCGAAAATTGTCAGCTACGTCGCGACAGACAACTACAAAGGCGGGCAACTGGCAGCTGAAGAAATGGCGAAAGCGATTGGCAAAAAAGGCAACGTGATTCTGTTGCGTTATCTCGCCGGTAGCGAAAGCACCGAACAGCGCGAGCGTGGATTCCTCGATGGCATCGCAGAGTATTCGAATATCAAAGTCGTTTCCTCGGACCAGCGCGGCGGAGAAAACGCGACGACGGCAAAAGAAAAAGTCGATCAGTTGTTGCAGTTATTTGGGAGTGAGTTGGCAGGAATATTTGCCGTTTGCGAACCAAACGCCAATGGAACGTTGGAAGCGCTTCGCAACGCGGGGCTTGATGGTAAAGTCAAATTCATCGCGTTCGATCCAAGCGACGGTTTGGTAGAAGGACTTGAGAATGGGTCCGTGTCAGGCATCGTGTTGCAGGACCCTGTTGCCATGGGCTACCGAAGCGTAATGACGATGGTCGGGCATTTGAACGATCAACCTGCAGAACCTTTCACTTCGACCGGAGAGTATGTTGCCACCCCAGACAATCTCAACGACAAACGAATTCGAGAATTGCTGAAGCCGCCAATCGAAGAGTGAAAACGTTTCAAGATTTTTCCAAACAGTCCCGAGTGTGATCGCAAAAATGAACTTGAATCAAATTACCGTGCCATCGGTTGATCTCGATGCCTCGATTAAGTTTTATCAAGCGCTGGGTTTAAAGTTAATCGTTGACTCGGCTCCGCGATATGCACGGTTGGAATGTCCCGACGGTGAGGCAACGTTTTCAATTCACCGTGTTGATGCTCTCCCCAGCGGAAATGGCACGTGCGTCTATTTTGAGACAGCAAAACTTGACGAGGAAGTCGAGCGTTTGGTGACCGCTGGAATTGAATTCGACCTTATGCCCGTTGATCAAACTTGGTTGTGGCGAGAAGCTCGGCTAAAAGACCCCGATGGGAATGCGGTCATTTTGTTTTACGCTGGTGAAAACAGAAAGAATCCTCCTTGGCGAATTTGAAGTGTTAGCGACATGAGTCTTTGAATATCCTGCCAGTAGTTCAGATATTCTCGCTGACCAAACTGGCCGCGTGTGCGCTTTCACCGCTGAACTTCCACGACTCAACCGCCTTTTCTTAAATCACTCGTTCTCCGTTTATGCCTGAATCGCAAATTCCACCGCTTCTTGAAATGCAAGGAATTTGCAAAAGTTTCGGGCCAACGCGAGCGCTGCATCAAGTCAAACTATCCGTCCGCGCGGGACGAGTCCTTGCTTTGATCGGAGAAAACGGAGCCGGAAAAAGTACGTTGTTGAAAGTGCTCAGCGGTGCACACCGATCCGACGCGGGCACGATTGAGCTGGACGGAAAATCATTCGTTCCAAAATCGCCCAACGACACTCGCAACGCCGGCGTCGCCATGATTTATCAAGAACTGAATCTTGCGCCGGAGCTCAGTGTCGAGGACAATCTGTTGCTTGGGCAACCAGGAACGGGCGGTGGGCTACTGTTTCGCCGGGCTCAGCGGGACCGCATTCGAAAAGCGCTAAACATCGTCGGGCTTGACGAGCTTGACCCGCGAGCCAACGTTGGCGAGCAGTCGGTGGCGACACAACAGATGCTTGAGATCGCGAGAGCTCTCGTAAGCGAAGCCAAAATCATTTTGTTTGACGAACCAACCAGTTCATTGCCCCGCCGGGATGTGGCTCGGCTGTTTGAGATCATCGAAGACCTGAAAACTCGTGACATCGGAATGGTTTATATCAGCCACTTTCTCGATGAAGTCCGCACAGTCGCTGATGACTACGCCGTGTTGCGTGATGGCGAAGCGGTCGGCGAAGGCTTGATCGCCGACGTGACCGATCAGGAAGTCATTTCGCTAATGGTCGGCCGCGACGTCAGCAATTTGTTTCCAACGGTTGAACACACACCCGGTGAATCCTGGGTCGACGTTTGCAATTTGTCTGGAGGAAAAGCTCCCAAGGACGTAAGTGTTTCACTTAAACGTGGTGAGATTTTTGGCGTGGCAGGTTTGGTGGGAGCTGGGAGGACAGAATTGATTCGTACTATATTTGGGCTCGATCACTGTGAGGCCGGCACGGTAACGATCAACTCAAAAGACATCCGTCAAACTGTTCGCGCGAGAATGCGGGCTGGTTTTGGAATGCTGTCCGAGGACCGTAAGAACGAAGGGCTCGCTCAAGATCTTTCGCTGATTGAAAACATTACGCTCAGCAAATTAGGCGAATACACAACGCTGGGATTTATCAACCATCGTCAGCGAAATCGAGTCGCAGCAGAGTTGATGAAACAAGTTCAAGTCAAAGCACATTCTGGTTCGCAAGCTGTCTCTGAATTGTCAGGCGGCAACCAGCAGAAAGTCGCAATCGCTCGAATCTTACATGAGAATTCTGAGATCCTGTTGATGGACGAACCCACCAAAGGAATCGACGTTGGCACAAAAGCCGAGGTGTATCGGATGATGGGCGAGCTGGCTGCGGCGGGCAAAACAGTTGTCTTTGTCAGTTCCTATTTGCCGGAGTTGTTGGCCGTCTGCGACCGAATCGGAGTCATGGCGCGCGGCGAGTTACGAGCGGTCAAAGACGCTAACGAGTGGACTGAAGAGGAAGTTATGGAAACGGCGATTGCATTATGAATCTCAAGCAGAAAATCAAATCGCTATTCGGTTCTCAACTAGGACCCGTGTTCGCGTTGTTATTCATCGTTTTGTGTTTTGGAATTGCGGACCATTTTCTCAGCCAGGGGAATTTCACCAGCGCCCGCAATATTCGTACCGTTCTCGATACCGCGGCTCGAATTACAGTGCCGGCTCTCGGGATGACGATCATTATCATTGCTGCAGGAATTGATTTGTCGGCTGGTACTGCGTTGACGTTGTGCGGAACCGTGTTAGCGACGCAGTTAAAATTCGCACCGATGGAAGCAGTCGATCCGGGGTTCGGTTTTTACATGACGCAAACGCTTTTGATTACTGTCTTGATTGGTTGTGCATGTGGCCTGTTCAATGGGTTGCTGATTAGCCTCACGAAAGTCGTTCCCTTCATCGTGACATTGGGAACGATGACGATTTTTCTTGGGATTGGTCAGCTTGTCTCAAAGGAATCGACGGTTTACGCAGATTCCAAATTCCGCCCGGATTGGCTGGCGAATTTTTGCTACACGGGTTCCAACTCGGACAAGTATTTCAATCTCGGGTTCCTGCCAAACATTCCCGCCAGCGCGTTGCTGATGTTTGTGCTGATGATCTTGGTCGGTTTGATGTTGCGCTACACCGTGTTCGGTCGAAATATTTTTGCAGTCGGGTCAAGTGAATCGACGGCACGATTGTGTGGCGTGAACGTGCCCGTGTCGACGATTTTGATTTACACCTTAGCGGGCGCGTTTGTCGGGATCGGCGGTTTCATGAATTTCGCCTACGTCAATTCAGGGGACCCACAATCGGGCATGGGAATGGAGCTACAAATTATCGCCGCCGTAGTGCTTGGTGGAGGAAGCCTCAGCGGCGGACGAGGGTCGGTGTTTGGCACTTTCGTCGGCGCGATCATCATTGCAGTCATCCAAAGCGGTTGTGTACAGCTTTCGATTCCCAACACCTACACTCACATCATCATCGGCGGAATCATTATCGTCGCGGTGATCGTCGATCAGTTGCGACACGGTTCACCAGAATGGTTTTTCCGAATGCTGCCGAGTAAGGATTGATTTTGACGGGACTGCACGAGGCGGAGTTTCTAATGACGCGTGTATATCGCTTTCAAATTTCTAAAGTGAAGATCAAAAATGCAAAGCGTCAATGGGCGGCCAAATTGCTGCGCTGAACGGTGCGTTTGAATGCGCCTCGATGTCCAGATGTGTTCAGGCAACGGCTGGACCTTGGGCCGCCATCGCCCCACTATTTTTCTTGCTTCTTCAAACCCACCAAGTACTCGACCAAATCAACCAGCTCTTGCGTCGACATTTCCTTGTGTAGATCGGCTGGCATGAGCGAAAGTTTTTGGCGTCGTTTCTCATCGACGGACTCCATTGGAATCGTATGCTTGATTCCCTTCTCATCTTTGATTTGAATCTCAGCGTCTGTTTCACCAAGCAATACACCTGTGATCATTTGGCCGTCGTCTTTGATCACTGCCCAGTTTTCGTAGTTGTGGCTAATGCCTGCCGATGGAAACAAAATCGATTCGTACATCGCTTGCTTTGTCAGTTTCGAACCGATCTCGGAAAGATCAGGGCCGACTTCGATTCCTTTACCGGCAACGATATGGCATTTTGCACATGTTCCAACACCATCGAAAATCACTTTGCCATTCGCGACGTCGCCAGTTAGCTCAGCCAGTTTATTCATCGGCGGTAACGAGCGATTGTCCTTGGTTGCTGCGATCGGGAAAAGCTCAGTGGCCTTGGCTCGGACTTCTGGCCAGCGCGCTCGATGAAGTGCAGCCTTGATCGCAGGCATGATAACGGGAGCGATTTTCCCTTTTCCTTGCTTCTCTTGATCGATCCACCAAAGCATGTCCCCTGCCCCCGATCGCGTTTCGCCTAATCGCTGGATCGCATAAGTCCGAGCCTCGGTATCGATCCCTTCGCGTTTGGCAACTCCTGACAAGGTGTAGTCTGCCACTCGCCGTCCACAATTGACCAGTGCGTCGCAAACAGATTCACGCATTTCTGGTTGGTTGACAATCATACCGTGGACCATGCCCGCCTGATTTTTGTCCATCAGAACACCCATCGCGTCGGCCGCCAATTGACGGTCTTTTGTTTCCGTCACGATCTTCAAAAGCTCAGGGTAGTGCTCCTTTGATGAAAACTTGCCAACGAATTTCACGAACATTGGCGTGCCGCGGTTTGAGTCGATCAATTCTGAGACTTTAACTTTTTGATTGTCCGAAAGTTCTTCTGCATTCAATCGTCCAGCCGATTCCATCAACACATACATAGATTTCTCTTTGTCGAATCCGTCCTGATCAAACGCCAAGCTTGCTAGGACGTCAGTTCGTTTCTTCGAAGTCAAAAAATCAAACGCGCGAAAGTAACGTGTCGTTTGCTCAGCGTTGGTTTTCTCGTGTCGAATGATCTTGGCAATCAACTCGGGAGTCATCTCGCCACGCGAACGCCAAACGATGTCGCGACCGGCAGACGATGTCAGTTTCAGCTCATCGCCACCCATCCACTCATTCAAACAATCGTCCCAGTGACCATCGGCTGCAATTCCAAGGGCTTCGAGATACCAGCGATCTCCTGGCTCGTATTGATTGGCCAGCATCGTCCAGAGTTGAGGAAAGTGATCACCGCGCCACTGACGCAGACCGATCAACAACGCTCGGCGGAACTCGGGGGCTGGATCTGCTGGGTTGATTTGCCCACTGATGTCGGCGACATCTAGCTGATCTCGTAACTGGACACATAACCGAATCGCGGCGACTCGTAGATCAGGATTTGCATCGGTCAGTGCTGATTGAATGGTTGGAAGTTTGTCGGATTTGGGTACGTCAAGTTTTCCAATCAGCCATAAAGCGCGGGCACGAATGCGAGGATTTTTATCAGCCCACAGTATTTTCAAAGCCGGAATCGATTCAGCTCCAAATTTCTTCAAAGCAGTCCAAGCCAAAAATCGTGTCTCGTGATTGGGACTACAAAGTGCATCCGCCGCCAACTCAGGCGTCGAAAAATCGACGGTTGGAATTTTATAAATCCCTTTGCCGCGGTCACTTCCCTTTTTGGAAACGCGAAATAAACGCCCTCGTTCTGTGTCTTGCATTCGATGCCCACCAACACCGGGGTCGTACCAATCCGCTACGATCAGCGATCCGTCGGGAGCGACACAAACATCGGACGGGCGAAACCATTGGTTCTTTTTGGCTCCATCCATGACGTTGACGATCTCCGCAGTGTAGCCCGCGCCTTTTTTCTTGACGGGATAAGCTCGAACAATGCTTGGCCCTGCATCGCAGTGGATGACTTGATTTCGAAACACCTCTGGCAGCGCGTCGCCTTCGTAGACGCAAATGCCTGTTGGCGAACCGGCACCCGTTTGAAGTAAGTTCGGAATTACGCCGGGATCGTTTAGGTGCCAATGCCGAAGCGGAATGTCAGCATGCATTCCTGTCCGTTGGGTTCGCCAGTTGCTGCCAGTTTTTTGATCCGTGAATCCGTAATTGCCGAACGGCATTACGTAGTTGATTCGCGTGGCTCGGTTGCCATCGTCGTCGTTGTCCGATTGCCAAATGGAACCGAACGAGTCGATACACATCTCCCAGTTGTTGCGGAAATTCCAAGCCAGCGTTTCGAACTCGCTGCCGTCCATATTGCAGCGGAAAATCATCCCCTGGTTGTACGGCTTATTCTCGTCGGTGACTTTGTTGCCAGCCATGTCGACGATCTGATTTCCATTTTTGTCTTTGATTTGCTTTCCAGCATTCCCAAAATTGAAATAGAGTTTTCCATCAGGCCCAAACACAAACGCGTGGATGCCATGGTCATGTTGGGAGCCGCTGATTCCGGTGAACAGAATTTCTTTTTTGTCCGCCTTTGAATCGCCATCGGTATCAATCAAAAAGAAAACGGAATCATTGGCCGATACAATCGCTCGATCGCCCAGCACGCAAATACCGTGAGCCGAATCAATATCTCGGCCTTGGTAGAAAACCGTTTTCTTGTCCGCGATCGCATCACCATCGGTGTCTTCGATGATCAAAATCCGATCGCCCGCCTCGCGCGGTTTCGCATCCGTATTTCGAAAGTGACGATAGTTGAGGACTTCGCAAACCCAAATCCTGCCCAGATGATCAACATCGATGTTGGAAGGGTTGGCAAGAAACGGTTCGGCTGCGAACAGTTCGACATCGAGTTCAGGGTGGATGTCGAATTGACCGATCGCGTTCTGCGATTGATGAATGTCGGAATCTTGAGCCAACGAAATCGCAGGTGCGACGAGAAAAACGATGACCACTGCGAAGTGAGTGAAATGCGTGGTAGAAAAAAAACGATTCATGACAACCAACGTCGTTAAAGTTTTAAGAACCAACACGGCGCGAAACGCCGTTGCGATTCGGATAGAATATCAATTGCAAGGACAAGCCAAAATGCGAATCGCATCAGGCCTGATCCAACCTAGTGAATTCAATTCGAGCCAAAGTCAGCAAAGTACGACGGAAGCGGATTTCGACCCTGGCAATTGTAAGCGAAATAGCGTTTCGCGAATGGCGGGCAAAGTCTTGGCAAAGAACGTTTTTCCAAGCCGCAATTTGGCTCAGACGTCAATTAGTTGTCGCTTGAGTCTGACGCAAAAGCCAATTTTGGGTGGTCGTCTATGTCGGAATTGGCTTCAGAATCGTCATCGCCTTCTGCAGCGGGTTCAGAATTTGAATCGTCAGCTGACTCAGTGTTTGCGTTAGGTTTCGGGTCCTCCTGAGCGACTTCAGAAAACTTGACGCCCAATTTTGAAAGCAAGGCACTGACTTCTGCGTCTCGACGAGAATCGAGTTCGCTGATCGTTGTCGCGGTTTCTTTTTCTTTGGCCGACAGTGCGTCGATCTGAGCCAAGCAATCGTTCGCTTTCTTTTGGAGGTCGTCGATCTTCTTCCGCATGGAAGTCATTTGCGAACCCAAAGTCGTTCGTTGCTTGCTGTATTTTCTCAGGATGCCATCGACGCTTGCCGGTTCTTTTGGTTTCGCAGTTTTTGGTTTGGCTGACTTTACCTTAATCGCCGATGCCTTGGTGACTCGTTTTTTCACAGGCGTGGTTTTGGCAGTAGTTGTTTTAGTAGCTTTTTTCGCGGTCTTGGTTTTCTTTTTGGCCATGATTGTTTTCCATTGTCAGAGGTGTTGTCGACGTCACAGTTTGCTCAGAACTAGCAGGATTATAATCAGCCCATAAAAAAAGCCCAGCTTTAACACGCCGGGCCAAAATGTTTTACAAGTCTTGGGCGATTTCAACCTGGGATGAGGCCAAATGCAGGAAGTCCCTTGAAAGCTCAGAGTGCCTGAGAATCAAGAGTGCAAAAATTAGTAATTAAACACGTTAGCACGCCCTACTCGCCTGTCTTTTTTTGTAGAAACGGTTCGACGTAAACTATAGGCAACTGAGAACCGCCAGCTACCACTACCCCGTAATCAAACGAGCTTTCTGTTTTGCGACTTTAAACGCCGCGATTGAACCGCTGTTGAACTCGATAAAGTCCTTTTCGATTCCGTCAGAGAAGATCACGCCGTTGCCGTCCATCTGCGATCCAACAACCAGCTCTTCCTCTGATTCCAAAAACCCACCGATCATGTCGGCAGAACTGTGTCGGCTGATGAACGGTTCACGTACTGCCCACATCAATCGGTTCTCACTCCAGTCAAGCGTATGGGAAGTCTGAGTCGGGGTTGAATCGCCACCAAGGACTCGGCCAATCCGACCGGCCATGTTGATGACGCTCGACATCCAACCGGTCGATCCTGCGCCCGTTGAGATGATCATGCCGCTGGAAGATTGCGATTCGGTTTTCAGGTTCAATTCCAACGTATACCGCGCCGACGTATGCGTTTTGCAGCCGACGAAGAAATCATTGAAAGCCAACATGTGCTGGCCATCGTTCGTGGTGACTTCGCCAAGTGTGATCTCCCGAGTTTTGCTTTTGCGATCAATGGCTCGTTTGACGATCTTTCTCGCATCGCGAATTTCAAACGGCAAAAGGATTCCGTCATTTCTCTGAGGGTCTGGATTGATCCCAATGATCGGCACGTCGCCAACATATTTGGCCACGTTGGCGACCAGGCCGTCTTGTCCGAAAACAACGACCGCCATGCAGCGGCCAAAATCGAAATTAGGCACGAAGTCGCGATCGACTTTCTTGACCGGATATCCAAAGTCGATTTCGTAAAGCAATTTCTTGAGGGCTTCGCTGTACGTCACGTCTTCATCTCGAAGTTCGTCATCGTCGGACAAAGCTTCTGATGCGGCAATGGCTTGAAGGTCGAAATCGGCTTCGTCCAGCATGTCAGCGGTCGCCATTTTCCGACGCTTGCCTTTCAAACGCGCATGCTCGTGCGTCGCGGCCTGCTGCATCCGAAACGCGACGTTGGATGAAGTAACCCAGCGTTGTTTCAAATTTTGCAACCGCGTTTCACGCGTGACGACGGCGATGATTGGTAGTGACATGCCCATGATGATTGTACTTTCTGTTTCAGTCGTTGCATCTCGAGGCGGTTGAAGGTCAGTTTGGAAGTGCGAAACTCAACTGATTCACATCATTAATTTGGCCAGCAAAAACCGGTCGAAGCTGAGCCGGGAACGGTAAGTGAAATTCTCAGTGAGTGTTGGCCTTTTGATTGTCCCAATCGAACGCTTGCGATTTGTGAACGTCGTTACTCATCATTGTTGTTCGATTGAAGCAACGTGTTCAGCAAGTCCGGAGAGATGTTCAACGTTCCAATCTGGTCTGCGTTGTCGGCGAGGTCTCGAAATGCCATGGCGATCATCTCTTGTGAGTTGATCCCGCCGGGAGACGCGGCGAGCAGAGTTTTCCAGTCAACGTCTTTCATCGGAGCCAGCATTGCGCGAAGTGCATCGCCACGGGCTTCGGCTTCCTTACGTTCGTTTTCGACTTTTTGATCGACCAACTCGGCTCGCTGTTGTTCGACGGCGATGTCGGCACGCAGCTGCATTTCTCGGACTTCACGTTTCTTTTCTTCGACTTTGATTTCCGTTTGAAGTTCGTTCTCTTTAATCTGACGCTCAAGTTCGATCGCTTTGTTGCGGCGAAGGTGAACCGCTTCGTCGGCTTGTTGGAGCAATTTTTCGCGAGCCTCTGCCTGAAGAGCTTTCGTCATTTCAGGGGTTGCTCGAATGGAAAGGATGGACATGTTGATGACTTCCAATCCTAGCATCGCGACCGCGGGAGAATTTTTCAGAGCCGGCTCGCAAGCGGCAACGAGTTCGTCGCTTTTGGTGAGCAAGTCACTGAGCTGATGTTGTTGGGTGAATTCACGTGCCGAAATTTGTGCGGCATGAATCAAGCGGTCGTTAAGTTTGCTTGGGTCTTCGCTGCTGTAGCGGCCGTGGTAGTCGACGCTGTAATCAAGCATCGAGGCAAGGCTTTCGGGGTCGACGACTCGATAAGTGATATCGCCTTGGATGGTGGCCTCTTGAAAGTCTGCGGATGTTTCGTTGAACACAAACGGCACACCGACGCTTGCCAACGGGATCTGCACGACGACGCTCGATGGCACAAAATAGAAAAACGACAAACCGGCACCCTGTTGTACCAATTTGCCGTTCTTGTATTGCATGACATGCGTTGTCGGCGTGGTTTTTAAATAGCGAAAACCTAACATGTTGTCTCCCAAGGTTGCGTTTTGATTTCGATCAATTGTAAATCATGGTCTGACGTTTTTAGCCGTTTGCCAATGCGTTCGTTCACTTTTAAGACAGTTTCAAACACAAGTCGGTTCGGAGCAAATCAACGTTTTAGCCGCATTGAATATAAACAAGTGTAGCCAGCTTCAGACGCCGGCATTTGCTCTGGCAAGAATCCGGGCAGGTTAACTCTGTCATTGACGCGTGCGACGTCGCTAGGCACGCTTGGTTGGCGTTATTGAATTAATATGGCCTCGTTAAAAGCCCGGCCGGAGCGTCGTGATTGCTAGTTTGAGCTCAACGTGATGTCGTAAGCGTTTTGGATTTCACGTGCGACGGTGACAGTTAGCTGGGTTTTCGAGTTGTAACGGGAAGGGACTTCTTCGAGAAAGTCGATGACGTCTTCGTTGGGTGACTCGACGTAGGTTGTAATCGAAACCTTGTAAGTGCCAGCTTTGATGCCTGTCGTTTTTGAATCGCTTGCGATCACGTAACGGCCGTTGATGTCGGTTTTCGCGGTGACTCGAACGCCTTTTTTATCGGTCGGGATGAATTCGACGTTTGCGTTTCTCAAGATTTTCCCATCCAATCGAACGGTACCCGCGATTCCGCCAAACTCGTTTGGTTTCTTTTTTACGACCGGTTTTTTCGGCTCGACAGGTTTAGTTTCGGTTGGTGCCTTGGCAGTTTGGTTTTCAGGTGGAGTTGTTTTTACAACTGGTTTCTTGATTGGATCTGGTTGTGTTTTTGGTGTGCTAATTGGTTTGTTAGCGGTCGCGTTTTTCGACGGCGTTGGTTTGGACTCCGGTTTTGTTTTTGGTGACTTTAAAACGCCTTCCACCTCTCCGATGATCATTGGCGGAGTTTTTGCACTGGGTTTACTCGGTATTGCATCGACGATTGTTTTAGGTGACGTAGTCTTGGGCGGATTGGTCGTCGGTTTCGATTTCGGTTGAGGTCCGGCTGTTTTTGGGGCTGACGGTTTAGGTTCAACAGGTAACGGCTTGGTCAGTTTGGGGTCAACAGGTTTTGCCTTGGCTGGCGAGGTGACTGTAACTTTGGGCTCAACGACCGGTGATTTGACCGGATTCGATTTTGCTGTTTTTGGTGCAGGTTTAGGTTGGGGGTTCGGTCCGGGAAGTTTCGGTTCAGGAAGTTTTGATTTGGCTGGTGGCGTGGCAGTGACCTTGGGAGCGATGATCGCGGGCTCAACGACCGGTTGTTTGACTGGTCTTGATTCAGCCATCTTGGGTTGGGCTTTGGGGGCAGCCGCCTTGTTTGATTTTGCCGGCGGAGTAACCGATTTGGAAGGCTTGGCCTTCGGGGGTTTTACCTTCGGAGTTTTTACTGGAGGAGCTTTGGTGACCGGAGCTTTTTTCACTGGAGCTTTTTTCACTGGAGCTTTTTTCACTGGAGCTTTGGCGACCCTTGCCGGTTCTGGCTTGGTTGGTCCTGGTTTCGAGTTCGTGGAAACGGGGCTAGGCGATACTTCGATCACGCCAGTGATCTCAGGTGGCTGAGAGTTTTGCTTGTACAGCGGCAACATGCGATGGCGGACTTCGAGTGAAAGCAAGTTCATGGAGGTCACGTAAATACGACCACCGAACGAGCCCCAACGATCTGGCACCGGTTGGTAGGGGTGCCAACTGCCGGCAAATTCCCCTGACTTTTCCTGCGAGCGAACCAACAGCGGACGAAGCTGATCGTTCCACTTTTTCCATTGCGGGCCATCGACATACTTCATGACTTGCGTTGCGTAATACCAATAATAGGTATCGCGTTGCTGAGGAGTCGAGTCGTTGGGTAGCTGAGTCTTTAGCAGGTAATCGGCGCCAGCCAGTAAGCGAGGATCTTTGCGATCCCAACCAGAATAAATTCGCATCAACAAACCAACAGCCGTCATGGACGCGGTGGGCTTACGACCTTGGATGCGTGACACGCCTTTTGAATCGCGTGCGTACGGGTTGTATCTGTAGAGCGATTCATTTTCTGGATCGGCGGCGACGTCCAGCCAATCGGCGACTCCATCGAAGCACTTGTCATCAACGGTCAAGCCAGCCAAACGGCCGCTTTTTAACGCCATCATCATCCAACCGGAAACAGATGTGTCGGCTGATTTTTTGCCGGGTGTATCGAAGTATCGCCAGCCGCCTTTGCGAGGGTCTTGGGTTTCGAGGATGTAGTCGATCGCTTTTTGAGCCGGCTCTTTCAATCGAGTGTCTTGGGTCATCCCGTAGGCTTCGGTCAGAGCAAGTGCTGCGATGCCGTGGCTGTATAACCGGCACGCGTTGTCAGATTTTTTGTCGGAAGGAACATAGAGCCCGCCGTCGGCTCGCTGATTTTCGATCAGCCATTGAATCGCATGGTCAATCTGTCGTGCGTATTTGAATTCGCGATGGTTGTAACCGGCTCCTTGGAACGCGAGGAGCGCTAGTCCTGTTGCTGCCGTGTCGCTGTCCAGTTGGGAAATGTTTTGTGTCGACTCGCGATCAAATCCAGTCAATGCCCAGCTTCCATCGGCGGACTGGTATCGTGCAAGAAACTCAAGTCCTAGGTGGATCGCGGCTTCGGTGGTTGGTTCAGCCGACCGCGCGATTGCGGCGGGACTGCGATTCTTAAAAGCGTCTTTAGCGAGAACGGCATCGGGGTTGATCGACGGCATGCCGCCAAAATCTGGATTGCGATATCGGTTCTTCAAATCGGGTTGGATCTGCTTGCTTTCCCGTGACGCCGGCCGTGTCATGACTCCGATGAAATTGTCAGGTCGCTCGCCCAAACCAGCGGGGCCTTCGGGAGCGATGACGTCGAGTTGGCTTCCTTGGACTTGTTCCATTGAAGCCAATTCCGATCGTGAAACGGAAACGGATTTCGAATCGAGGTTCCCCATCTCCGATGAAGGGTTGGCCGCCGCTGAAGTCGAAACCGATTCGAGACTGACGCCGGAATTGGATGGGCTGAGTGAGGGCGTGGTGTCTGCGGTCGCGCGACGTCGAGGGCTGTCGCCCAGTCCTGCGGTCAAGCTGGGGGTGGCGTCTTTTGATGTTGAAGAACCATCTCTTCGAGCAGGTGCCGAATCAATGATTGGCAGCGATGTGGCGGCTTGCATCAAAACGTTTGCGGCGGTGCGCCCGATACCTGCACCGGGCAATGAAGCGGTGGCTTGCCGGGCAACGTTGGCGGTGACGGATTCGCTGGGCGCGTCGGCTCCGTCTGTTTTCCAAGCCATCGAACGACCGTCGTTTTTGATATTGCCAAATCCGTCGGTCGAACGAACCACGGGAGCCGATGCGACTCGGGTTCGTCGGTTGCCAGGGCTGTTTTTCTCGTCCTCGTCTTCATCGTCTTCTTCTTCCCAGCTGGCTGCGTCTTCGTTGCGGCTGGCACGAGAGCGGGAATCGGCAAGCTGTTGAGCGAACGCGGATTTACCTTGATCGGATATTTCGCCCTCTGTCTCCGCCGACCATCGCTCAGCGGTTGAAGCCATTTCGCCACCGGATCGGGCAGCGGCCAAAGACTGTTTTGACGGTTCAAGCGCGTCGTTGACCGGTTGTGCGGTGGAGCGGTTGCTCGGCGCGGCAACATCCAACTCTGTGGATGCAACCAGTGACGGTTGAACCTCTGAGCGATCTTTGGACCGCCGGGTCGCTTCCGGATTCATTTTTGAGACCTCTTGTTGACCGCCACCAGATCGTCGCCGATTCTCTCGATCGAATACGACTTTAGTTGGCCCAAGGTCGACATTGGCACTTCCTCGCTCGGCTGATGACTCGTCACGGTGGTCGGTCGATGCAGACTCGATCTTAGCCGCAGAAGACTCCATCGTTCGTTCGCCTGTGTCCTTGGCACCACTGATTTTTGCTGCCGCAACGGTTTCAGATTTGAACGCGCTAGTGGGTACGCGTGTAGAACCGACGGAGCGACGCGACTGCGATTTTTGTGACGACGTCAGCATTCGCGTTTCGGAGGGGCGGCTTTGGGTGCGTTCGCGTCGAGCAGAATCGGACGCTCGGGTGGCGGGGCTGTTTTTTCCGCCCATGAATCGGTCAAGATTTTTTGAACGACCGACGCCGGCGATACCCTCGGTGCTTCGTGAAACCGAAAGCGTTTGGGAATTCAGTTCGCGGGTTGCAGTTTTCGACTCAGGTGAGCGCGCCGGTTTTTCGATTGCGACAGGTGAACTGGCGACCATTGCATCGGCGGTCGCGCGTCGTGGTGTTTTGGTTTGCGATGTTTGGTTCGAAATACTCGGCAAGACTCGATTGGGTTCGCGACGTGCGGGAGATCGAGCGATTTGTGAACGCGGGCTGGCTTGCGTTCTTGGTTGGTTCGTCATGGTCGGACGAATGGTGCGATCTTTGATCGTTCGTCGAGTGACTTCGCTGGATGATTTTGACGGTTCCAGCTTGCTCGGTTTTGTCGTTGTGGCGGTGGCTACTTTTTCAGCAACCGGAGATTTTTGGTTGGCCATCGGGAGATTCGGCGTGGACCTGCGAACACGAGCAGTGGAGGGAGATGCGCTGGCGGAAGCTTTGTTTGTCGCCATGGTTGGATCTTCTCGACGGCGCGGCGCGCTGGAGGACGATTGGGCGACTTTAGTTTTTGGTTTGGCTTCGGGGGCAGGTGAAGGTTTTTCGTTTTGCGGCTGAGGCTCAGGTTGTTTGGCTGCCTGCCGTTTTACGGTGTCTGCTTTTTTGGAGCTTTCAATTTTTTGTGAAGCTGCCGCGGCTGCTGCTGGTTGGGTGACTGCGATTTTTTCGCCCGTCATTTGCTGACTGGAACGAGGTTGGGCGTCAGGTTTTGTTTGACGACGAAGCTTCGACAGTTCGCGATTTTGTCGCGGAACCGATTTCGAAGTCGTTTCTCGGCGAACGAGTTGGGGGGTCTGCTGAGGAGTCGATTCAGGCACCGGAATCGTTTGAGGTTGAGCCGTTGCGGTTGGCTTGGTTTGTTTTTCAGTTTCAACGCGGGGTTCCGGGGTTTCTTGTGCGTTGGTTTCCTGCCAAATAAAAGCTGCCTGTTGGTCGCTGATCTCGATGGTGCGAACACGATTCTGTGCGATCTGACGTTCGGCTGGCTTGAACGGGTTTTGGAAAATATTGACGACCGAGGCGAATACCATAATCGACAAGTGAAGTGCCAGGCTTGTGATGATCGCAAACTGAAGCGAACGGCGAAGTCGATTGTTATCGAGATGGAACAGTGAAAATATTGCCAATGCGGCGAGCACTGGAAGGAGCAGCAGGCTGCCCCACATCCACGGTCCACGAAGCACCGTCAAAACAGCACCAAGCGTAATGCCACTGAGCACCGTCAACGCAACCAGTACCGGCCAGAATTGCTGGTCGAAGCCGCTGTCCCTTGCGGGGGTGATTTTTTGAACGGTGCGTTTCATTTTTTAAGGCAGTAGGCAGTAGGCAGTAGGCAGTAGACGGTAGACGGTAGACGGTAGACGGTAGACGGTAAGTTTTAAGTTTTAAGTTTTAAGTTTTAAGTGGACCGTTTCGGCTGATTCAAGTGCTCAGTCTGCAAACTGACGACTGCCAACTACAAACTCCATTCCGCAAACTCGTTTCGTTTACTTCTCATCGATTGTAGCGGTGAACTCGCTGATTCCAACTTTTTTGCAGAGGCCGATGGCGATTGCGATATGTTGCCAATGGGTGGATTTGTCGCCACGAATCACCACCGTTTGCGTTAACGGATTGTTTGTCTTGGCTCGGCGGAGGATCTGTTCGACTTGTTCAAGTTTCCGAAACGCGCCGTCAATGTAATATCGCCCACCTTCGTCGACGTTGACGACCAGTTCATCAGGCTGAGCCGATGCAGGTAGGGCTTCTGTGACACTTGGTAAATTCAAGTCCAGTTCACGTTCCTCTTCCGAGAATCGAGATGAGACAAGGAAAAAGATCAGGAGCAAAAACACCACGTCGATCAGCGGTGTGATGCTGAGCGATCCAATCGCGGATGTTGATTTGAGTTTTACTGCCATTGCTTTGTCTGAGTGAAGTTTTGTTGTTGAGCCAGAAGGTTGAGCAAATCAAGGTTCGGCTTTTGAGGTTTGCCTTTTGTGCCTGGCAAAAGAGGTTGGCGAAAAAGTTCAGCGAATCATGCGGCTTTTACGAACCAGTAATTTTTACAATGGATTCGCGTTGATCCAGTCGCCGTTGAGCGTCCAAGTTTATAAATCTCTTAGGCTCGCCCATCGCAATCAGTGTCTGAACTTTCGAACATTCAAAAAAGTCAGCTGGTGGGTTTGCGGCGTTTGCCGGTTCCCGATTCCGCCAGTTCCTCGCCATTCGAATTCTCGCCTGAAGAACCGTCGCTTCCAAATCCGGTGGAGTCCTCGCCCGTTTCGTTTGCCAATCCCTGTGTGAATCGAACTTGTCCTTCATAACGTTCGAACTGCGGCAGCAAATTGAAAACCATTTCTTCGATCTCATTCATCAACTGAACGATACGGTTCTCGTAAAAGTGAGAAAGGATGGCCGCTGGAATGGCGATCATCAAACCCACCATCGTCGTGACGAGAGCAACATAAATTCCGTTCGCCAGCGCGACGCCACGGTTCTGCCCCGCGTTCAATTCGGCCAGTTGAGTCGTGTCATAGAACGCTTGGGTGATTCCCCAAACTGTTCCCAACAAACCGATCAACGGCGCGATCGCTGCAGCCAAGCTCAACCACGACGTCATCTGTGCCAATCGTGTCGCCTCGCGTTGGCTTGATTCGCCGACGGCATGTTCCATTTCTGATTGAGGTCTACCGACTTTTACCAACATCGAACGCAGCACGTAAGACGCTGACGAAGGGTAACGTTGACAGGCTTGGTAAGCTCGACGTGGATCGAGTCCGCCGGGTGATTGGCTGAGAGATGAAAGTTGGTCGATCAGTTCTGGTGGAAAAACTTTTTCGCGTCGAAGTGCCAGATATCGTTCGATACCAATTGTGACTACTCCCAGCGACAGGAGTAGCAACGGGATCATGAACCAACCGCCTTGGGTTAGCAACGACAAGAAATTGATACCGCGTTTTGCAGGAGCGGGAGCCGGGTTAGGATCGGATCCCTCTGCTTCATCGTCTTGGGTTAAGGTCGCGGTTGCCAGTGAGGCAGTCGCCAGTGGAGACGCAGAAATTGCCTGGGAGGAAAGTTTTGGAAATTGGGAAGCGGAAGTGGAATTCGACGAGCCGATTGCGCAGGTCGCAATCAATATGAATCCGAGCGCGATCGCCAGTTGCGAGCGTCGGTAAACAAAAAGATTCATGTTGGCTCCGGTGGTTGTGATGTCAGCATGGCACAAGGCATTTTTTTGTCTTGATTGAGAGAAAGTTCAATCACTTGTGCAGACTCAAACAGGGCGCACTCAAAAGTGCAGGTGTGTTAAAAGTTTCAGGCACGCGAAATCGCCCCAACAAAAACTTTCCGCCTATATAGTAACTGCGGGTTTTCGCCTTGGTGCCGTGGTTTGGCGAAGAACCCTCGAAAAAATCGCGATTTAGAGCAAATCAGCTTTCGTCTCAGACAAGCCACTTTCCTCAAACTACAGAATCTACTTGCTCTGCAGTTTTTTCAACGTCTCAAGTTGCTTTTTGGCTGGGTCGACTAGTTTGTCGGTACTGTAATCTCGAAGCAGTCTTTCAAAGAACTGAACCGAATCGTTGATCAGTTTTTCCTTGGCCGCTTCGGGGGCTGATGAGACTTGGACGAAATTACACTGCCCTGCCTCGTACAGCGCATATGCCTGCCATGGTTTCACATCGTCGGCAGCTTGTGCGCCACCGAATCCAAAGAAGACCTGTTTGAACTGATCGATGGCTTTGTCGAATTTCTTATCGGCGAAGTAAACGTCGCCTAGCATGCAGTAAGCACGGGCGCCGGTCTTTCCGAGATTGTCGGACGCTTTTTCGAAAAACTTGATCGCGTTGTCGGTTTGCTTGAGGCCGCGATAGGCGCTTGCCATTTCGAGCCATGCGTCTTGTCTGAATGCCAGATCCGCGTTGGAGTCGGCAAGCGGTTGGACGAGCTGAATTGCTTCGTTGTACTTTTTCGTTTCATTAGCCGATTGCGATCCATGCAGCATGGTCAGCCATTTGATTTTTGGTTCAATGTTTTCTGCTGCGTCGACGACGGGTTTGGCCGCGGTGTAAGCGGCGTAGGCGTCTTCGTGTTTCTTCAGGCGGAACAACGACTCAGCAACCATGAACATTCCATCAGCGTACAACTCACCTTTTGAGAAATCTTTTACCTGCTGAGCAAAACTGGTGTGGGCTTGGTCGTACTGTTTTTGTTTGTAGTGAGCCCAAGCAAGTTTGTAGGCTGCCTTTTCACGAATTGAGTCATCCGTTTCAGAAGCGATGCATTTTTGGTACGCCGCGATCGCTTCGTCGAATTTGTCTTTGTTGTACGCGTCAGAACCAAGGTGGAAGTTTGATTCGGCTGCGAGCGAACTATCGGGCGTGTCGTTTGCGATGTTGGCAAAACGTTCCAGGGCAAGATCTTCCTTTTGTGTATTTCGATAGGCCCAGGCAAGTTCGTAATTGAATCGATCAATCTGTGGCGAGTTTGGTGTTTCAGCAATCAGCAATTTAAAAGTGCCAATCGCATCGTTCCATTTTTCAAGTTGTACCTGAGCCAGTCCGATCTCGTAGAGCGCTTTCGTGCGTGGCGCTCCTTCAGGGTTGGTTTTCAAAAACGCTTGGAGATCTTTGATCGAAGACTCGTAATTGCCGGACTTGCGAAAAGTTGCACCTCGATCCATTGTGGCTCGTTTTGCAAGTTCGTGCTGTGGGTACTTCGCCATCAAATCTGAGAACAGTTTTTCTGAATCGTTGAACTCTTTGAGATCAGATTTACACCACGCTGCGTTATAGAGAGCGTACGGGTGAAAGTCAGAATCCTGATACTTGGTCAGAATGACATCGAAGTTCTCCAGGGCTTCCTTGTATTTTTTGGTCCCGTAAAGGTAGTCGCCCAACCGGTATCGTAGCTCTGGAACCCATGGTGATTCTGGAAAACGATCAAGCAATTGTTTGCCGGTCGCCTCGCCATCGGCTCCTTTTTCGGATGCGATTTGAGAACGGCAAAGCATCAAAAGTGTTTCGTCAACCAACGGCCCTTCGTTGTCGGCAGCGATCGCTTGTTGAAGCGACGTGACGGCGGCCGGGAATTGTTTGAGTGCAAACTGGCTGGAACCGATTCGCAACAAAGCTTCTGCCTGTCGAGGTTTTTTCTTTAACTCTGTCACCAACGGCGACAATTTCTCAACGGTCTCTTGGTATTTTTCCTGTTGGTAAAGCGCGAGTCCCGAGCGAAGTTTCCAAAACGTTGTGTCGGGGTGTTCGGGATGGTTCGTTGCAAGGCTGTCGAACAATGTTTGGGCTTCGTCTGGTTTGTCGCTCAGCAGCAGTGCTTCCGCTTTGACATATCGGACGTCGGGAAGGTACTGGCTGTTGGGGTAAGCCGTTTCAAATTTCGCAACTTTTTCAAGCGATCTATCAATGTCGTTTACGTCGACCGCAGCGAATGCAGATTTGTACAACGCGTTTGGCGCGCTGGGGTGTTCGGCGTGTTGGTCGGCGATGGCTTGGAATAAACCAACAGATTCGGTTCGGCGATCTGGAATTCGATAGGCGGCTTCGGCTTGAGCCATTTTTAGCGGAACCAAGGTCGGTTTGTCGGTTGATTTTGGAATCCAAGTCGAGGCAAGATCAAACGCGGCTTGGTTTTCGCCTGTGTCGATGATGTAGAGGTCGGCCAGAATACTTGCCGCTTCGCTGGAGAATTCTGTTTCGGCGGCGTTGGGGCCGGCGACCTTTAGGAGTGCGGTTTTGGCTTCTTCGATTTTGTCTGACTCACGATAAAGGATCGCTGCGTTGACCAATGATTGGATTTTGAAACGAGAATTTGAGTCGGCAATTTTCGAGTGGATTTCGGCTGCTTTGTCCAGTTGGCCCAACAGCTGAAAACAATAAGCCTGTTGGAACGCGGCTTCGTCGGCCAATTCTGCGGCGGCAGTGTCTTGGGCGTCGACGGGGTTTTCGGCGATGCGTGTCAAGATTTCGACTGCACGAGTGAGCTTTGTTTGTGAGTCGGTTTTTTTGTCGGCTTTGGTGTCGGCGAGCGCCAAATTGATGAGCGTTCGAGCGGTTTCAAAACTGACCGAGTCGTAGTCCGGGTGTTGAGCGGCGTCTGGATCGGCAAGAAATTGATCGTAGTACTTTAGCGATTCGTCAAATCGTTTGGCGGCAAAGTTCAAATCGGCGATCGCATAGAGTGCTTTGAATTTGTTCGTTTGTTTGGGGTACTGCAACATCGCAGCGTAGGATTTGATGGCGTCTTCGGATTGGCCAAGCTGTTCGAAAGCCGTTCCTTGGTAGTAGCAGGCTTGGTCGATATCTTCGAATTTTGGATAGTCTTTGATCAGGCCAGCGAATGTGTTGGTGGCAGATTTGAGAAGTTCGATGCCTTGGGTTTTGGTGGCTTCGGCCTGTGCGAGATCCTGACCACGGCGGTATTGCGCGAAACCAAGATACAAACTCGCGTTAGGTTTTTTGACCAATTCCTCATCACCCAATTTGGTGAGAGCGGATTGGAAATTTGAAATGGCTTTTTCGAATTCGTTGGTCTGGGTGTAACAAACACCGGCGCTATAGTGCGCGTTGCCGACCAGCGGAGAGTTCGGATGTTTGGAGATTAGTTTTTCCCAATTCGATGCCGCAAAGGCAAATGAATTACTGCTTTGAGCGTTAAAAGCTGTTTGAGCGATCGCGCGCGCCGCTGCATCGTCGTCTTGAGCGTTTACGAAACCACTGCCGTTGAAAAAAACGAAAGCGAGGCTGGCAAGAATCAGGAACCGAGTTTTGAGCCTCGATGGTTTGTCCTTGCTTGGCTTTAACGTGCTTGGCATGGAGAGGCTAGATTGCGATTCGGTGGCGGTGAAATCGAGATTTGCTTGTTTGCAGCTTGCAAAACGGAACATGTATTCGGCCATCTTGGAGTAGTAATTAATAATTGTCAGTTGCCTTGGTTTGGAAATGCCGACGGCAAATCAGACGGATCTCATTATCTATAACAAAAACCTAGTTTCTACGGGCAAAATGGATTCGCTTGAAAATCGTCCTTAAACGTCGGCTGGTGTACGGAACGAGAATACGAAACGAATGGCCGAAAGGTTTGAGCTTGGTGGCTGATTCGAAAGTTGATCCAGATTTGGATCGCAAAGGATTCAAAATTGCAGGACAAATAGCGTTTTCAGTTGGAATTAACGTATCTGTCCAAGTCCAATCGAGGGGGGAAAGAGCGCCCTAGGATCGTCAAAAAATCGGCATTTGTGGTCCAAAGTCCTCGAAAACGCCGATCTGAATAATAAACTCACGCAAAATAACGTGTACAATTAGATATAAAGCTGTAATATACGACAGCCTTTTCAATGTGACCGTCTGTTGTCCCATGCAAAGTGATCCCCTTCCTCTCTCCATGATCACAACGCTGGCACGGACAAACATCAAAGTGAATTGTCAATTTGATGGTTCGCTTTTGAGTGTGACTTGCCAACAGGAGAAATCGATGACATCCCCATCTACCACCATCCGTCGAGACCGTCGCGGTTTGACTTTGATTGAAATCATGATCGCGTTAACCATGACACTTATTGTGTTGGGTGCGATGATGTCAGCATTCCAGTTTGCCAGCCAGCAAATGCAGACCGGCCGTAGCATTATGGAAATGGCCAACCGATTGCGATCAGCAGAAGAACTCATGCGATCTGATCTGGCAAATCTGACGGTTGATCCACGACCGTACACAGAGACAACATTGCCTCCTGGATATTTTGCATTAAACGAATCAACGGATCGCGATTTATCAGTCCCGATTGATTTTGTGAATTCCTATCAAGGCGACATTGATGATTCACTTGGGATGACCGTTCGAAGTAAGGGACGGCCCTATCGCGGACGGCAAAAATTGTTGGATCAGACCGCTTACACGATTGTCGAATCGCCGTTGGCAGAAGTGTTTTGGTACACGTCCTTTGTTGATTTGCAAGCCGCTGCCATTCCGTCGATTGATTTTGAGGACAGCCTGCGTGTACACCGACGTGTGTTGCTAATTCGCCCGGATCTTACTGGGCCGTTGGTTCTCAACTCACTTGGAGACACACAATCCACTTTAGCCAACATCAATGATTTCATTGCCACCAACGACATTTCAGTTCGTGTTATTCAAGTCAATGCAACTCAGTACGAACTTTGGCCAAACAGCTTGACGGACCTGGCCGTTCGCAAGAATCGATTTGCTCACACGCCAGATGGATTAACCGGCAACAATTTTCCGAACTTGCTAAACCTGACCACTCTTTTGGCGAGAACACCTGCTGACGGAACGTCCCTGCTTTTGACAGACGTTGCAAGTTTTGATCTCAAAGTCTACTCGCCTAACTCAAACGTGCGTGAGTTTGGAACAGGAATCTTGGCAGAGCCAAGTGATCCAGGTTTCTCAGATGCAAACGGAGACGGTATCGTCAACGCAACAGATGCGGCGATTGGCACTGTTTCGCCCATTGGAGCGTTCGTTGATCTGAATCACGTTGGTGGTGGTTGGTTCGGCGCAGCGTTGCCAAAATCTCAGTTGACCAACACCTACGACACTTGGACGCCATTCTACGAAAGTGATGGAATCAATCAGGATGTCGTAGATGATGGAGCGACCCCACAGATTGATGAAGGTACCGATGGTTTGGACAGCGTTGGTGGAGCTACATCTGCACCTGACGATAATGCGGAACGCGAAACAGCACCGCCCTATCCTTTCCCAATCCGTGGCATCAAAGTCACATTCCGATTGGTTGAAAAGAAAACCAAGCAGATTCACCAGGCGTCTGTGACTCACAGTTACGTTCCTGAGTAAGTCGTTTGACTCTCTAATTTTTCGGATTCAATTTAAAGTGAGCTGCTTTGGCGGTTCACTTTTTTTATTAACATGCCCGAACTTCACACCATCCGTCTGCATGGGCCTTGGAATGCCAAAGTCCTTTCGAATCTGAATCAAGCAACCACGGACGATTTTAATTTGGAGAAACGGGTAAAGATTCCATCCAGCTGGCATGATTGGCTTGGTCCAAGTTTCGCTGGTCAAGTTTCCTACGAACGAACATTCAACCGACCAACGAGGCTGGACGCCGATCAAAAGGTGTGGCTTGTGGTCGAAGCAGTCGATCATCTTGCAACCATTTTTCTCAACGGTGAGGAGCTTGGGGCGATGAAGTTCGGCGGTCTCCCGCTTCGTGTTGATGTGCTAGCGATGCTGCAGCCAGCCAACCGCTTACGCATCGAAATATCCTCGGACCCCAGTGGCTCTAGCAAAGAGAATCCTTCATCGGCTGGCGGATTAATCGGTTCAGTTCGGCTTGAAATCGAATAGTCACCGTGAGACTGATTGGCTTTAGAAATCTCTTGCAGGGAAACGCTCAGCGAATGGGTGGAAATTTGGGGCTGATCATTTCCCAATTTTGAGTGCCCAGCTAAGCACGAAAGCATGCTATCGAAACTCTCGGTGTGACTTTGCCGATTAGCTAGACCCTTTCGGTATTAACGGAGGTGGTTGGTCTGTAACGTAATTCCGGGTGAAAATTCGCTCTTGGGGCAAATATCGGTGGCAGTTTTATCGATAAAACGGATGAGACCGCCACACTTCTGTGGGAGTGTGACGGTTCGATTTTTCAAATGATGATATCGATTGCTCGTCTTCCAATTTGCGAACTACTATGAACACCAGCGCAGAACCAATTTCCAATCAGCGATTCTCGCATGTCCTGAATACGTTGATCGCCTACAAGCTATTCTTGATCGTCCCGGCGATTCTCGGAATGTTTCTGGCGGGTGCGTACGTATTTTTGGTACGCGCCGAGACTTGGTCTGCCAAGCAATCACTGATCGTGCGCGATGATTTGCTGGGCCAGTCTTTCAAACCCGGTCGTTTTGAATCTCTTGAATCGATGAAGTCGGCTCAGGAAACGATTCTTGAGATCTCGCGTCGCCCTCAAGTCATTCGGAACACAATGGAAAGACTGGGCCCAGAGTCCAAAGGTTTGTTTGGAATGGGAAGTGAAGACTACCCAAGCGAAGAATTGATTGAGCAGATTCAGGGTGCGATCTCATTCAGTGCACCCAACGGAGCCGAGTTTGGAAAAACGGAAGTCATCGTTCTCAATACAACGTCTTCATCCCGAGAGCGTGCTGGGCAGTTTATCGAAATCCTGCTCGAAGAAATTATCGCCAAGACGAATGAAGTTCGAATGCGTCGTCTTCAAAGTATGGAACTGGAACTGACACAAGCGCGTGATGGTGCTCAGGTCGCGTTGAACGAAGCAACGGAGAAGCTTCGCGAAATGGATATTGAGCTTGGTTCTGACATCAGCGCGATGGATTCTTTGAACAATCCGCAATCCAGTGACAGTACGATCAAACGAGACATTTCTCAGATTGGTCTGGAAAGGCGTCGTGTTGAATCTGAATTGAACACTGCTCTCTCTTTGTTGGAAGCATTGCAGTCAACCAATGAAGAGCAGTTTGTTACCTCCGCTGAGATGATCAAGTATCAGCCTGCTTTGAGCCCTTTGAACAATGCCTTGGTTGAGGCACAGAAAACAATGGCTGATACTCTCGGGCGATATACAAATCGGCATCCGTCGTACATCAGTGCAAAAAGTGCCGTCAACGAAATTCAACAGCAGATCGCCAGCGAGCGAGATACTCTTATCGCAACGCTCAGCCTTCAAGTCGCCACAAGGCGAACAGAGGTTCTGAAGCTTGAAAGTGAAGCCGGAAAGTTGGATGATCGCTTGATCAATCTGAGTTCTAAGCGAGCTGATAGTCTTTCGCTTCAGGCGGCAGTTCGAAAGCGAATTGAGATTTTGAACAACGCCCAATCGGATTTGGCTGAGATTCAAGGATTGGCGTCGGGTGCAAAAGACGCAACGCTTTTGACGCCTGTTGATGAAGCTCAGGTTTCGACTCGCCCGGACGGATTGGGCAAAAAAGCAATGCTCATGGCCGGAGCGTTGGGTGGATTGATGTTCGGTTTGGGGATTGTGATGTTGGTCGCGCCGCCAAACGATCCGGACTCCACACCGGCTGAGGCGTCCGGTCAAACCGCCAGCCAAAGTGCCAGCCAAAGTGCCGGCCGAGCAGCGCATGCCCAAGCGAGTGAAAAACTGCGAGATATCGTCGCACCAGTTTTTAGTGCTGTCGATCGAACCGCCGGTTCACTGAAAAAGACAGCTGGTTCCTTCGTTCAAAGCAAGAGAATGTCAGAATCAGCAAAATCAGAAACACCAAAACAAGACTCAGTACCTACTGTCTCTCCTGCGGCAAGCGTCACGCCACCGACTTCAATTGTTAATCCGCCAGCCAATGCAGGTCGATCTGCCGGTGCGGTGGAGAGTGCATTTGCCCTGCCAGAAAGTCCTTTTGAAAAATTAAAATCTGAGATATCAGGAGGCCCGGCCGCAGCTGTGACAACTGAATCAGACATTGAAACGCCGTCAGAAACTGACTCGAAGGATTCAGAGCAAGATCAAAAGAAATTGACAGAGGCGTTGGCGGAAAAAGCACTGGCGTTTCAAAAAGCCAGGTCTGCTATCGCGAAACAGTCTGCCCCTTCAAGCGGTTCCGTGGTGGACATGGTGGATCAAGCTTTTGCGGTCAAGCCAGGCGATGCCACCGCAAACTTGGGCGAAAGCAATCCAACGGTTCATATGTCCAATCTTGCTGAGCAGATCAACATCACAAAGACCAGGCCATTGAATGTTGACCATGGGGTGGAAAAAGAAACACCGGCAAGCGAAGTTCTCGCGGACCTCCAGCGTCGTCCGCCAAGCGTTCGTCCTGTCGATTTGGCAAAATCTGGACAGGAGAATGACGCGTTTGTTCGAACCGAGGAATCAAAAGAGCCGAAAGAAAATCAGCCCTACGTAAATCCATTCTTGAAGAATGATAGGGCGAGCTCGACTGACTCAAAAAAGTCAGCGAAAATTAGTGTTTCGGCAAAGGAGCAAGGTCCGGCAGGGAAAACAACTTCCTCGAAAGAAATAAACCGAGTCGAGCTGAGCAAGTCCGAGAACAAATCGGTTCGGGAGATTCTTGCTCAGATGGAAGAGTCGATTGGAAACTCCAAGGATGAAGCGATCGTGCCTATTCCTGAGCAGATTCGAAAACTGAGCGATTCGATTTCTAATTTCGCAAAACCAATTGCGGAACCGAAAAACAACGACGAGTTTTAGTTCAGGCAATCCACAAAGCTTGTATCAAAAACTCGCACAAAGCGTTAAATCAAAGCGCTCTCGCAGGTGTTAGAACGAGATGCTCTTAACTTTAGTAAGCGTTCTGTCGCGAGAACACGACTGAAAAAGTCTTGAAGATGATCTTTAGATCCAGCCAGATAGACCATTCTCGAATGTACTGATGGTCAAAGAAAACACGCTTTTCCATTTTGTCCAACGTTTCCGTTTCACCACGACAACCACTTACCTGAGCCAATCCGGTGATCCCCGGTTTGACTTTGTGGCGAAGCATGTAGCCTTCGATTTGTCCGCGATAAAATTCATTGTGAGCGTTGGCGTGAGGCCGTGGTCCAACCAATGACATTTTGCCAAACAGAACATTGAAAATTTGTGGCAACTCATCAAGGGATGACTTGCGTAAGAACGCGCCGATCGGTGTTAAGCGACTGTCGTTCTTTTTGGCTTGGACAACTTTCGCGCCATTCTCCTGGACGTTCATGCTGCGAAACTTCCAGACCATAATCTCTTTTCCATCCAGTCCATATCGACGTTGACGGAAAAGTACGGGACCTTTGGAAGTTGCTTTGATCGCCAGAGCGATGATGCCCATCGGGATTGCGGCGAACACAAGAGCGACAGATGCTAAAGCGATATCAACCGCACGTTTGACCATGCCGTCCACGCCGTTGAATGGATTTTCAAATACGCTGACAACCGGCAGCCCTTGGATGTCGGTCCAGCGAGAGTTTAGCAGTTGGAATACGAACAGATCTGGCACGACATAAACGGAGGCAGTCGTGTCTGCTAATTCGCTGATGATGCTACGAATTCGGCTTTCGGCTCGCATCGGCAACGTGATGTAAATGACTTGAACTTCGCCACGTTTGGCGCTGGCTACCAGTGCGTCCAGTTTACCAAGTTTCGCAGCGTGATCTTCAGGTAGTTCGACGGTTCTCGCGTCCGGTCGGTCGTCGTAATAACCCAGGAACTGCAAGCCCAAATCGGGAGCCGACGTGATGTTTCGCACGAGGTGAATCCCAAGGTCATTGATGCCGACGACGGCGAAGCTTCGAGTGTTAATACCCTTCGACGTCATCCATCGCATGTTCCAGCGGAAAAGCACTCGCATCGAAAGTGAGATAATTGGATTGAAAGTAAACCAAAGCAAAAGGCACTTGCCTGAGAGCTCAGTAGAGTAAAGGCTGAACTGCCCGAGCCCGCAAAGGAATACCAGCGTCATACTCCAGGCGAGCATGGAACAAGAGGCTTCGCGGTTGAATTCAATTCCACGCCAGTTGCGGTAGAGACCGAAAAACTCGGCGGTCATGTTGAAAATACCAATCGCAACCAAGCAAATGACGATCGTCGATTTACTGTTGGTCTCTGGCAAGATCGTGATGAGCATCTGCATGCCCAAAACAATGGCGAACGCATCCATGGCTTTGACCATGAAGCGGGGCCAAGTCTCTTGGTGGTTGATTTGTTTTTGTGGTGAAGTTGGATCGATCATGGCAACAGGCTGAAAAGGGGAGGATGGGGAGCGAAACCATACGATCCATTTCATGCAAGTTGCGAACCAAAATCCCGAATAAAGCAATTCTCTGGAAATTGGTCGATTCCGGTTTTGGAGATGATGCAAAAACGCAACATCGTGTTTAGTTGTACCCTGTTTCGTCATCGCCAGTCGCTTGCTCGCGAGGGTTTGACGCCGTTGTGTAGTATCAGAGTCCCGCAGAAAGAGGGGCGTTGGCAACCGGTGTCGAAGATCTTGTTGTCGATTTGGCGGTGCACAAGGTCAAGAAATCAGGCGCGGATCAACTCGGGTTCGTCGTCTCCGCTTTTTCGCATATCGATTGCGAGGTTGGGGCCTACACGCGCAGTGTTAGGATGTAATCGAAACGGGCCGAGCTCCGTTTTACATTTTGCGAATCAAAATCGAACTGGCTTGGCCTTGTGGCGTGATGTTCAGGTTCACAAAACTATCGCCGGCACTGGTTTCTTTGTCGCGAACTGCTGCGATGGGGCACGCGGGATCAAGTGAGTCGCAGTTCATGATCGGGAAAAGCGATCCGTGATTCATCGCCATGATGCTGGAGACGACTTCTACGATTCCGCATCCACCGCCGAGATTGCCCATGTAGCTCTTGGCCGCGGTGACCGGTCGGTCGCCCATAACTGCATTGATGGCGACGGCTTCATCGCGATCGCAGTTTTCCGAGCTCAAGCCGTGAGCGTGAACATGACCGACGTCTGAAGGTTTAAGGTTTGCCGTTTCCAATGCGCCTTTGAGTACGTTTTCAAAAGCAGTCTTGAAGTCTGGGTTTCCTTTTTGATCAGCAACCGAAGACGACCCTCGGCCAATGACTTCACCGTAAATTTTGGCTCCACGTTTTTCTGCAGAAGACAGCTCTTCCAGGATAAGGACGCCAGATCCTTCTCCCAGCACCATGCCGTTACGATTGGCATCGAATGGGCGGCAAGCTTTGGTGGGATCACCACCAGCGGTCGCTGAGTTGCGATCGGCTAACTCTTCTTGCAAAACAATGTGAACTGTTCGAAGCGGATGGATTCGTGAACCGGTCGATCCCGCGATCATGATGTCAGCAGAACCCCGTTGGATGATCGTGGCTGCTTCGGCGATGGCAAGATTGGCTGACGCCTCGCGCACGGTCAGTGAATTACTGGGGCCGCGCAAGTCGTTAAGGATGGCGACATGACTGGCAGGCATATTGGGTAAGTACTTAAGCAGCCACAACGGTTCGACTTTCGGGATTCCATTTTCGGCCCAGTTGTCGAATTCGAATTTGCCTTCTGCGTCCAAGCAATTTTTCACGCCCTCGGCGAAATCTTCTGGCGAGGTGATGATGTAGTCGCTGCCGAACAAGGTCCCGGTTCGAGTTGGCTCAAAAGTTCCCTGTTCCAGTCCAGCATCTGCGATCGCAAGCTGAGCCGCGGCGACCCCAAGTTGGATCTCACGACACATCAGCCGTAACGCTTTTTTGACCGTCCGTTGGAACTTTTTCTCAAGCGTCCCAAAGTTATCGACGGTGCCTGTGAAATCTACACACTCACCACCAAAATCGGATGGGAAATGATCTGTGGGTACAGCCGAAAGTTTTCGCACACCACTGCGGCCCTCCCAAATGGAATCCCAAAGATCGGTATACGAATGACCAAGCGGGCTGATCAACCCCATTCCTGTTATGACGACGCGACGATCTGAGTAGGACATTGAACGAAAACAGATGGAATAATAAGGGTGAAATTGGGGCGGTATGCCAATGGCTGGGTTGGCAAATCGAACTGGTTATTCTACGCCACCCAACGTTGGCGTCGAGGTGACTTTTGCGTGACTTTGAAAACTACGTTCGATCGGAAAAGTGGCGTCTGAGGCGGTTGACGCTAGAGAATTGCGGCTAATTCGGTGCTTGTTTGGCTGCTTGCGTCGGGCGGTTGGCAGAGTTTCGAGCGACGCAGTGGCTGAGTTTTATCAAGCGTCTGTTCTCGTTTGCTCCTGCGTGCACTTTGCGTTCCGTATGCCTTTTGTGTTCCGTCTAATTCCTTTTGCGAATCGGAGCCAACGCCGCAGCGGTCTGAGGGATCATTGCTCCCGTTGCAGGCCCGCGATATTCAATGAACATCAGCGCGTCGGCTCGTTTTGATTTTTTGCCCAGCCCAGGAAGCCGGATTCCACCCGAGCGTGAATCGGGTTCCGGGGTTGCCACGACTCCGCAGCTGAGCAAAAGAACCTGATCGTTGGGCCAGCGGAATCGCTCGTGCAGCCGCCAGCTGACTAGCTGGGGAATCTGAAGATTCATTTGTTGAGCCGCGCCTCCGATTCCAGGAACGTTTACTTTTACTGTGTCCAGCTGTTCCACTTGGTCGACATCACATTTGATCACGGCTTCGATAGACCGATTATCCATCCCAGACAAACAGCTGATGTTCAGTTTGTATCCCTCGTTGAGAGTGGATAGCATCGGTTGGTAGTTCGGGATTTGGTTTGGCACCCAGCGAAGATTGCGGATGAATTGAACCGGCTGCGTTTTCTCCAACGCGAACGATTGCCCATCGTGATTGGTCAGTCTTCCACCGCTGTGTTGTTTGAAGTCGCCGCGACGGCTGAGCTGGCTGAGGAGGATCGCCGCGTTTTCTTTTGAGATCATCCAAGCCTCAACGCCGGGCGATTTGACGTCGATGGGTTGTAGCATCGTATAAGACTGGGCTCGCCAGTTCGGTTTCCCAACCGTCACCAGATTCACATCAACGTTTTGAACTTGACCACGTGTCCGGTTGAAACGATCGACAATCTTCTTAATTACGGCTTGAATTTCAGGCGTGTGGTAAACGATCAAACGCTCCTTGTCCGCGTTAAGAATCCCAAGCGGTTGGCTGAACCACATCTCAGTTCCAGTTTCACGAAGCACCCATTCGGTGATGGCTTTTTGTGGCTCGGCGGTGGTAGTGATCTCTGAAGTGTAAGGCGTAATGTCGTATTCGCGCCAGACTTGGCCGGCCGTGTTGGGAAGCTTGTCCAGCGTTTTGGTGACGCGAGTGACGCCTGGGGTCTGCTGTTTGTTGGTTTGGGGCGGGCTCGTTTCAGCCGCTTTGAATGTTGGAGTCGAACCTGACTGAGAAGCAGGGTTCATTGCAGTTCTGTCGTTCGACTGATCTCCAATCGTTGGCGTTTGGTCAGCAGCGGCGGGTTGGTTCGTCGTTGGTCGATTTGCCGCGCTGGCTGAAATGTTTGGGGTTTGTAGAGATTGCTGCAACGTGTCGCGATTGACTTGACCAAATGCTGGTCGCCACGGAGCTGGGTTTTGGCGGGTGCTCTGCGTGGCTTGGGCTAAAGTTTCTGTTGCCAGCAGAGCCGTAAATAACAGGCTGAAACTGATCGTTGCCAGAATCAGCAAGTGACGTTTGACCCTTCTTGCTTTCCTCAGAGTGGTAGCCGTCCGTGCATTCAGTCCATGTTTCATCGCATTCTCCAAGAAAATTGACCAATTCAGCTAAAGAATCTCGAATCGGCTCAGCACTCACCGGTGTGCGCGGCGAGTATAGGTACGTTGTCGAATTACGGGCAAGGCGAATACCACTCGCGAAATGTCGGCTATCGCTAGCTCAAGCCAAGCGGGAGATTTTCGGCAGAGCGATTTTTGCTGGGCTTCCCCTCGTCGGCTGAGTGCTGAGGGCAAACGCTTGATTGGGAGAGAGTTAGGTAAATCGACGAAAACGTCTACATTGACGCAGTAGGTGAATGGCAGTATCTTTTATCCATCGAATCTTCGATTTCGGCGGGGCATATTTGCGCCCTAACAACAAACATGGCCAACGTTTTACTGGAAACTGTATCGAAAGAGTTTCCCGATGGAACAATCGCCGTCGATGGAGTGAGTCTTGAAATCAAGGATCGAGAGTTTTTGGTTCTCGTTGGACCGAGCGGTTGTGGGAAAAGCACAACCCTTCGTTTGATCGCTGGATTGGAAACGAGCACCTCAGGTGACATTCAAATTGGGGATCGCGTGGTAACACATGTGGCTCCCAAGGATCGTGACATCGCGATGGTGTTTCAAAACTACGCGTTGTATCCGCACATGTCGGTATACAAAAATTTGTCGTTTGGTTTAACGCTACGTTCGATCGGGCAAAAATCCCTGATGGGTGTTTTGTCGGGTGGGATTTTTGGCGACGGAGTAATTGCTCGTGGTTTAAGGAAAGTTTTTCAGCCTCGGCGTGCTGCAGAGTTTGCTCAGCAGCGTGAAGAGATTGACAACACAGTTCGGCAAACGGCCGCAAGATTGAGCATTGAACATTTGCTGGATCGGAAGCCGCATCAGTTGTCCGGCGGTGAACGTCAACGTGTCGCTTTAGGGCGTGCGATTGTGCGGAATCCGGCGGCATTTTTGTTTGACGAACCACTTTCGAACCTCGATGCAAAATTGCGTCAACAGATGAGAGTTGAGCTAAAGCGGCTTCATCGTGATTTAAATGCAACGATGATCTATGTCACGCACGACCAAGTCGAGGCGATGACATTGGGTGATCGAGTTGCTGTCATGAACGATGGAAAGATTTTGCAAGTTGGCCAGCCGTTGGAGATTTACCAACAGCCAGCCAACCTGTTCGTGGCAAAGTTCATTGGCAGCGTGCCGATTAATCTTTGTTCGGGAGCAGTTCGGCAAACAGAGAAACGGATTAGATTTGAATCTGCCAACAGTGGTAATCAAATCGAGTGGGTGCCAGGAACATCAGTTTTTCAGGGCTTTAAACGGCTTTTGGGAGAAACGGGTGGTCAACTGAACGTGGTGATGGGTTTTCGAAGTGAAGACGTTCGCCTTTTTGACGGAAACGAGACAGAGTCTTTGGATGACGCGTCGTCGATGACGATAGAGGTTGAAGTGACGGAAATAGATCGCTTGGGGGAGTCGACCATGATTCACTCGGCGGTATGTGTAGGAAACGAGAAAGTAGAAGAAAACGAATGTTCCATTTTGGCTCGCTTGGAGCCAGGCACGAACGTTCAAGCAGGTGATCGGGTCAAACTTAAAATTGACCCTAATCGAATTTTGTGGTTTGACCCCGATACGGGCGAGAATTTACTGAAAGAAAAAACATGAATGCCACCGAAGTACTGAGGATTGTTGATTCACTCCACCGCGAAAAGAACATCGAAAAAGAGATTGTTTTTGTCGCGATCGAATCTGCCCTGGTTTCGGCTGCGCGGAAGCATTTTGGCGAAGACGCCGATATCGAATTCATCATCGAACGTGACTCTGGTCAAATTGCTGGTCGTTGCGGACAAGAAGAATTGGACTACGAAGAAGTCATCGGACGCATCGGAGCCCAAACCGCCAAACAAGTCATCATTCAAAAAGTCCGCGAAGCCGAACGTGATTCGCAGATCGACGAATTCAATGAGATCATTAATGACGTTGTAACGGGAACCGTTCATCGCAACGAAGGCCGAGTGACAACGGTCACGCTCGGCAGCGTTGAGGCGATCCTGCCACGCAGCGAGCAAATTCCTGGCGAATCTCATCAGCCAAACGAACGAATTCGCGCATTGGTCACAGAAGTAAAAGCTCAGGGAAGCCGTATCAAGGTCGTTCTCAGTCGAACTCGGCCTGTATTCGTTCAGCGTTTGTTCGAGAGCGAAATTCCTGAAATCGCCGATGGTGTAATTACCATCAACGCGATCTCTCGCGAGCCGGGCTATCGCTCAAAAGTGGCGGTCAGCAGTATCGATTCAAAAGTCGATTGCGTTGGTGCCTGTGTCGGCGTTCGAGGCAATCGAATTAAAATGGTCATCGACGAATTGGCCGGAGAACGGATTGATATCGTTCGATTTGATGAAGATCCGCAAAATATGATTCCCAATGCACTTCAGCCTGCAGAGGTCGATGAAGTCATTTTGTGCCAGATGATGGGCAGGGCGATTGTGCTCGTTCGCGAAGACCAATTGTCACTTGCGATCGGAAAACGCGGGCAAAATGTGCGACTTGCAAGTAAGCTGTGTACTTGGGACATCGAAATTATGACCCAAGGCGAACTCGAACAGCAGATCGACAGAGCCGTTCAGGGCTATTTGGTAATCAAAGGAGTTGACGAAGATTTGGCAAATCGTCTGGTCGGAGAAGGCTATTTGTCTTACGATGACCTTTCGGTGATCGAACCATCTGACCTAATGGCGATGGGCGGTTTGACCGAAGAGCAAGTCGACGCAATTGTCGAAGAGGCTGAGGGATACGCAGAAGAAGCAGAAATCCGCGAAGCCGAAGAGAAACGAGCGAAAAAAGCTGCTGCTGCAGCCCAAGCCGTTGAAAATGCTGCCAAGGCCGAAGCTGCAAAAGTAGAGGCCGCCAAAGCTGCAAAGTTGGCCGCAGAAGCAAAAAAAGCTGGGACAACCGAACCTGTTGAGGGTTCCACGTCTCAAGAACAGTCCACTCCTGACGCCTCTGGTGTCAAAGTACAACCTGAGTAAGACTGAAAATAACATGTCAATCAATAAGAGATGGGCAAACTGATAATGAATACTTTGAATTATCGTTTTGCCAAACAAAATTATCCTTCAACAACAATCGTCTCGTTGAGTCGAATGTTGTTAACTAATATGGTCGGGCGGGCTCTTTGATGAAAATCAGGTCCCGTAATCCGAAAAGAAATAGAACCGTGTCTGTACCAGCCGCAAATGGTGACTTTCGAGTCCTCATTCAAACGCTAGGTAGAGGGGCTGATTTATGTAACAAAGTTTGGCAGATGGTGGTGTGGCGGAAGGTCGTCTACCACCTAACAATAAAGGAAGGTCACTCCACGTGCCCGTACGCATCTACGCGTTTGCAAAAGAACTTGGGCTTGATAACAAGCAATTGCTTGATGTTTGCGAAAAAGTAAACATTAAAGGGAAGGGCTCTGCGCTAGCCTCTCTCGACGATAACGAAGTCGTCATCATCAAAGAGTTTCTCTCTGGGGGAGCGGCGAAACCCGCTGAACCCGAAGTCGATACAGGAGCCCCAGTTCGCCCTGCTCCAACTTCCACCAAAAAGAAGATTGGTGAGATCGTCACGCCTGTTTCAAAAGCTGTTGAAGAAACAGTCGTTGAAGAAGAAGTGGTCGAAGAAACAATCGTCGACGAGCAACCTGTTGAAGAACAGCTTGTCGAAGAAGCGGTGGCTGACACTCCGGAAGCCGTTAAGGCTCCCGAAGTGATCGAGACACCCGAGGTGCCTAAGGCGCCCTCCGCTCCCGAGCCCGCGGCTGCTGAAACGCCGCCAGAGGTCGAAGCCCCCGCACCGAAACGTGGTGCTGGTTTGCTCGGTCGATTGAAAGGGAAAAAGCCGCCAGCGGCTCCGGTTAAAAAACCGACCACTTCAAAAGCAGCGGCGTCAGGGAGTGCTCCGATCGAGCAGATGAAGAAGGCTCCCGTTCGACCGATGTCACCATCACGTCGACCTGGTGTTATTCCTCGTAAGCCACTGAAGAACCTTGACCAAGGTCCAAGTTCCTCAAGTAGCTCTGCCAAGAAGGACTCGCCGAAAAAGAAAGCTGGATCCAATATCCGGGTTACGGCGATGCCCGAAGTCAGGCAACCCAAACCGGGAGCAGCTGACAAAGGCGAGAAAGTACAAAAGCCAGATATCGCACTGCCGCAAGACGCCATCAAAAGCGTTAAAGCTGGCGGCGTGGCGCCACTGGAGCACCTTACCAAGTCCAAGAAAAAGGGCAAAAAAGGTGGCAAGCCTGGCGAAGAGACGACAACAGACGAAGCAGGCAAACGTGGCTCGGGAGCGAGTACGACTCGACGCGAACGTGGTTCTGCTCGCGACATGATGGGGTCACGGCCTTCGCGCAATCGACGCCCACAGCGAAACCACGGTTTCCGTCGACGCCATCGTTCGGGACCGACCGTCAACACTGCGGCACCTCGTAAAGACAGCGTCGTCCTGCAATTGCCATGTACGGTTCGTGAATTCTCTGAAGCCGCCGGTGTTCCAGCGATTCAAGTCTTGCTGACCATCAAGCAGCTCGGCGAAGAATCCAACATGAGTATCAACTCGACGCTCGAAGATGAGCTGGTTGAAATCCTCCTTGGACAACTCGAAGTCGAAGTTGAAGTTCGCGAAGCTCAATCTCTCGAAGACGAAATGGTCGCTGAGTTCGATCTTTCGAACGAAGATCCAAAACTGTTAACGACTCGCGCTCCCATTGTTACGTTCCTCGGTCACGTTGATCACGGAAAAACATCATTGCTCGACGCGTTGATTGGTATCGATGTCGTGTCCGGTGAAGCGGGTGGTATCACCCAGCACATCCGAGCCTACGAGATCAAGCGAAACGATCAAAAAATCGCGTTCGTCGATACGCCAGGTCACGAAGCGTTTACCGAAATGCGTGCTCGTGGTGCCAACGTAACCGACATCGTTGTATTGGTCGTTGCGGCCGACGACGGAATCATGCGTACTACCGAAGAAGCGATCACGCACGCCAAAGCTGCTGGGGTGCCGATCATTGTCGCACTCAACAAAATCGACTTGCCTGGCGTCACTGCCGACAAAGCGATGCAAGATTTGGCTGCACACGATTTGCTTCCAAGTGAATGGGGTGGCGAAACCGAAGTCATCAAAACCAGTGCCATTGCCGGCACCGGACTCGAGGAATTGCTTGAAACGATCCTCGTGACAGCAGAGCTTCATGAATACAAAGCCAACCCAGATCGACCTGCATTCGGTACCTGTCTCGAAGCCGAGCAGCAATCCGATCGCGGTGTCGTGGCGAAAATGATGGTCCAAGGCGGAACACTCAAGGTCGGCGATATCGTCGTCTGCGGTGGAGCGTTTGGAAAAGTCAAAGCGATGCACGACACGTTGCATCCGAAGAAAAAACTCAAAGAAGCGGAACCGTCCACGCCGATCAACCTGACCGGTCTCGATGTTGCTCCTGGTGCTGGCGATAGTTTCTATGTCGTCGATGATGTTGCCAAGGCACGCGAAATCGCTGACATGAGAAAGCATCGCGGCAAAGTCGCTCAGGTTGGCGGACGTTCTGTCGAAACTTCGTTGGACCAGTTTCAACGAATGCTTGAGGAAGGGAATCTTTCTAGAAACCCAGAAGACATTGTCACGTTGAACTTGATCATTCGTGCGGACGTAAAAGGCTCGATCGAAGCGATTCAAAAAGAGCTTGGAAAAATCGCGCATCCAGAAGTAGAGATCAAGATTCTTCAGGCGCTTGCTGGTGGTGTTTCTGTTGGCGACGTGCGACTGGCGCATGCTTCCGGCGGTGTCATCGTTGGCTTCAATGTAGTTGCTAATGAAGAAGCTCGATCGCTCGCCGACGAATTGGGTGTTGAGATTCGCCGCTATGACGTCATCTACAAAATTACAGATGACTTGAAAGCGACTCTCGAAGGTCGATTGAAACCAGAAGAGCACGTTGTCGAGCTCGGAATGGCGATGGTTCTTAAGACTTTCAGCGTCAGTAAAACTGGAATGATCGCTGGTTGCCGCGTCATGCGTGGATCCATTCAGCGAGAATGCCGAATGAGAGTCATTCGTGACCAAACCGTGATCGGTGATTACCCAATCGAATCGCTGAAACGTGAAAAAGACGATGCCAAGGAAGTTCAACGGGGCATGGAATGCGGTATCAAGCTCGAAAAATTCAATGACATTAAGGAAGGCGACACGCTAGAAGCGTACAAGATCGAAGAGGTCGCTCGTACGTTGTAAGTTTGTTGTTCGCAACAAATATGCGTTTGCTAAGTGCTTGGAAGTCGGTTCGGCTTGGTTGCCGAATCGATATTTGAGCTCGCTTCGATTTTCGTCATCTTGAAAAGCCAATAAAAATATCATGAGTTCCCGTCGCGTCTTAAAAGCCGCCCAAGCCATTCGAGAAGTGGTGGGTATGGCAATCATTGCTGATCTCAAGGATCCCCGGATTCGAGATGTCACCGTTACTTTGGTAGAGGTCTCCCCTGACATGCGTATGGCCAAGGTCAACGTTTCGGTCATGGGTGATGAAACCAAGCAGCAACTGTGTCTTCGTGGGCTCCAAAGCTCCGCTGGCTATCTACAGCAAAAGGTTGGTAAGCGAATCGACACCCGCTATACGCCTCGGATCCAATTTGTCCTCGATGAAGGGATCAAGCACTCGATGCTCGTGACCAAAATCCTTGAGGAAGTTTTGCCAAAAGAGAACGAGTCTGTTGCCGATGAATCGGCGGACTCGGAAGGTGTCGTTGATTCTGATGACGCCTCAACAGGTATTGGCATGGAAACCGATTCTGCAGCAAGTGTCGATTCTGACGACATAAGCCCAGCACCTGAATCCGCTCCAGCGTCCGACCCAACCGAGCCAGTCACTGAAACACCCCCGCCCGAATAAACTGACGTTTCGACCAGCAGCCCGAGCAATGCCTCGTTTTTTCTGATAAAGGCATTCGAATATCAACGAAATCTTGATCCAGCTAATGACGAATCGTGATTCCAGACTAATCTGGAACGTTCAAAACAAAAATCATTTTTAGACACAGAGCATAAATGTCCGCTAAAAACCGAGCTGACCTGATCACCAAGCTTCACAAGTTCGTCAAAAAAGAGTACGAGGTCATTCTCCCGCCGTCCAATCGGTCAGTGCTTGAGCACATGATCTACGGATGCTGCCTGGAGAATTCAAAATTCGAGGCAGCCGACGACGCGATTGCGAAACTGCAGGAAAACTTCTTTGATTGGAACGAAGTCCGAGTGACGACTGCTGCCGAACTGGCCGAGGTCGCCAAATCTCTTTCATCGCCTGAGCACGCTGCGGTATCACTGAAGAAAACCTTGCACGGCGTGTTCGAGCATTACTACCAGTTCGATCTTGATTTCCTCAAAAAGGAAAATCTGAGCAAAGCCGTTCAGACTTTCCAGAAATTCAAAGGCGTTTCACAATTCGTCGTTTCTTATGCGGCTCAAAACGGATTAGCGGGCCACTCGATTCCGCTTGATCGTTCGATGATGCAATTGTTTTACGTGCTGGGAATCGTTACCGAGGACGAAGCCTCCAAGGGTCGCGTTCCAGGTCTTGAGCGAACGATCGCAAAAGCCAAAGGCGTCGAGTTCTTCGTGCTTGCTCACCAGCTGGCCGTCGCATTCGACAGCGCACCGTTCAGTACCAACATTCGCGACCAGATTTTGAAGATCAATCCGGAAGCCAAAGAGCGTTTCCCAAAACGAGGTGCCAAGAAACGAGCCGAGGCAGCCAGACTCGCCGCAGAAAAAGAGGCAGCCGCAGCAGCGAAAGCCGCGCAAAAGGCCGCCGAAAAAGCTGCTGCTGAAGAGGCGAAACTAGCCGCCGAGAAAAAGGCCAAGAAAGCTTCGAAGAAGTCTCGAGTTAAAACTGTTAAAAAGACGGCTGCAAAAACTACCCAAAAGGCGACCAAAAAGCCTACAAAAAAGGTGGCCAAAAAAGCAGCGAAAAAGCCGGTCAAGAAAGTCGCCAGTAAGACTGTAAAAAAGAAAGCGACCAAGGCGACGAAAAAAGTCACCAAGACCGCGAAGAAAAAATCGCCAAGCAAGCGACTGTCAAAAAAGAAACCGCGATAACGCTGGGCGAGTAAACTACGTGCCTAGAGCGAACGGTGCCAAAATCGGACGGTGACTAAGCATTCAGGGCACAGTAGAGGCAAAAGAGCCGTGGTTCTACGCACCGGGTAATTTGCACAGCGACCGACCGCGATGGCATTCTGAGAAACGAAACCTTTCCAAAAGCCAACGCGACCTCACGCCGTTTGGTGCAACCCCACGCCGTTTGGTGCAACCCTACGCCGTTTGGTCAGCTACGATCCCATCATCCGCTCTCGGATCACTTGCTCGCATTCGTCGATCTTTACACGGGTTTGTTCCAGCGTGTCACGATCGCGAATCGTAACCGTTTTATCATCCAGTGATTGTCCATCGACCGTGATACAATACGGAGTTCCGGCTTCGTCCTGTCTGCGATACCGACGACCGACCGCACCTTTTTCATCGTAAAACACTTTGAAGTGTTTTTTCAGATCAAGGTAAACATCCTTTGCCATTTCAGGCATGCCGTCCTTTTTCACCAACGGGAAAATGGCAGCTTTTACAGGGGCGATTCGAGGGTGGAACTTCATTACCGTCCGCGTTTGCATTTTGCCTTTTTCATCAGGCTGCTCGTCTTCGGTGTAGGCTTCGCAAATAAATGCCAGAGCGGCTCGATCTGCACCCGCCGATGGTTCGATCACGTGAGGCGTATATTTTTCGTTCGTCAAATCATCACGATACGACAGATCCTTGCCACTGCCTTTCCATTTTGCTTTTCCGTCTTCGCCCAACTGTAGTTCAAGCGGATCGCTCTTTTCGTCCAGCTTGCCTTCCATGTGACTGCGAAGATCGAAATCACCACGGTGAGAAACGCCTTCTAGCTCGCCGTATTCGCCTTCTGCCATGAAGGGGAATGCGTACTCAATGTCAGCCGTTCCGACCGAATAGTGAGCCAGTTCATCAGTCGCATGTTCTCGCATGATCAAGTTGTCGCTTGAGATACCCATGTCGTGGTACCACTTCAGTCGACGGTCTCGCCAGTAGCGATACCATTCTTGTGATTGGTCTGGATGGCAAAAGAACTCGATTTCCATCTGCTCAAATTCGCGAGAGCGAAACGTGAAGTTCCGCGGCGTGATTTCATTTCGAAAGCTTTTGCCGATTTGTGCGATTCCCAGTGGCAAACGGTGCCGAGTACTATCCAGCACGTTTTTAAAGTTAACGAAAATACCCTGAGCCGTTTCCGGGCGTAGGAATGCGGTTCCTTCTTCGCCAGCAAGAGCACCAACAACGGTTTTGAACATCAAATTGAATTCGCGTGGCTCGGTCAAAGTACCGATCGTTTTTGACTCTGGGCCAAGGACTTTTTCGAAGGAATCAACTGTCGTCAAACTGGTTGACGGTCCATCCCATTTCAAATCATCAATGTGCTTGTTGCGGAGCTTGAAAAACTTTAGCGCTTGCTTGGTCATCTGCTCCTGCTCTGCGTCACCTGCCGGTGCCGTGACGAAGATTTTTTGGCCCTTTGCTTCGACCCATCGGCCATTGAGCTGGTCGTATCGGTAACGTCCCTTCGTTTCGCGACAGTCGACCATGTGGTCGTGGAACAGGTCGTAGTGGCCTGAGCATTTCCAGACCTGCGGGTGCATGAGGATCGTGCAATCGAGTCCTTCCATCGAATACGGCGACGGTGCACCCGGGATCGTATTCATGTCGTCATGGCTGCTCACCATGTCGGTCCACCAGGCTTCCTTCACATTGCGTTTGAGTTCAACTCCGAGCGGTCCGTAGTCCCAGAATCCCCGCAAGCCGCCGTAGATTTCGCTGGATTGAAAGAGAAATCCGCGTCGTTTACAGAGAGAGACAATCGAGTCCATATTCATAGGGTGGTCCAGAGCGTTACAAAAGTTTGGGCAAGTTGAAAAACCAGTCGAGAATTTACGGGTTTTCGGTCGCTGGCGAAACGCCGATTCTACGTTGAAAACACCGAATGATGTAGGACCCAGAATTCGATTCGAGGTTCGTCCAAGTCAATCTTTGATTTGCCCGACAGTCAAGCGCCCGGTGTACGCTGGTCTGTGCCTGAAGCGCATCTCGGAAAGTGTTTCCGTCCAGTTTGAGGCCGAGCAGACCGAGCAGACCGAGCAGGCAGGCAGCGTACAATTACCAGAAATGAATTGCGAGCAGCAAATCTTTTGGCTTGAAAGCATCAATGCCACAGCAACATCGGAGGAGCACTTACTCAATCTACACCGCTAGAAGATCACGGCCTGCTCACTTCGAGTCGGTACCGGACAGCCGGTCACTAATTCGGTCCAAACGGCCGCTTACCTGGTCGAACCACTTCAGCGCTTGTAATTCGTGGAGCACTTGCTCGTTCAATCCTCCCGGAGTCTGCGAGTGTCCGGGCAACGCCTGAAGCGACGACCAGTCACATTTTGAGGCCAGCTCTGACAAGCCTCCAAATATGGCGGTGGTGTATCCTGCGGCAGCGGCGGGTGGAACGTCTTTTGAGTTGATCCATCGGGCGACCGTGGCCATCGTTTCGTAGTGTGTCGCCATGATCGCGCTGGCAGCCGAGAAAGTTGAAAACTGGTTTTCAGATTCAACTGGAATAGGAGTCGAGATCTTTTCAAGGAAAGATTCAACTTCAGCGTCCGGCGGGCACAGTGGCATCGGGCCCAGTCCCAGCTCAACGGGCGGTAGTGGAATGATTCGAAACACGCTTTCTGCTGGCTGGCAAATTTTAGTCAGCTCTTCCAGCTCAAGCCCGGCAACCATGCTGATGATTTTTTGGTCCGAGCCAAATGATAACGATTTGATTAGTTCGCGAGACTGCTCCGGCAATACGGCAACGAACACCCAGTCGCACTGATCGACGATCGCTTGATTGTCCTCGATCACTTTTACATTTGGGAATTTTTCCGCCAGCCGTTTCGAACGTTCCGTAGATCGGGAAGAAACAAGTACTGCTTCATTGTGACTTCCAACGTTGATCATCCCTGTGATGAACGCTTCGGTGATCGCTCCGGTCCCAATGAATCCAGTTTTCATTTTTGCTTTCCAGTTTGATCGGTCAGACGAATGGACCAGCTTTCGAGGTCCAGTTCTGGCACGACAGGCACGGCGTCAATCTGCGAAGCAAACACGATGTCAGGATCGTGACCAATCCTTACAAGATTGATCCCACCTTTCGCGTTTCGAAAATGATCGGCAAGCGAACCACCCTTCTCGATCGCACGCCCTTTCGCTTGCCAGTGGTCCAAGGCAATCGTCGCGTTGTCCGTCAGTTGGCCAACCGGTTTTCCATCGGCTTTCCTGTTTTCAATCAGACGTTGCATCAGAGCGCCTGCAAACACGACGTCTTCACTTGTGATGAAACGATCGGTGCCCGAGCAAACGACCGTCACCATGGGATCGTCTTCGATTGCTTTCGCGACGGCTGCCAGATTTACCATGGCTCCAATCAAAACTCGTTTTGCCTCTCGGCATCGTTCCATCGCAACCGTGCCATTAGTGGTCGCCAGGATCAAAGTTTTCCCTTTGATCAATTTTTCGGTGTACTCGATTGGCGAATTGCCATTGTGAAAGCCATCGACAATTTGGCCACCCCGCTCTCCCCCGAGCAATGACTCGCCTGCGAAAGCCTCGTGAGCTGCTCTCGCTGACTCGATGCTTGGCTGAGGCAGCACTTGGGCACAACCGTTAAACAGGGAGTTAGTGATCGTCGTGGTGGCTCGTAGGACATCAACCACCACAACCGTTTGGCCGCGGAGCGATTCGGGTTCAACAAGACTCGGCAGGAGGGCAACATCGAGCACGAATCGGGGGGCATTTGTCGATTGATCGGATTTGTCGTTCAAAATTCGCTCGTTTTTATTGGCAATGTAAGCTCCTTAGCATGCGGCGATAGTTAATGTATCCTGACAGATTCGGTCATTACAGTGCCCCAAGCAACCTTCGCCGCAACGTCGAATCTAAATTTATATCTGACCCCGGAATTCGAGAGATGGTAGTCGACAAATCCAACCAAAAAGTTCGAGACATGTTTGGTGAAATTGCACCAAAGTACGATCGAATGAATCACCTGCTGTCGATGAATGTTGATCGCTATTGGCGTTGGAAAGCCGTTCGCAAACTTGCGCCCAATCGCACCGATCCAATTTTGGATGTCTGTACCGGAACCGGCGATTTGGCTTTTTCATTTCATAAATACACCGACGGGCAAGTGCCAGTTGTCGGTTCAGATTTTTGTTATGAAATGCTTGAGGTCGGCCGTCAAAAATCTGACAAATCAAACCGTGACGTTTCTTTCATCGAAGCCGACGCGCAGAACCTGCCTTTCGAAGATAATAAGTTCCAAGTCGTCTCTGCCGCGTTCGGTTTGCGAAACGTGGCCAACACGGATCTTGGTTTGCAAGAAATGACCCGCGTTTGCAAACCTGGTGGGAAAGTCGCGATCCTCGAGTTTTCAATTCCCCGCTACCAGCCAGTCAAAGGCATGTACGGCTGGTACTTTAAAAATGTGTTGCCCCGTATCGGGCAAGTTTTGGCTCGCAACGATGCGAATGCTTACAACTATTTGCCTGACAGCGTCGGCGAGTTTCCTTGCTACGAAAAATTGACGGATCGCATGTTGGCCGCAGGTTTGTCGTCGGCAAAGTATTTCCCACTGACGTTTGGGATTGCAACACTCTACATTGGCACCAAGTAAGTTCCGTTCTGGGACCGTATCAAGGCGACACTTTATGGCACATCCAATTGTTCTTGCGATCACCGGCGCAAGCGGTGTTGTTTATGGTCAGCGATTGCTCGAAGTGTTGTTGCAATCGGACGTTGAAACTCATTTGACGATCAGCGATTCAGCTCGAATCGTGATGAAGCATGAGTTGAATCTCGACATCGACCTAAATAATTTTTCGCTTGAGCAGGTAGTTCCCGCACACGACGGGGCTCGAACCGTTGAGTACCACCATTACAAAAACTTCATGACGCCGATCGCCAGCGGCGCTTTTAAAACACGGGGTATGGTGGTTTGTCCTTGTAGTGGCGGAACGATGTCGGGCATTGCGACCGCGGCAAGTCGAAACTTGATCCTGCGAGCCGCCGATGTTCATCTCAAAGAGCGTCGTCCACTAATTTTGGTGCCAAGAGAGGCTCCTTTGTCGTTGATTCAGATCGACAACATGCGAACAACATGTGCGGCTGGCGCGACGATCCTGCCGGCTTCCCCCGGTTTCTACCACGGCACCAATTCTGTCAGAGATTTGGTTGACTTTGTCGTGGCTAGAATCCTTGATCATTTAGATGTCGAACATCAATTGATTCGCCGTTGGGGAAGTGAGTAAGCTACTTCGATGATCGAGAAAATCACAAAACTGCTGGAGATGATTCGCTTCAGTCACACCATTTTCGCTTTGCCATTTGCGTTGTTGGCCGCCGTCATGGCTTGGGCGGCTCCTGCGAGTGACCAATATCAAATCGGATTCAACTGGATACACTTGGTCGGGATTCTGATTTGCATGGTCGGTGCAAGAAGTGCCGCGATGGCATTTAACCGTTTGGCAGATCGTTTCATCGATGCAGAGAACCCTCGGACCGCGAAACGTCATTTGCCCTCTGGGGATCTTTCGGTGAGTTCGGTTGTCGGTTTCACGATCGCTTCAACGTTGATTTTTGTGGCGGGCACCTGTTTCTTTTTGCCCAACTATCTTCCGCTTGCGGTTTCGATACCTGTGCTGGGAGTCTTGTTTGGTTATAGCTACTCAAAGCGATTCACTTCGCTGGCTCATTTTTGGTTGGGCGTTGCGTTGATGCTCGCGCCGATCTGTGCCTGGTTCGCGGTTCGCGGTTTGGTTGTGATCGACAACCCAATGGATGTTGCACCGGCGGTCGTGCTTGGTCTGGCTGTTCTTTTTTGGGTGGCGGGATTCGATATGATTTACGCTTGTCAGGATTTTGAGTACGACAAAGAAAAAAAACTCAACAGCATTCCTGTTCGATTTGGTATCGGAGGAGCGTTGAGGCTGGCTGCGATTTGCCATGCGATCATGGTCGGTTTACTGGTAACGATTCCATTGACACATCACTGGGCCGGCCCGGAACTGGGACTGGGATGGCTTTACTGGCTGACTGTGATCGGCGTAACTGGCCTCTTGGTCTACGAGCACTGGTTGGTCACTCCAGACGATTTAACCCGCGTTAACCACGCTTTTTTCAATGTAAATGCGATTGTCAGTATGGGCCTGTTTGTCGCTGGCACCCTCGATTTGCTCGTTATTTGAGCCAGTTTCAGACGGTTAAACCAAAGAAGCATTGCCACGCCGTTGGCTTTTTCGCGTAGACAACTATTGTCTCGCGAAATAGACTCGTTGGCTTGATTTTAACCAAAGCAAATGAAGAAACAGATCATGATTTTTTCCGTTGACCCACGCCTGAAAACTATCCGCGACAAAGTTGAATCGGGCGAGCGATTGACTCTCGACGATGGGCTGTTGATGTACGATCCAGAGATCCCGCTAAACGATCTGGGGCAATTGGCAAACCTCGTACGTGAGCGCAAAAATGGAAATGCGGCTTACTACAATATTAACACTCACCTGAACGCGACCAACGTTTGTGTTTATCGGTGTGTTTTCTGTGCGTTCCGTTCTGATCTACGCAGCGACAAAAGCTACGCGATGACGGATGAGCAAATCATCGCACGCGGCCAAGAAGCGACGAATAACGGTTGCACCGAGATGCACCTTGTCGGCGGTCTGCACCACCAGCGAAAGTTTGAGTGGTACAAGAACATGGTCAGCGTGCTTCACAACAACTTTCCAAAGATTCATTTGAAAGCTTGGACTGCGGTTGAGATCAATTGGTTCGAATTTTTGGAAAAGCGCCCCACAGTTGAGATTCTCCAAGAGCTTCGCGACGCTGGCATGGGTTCGATGCCTGGCGGTGGAGCCGAGATCTTTCACCCAGAAGTCCGCGATCAAATTTGCGAGCACAAGGCCGACGGCAATAACTGGATCCACATTCACCGCACCGCACATCAATTGGGAATTCGTACCAACTGCACGATGCTATACGGCCACGTTGAAAAACCTCTGCACCGAATCGATCACATGATTAGGCTTCGTGATCTTCAAGACGAAACGGGTGGTTTTCAAACTTTCATTCCCCTCGCGTTTCATCCTGAGAACACGGGGCTGTCACACATCAAGAAACCAACAGCTCTCGATGATCTTCGCACGATGGCAATCAGCCGTCTGATGCTGGACAACATCGACCACATGAAAGCGTACTGGATCATGCTGGGAATCGGCACGGCTCAAACGGCGCTGTCATATGGAGCGGACGATCTCGATGGCACTGTTCGGCACGAGTTGATCTATCACGATGCGGGTGCAACAACGCCGGAGTTTCTATCGGTCGAACGACTTGAGCACCTGATCCGGGAAGCCGGTCGTGATCCAATCGAGCGTGATACGCTGTATCGCAAGATCATCCGGAACGGTTCGGACAATATGGACTGGAGCGTCGGCGAAGACATCGCTGTTGCCGTCTAATGCGTTTCTAAATTAAGCAGAAAGCTGGGAAAATTTGGCAGGCGCGTCGCTGCACCACGTCAGACGGTCGAGCTTCAGTAACCCAACGCTCGGTGCTGCCTCTGCTTTTTCACTTTGAGGTTTTCGCGGATCGTTTTCACATCTAAAGCCGGAGTTTGAGCGGCATCTCTGTTGCAGGTAAACCGCGAACTCGCCTTTTAAATTGGCGTTACCAACGCGCCGTATTGATCTTTTGCTCCGGTCAACCGGAACCGTGTGACTTCAGAGGTCGCCTGCTTGAAGGCCGAATCTAAACTCAATCGAGTGAGAACAGAGGATGTGTTGAGGAGCGTAAGTGCTTCCACGCGTGAGGCTGGATCGTTCATGTTCTTGATCAAGATACGATCGCCCAAGCGGTCTTGGGTTCCGTTCAACTCAAGGCGAACCAGAAGATCATTCCCGAGTCGTTGGAAAGACACGTCCTGGTGTAGTGCATCAAGATCATACATGCCTTCGACTCGAAGCACTTCTAATCCGCCACCGCCCTGCTCGTCGATTGTGTCGGCTCCATAACCTGCGCGGAAAACGTAATAGTCATCACCTGCGCCGCCCATCATCATATCATCGCCAATGCCACCGATGATGAGATCGTTGCCGCCACGGCCTTCGAGGATGTTGGGTAGCGAACTACCAACAATCACATCATTGACATCGCTTCCGATCGCATCATGCAATTGCGTGAAATAGGAATTTACGAAAGTGAACGGCGTCTCGGAACCGGAACGTGAAGAACTTCTTCCGCCGGGACGCAGGTCAATCGTCGTAGGTAGATTCGAACCTTCTGCCGTGACAACATCTCGTCGAAGGATTTGCTCGTCGGATTCAGGGAGATACTCAAGATAGGGTGCGTCCATGATTGTTTGGTAGAACGGTTCACCAGCAAGTCGATAAGTGGTTGCTTTTGTGTCGTGGCCTTGCGTTGAATTGTCTACGTCAACTCGAACAGTTCGAATGTCGATTGCTGATGGGGTAGAGAGAAACGGTAGAGAGTCCACATCGTTTCCAGTACGTCGCCCCATCACGGTTTCACTACGGTTGAAATCAGTCGTTTCTTTCAGGCCTCTTACGATTCCCACCGCTCGCAGGATTTCGAAATAACCTTGTTTTCCTGGTGAGAGGTCTGACATCAACGGCGAATTTGTGTTGAGGATGATGTCACCCCCTTCATTCTCGCCCGTTGGAAAAACCAAAAGGTCTTCTGAGTCGAGCGCCGCTTTGAAGATCATCGTTTGCCCTTCGTCGTTCCCATCGCCAGCGGCTACGTTTTGAAATCTAGCCTGACCTGTGCGACGCCAATCGCGAAACGCGGTGAAGAATGCTCCACGCTCGGAAGGTGAAGCCGGTTCAAAGCCCGCGAATCGATCGTCCCCTGCCAGATAGCTCGGAAGTTCTTCCGCGAATGCCCAAGTTCGGAATGGGGTCTGGTGGAAAGAAGCTGGAGGCTCAATTTGTCTTCGAAAGTTTCCAACTTGAGTCACGGTCCACCCACGGCTTTGCATGCCTGGAGTCAAACGCCGTGAAAATATCTCACTGATATCTGAAAAATCACTCGTAGGAACGGAGGAGTAAAACTGAGTGGTGCTTACGTTCGTTACTTGTTTCGCGGGAATGCTTCGGAACTCTCCACCACCAATCGGATACGACAGTGGGACATCTGAATAGACTTCGACCGTAGATACGCCAAAAGAATAGCCAATTGGCTGAGCGTCGGTTCGCGCGATGAATCTGTGTTCTCGCTGAGGCTGCACTCCCTCAAGGATTTGTAGGCTGTAACTGCTTTTTTGACCGGAATGAACCAAATGAACATTGCCGCCGCTACCAGAAAAATATCCAGAACCGTTGCTAACGTTCGTTTCTTTACCCGCTGCATCCAATAGTACAGCGGGCGTGCCTTCGAATCGGTACCACAAATTTGGCTTTAGTGTGAGACGTTGGTAATCGATGTCGCCATTGTATTCGAGCGCGCCATTGGCCTCTGCGATACCTTCAACGAATGCAACTTGAGTGGCATCTGAAATTGAGTTGCCCGTATCGAGGATCTTGAATTTTATCGCGTAGATTCCAGTTGAGCTTGGGTCATTGGATCGTACATCGATGTTGTGTTGATATTGGGAGGTTTGTGGTGAAAACTGAAATTTGTTTCCGTAGGATCGGATGAGATTTCCTCTTTCATCCCTTAGTGTTAGTCCTGGTCGGGAAACTGGTTCGGTACCATGACCTTCAACCGAAAACTCATATTTCCCAAAGGTCGTGAGTGAAATGGCAAAACGGTCGCGATCTCCTGCGGTTTCAATGGCACCTGTTTTCAACGGTGCGTCGAAGAAGCCTTTGGGGGTTTCAAACGTGTGTTGTTGAGTGTTGATGTAGTCATCGACGATTTGCACGCTCAAGTCGTAGTCTTGGCTTGCCGTGAGAGAGATGAAGTAGTCATTAGTTTCGGGCGCTAAGAACCTTGTTCTCTGCTTTTCATTATCGTCTAAAAATCTGACTGGAGCTCCGTCTTCCAGGTTGGAGATGGCCAATCGACGAGACAACCGACTGCTCTCAACGATATAAGTGTAATCGGATTTCAAGCTTACTCTGTGGACATCAACGTCAGACCTATAGTTGGCTTGACCTCGGATTGGTTCACCAACCGAAATCACGCTTTTGGTAACTGTTGTATCGGCCGCATCGTCAAACTGTGGCGAAGACAATGCATACGAGCCGGTCGCCCCTCCTGCGCCGATGGCGTGAAGAAAATATTCCTTGGTTTCGCTGGGCGTGAATTGCAATCTTGCATTGGTGCCTGTTCCAGAGTTGTTGTCACCTTTAAGGAACGTGCCTTCCTCGTCAAAAATCCGTAAGATCGGATCGGTCAGCGTTGTGCTTTTTTGATTGCGAGACGAAAGGCCTTCAAGATCAATCGTATAACTCGTTCCGGCATATAGTTTATACGCAAAGACATCCTTATCACTTGCCGAACTCAGTGAACCAAACTGAGTAACAACTCCATCATCGCCAGTAAATTGGTTGGGTAGGAATTTTTCACTAAAGCCACTTAAATTCAGAATCTTGGCGTCTTGGTTGGTATCGCCGACGGTATCCACTTCCTCAATTGAGAGGTTAAAAAAATTGTACTGTGAATCGATGGGTCTGCTGGACGTACCAATGATGAAGTCGGCTGTTGGACTCCTGTGCGTGTATTGGTAGGAATCTTCAAACACACCAAAGCGATTTCTTTCAAGGCGTTTCTTCTGAACAAGCTGACCATTCACATCAAAAATGTTTCCACCACCAGCAACGCGAGCAGTGTCAGGTCTGCCGGGAGTGACCATGGTGACTTCGTAGTCAAAGAATTCTTGGAATCCAGAGACTCGAATCCAGTCGCCATCGAACTGGCCAGGAAAGTCACTGCGGATTCGAAGTGGTTGATCGCCGATCCGGTAACGGCCGGTGGTCTGTGTCGTTGTTGGGAAATCGTCCATGGCAGTACCTGAGGAGCTGATGAGAAGAAGCAAATCACGTCTTTTAGCAGTCTAAGTCCCCACGTAAAGCATTGCAATTAAACGCTCTGAATAGACCAGGTAAATTCGAATCGAATGTCTGTTTCGCCTTGGACCGTCGTCGCCGGTTTCTTACCCTACGTCGCTGATGTCGAGAGCTTTTCCATATCGCGCGAAAACCAATTTCCTCAAGCGATCATATTTGTCGCTTGTCATTTCCGGGTCGTACTGGATCAGGTCTCGCGCGTCCTGTTGGGCTCGTTGGAGAACCTCTGCGTCGCGAATCAAATCAGCGATCATCAGCGGGGGGAATCCGCTTTGTTGCGTGCTGAACAGATTTCCTGGCCCGCGAATTTGCAAGTCGATTTCTGCCAGTTCGAATCCGTTGTCTGTATTGGCAAACGCGGCAAGTCGCTCGTTGGATTCAGGATCATCCGATGTCGTAAACGCGCAGACGTAACCTGGATGCTGGCCACGACTGACACGGCCGCGCAGTTGATGCAGTTGCGATAGTCCAAACCTCTCGGCCGACTCGATCGTCATCACCGTCGCGTTGGAAACGTCGATGCCGACCTCAACGACGCCCGTCGCAACAATCGCTTGCGTTTTGCCGACGACAAAGTCGTGCATTGCTGATTCTTTTTCTTCAGGCGTTTGCTTGCCATGCAACACATCGAGGCGAAATTCTGAAAGCGGCCCATTGGAAAGCGATTCAAACATTCGCTCGGCGCTACGCAAGTCAGAATCTTCATCCGAGTTGACCAGCGGCGCGACGACAAAAGCTTGACGTCCTTCCCGAAGTTTCTTTCGAACGAACTCCCACCATTGCTGGCGATTTTCTTCTTGCCCTAAATAGGTGTTTACTTTCTGCCCAATACCGCTGGTTCGATCCAATATCGAAACGTCGAGGTCGCCGAATAACGTCATTGAAACAGTTCGCGGAATGGGTGTCGCGGTCATCACTAGATAATGCGGGTCGTGCCCGGATTGTTTGAGCAGTGCACGTTGGCGGACTCCGAATTTATGTTGCTCGTCGATCACGACCAAGCCCAATTGGTGGAACTGCAACTTCGAAGCAACCACTGCTTGAGTGCCGATCACCAAATCAATCTCGCCGGAGACGACTTTCTCAGCGATCTCTTTGCGTTCTTTTGTTTTTAAACCACCAGTCCAAAGTGCCATTCGAACGCGGCTGTTCTTCAAAAGTTTCGAAAGCGTTTTGAAATGTTGACGAGCAAGGATCTCGGTAGGCGCCATCAAAGTCGCTTGGTTGCCATGGGCGACGGCGGTCAGCATCGCACACACGGCAACGACTGTTTTTCCACTTCCGACTTCACCGTGTAGTAAACGGTTCATCGGATAAGGTTGACCCATGTCGGCCGCGATCTCTGCGAATGCCGTTTGTTGCGACGGCGTTAGTTCAAATGGCAGACGGCCGGTGATTCGGGCACGAATTTTTGGCGTCAGTTCAAGTTCGGGAGATACGTTCTCTGTTCGAATTCGTTGGCGACGTATTGCCAATGCCAATTGAAGAATGAATAGCTCTTGGTAAACCAGTCGACCCCGAGCGTTTTCGACGTCAGCGTGATTGGCTGGGGCATGGATCAGGCGGATGGCCGCTTCGATGTCGCAAACAGATGCTTGCTCTCGCAGTTCGTCAGGAAACGCTTCTTGTACGAGACCGGCACACTGCTCAACGGTGTTGGCAACGATTTCGCGAATCTGACGCTGATTGATTCCTTCGGTCAATCGGTAAATCGGAATCAATCGTTGGTAGGTTGGATCGGTGGATTGATCCGCGTCTAGCCAAATTGTTTTCGGGTGGCTCATTTGAAACCGTCCGCTTTGCAATTTTGCTTTGCCGTGAAGCATTACGTTTTGGCCGATTTGAAATTTCCGCATCAAGAACGGTTGGCCAAACCAAACGGCTCGGAGGAATTGATTATCTTGTTTAATCAGCACATACAGAATGTGTTTTCCGTTTCCAGAAATGACTTGATCAATGTCGTCAACGACTCCTACGATGCAGGCAAGCTGCTCAGATTCAAGGTCGACGATTTTGTGGAGTTGGGTGAAGTCTTGGTAGGATCGCGGAAAGAAAAACAGGACATCGGCGGCCGTTCGCAGGCCAAGCTTTTCCAGTAATTGAGCCCGTGCAGGCCCAACGCCATGAAGAGACTGAACGCTTTGCGTCAGTTTCTCAATAGGGGTAAGTTCGGGCGTTGGAGACTTTGGTTCGGCCATGCTTTATTGTGTACATGAGTGCCAAAGAGTTACAGAGGGTAAGTGGCGACTGCTGTTGGGTGGGCTTTTCGATGTTAGTACCGTGGGAGTTTGCATCATCGTTGTTTCCTGGACTAGAAAATTCAGAAATAGATTTTTGCGAAAATTCTAGTCAGGTTAGACAGGGCCGCTGTAAGTTAATCTGTCGTAGGTTGGACATTCCTGTCCGACTCCAGCATCACTATTTCTCTGGTTGCGAAATCTCTACCCTGCTTTTCAGCCTGCGGCTTTTGGGCTGGGTTATGAAAATGGCCGGGGCGTTGCACCTGAAGAATGGAGGAAGTTCAGATTCTCCATCCGGAAAATGATGCGGCTAGTTTACGTCGCCAACAAGAACGCTCCGCCACGAATACGAATCACGACCAAAACACGTCGCCGACCAATACAAATTCCCGGCCAAGCGAATCGCGACCGAAACACATCGCGACTAAATCGCGTTTCGTCACCGGCCGCTACCCTACAAGTGCTTTTGATAAGCGGCGACCGCCATTCCATCCACCCGGTCGTTTTCGGGATGGCCGCTGTGACCAGCAACTCGCGTGTACTTCACGGTGTGTTTGGCAAGTTGTTCGTCGAGCCGTTTCCAAAACTCTTCGTTCTTGACTGGAACAAGTTTCTTTCCGTCTTTGCGTTTCCAACCGTTGGCTTTCCATTTGATCATCCACTCAGTCATGCCTTTGCCAACATAAACACTGTCAGTGAATACTTCCACGCTGCAAGGGCGTTTAAGTGCGGCCAGGCCCTGAATGACGGCCTCAAGTTCCATTTGATTATTGGTCGTGTTTTCAAGCGAACCGGATTTTTCGATTTCCGTATCCGAAGGCAGATGACGGAGAATAAAAGCCCATCCGCCAGGACCAGGATTGCCGCTGCATCCACCGTCGGTGAATAAATTGACTTCGATTTTTGATTGGGTATCACTCATGAATCACATTGTAATGAATGTTTCGGACTTCGATTAGCCAGGAGATCAATGAAAGCTTTGTGCCAGCTCTAAAAAACATGCAAGCCGTTATTCAAAATAGCAAATTTCAATGACTATTGAGTCTCTACGCCGAACAGCATAGCCCGAATTCCACGTGACAATTTGCGAGCGATTACCAATGAGTGATTGAAAAACTATTACCCGGCGTGGTGGTTAGAATCGCCCAGCCAAAAGACTACAAAGCCGACATCTCAGCGCCTTTGAGGAGCACATCGAGAGCATTCGTCGCGAGCTAGAACGATTCGCCAACGGCAATTGATTGCAGGTCAAGTATCTAGCGACCGGCTTGCGACCAGCTATGGGTTCGCTGGATCTGTTTCGCTTTCTTGCAGAACCTCCTCACTCGATGCATCGTCATTGTTCGCATCGTCCTCACTCGATGGCGGTTTGGGAGTAAGGCTGGCTCTTGCAAAATCCACACGCTGTGATTTCGTAAGCTCGTCAATCGTTTGTGAGATTTCAGAATTGATTTTTGGGATCTGAACAAACCGCCAAGGTAGCGTCACGGTGAAAACGCTGCCTTTTCCGACTTCTGATTCAAGCTCAATCGTTCCGCCAAGCAAAATGCAAATCTCTTTGACGATCGACAGCCCCAAACCTGTTCCAGAGACCTCTCGCGTAAGTGCATCTTCGCCAATGGCGGAAGGACCTTGACGAAATTTTTCAAACACAATCGCTTGATCGGATTCTGCGATACCGACCCCCGTGTCTTGAACCTTGATCTGCATAAGTTCTGCAAGCGTACCCTCTGCGCCAACAGGGCCTTCATCACGAAGACTGTCGTTGGGGTTTGCCTCGCCACTTATTCGAACCTCAGCGATCTTCTTCACCTCGACGTTGATCCGACCGCCCTCAGGAGTAAACTTGATCGCGTTGGAAAGCAGGTTGGTGAGAATCTGTCTGACTTTGATGATGTCCTGAAGTAACTCAGGAAAGTTCTTGTCGGCTTCGAATTCCAGTTTGATGTTTTTCTTTTCGGCGAGATTGCGAACCATCTCAACCATCTCTCCGACGAGTTGATCAATCTTGAACTCGGTGGGTTTGACCTCCATCATACCGGCTTCCAATTTCGCCATGTCGAGGATGTCGTTGATCAAGTCAAGCAGCAATCGCCCAGAGTTTCGAATGTTTGATGCGAATCGAACCTGTTTGTCACCAAGCCCTTTTGCGTTTTCTAAAATCTCCGAGAATCCAATGATGCTGTTGAGTGGCGTCCGCAATTCGTGACTCATGTTCGCCAGGAATTCGCCACGGACTTGGTTCATTTCATATAGCTTGAGCGTCAACTGCGCTTGCTCGTCTACTTTCTTATCAAGATCTTCATTAGCCGATTGCAGCGCGAGTTGTGTATCGAGAAGGTGGCGCAGCATTCGATTGAACGAGCGAGAGAGCTCTTCGAATTCGTCGCCGGTTCCCAGTTCGGCGCGGACATCCATCCGGCCATGGCTGACTTCTTCGGTCACATCACGAAGGTGAGCGAGCGGTTTCACGATGACGTATCGAACAATGACCCAGAGTAACGCGACAGACAAAACAGTCGTCACGATCGCCACCGAAATCAAAATCGCTCGGCTCTTGGTGATCGCTCCTTGGGTAATCTCGTTGTCCAAAGTGATTCTGAGAAACGCGGGCGGAGCGAAATTGAGTTTTTCGAGGTTCAGTTCTCGCTCGTACTCGCGCGTCTTTTCCGGCTGCATTAACAGCTTGGTAATTTCGTCCAGCCTTGGAAAGTTTGCAGGGTCTCTTGCAGTCGGGGTGTGGCAACCCAAGCATTCCGAATCGGCTTTGAAAATGACCGGCGTGTAGTAAACGTATTCTTTGCCAGTTGAGAAATCTTCTTCAACCGTTTTGTTTTTTTCAGGGTCAACCGGGAGTGCCGCAAGCCGTTTGATCTCTTCGGCGTAAGCAATTGGATCACTGAGTTTCAGTGCCTCCAGTTCGTTTTGTTCGATTTGTTTTTCGATCGCGTCGGCCGCCAGTTTCTCCAAGAAATAAACATCGTTGGGGTCGGTAGCGACGATCGTTTTCTCTCGTGGTAGTTGATTCCAGCCAATCGAATCGTCCAAGACAATGACTTTGGCATCGTAAGGCGTGGTCGGAGGAAGTTTGGCAAACGATTCAAAAAGTCCAGCCGAACCGATTTGAACCTTTGACTGATCCTCAAGTTCCTGGATGCCTTTTAAGTGATTCCGAAGAATGAAATCTGAGTAGAGGCTGTTGGCTTGGTCGCGCGTGTTGCGATAGATCAAATCTTCGGTGATTCGATTAACCCAAAAGAAAGCTCCGCTGATCAGCGCCAGGAGGCAAAGTCCAAACAGGATACGGATTTTCCGTTCCAAACTGGATTCGCCAAGAACGCGCTTGATGCCGCGGTAAGACATGAACGATTGGGCTTTCTGAAATGATTGCTAACAACGATGCCATTGTAGAACCGCTTACTTTCACAAGCCAGAGCAATGCCCAGTGGCGATTTACTTGACGGAATCCAACTCACTGGCCTCCAAGGTCTAGGGTCGCAATGAATCTTGGATCAGATTTGAAAGTAAGGACGATCGTGGCTCCCTTTTCTATTGGAGTTTGGAATACGACTGGAACGACAGGTGGCGAGTTAGCTCCAGCGTTCCGCTAACACATACAAACCAAGAGTCAGGATCAATCCAGATTCAATCAATGAGGTACTACAGCAGCGGTTCTTTCAGAGGGCGGCATTTAAGATTTTGAGTCACCTACGATTTTGCTTTTGATTCCGCGTTCGATCAGCAGTGCGGGGTTGCGCACTTGAGCTGCACTTTCGCGGAAGAATTCGGACTAGCGGTCGCATGAATCACTTTGCGTTCGCCACTACATCATGTCTTGCGGGTCGATGTCCACGACCCATTGGACGTCGTCAATGGATTTGATTTTCGTTTGAGCGCGGCGGATGACATTTTGAAGCGAGCCTTCCACATTGGAACTCAGTAGCATGTGGTACCGGAATTTGCCTCTTAGTTTTTCTACAGGCGCAGGGGCCGGGCCGAGCACGGTGACGTCGGCTTCGAGGTCGCTGGAACTCAATTCGATTTGTTCGGCGATGTGGTCTGCCATTTGTTCGGCTTTAGATTCAATCTCGGACCGGATCACAATCCGTGCCTGCAAGCCATATGGCGGATAGTTGTGCTCTTCTCGGTTGGGCAATTCTTTTTCAGAGAACCCAATGTAGTCGTGCTGCGTTGCCGACACGATGGCTTCGTTCTCTGGATTAAAAGTCTGCACCAAAACGCGACCGCCTTTTTCTCCTCGGCCCGTGCGACCGGCGACTTGGGTGACCAATCCAAACGAACGTTCGGCGGCGCGAAAATCAGGAAGGTGCAACGCCGTATCCGCGTTGATCACTCCGACCAATGTCACATTTGGAAAGTCCAAACCCTTGGCGATCATTTGTGTGCCCAGCAGAATTTGGATCTCGCCGTTTCGAAAACGATCTAACGCTTTTTCGTGGCTACCCGGCTTGCGCATCGTGTCGGTGTCCATTCGCATAACGGCGGCATCAGGAAACATCGCCGTGACGTTGGCTTCGAGGCGTTGTGTTCCCAGTCCCGAAAATCGAATGGATGGATTCTTGCAATCTGAACACCGTTTGGGTTCGGGGATCTGGTGATCGCAATAATGACAAACGGCTTTGCTGCCTTCAGCGTGATGGGTCAGCGGAATCGAGCAATCGGGGCAAGTCTCAACGTTGCCGCAAGCGGGGCATTGAATTCGCGTTGAAAAACCACGCCGATTCAAAAGCAAGATGACTTGTCCACCGTCTTTGATCGCTTGATTGATTTCCGCACGAAGTTTTTGGCTGATTGGGCCAAACCGTTTCTTGCCACCGAAATCAACTCGCAAGTCGATTGTCGCCACGTCGGGAAGCGGCAAATCGAGAACGCGTTTTTTGAGTGAGAGTTTTTCGTAAGTCCCCTCCCCTGCCCTGTGCCAAGTCTCAAGCGACGGAGTGGCGGAGCCGAGAACCAGCGGAACGCCTTCATTGCGTGCTCGCCAATCGGCAACATCGCGGGCGTGGTATCGTGGGGCTTTGTCTTGTTTGAACGAACCGTCGTGCTCTTCGTCGAGAACGATCAATCCCAAATTTGGCGTCGGTGCAAAAATCGCACTTCGCGCACCGACAATGACTTGTACGTTACCGGCTGCGATTTGCTGCCAATGCCAAGCACGTTGGGCGGCGGTCAGGTGGGAATGCAAAACCGCCACGCGATCAAAACGTGCGCGAAATCGCTGCCGCGTTTGAGGCGTCAAGCTAATTTCAGGCACGAGAACAATGGCCTGCCGACCAAACTCAACGATCTTTTGAATGGCTCGAATGTAGACTTCTGTTTTGCCGCTTCCAGTGATGCCGTGCATCAAAAATGTACGATGTGAATCGTCATTGATATGCTGACTGATCGCGTCGAGAGCCACCTGTTGCTCTTCGTTGAGGACGAGATCTTCCATCCGTTTTTCCCGCGGGATCTCGTGAGTTTGCTGTTGAACGCGGCGCGTTGTGGTGACGATCAAACCACGTTTGCGAAGCGTCGAAATCGGCCCTTGTGTACAGCCGACCGTTTCCGCCAGTTCATTGGTTGTCCAGTCTTGAACCGTTCCAGCCAACGTGTTGATGATGGTCTTTTGTAGTTCCGTCAGTTTCATCGACGAAGGAATGCCGCCGCTCAATTCCTTTGACAGGCTCAGGAACAGCATCTCTCGTGTGCCAGCTTTGGATCGAACACCCGGCGGAACGATGGTGTCGATGACTTGGCCGAGCGGACACACGTAGTATTCGCTGATCCAATGGGCCAGCCCCAGAAGTTTGGGATTGATCAACGATTGAGTGTCGAGGACGACTGCGATCGGCTTGAGTTTTTGAGGGTTTACCGATTTTGCATCGGGGTGAAATGGACCAATGACGTCGATGCAGTAGCCTGTCATTTTCCGGTTGCCGCGTCCCAGTGGGACTTCGACTCGAACACCAGGTTTGACTGATTTTTCTAACTCAGACGGAATTGAATAATCGTAGGGTCCATACGGAGCACTTGAAAATGCGATCCGCGCAGCAAGCCAGTCGTCTTGGTCATCAAGCTGCCAAGGCTGAGGTTCAACATTAAAAAGCGATTTCTGGTCCATACTACCACCCTATCAGAACTGATTGACACGTTGGGTCAAGGCAACTTTTGTCACCGGCGTAGAAAACATAGGATCCGTTATCGTTGGAATCGGAGCCGAAAAAATTCGTTGCGACTCGGCATAAACGTGTTCAGATTGAGTCGACTGAGGGTCGTGCCTAAATGTGACATTTCGATAAAATACAGCTTCGAAAATTGGCTCTTACATTCGTACGCTCTTAAACTTTCAAGTTCGACGTTCAGGAATAATCAATGAGGATCGGAATATATGGCGGGTCGTTTGATCCGATTCACCATGGACATTTAATCTTGGCAGAGCAATGCCGAGAGCAAGCGAACTTAGACGAGGTGTGGTTTGTTCCATCAGCGTTCGGCCCGCACAAACAAAATGGAGCCCATGCAACGGACCGGCAGCGGATTGAAATGATTGAGTTGGCGATCAGTGGCCACGCGTCGTTTCGACTTTCGAAATTGGAAATCGAGCGTGGCGGTATTAGCTACACCGTTGAAACGTTGACTCAGATTACCGAATCAAATCCCGATGATGATTTGTTTCTGCTGATGGGCGACGACTCGTTGGAGAATTTTTCGACCTGGCATCAACCTGAAAGAATCTGTGAGTTGGCGATCCCATTGGTGGTGAACCGACCGGGTTCCGGCGAAGTCGATTTGACCGTGTTCAGACAGTATGTTGATGAAAGTCGTTACCAGCTGTTTGAAAGTGCAGCAATGGAATCACCGAACGTAATGATCAGTAGCAGTATCGTTCGCGAAAAAGTTACCCATCAAAAATCCATCCGATATTTGACGCCGCGCAGTGTCGAAAAGTACATTGAAACGCAAAAGCTATACCTTGCGAAATAAGTGGAGCCCGTTGTGCTGAAGTATAAAGATTTCGTTCCCAAGCAAATTGAAGCTCCCGGATTCCTCAACCCGGGCGAGCACGAGTCGTTCGACGAAGCCGTTCGGGCTGCCAATCTGTGGATTGTCGAAAATGAAATCCAGCTAATGAGTATGGAGACGGTTGTGCTTCCGAATATTTGGAGCCGATGGGAAGAGGGGTCCAAGGACGCTTCGATTGGAACAAGCGGCGACAATCCCAGTCGATGGCATCAATTCTTGAGATGTTGGTATCGCGATTGAGGCGTGAGCCTTAGTAGCCTCGGAGTTAGCACAAATTCGATCGCAGGGGATCGTTTGCATCCGTTGAGGCAATTTACGCGCAAGATTGACCGACGCAATTCACGAAATGCATCGCAACCTATCTTGGTTGAAAGTGTTTCGTAAATAAAGCTCCGTTATTAAAGCTCCGTTATGCGCTGCTCCCAAGAATTCGATTTGCGAGAATTCGTTGGGTACAACTTTTGAGCTGGCCTTTTCCATCAAACCTTTGCTTGAGATGAATAATGTTACAAGCTATCAAAGCGTCATTTTTTTTCGCAATTCTCATGTCGATCCTGACAGTCAATCTTGGTCTTGGACAAAACGAACCGGCAAAAACGCGCACGCTCATATTCCCAAGTGATCGTTCCATAGGCGAAATCTACGTTGGGGTACCGATCTCAACGCCTTACGATGATGTCGAAATTTATGGTGGGAAACAGTTCAAGAAAATTGGACCCGCCAAGGGAGAGGTCGAACTTCCTGGCGATCGCCTGATACGCCTGGAAGTGTCATCAGATTCAAGCAGCGATCTATCTCCCTTGGCGAGCTTGCCGCCGGATTCAGTGCATTTCCTTAGTTTCAAAAACGCGCCCTCTTTTGAAAATCAGTTTCAGCACATCAAACATCTAACCGGGATCCGTTGGCTGGTGCTGCGGAGTTGTCCTGTCAATGATGAAGAATTCGCACACTTGGCTGGTTTTACAAATTTGGAGTTCCTGCGATTGTCAGTTTATGGATTTGCAGACAAAGGATTCGGGATTACTGATAAATCGATGACGGTCATTCAACGGTTCGAAAAACTGCGAGTTCTCTCGCTGCGTGACAATCCGATTACAGATGCAGGGCTAGTCGCGTTATCTAATTGTGAAGACTTAGAAACGCTGGGCTTGGCAGGATCAAACGTAGACGGATCTGGATTGGAAAACCTGATGATGCTCCCAAAACTGGAATCGCTTTCATTCGGTGCTTACGAAAAAGGAGCTCCGATCAATGATGAAAGCATGAAGCTCATTGTCCAGTTGGAACGGTTGAGGCATTTGGATTTGAGCGGGACAGCAATCACTGATGCCGGACTCAAGCACATCCGTCGACTAAAGAATCTTGAGACTCTGACGTTGGATTATACCAACGTTACTGAAAATGGGCTTGCCAATTTGGAAGGCTTGACCAAGCTGAAAAAGCTTCGGTTCTATATGAAACAGGGAAAGCTCGGTGATGCGGCTGCGATTTATCTTGGCAACCTTCCATCGCTTGAGAAAATTACAGCACACTTCAATTTAACAACGGAGGGAATTCGTTCGCTGAGCAAGTTGACGAAATTGAAGAGCTTTGATTTTAGTGGCGGGCTAACGGACGAAGCTCTGGTCGAAGTCGGGAAAATGAAAGGGATGGAGTCGCTGAGCATTCAAAACTGTGAGGATGTTACCGATGCTGGTATCGCTCATCTCGCATCGTTGACTAATCTTGAGCGGTTTTCGATTCGGTCGACGATCGCAACGTCGGCTTGCATTGAGACGATCATTCAATTGCCCAAACTCACGTCACTTAAATTAAGTTTTGAGCAAAATGCCGATGCGCCCTACCTTTGGCCTGCGATGGACGATTGGAAATTGTTGGGCAAAATGACGGACTTGGAGTATTTGGAATTGGACGGCATGCTTCTGGATGATCAGTATTGGCCCATTTTTGAAAAGCTTGAAAAGCTTGAAGAACTGAAGGTCGAAAACTATTTGCCTCTGGACGCTGGTTTTTTCAAATCCGTTTCAATGATGCCCAGCCTTAAGTCCGTTTCATTTAATGAAGTTAGCAAAAGCGGCATTGGTGGAATCGGGGAGTTGGCCAAAACCAAGCTCAGGTATTTAGAAGTAAGAGGACCTGTCGGTCCAGAAGATTTGCAGGTCTTTGCAAAACTTCCAGCGCTTCGGATATTGCGTGTCAGGACAACAGAGCAAATCACTGACGATCAAATCGCGGAGTTCAAGCGGAGCGTTCCGAACCTGAATCAATTTTCGCATTCCGATGTTCAGAATACCTGGTTTGATTTGGGGAGCGATGGAATCGTTCGGCGAGGTAGCCCATCCAGTCTAAAACGGATGCGTGCGTTGGAAGGTAAAGAGCCTCCTGCATTGTCTGCAATTGGGCTACCCGGTGGCGATAAATTTGATCTTAAAACTTACAAAGGCAAAATCGTCATTGTTCATTTTTGGAACGGCTGGACTTTAGGTCCTAGACCCAGACCAGATGAAGTCCATGTGCGCAACGTGATGGCCGAGTTTGCCGATCGAGACGTACAAGTGGTCGGAGTTCACTCGACCGAACTGGCAGAGCGCATGCCCGCGTTCGTGAAGAAGCATGGTATCGATTGGCCCTGCGTTGTCGACAAAGATAATTTGTCAAAGGCAGCTTGGGGGAGTCCACAAAGAAATGGATTGTTCCTAATCGACCGTGCCGGCAAAGTCCAGATGGCTGGCGTCTATCAAGGCGATCTGAAACGAGCGATCGAAAAAATGTTGGAAGAAAAGTAGTCCAACGTTGACGCGTCAATCACTAACGATACGCTGCCGGGCCGACTTTGTGAGCGTTCCCTGGATTTACCGATTTACTGATTCGCAATGTTTCGAATGTGCGATCTCGATGTACCTGCTCAGAAAGAACGCGAATCGCTGCGAGAACAACACAGTTCTGTCTTGGGCAGCCCTATTTGTTGGACTCGGTAGGCCGGAAAGATCCGTCAAGCGGAAAAAATTTGCCGCCGATTTTTTGCGTTGTCTCAGGCAGTCGATGCTGGAAATCGTCAAGGATATTCCAACCACCTCTCAAGACTTTGCCCGATTTCAAAGCTTGTTCTTCTTTCAGCGAGTCGTCTAGTTTCCATTCGCCTTTAGTCACTTTCACATCGTTGGCAAGAACAACATAAGTGTTGCGTGCGTCTAAATTCCAAGAGGCAGGCTTTGTTTTGTCCGCGCCCGGTTGAAGGATCCGAATGCCAATTTGGTAATCAACACGCGGGTCAAGCTTTTTCGTTGTCGTTGCGACAATATGGTTCGTTTCGCCGGGCCCCAGCTTACGAAGGTCAAAATCCGTTTCGATCAGTTCATGAACTTCAGATGACTTAGTTTTTAGGACTGCCAGTTGCACATCCCAGTTTTTGTAGAACGGCGCGATACCTGCGTTGTGAAGGTCGACTTCGATATGAGTTTGTTTCGCCGCATCGACCGAGGCGAGATGGCTGACGGTTTTTACTTGAAAGTTGTAGCCGAATTGCCGGTGCATTTTCATGAACCAACCGTTTGGATTCCAGCTCGGCAGTTTCTGCTTGATTTCTTTCGCCTCAGGCATCAACAAGGTGCTATAGCGAGCTTGGTTGATGAAGGCTAATCCTTTTTCTGACAAGAAAAAATCTCTCCAGTGTTTTGGCTCAACGCTTGGTGGCCACTCACCACCCACCGGACCATTTTTCCATAGTTCGCCTTTTTCGATCACATCGCCGAACTCTCTCCCATGGTCCGTCAAAGTCGCACTGCCGTTGGTGTATCCCATTCCTGGGCGAGGTGTGGCAACGGGTTCGTCTGGGTAGCGAACTTGTGTCAGTCCATCTTTGCCGAGACTCTTTCTGTAGGCTTCGAGAATTGCAATTTTTGTCGCATCCGTTGGGCTCCAGTCATCGCGAGGGAACGTGTGCCACTCTCCCCAATAGCCAAGGACTCCCACCTGAATCACAAACGTTCGCGGATCATCCTTGTAATGATCGACTAACGCTTCGATTGCTTCGGTGGCTTCAGCAATAAAAACAGGATCGTTGTAGCGAGTCGCTCTGGATATCCTGCTGTTGGGGTCGTCGGGATAAGCACGTCCGCGATTCTCTCTTACTTTTCGCAGTAGCCAGTCTGGCCCTTTGTAGTGACTGTCGCCCTCTGGTTTCTTTTTGTTCCAGTCATCCCAATCGACAGCGAACTGTAGAATGAAATGACGACCCTTTGAACCGGGGCGATTGAGAACTTCTTCGACGTTATCCCAATTGAAAACATCATCTTCAGGTTCAAGTTTTCCCCATTCGATGTACTGAAATCCTACCGATGCATAATCGTCGTCTGGTCTCCACCAACCGGAGTTAAATCCCTTTAGAGGATTGATATCGGGCCCCGCGTTTGCGGCGAGGTGAGTCGTTACGACGTCGTCGCGATCGCCGGCGGAAAATGTAAAGTAGTCGATGTTCGCACCGTCGACCAAGTTTAAGAATCGGAGCGTTTGGACGCCGGGAGGGAGCGAAATCGTAACGTCTTTTGTGCTTGCGTACTGATGCCAAGTTTCAGTTTTAGGGACGTCAATTTTGGTCAGTAAGTTTTCTTCAGCGTTCCCATCGATCAATAGAACCGCCAGCTGTGTGCCTTTTTCCGATGCTGTTTGAACCGAAAGGGTGTAGTTGAGCATTTCAGGGACATCGACCTTCAGCTCGACCCAGGAGTGTTGCCAAAAGTAGCCGATGTTTTCGTTGCCACTGCACCACTTCGACTCTTCGAGGCGATAGCGTGAGTCGCTCATCTCCGAGAAATCTTCTCCCTCGATTAGCGTTTTCCCGCGCTTTCGGAGCTTGTGCGGTTTCGCCATGTCATCACGCGCGGTCGTCTCACCTACTGTTGCTTCAACGGCAGGATCTTGCGCTTTTTTGTCATTGGCGGACGTATCTTGGGCGTTGGCGATTTGACTAAAGTTAGCAACAACAATAATCGCAACCACCAGAAACAGATTTCGAACTGCACCGGATGAGGCGCGATGGCGGCGTACGATCGTTGAAATTTCCATAGATGTTCTTGGTTCGACTGACTTTGATGCCTGTTAGAAAAGTATAGAGAAAATGGCAGCAATTCGCCCTGAGAAATTTGCCAAGTCCGCAAGGAGCCCCCACCGGCCGTTCAAAGTCCGGCCAGTGGAGGACTGCCTGCTTGTCCCTGACTTGGTCAAGGAAAATTCAAGCCCTATTACAACGCATCAGACCCTTGTTCTCACACTCCGCGGTGTTGCGATTTGCCGCATGCCACCTTTGAGCCGACTCGCTGATGGATTGTCATTCAGTTTATTACGCGAGTTTAGCCTTCGACCCCTTCATTTATTTTCAGGAATTTTTTGAAACGAGATCTTTTTTGCCAGACAAACGCTGTCACGACGTTTTTCCTCAGTAAAACAGGGGTTAAGTTGAGTGAAGAACGGATGGTTTGTATCTTTTCTGTTGGCACCCGCTTCAAAAAACTTGGGGATTAGCTTGAGATGATTGCTGTTTTCTGGCCTCCAACGATTTCACGAGCATCATTAAGTAAGTCACAGGATGTGGAGGAAACGTCTGAATTGCCAGTCGAAATTTTCGCCACTTATATCCCCTGAAAAGTAGTGGTATCTTTCTGTCTGACCGAGAAGTTTGTCGCTAGTTGAGGCAAGCAGTTTGTTGCAGGAGTGTGCTTAATCAAATGTGAGTACAATGGTCATGAACGATACCGAACTAAAATCTAAAGAAGCTTGAGACGGCTGGATCAGATTTTGAGGAACGAAATGGACTCGAAAGACAACGACAATTCAGCCCAAGAGGACCTAACACGCCTTCTTCAAGCTCTTCCAGTTCGGCAGGAAGAGCTCTACGAGTTTGTTTACAGTCACCTCAAAGCGATCGCGCGAAACCGACTTTCAGGTGAACGTCGCGATAAGAGCCTCAACACGACTGCTTTGGTCAACGAAGCCTATTTGAAATTGGCGAGCCAACACAGCGAATGGCGCGACAGGAAGCACTTTTATGGAGTCGCGGCAGAGGCGATGAGGCGGATCCTGATCGATGCGGCTCGAAGTCGAAAACGAGCCAAACGCGGCGGTGACGCTATTCATCAATCGCTTTCTGGGATCTCATTGCCCGCCTGTGAGTGGGAAGCCGATCTTCTTGAACTCAATGAAGCGTTAACCGAGCTTGAGCGTCAGTCTCCCGAGAACGCCGAGATTGTGCAGCTTCGATTTTTTTCCGGCCTGACTTGCGAGGAATGTTCAAAAGTTCTCGATGTGAGCCTATCGACAGTCGAACGACGCTGGAGATTCGCGAGGGCGTGGCTCCAGACAAAAATGCAAGAAAAAGATTGAAGGCTTTGAGACGCAGTTGACGCGTAAATTTCTAAACTGCAAATTCGAGCCGGCCCGACTCTTGTCTTAACCCATCAACGTCTTTTGATTGACCCAACACGTTCCACCGAAAAATCCAAGAGCTCCAGTAGTTCATTGGGCTCGAATTTCGACGAGTTGGAGAGGATCTTCTTGAAGGTGACTGAGGTTCCTCGAGACCAGCAAGTCGCGAAACTTGACGAGCTCTGTTCTGAGCCCAGTCTCAAAGAACAGGTTCGACTTCTCTTGGATGCTGATTCAACGGAAGGGCGAATCTTGGATCATTCGCTGTTTCCCGAGCTCGTCAAAGTTCAGCCTGGCGAAAAAATCGACGGCTACACGCTAATCGAAGAGCTTGCTCAGGGAGGAATGGGCGTTGTTTTTAGAGCCGAACAACTGAAACCGGTCCGCAGAATGGTGGCCCTGAAGGTCATCAAACCGGGAGTCGATACGCGCGAAGTCATCGCGCGATTCGATGCCGAACGACAGGTCCTGTCGATGATGGATCACCCCAACATCGCGAAGGTTCTTGACGCTGGAACAACCGACAAGGGGCGACCTTATTTCGTAATGGAATTGGTCAAGGGAGAACAGGTCACGAATTATTGCGACCAAAATCAGTTGTCCATTCAAGAGCGGCTAGAGCTTTTTAAGTCCGTGTGCCTTGCGATTCAGCACGCTCATCAAAAAGGAATCATTCACCGCGACATCAAGCCATCCAATGTTCTGGTCACCGAATACGATGGTCAGCCCGTTCCAAAAGTCATCGACTTCGGCATCTCAAAAGCCATCAATCAGCAACTGAACAACATGACCGTGTACACGGGAGTTGGGCAGATCATTGGCACGTACGACTATATGAGCCCTGAGCAATCGGGAGTCAATCAATTGGACGTTGATACCCGGAGTGATATTTATTCGCTCGGCGTTTTACTTTACGAGCTGCTCACGGGGAGCCCGCCGTTTGATAAGGAGCGACTTCGAGCTGCTCCGTTGGATGAAATGCTAAAGATCATTCGGAAAGAAGATCCCCCCAAACCAAGCACTCGTATCGCCGAAAAATCACAGGCTCGCGCCCTCCTCGATCCTGACCAAAATGAAACGGCGAAACTGGGGCGAGAAAGAAAAATTGTTCGCGGCGAGTTGGACTGGATCGTCATGAAAGCGATGGAAAAGAATCGCGATCGACGATACGAAACTTGTAACGAGCTCGCAAACGATATTGATCGCTTTATTTGCGGTGACGCCGTGGCAGCTTGCCCGCCCTCGCCGGTGTACTTGTTTAGTAAATTCGCAAACCGAAACAAAGCAGCATTGGCTACCTCGGCGATCGTGGCGGCTTCGTTAGTGCTCGGTCTGATTGGAACGACTTGGCAAGCCATCAAAGCGCAACGTGCGAAGGCTGACACTCAGGCAATCAGCGATTATGTGTTCGATGACATTCTCAATCCAACGGGTTCCGAATCACAAATGGTGGCTGGCTTGCGCCCCAATTTGAATTTGAAATTGGATGCAATGCTCGACCGTGCACTGATGCAAGTCGAGCAGCACTTCGCCGAAAAACCAGAACTCCAAACGCGAATGAAAACCAATCTTGCAAACGCGTTTTTCAACAGTGGGCGATTCGGAACAGCATCGCGGTTGTACAGAGACGTTTGGGGCTATCAAATTTCTGCGGGGCGAGAAAGGGAACCCGAGACGATCCATGTGATGCGGAAGTTGGCTCAGGTCTATCTGAGCCAGTCACGGTTGGTCGACGCAGAGAAACTTTGCGGCAAAGCCCTCGACATCAGCCGCGAAGTGTTGGGCGAGTACGATGAGGTTACCCTGCTGCTTCGAAACGATTTGGCAATTTTGTGCCGGGAACTAGATCGCGATGAAGAGGCCGAGGCCAAACACCTTGAAGTGTTGGCAACTGATTTGGCGGGCTCAAAAAGTCTCTCGCGTGCGAGCGTGCTCAGCATCAACAGTGACCTTGCACTTTTGTATGAAAAACAGAATCGTTTCGACGAAGCGGAAGCACTGCACGAATTTGTCTTGAATACTCATCGCAAAAGAAGTGCCCCTGATCCCTTGAGCATCGCGGCGTCACTTAAAGACCGCGGCAGGTGTAACTTAAAACGCGGCAGGCATTTTGAAGATCAAAATCAATTCAGAGCGGCGGTGCCGATGCTGAACAAAAGCCTCGAGATTTACCGCAACAATAAGTGGGGCGAGCACCCCAATGCGTTTTTGATCAAAGGCTATCTCGCCCAAGCCTACTGCGAACTGCATAAATACGATGATGCTGAGAAAGAGCTTCTCGGCTTGTTCAAGTCGCTCAAAAGTTTGCAGGGCAGCAACAGAATTCCGCTGCGAAAGGCAAGAGCTACACTTGGTTGGGTTTACATTCAACAGGGACGACTGGCGGAAGCCGAAGGCATTCTCGCTCAAGCCCTTCAAAATCTACGGCCATTGAATTTCAACGATTCATGGGTGCGTCAGGCGAGGGGGAATTTGGCGATCGTTTATCGTCGTATGGGAAAACTGAAAAAGTCCATCGAGAAAGATCAGACGACGCTGGATTGGATCGACAGCGCGATGAAAATTAACCCTGACAATATGTATACCCGCGAAAGATTCGCAATCAAAACTCGGCTTGGGATGAACTATCTTGAGACAGAAGACCCGGATCACGATGGAATTAGGTTGCTAGAAGAGGCATTCAAAGAAGGACAGAATCTCGCCGCTGTTTTTCACATCGCAGAGACCATCGCTGAAGACTATCGGTACGCAGGTAATCTTGAGGCCGCGCAGTTGTGGACGCAGCGGCAGATTGAGAATGCTCGAAGTAAACTTCAAAACGACAGTCTCGAACTGGCTAAAGTTCTCGACGCGTGCGGTTCGCGAATGTTGAAAATGAAAGCTTGGGCAGAAGCAGAAAAACACTTGCAGGAATGTCATTTGATTAGACAATCTCGAGCGCCAGATTCCGCACTTGCGTTCGACGTTCAATCTAAACTGGGCGCGGCGATTTTTGGGCAACAAAGATATGAAGAAGCAGAACCGCTCCTGGCCGACGCCTATGAGAGTTTGAAGCGAGCCATAGCACTAACCGAAAATGTTCCAAGCGAATTGGAATCGAAACTGCACAACGCACTCGACAGGTTGATCGCGCTTTACAACACGACCGACAATTATCAATTGATCCACCTGCGTGAACAAAAAGCACGCTTGTATGGATTCGAATAGCCAACTGCCAACAACCAAGAGCAGTTAGCAACTAGCCAAAAATCAACCGCTTCATCAGCCGTTTTGGCGATAGCGAGCCATTTGTCCGACAAAGCTGAATTGAACCGTCAAAGCGGAATTGAACCGTCTAGTTGAGCCAATTTGGGGGTGCCGTGCTCACGCTCTGCGCAAACATCGCACCCGTCAATTCAGTTCTGACAGACTAATAGTTACGGCCCAAACAATTTTGCCAGTAGATACCGCCGAAATAGCCGATCGAAAACAAAACCTGTTCTTGCCGACCTATGCAGCTCGTCCCAAAAGAGACCTCTTCGCCGACTCACCCATGTCCACCGTCGACAAAAGCGGCTCATTGGCCAACGCATCTTTTAACTGCTCAAGCTGTTCCGCAGACGTAAGTGCAAGGTCCATAAACAACCATTTGTTACCCGAAAACTCGCAGATGCCGCCGCCTGTGCCACCGAAATAATCGTAACGGACGCGATAGCCTAGCTGGCTGGCAATGTCGACCAATTGGTCAATCAATTCAATCGTGCTCATATTTCTACTTCCCTGTAATTCCTAACACGCCATTCCTTGGCGTTGAGTTTCTATCCAGCTTCTATCCAGTTTCCAAACGGTGATCCGAAACGCTGGGAAATTTGCCGCGGGTCTCAATCACTTTGCCGCGATGGTAACTTCCCTGCTGCCGAGCGACTGTCGCTAACTCCATGAACCACATGAGGATGGGGTTTCAGTCACTCCAAAAAACTTCATCGAATGAAACTGATTCTTTGTCGTTTGTATGGGCAGCGTCAGCAAAAATTCGAATCCAAAAATTTCAGAATTCGGACACGCTGACCGAGCTTTGTTTGGGGGGTAAAGCTGTTAGCGAAATTGAGTGATTTTTTGGAATTCAATTCGCCTCTTACCCAAGCGGATTATAAAGAGAACGGTTTTAGAGTCCCAGAGGAATTGGACGATACACCCAGCATCTACAAAATTGAATGTCGAATGCCGGTGTGGCCTTGAAATTACGGCCGCACCGCCCACCAAACCATTCGATTAAGATGTTAAAGCAGGGAGTTTGTGTTGAGTTGGCCGGAGTCTTCGTCAACGCAGAATGCTTAAAATTTAACGATCATGGAAGGATCGGCTTGTGAGCGAGTGCCAGCAAAAAGAAATTCAGCAACTTCAGGATGAAATCAACGCCCTCAAAACGCGGCTTGACCAATCACAGAAGATGACCGCGTTGGGAGAACTTGTCAGCACGACAACGCACGAATTTAACAACGTTCTGATGACGATCATCAACTATGCCAAAATGGGCATGCGTCATGACGATAAAGAGACGCGCGACAAAGCCTTCGACAAGATCAACAAGGCTGGCATGCGTGCTTCAAAAATCACCAACGCTGTTTTGGGGATGGCTCGCAACCGAAGTGAACACTTCGAGATGACCGACGTTGCACAGTTGATCGATGAGTCGATGGTGTTGCTTGAGCGCGAGATGCAAAAGTATCGCATCGCTGTCGATATGGATATCTCAGACGAGTTGCCAGAGGTTTCTTGCATTGGCAACCAGATCCAGCAAGTGTTAATGAATCTGTTGATCAACGCTCGTCAAGCGATGAGCGAAGGTGGTCAGCTAGTGATCAAGCTAAAGCACAACGTCGAGAACAAGTCAGTTGATTTGAGCGTGCGTGATTACGGTCCCGGAATTCCTCAAGACAAACTTCGCAAGATCTTTCAGCCTTACTACACGACCAAATCCGGTCCTGATGAAACAGGCAAAGGCGGCACCGGTGTTGGACTGGCGACCTGCAAGAACATCATCGAGGCCCACGGTGGCAAGATCCGAGTCGAAAGTTCTGTCGGCAAAGGAACTTGTTTCACTTTGATGCTTCCGATCGAGCGTCAAAAATCTCCAGTGCCGATGGCGCGTGGAATCGCTGGAGCTGTTTCGCAGATCAACGCTGCGGCAACCGTTTAGAGTCGGAGTGGCCCAGGTTGGTTGATGGAGTTTTGAGACTCGGTCGACGATTGGGCTTAGTTGGTATATGAAAATAAGAGCGCTGTCTTTTGACGGCGCTTTTTTTTCGCGCACTTGCTGGCCGCAGAGCGTCCATCACACAGAAGCGTTTAGTCCTACGGGGGCATCAAAAATTCAACGCTTGGTTTGGCATTTTTTGCAAAAGAACGTCGCGCGTTGTGCTTGGACAATGCGGATAATTTTCGACTGTTTACAGGTTGGGCACGTTTCGCCTTCACGGTCGTAAACACGGTGCTCGTTCTGGTAGCTCCCCGCATCATTCAATGCATTTCGGTAAGTGCCGTCAGAGAGCGTCGAGCCCTCGTACTTGATCGCCAGCTCGAAAACCTCTCGCATGTAAACGTAAATCAACTGCCAACGTTTTGCTGTTAGGAGATCACATCGAGTCTGCGGGTGAATTTTGGCCAGATGCAAAATTTCGGATGCATAGAGATTGCCGATTCCAAGAACTTTTGATTGATCGAGCAACGCGACTTTGATTTCTCGTTTGCTGTTCCCAAATCGTGTCGGAAATACTTCGGCGGTGATATCCATTGCATCGGGGCCAAGTTTTCCGTCGGTCAGTTTGGTGTTGTATTGCTCGTCAGAAAGCAGCGTCACGTTGCCCAGTCCGCGGCGATCCCAAAACAACAGCTTTTTGACGGGGCATTTTTTCAGTTGAAGAGAGAACCGCAAATGCTCGACAGTAGGTGGCTCGGCGATCAAGACCAGCCCCGTCATACGCGGCTCGAATATTAATCGGTCATCTGAATCAAACCGAACCACAACCCGTTTGCCCAAACGATCGACCGAAGTGATCGTTTTGTTCTCAACTCGTTTGTTCAATCGGTCAATGCGTGGCGTGATAACAATTGGACGTTTGGGGCACGGCGTGCGTTCGGCTTTGCTGACTTTTGCGCCGACGATTTCGAGCACGCCGCGGCGCATGGTTTCGACTTCAGGAAGTTCTGGCATTGGATAAAATTCTTCGTCGGCGGCAAGATTAAAACAGCAAATTCGATCAGGCAAATTCGACTTCTCAAATGGGATCAGCCAAATTCGATCTTTCAAAACTCATAATGATTGACATGCCTTGGGTCGAAACTCCGCGAGTTCACGTTTATAGCGGCAAAAGTTATCCAAGGAAACAATGAGCGGTTGGCTCCAAGTGGCGCGGACTATTGACGGTTCGTGGTACGACTTCGACAATGATACGCTTACATTTCAGACATTTAAAATCGCCTAATTGAATGCCCAGCCAATTTTTGCCCCAGCCGAGTCCCGATGCCAGTTTGCCTGACGACAGAGGTCGCTTTGGCGAGTTCGGTGGGCGTTTTGTTCCCGAAACCCTGGTCGCGGCACTCGATCAACTAGAAGCCGAATATCGCAAAGCCCAGCAAGATCCAAGTTTCCAAGAAGAATTGGATCTGCTCCTGCGTGATTTTGTCGGCCGTCCTTCTCCGCTTTATTTTGCCAAACGACTTACTGAAAAGTGTGGTGGAGCACAGATTTGGTTCAAACGTGAGGACCTCAATCACACCGGTGCACACAAGATCAACAGTACGCTTGGCCAAGCACTATTGACGATGCGAATGGGCAAGAAACGAGTGATCGCCGAAACAGGGGCTGGTCAGCACGGCGTCGCAACGGCGACCGCGTGTGCACATTTTGGAATTCCCTGCGTCGTATACATGGGCGAAGAAGACGTCAGGCGTCAGCAACCTAACGTACAAAGCATGCGGATGCTGGGTGCTGAGATTTGCCCCGTGACGACTGGTTCTCGAACGCTTCGCGATGCGGTGAATCAAGCGATGCGTGATTGGATGAGTACCGTCGAAGACACTCACTACATTCTGGGTTCGGTGGTGGGGCCCCATCCGTTTCCGATGATCGTTCGCGATTTTCAAAACGTAATCGGCCGAGAAACAATCAAGCAATCCGAAGAAAGATTCGGCCGTCTTCCTGATGCCGTCGTGGCGTGTGTGGGGGGTGGAAGTAACGCCGCTGGAATGTTTTTTCCGTTTGTCGCCAACACTGATGTTCCATTGATTGGTGTCGAAGCCGGTGGAGAGAATGATTCGCCCGGACGACACGCTTCCAGTTTGACGTTCGGAAAGCCCGGTGTGCTCCACGGAAGTTTCAGCTACGTGCTGCAAGACGAAGACGGTCAAACAGACGATGTGCATTCTGCATCAGCTGGTTTGGACTACCCCGGCGTTGGTCCCGAACACAGTCATTGGAAGTCTACCGGTCGCGTGGAATATCGAAGTTGTCGTGACGATGAAGCTCTCGAGACGTTTGATTTGATTGCACGGACCGAAGGCATTTTGCCGGCCCTCGAATCATCACACGCCGTCGCCAAGGCAATGGAAGTCGCCAAGGAGCGAGGAAAGGACGAAATCGTTGTGGTGTGTCTTTCCGGTCGAGGAGACAAAGATGCGGCAGAGATTCAACGGTTGAAAACCGAAGCAGGATTGACGTCCTAGTGGTCCGTTACAATGACGAATCCAGAATGACGAATCCAGAATGACGCATCCAGAATGACGCATCCAGAATCATCACGCATCCGGATTGACGATTTTGGGAAATTTCAATTGAAAAATTTCAATTGAAAGGCAACCTTCGCAATGATGCCGCTTTTGATAGCTACATTTAGCCGTTTTGGTGACAGCGACGGGCCTTGTTTACTAAACCGCGGTTAAAGGCGTAACGCTGATAGATTCACCCCAGTTTCAGTCGTAAAAAATTCACTCATCGCTTTTTTAAAATTGAAGTTCGTCGCTTAGACAAACATCAACTAGCAAGTATCCAAAGGTTAATTTATGTCGGCCATCGACAATCTGTTCAAACAGCTCAAAAGCGAAAACAAAAAAGCGTTCATGCCGTTTATTACAGCAGGTGATCCAGACTTGGAGTTCATGTCTGCGATGCTGGAGCGACTGGATGGGACGGGATGTCATCTGGCGGAGCTTGGCATTCCTTATAGTGATCCAATTGCAGACGGGCCGGTCATTCAGGATTCATACACTCGCTCGTTGAACGGCGGTACGAAATTGAAAAACGTTTTCGAGGCTGTCGCTCAGGTGACTCCGAAGATCAAAATGCCAATCGTCACGATGGTGAGTTACGCAATCATTTATCGCATGGGGATCGACGAATATCTCAAACAGGCAGTTGCGGCAGGGATTTCAGGTGCAATTGTTCCCGACATGCCAGTGGACGAATCAGCCGACCTGGCCGCGAAATGTCGCGAGCACGATTTTAGTTTGATCCAATTGGTCACGCCGACGACTCCACGTGAGCGTGCGATCGAAATTGCAAAACAGACGACCGGTTTCATCTACTACGTCTCGATCACGGGCATTACGGGCGAGCGGACCGAACTGCCAGACGATTTGGTTGGCAATTTGAAATGGCTTCGTGAGCAAACGGACTTGCCGATCTGCGTTGGGTTCGGGATAAGCAAACCAGAACACGCCGAACGACTAAAACCCGTTTGTGATGGAATGATCGTGGGATCAGCAATCGTGAAACGCATTGCTGCTGCGACGACAGAAGGCGCGTCGGCAAGCGATGTGATGGACGACGTTGCCGGGTTTGCCGAAACGATGTTGGCGGAGATCAATGGGAGTTAGTGGTTAGACGAAAAATATCAGGCGTCAGTTGCGAGGCGTGCGGGGCCTAACGTTTCATATCGTTATCCCTATCCTCCTTGCGAACCTTCTCTTGGGATTCTTGTCGTTACTGGGCTATAAACAAATAGCCAAATAGAAACACAGGAGACCCACCATGTCGCAAGTCTGGTTTACCGCCGATACCCATTTCGGCCATGCCAATATCATCAAGTATTGCCAACGTCCGTTTCTTTCAGAATCGGAATTGGAGTTGCTTTCTTCTGATCCGCGCGGGCGGTGGGAGGTGTCTGCCGATACCGTCGAGCGTCACGATACGGCTTTGCTGGAAGCAATTAACTTGCGGCTGACCAAACACGACACACTGTGGGTGCTTGGTGATTTTTGCTGGGGCAAAGAGAGTGTTGCGAAATGCTATCTCGATCGCATCATGTGCAAGAACGTAAATTTCGTTTGGGGGAACCACGATCATCGCTCAATTGGACCGCTGTTTAAAAAAACGATTGAGCAAGGGATGATCTCGGTTGAAGGTCAAAAGATTTGGGTTAATCACTATCCGATGCGTAGTTGGGACGGGCGGTTTCACGGCGCTTGGCAGCTTTATGGGCACGTGCATGATCGTTTGACGGCGGAGGATCAAAAAAACAAGTCACTGCTAACCAAGGACGTTGGTGTGGATGCGTGTGATTACAAACCAATCAGTTTTGAAGAATTGAGGGAGTACATGACTCCTCGCACGGTCGAATTCGAGGCGGCAAAAGCTCGCTTCATTGCTGGAGAATCACGCGAAGGTGAGAGTGTGGATTAATGTGGGGTGGGCATCTAGAAAGCGTTATTCGTTCACCCAAACCGCACCGTAAGTTGCTGCAAAGTTTAAGTTGCTTTTTCGAATCTCACTTAAAAGTCCCGTTTTTGCCGTTTATATGGCCTTGGAATTCTCGGTGCTGTCAAAAATTCTCTTGACCCTTTTCGGGTTTCGGAACTAGATTTGAAATAGAGAAATTGGTCGTGTTTTCCACGGTCCCAGCTTTTTCGTTCTCGTTCGAAAACGAAGAACGCTGCCTCCGTTCAAACACGCACGCTATCGCTCGCGGGCGGAACATGATGTTCCTTAGGAGGTGATTTATGTCAGACGAGAACCAAAAAGAAGATTCAAACATTCCGCGTTCACCGATCCAGCGGTACTTTGCTGGACTTGCGGAAAGTACATTTCAATCACAATTGGGTGTCGTCGATCCGCCGTTGGTCGACTATTTGACTAACCTGCTTTTGCGGTCAGTCCGCAGCGATATGGTTCACCGAATTCGCAGCGTTACAGGTCAACCATTGATGAGCGTTCACGAAATGGCAGAAGAAGCATCGGCCCGACTGGGAGATGCGAAACGTGAATTACATTTGCACATTGGCGATTTTACTTTGTTCTGGGCGGGTATCTATCCGGAAGCACTGGGCGGCGAAGAAGATGCCTCCAAACGTTTTGAGGTTTACTGCTCGTTCGGAAAACGCTCGTATCGGATTGCAAGTGAAATCGAAGCGGCAGATAAAGACGCGCCACCCGCAACACTGCTTGAGCGATTGAGTGACCGGTTTGACCTGTGTTGCTACGGTTTGCGAGAAGTTCGCCGTCAGTGGGAGTCTGGTGGTGGCGAAGAATTCGGGCCTGGTTCAATCTTGCTAAATTGAACCCAACCTTGCGTTAAAGCGAGTATCAAGTCCAATTGAGATGTGCCCCGTGATGTTGTCGCGGGATAACGTTCTGGAATTTTTTAGTGGATTCGCTATGTCGATTGAGATTCATCACTGCCCAACGTGATCAAGCTACAAACCTAAGGCGGCAAGTTTTGCCGCAGAGATTGAAAAGGCAACCGGCGAATCGGTTCAGATTGTCACTGGTAAACGAGGTCAGTTCGATATCGTTGTCGATGGGAATGTGGTTGCAAAGCGGACCGGGAATTTCTTCAGCAAAGTCATTTTGAGAATGGGCTGGCCGGAAGTAAGTGATGTTGTCGCGGCGGTTCAGTCTGCGATTGGTAAGTGTTAGATAAAGCGATTTATAGGGGATTTACAACGTTAGGGCTCGGTTTGCGTTGGTGATTGGCTGCGAACCGAGTGAGTCGTCGGGTTCTGGTCGTTCTTGGGTGGACTTTCTCGACCTGGGTAGCGACGGACAGGAATGTCCATCGTACGATTTGGGGAGGTCCCAATCTTAGAAGGCGAAAACCCAGAGGGGCTAAGCCAAAGAAAGGGGCCAAGCCTTGAGGGAACCAAGCCTTTAGGAAACCAAGCCTTTGGTGACCATCATGAATACGTCTTCGAGATTCGGATCTTTCTGACCAAAGTTGATCACTTCGACTTCGTTGTTGATTAGCGATTTCAGCAACTCCGCCGGGTTGTGGTCCGATGAAGTGAATTCGATCGTGATTTTTGAACCGTCGACTTGGACATCTCGAACGTTAGGGTTGCTTCGGATGATAGATAGGCCCGTGTCGAGATTACTGCCGAAACGGGCTTCAATCACTTGGTTGCCGCGAATGCGTTGATAAACTTCATCAATAGGTCCGTGCATGAGCAATTTGCCACGCTCAATGATTCCGATCGAGGTGCAGCAGTCGGCTAGTTCGGTGAGGATGTGGCTAGAGATCAGAATCGTTTTGCCCATCCGTCGAAGCTCTTTCAATAGCGCTTTGACTTCGACACGGGCGCGAGGATCGAGTCCACTCGCGGGTTCGTCGAGAATCAAAACCGGCGGATCGTGAACCAGAGTTTTGGCCAGGCATAAACGTTGCTTCATACCGCGCGAAAGTCCATTGACGAAATCGTCACGCTTGTATGTCAGGTCCAGCAGGTCGAGCACGTCACGGATCACTTGTTTTCGCTGGGTACGCCCGATCTTGTATGCGACGGCAAAGAAATCCAAAAACTCCCACACTTTCATTCCGTCGTAGACACCAAATGCGTCAGGCATGTAGCCAACGCTTCGACGAACATTCATTGGGTCTTGCGAAACGCTATAGCCATTGATGGTTCCGTCGCCGCGACTGGCACGAAGCAGCGTGGCAAGAAACCGGATGCTGGTGCTCTTTCCCGCACCATTTGGCCCAATGAAGCCGAACATTTCGCCTTCTTCGATTTTCAAATCCAATGATTCGACGGCAGTGAACTCACCGTAGTCTTTTCCGAATCCGCGAAGTTCAATCATATTTAATGCCGTCTACAGTTTTATGTTTAAGTCGTGTGAGTGTTTTGATCGAGATCAGTTTTCGTTTTCCAAGTCGAGCTCGTTCAGTTCTTCGAGCTCTTTGGCGTCATTTTCCCAGTCCAAATTGGAGCGGCCCGTTCTCGCAAAATCTTCGTATGCGTTTCGGTCACGTTTCGCGAGTGGCAACGGCGGTCGTTTCAAGTGTGCCACGATTAACGTTTGCTGGTCGATCTGTGTCGAAGCTGGATCGAATTTTGTTGCGCCCAATCGTTGGTCAGTCGCACCGATCAATCGATATTCGCCCGGAGCAAGTGTGAGGTTCTTTAGTACGGTGTCGAGCATTCGGCCTAGTGTTACTTTTGATGTGCTGTTGATCTGCTGATACACCCGTTTGAAATCTTCTTTGACGTACAAGTGATCTGGTTCGGACGAATACTGCATCAGCAACCGTTCGAACTTGCCCCAGTCGGATGATAGTTCAGGAAAATTTTCAATCGTGCCCAGCGTTGCGGTGTCGGCTTCTCCAATGTTTCTGTCCCAGATCTGCTCGGCGGCACGGTTCGTGTTTTGATACATCGGGTTGCCAGACCAAGGTTGGCCCAGCGATTGGATGGTACTGGGTTTCAGCGTCAAATCAATTTCAGATTTCGAGGCCAGCTCTCCGATCCACGCAAATTCGTAGTTTCCGCTCGCGTCACGCCCCATCACGGCGGCGTCACGAATATCGATGTTGGTTGAGTTGCTAATCGATGGACCTTCATCGGAAGTTGGCGGAGTAAACGAAACAATGCCGTTTAGGTCAAGCATGTACTCGGTGTGCACCAAGCCGGTAGAGTTCGATTGGATCTGAAAACCTTCCAATCGATTTCGCACTGTCCGGCGAAGTTGAACTTCGCTGATCGTTTCTTTGGCTGAGAATTGTCGATCCTGGTCCACTGTGCCAAATGGCAACGATTGAGCCGTCAAGTTATCCAAGTCCGCGTTGTACTGCGTTGAAAGCGACGTGTACAGCGCAGAGTATTCGGCCAAGTGTGCACGCGAATAGCCGGCGTGAATTTCCAAGGAGCCGATCTGCGTGTTGCTTCGCACGAACCCAATATCTAACGAAGCCATTTTGACAACGACGACTGCCCCGGTGATTGCAATGAGAGGAGCTGCAACCCAGGCGTACTCGACGCGGCCCATCAGTCGGAATAGCAACCAGTTAAGCGGCACCAAAACAAATAGATACGCAGCCAGCATCTTCAACACGAATGCCGATGAAGGCGGTGTGATTCCGGCGGCTTCTTTTAGCGTTTGCCGAGCAGCGTAAGCGATGCCGCTGTTGTCGTTCCAACCGCCCATTCCTGATTCAGTTGCGTCTTGAAATCCACCGTAGTGCCAATGGTCATCAAGGTTGCGATCCTTGGTTTTGTGCTGGCTTCTTTTTAAACTGATTTCCTGCTCAGGTGTAAGAGCGACTTGGCCGTAGTTAAAACCCGCCATTGGAGTTTGGAGGTCTTCGTCTAGTTTGGACTGGGCAACGTTTTTTGGTTTGGGTTCTGTACCACTTCTGGAAAGGTCGCGCGCCATGAATCGAACCGTGGTGTTGATCATCGGATCCATGATGCTTGCTGGGTCGTCGACCCATTCAAAAGCTGTTTCCTCGCCCATGGTCGTGTTGAAATACCGAGCCGGTTTTCGCAGCAAGGCACCGTTGAGAAAACTTTTGAAGCTTTGCCAGCTTCGGACCAATGGTGAATTGAGTGAGAAAGCCGTGACAACGATTCGCCCACGACCAATCTGTCTTTCAATTGCGATCTCGCCAGTTCCTTCGACAAAGTTCGCGTCGGAGTGTGGTTTGAAAGTAATGCCGAGCAACGGAACTTTATCAGAGATTTTAAACTCTCGCGCGGCCGCTTTGAGCTTTGATGTGGGAACCGTCCAGTTTTCGTTTAGCTCTTTGAGGTCTTCGTTGGTGAGGTTGAGTGTTCCATCAAACTGCGCAGGAAGATAGTTCGCGAGAAAGCTGGTTTGAAGTTTATCCAAACTGTCCGGGCCACTCACGATTAATTGGCCGCCAAAATGGAGCCAATCAAGAATCGCGTCCTGATGTTCTGGGTTTAGCGTTGTCGGGTCCAGGTCATCCCAGACCAAGTAAGCGATCGTTGTCCAGTTCAGCGAATGTTGCGGAAGCGGTAACGGGAATTCTGGTTTGGATGGGATGAGATAGTAGAACGGCCCAGTTAGTTCACCGCTTCCGAGCTGTGTTGAAAGTTTGATCGCATCGGCGAGCTGTAGGTATTTGTAACTATCGGGTCGCGAGCTCAATAAAACCATATGGTACTGGTGCGGTTTGAGCGTCAGTGATGGGTGGCTAAATTGAACCTGCGAAAGTCCGCCGCCTCGCCCGATACGGTAGTTGATCGTGGCCATCAACACGCTCTTGCCGCGATTGGGAACGAACACAGTCGTTTCAAAATTCTTCCATTCGCCTTTAGGAAGAGAAATCGGTCGGGAGGTTTTGAGAAAGTAATCGGTTTTCGGAATCACGACCGGTTTGCCCATTCCGTCGATACTGACCGTTGTGAGCTGGCCATCGGAATTGAAATTGTTGGCGATCGCTTGGAGGCTGGCGGTGTACCAGTGGCCCAGTTTGACGCGGTTCATTTGAACCAGCGGACTGTTGTCATCCAGCGCGGCCTGGAGAATATTCTCTTTCTTTTTCTTGTCCTCTTCTTCTTTGCTCAGTTTTGGTTTGGGGTAAATTCCAGGAAGAAGGACGGGCGTGTTGTATTCAAAATCGTCCTTGGGTTTTTCCTTTTTCTTTTTTTCCTTCTCTTCTTCCTCTTTCTTTTTTGCAACCGCATCTTTTTTGGCATCGTTTCGACATCCGCCGCAGCCAGTGATCATCAATAGTGATACGGACAGCAGCGAGACGGCTAGTGAGCGAAGCCAAGGGTTGTTCTGAATCGTTCTCATAATCGTCGTTCGTCCAAGCTGCGGTTTTATTGCGTCATTTGATTAGTGAAGAGCTAACGCATTGGGCATTTAGGATACACAATCTTCAAGCCGCTCGCGCGGAATTGGACGAAATCAATGAACGCAATTTTGATTTGAAGCATCAAAGAAAAAACGGTTATTGTTTACCGCTTTGGATTTTGGCTGCCATGAGCGTGTTTTCCAATAGCATCGTGACCGTTAACGGGCCCACGCCGCCAGGGACAGGCGTCAGATGGCCTGCAACGTTGAGTGCGGCGTCAAAATCGACATCTCCGACTAAGCCATCGTCGGTTCGGTTGATTCCTACGTCGACGACAGCTGCGCCGGGCTTGATCATGTCCGCGGTCACAAAATTCGGGCGCCCAATGGCCGCAATCAAGATATCTGCACTGGTTGCAATTTCCTTGAGGTTTGCAGTTCGGCTGTGGCAAAGCGTAACTGTCGCGTTGGCCATTTCGGGGCCGAGTCCGGAATCTTTTTGCGCCAGCATCATCGCCATGGGCTTGCCAACAATATCGCTCCGTCCGATCACGCAAACGTGTTTGCCAGTTGTGGTGACGCCGCAGCGTTTGAGCATCTGAACGATTCCGTGTGGGGTGCACGGAAGAAATTTGGGTCGGCCCTGCGAGATCAACCCAACATTGTGAGGATGAAATGCATCGACGTCTTTATTGGGATCAATCGCGTCCAATACCAAACGTGAGTCGACTTGGGGGGGCAGCGGCAGTTGAACCAGTATGCCGTTGATGTTGGCTGCTTTATTTAACTGGTCAACTTTTTCAAGAACATCATCTGTCGTAACGTCGTCGGGCATTCGATGAAGCTCGCTGCCAATCCCGACTCTGGCACACGCGCGTTCTTTGTTGCGAACGTAGACTTGGCTGGCTGGATCTTCGCCGACAAGGACGGCCGCCAGCGTGGGTTGCTGATTGCCTGCTTCGACAAACTCCGCGACTTTGACTTTTGTCTCAGCTTGAATCTGTTTCGAAATTCCTTTTCCGTCAAGAATTTCAGCTGCCATTGTCGCTCCGTTTGCAATTAAGTGAGTTGTTTTTTTAAATGTTGTAGTGGGCGGTGGACGGGAGCAGTGTTTCCAATCCAATCTAACACAACGCTAATTTGTGGCTTCGACCAGGTCTTTTAGCTGGCGAATGTCAGTATCGATTCGAGACTTTGTTGGATCAGATTGCAAGGGACCCAAAATTCGTCCCCACCCACGATTGTCGACAGTGATTCGATACGACAATTGAGTTTTGTCGCCGACCGGAGCAAGTTTAAATATCTCGGTTGATACTTTCATCGCGTTGGTCGACTGAACTGAGAGGCTTTTGTTGAGATCGTAGCGAATCACCTGGTCTTTGAACCGAACGTCTTTTCCGTTGATCGAGATGATGCGTTCTGTTTTTTGGGCCAAGGGCGGACCAAGCAAATCATTCTCTTCGGGTTTTTCATACTTTGCGACTTCGATCAATCCGCTTTTCCATTTTTTGAGGTGAACAGGTTCGACGAGAAATGGAAAAACCGCCTCCGGAGGTGCGTCGATGGTAAGTGAAGACAAGTATTCACCTTGCTTGCCGCCGATCATCCAAAGCGCCGCCGTTCCAACCACTGTAATGATCAAAATCCACAATCCGATTTTAGTTGACGTGTTCATGGCAAAGAATCGAAGTGGAAGGAGCGAGTTAAAACAACATCCTAATAAAACTGAGTTGTTGAGCAACTATTCCTGTTGATATTTAGTTGGTGAGGAGCATTCAATTGTTTAACTCTGCTGCGGAAGTCACCGAGTGAGGCCAAGCGAATCAGCAAGCTGGGTGGGGGAGACAAGCGAGCCAATAAAAAATGGCCAGCTAGTTGCAAGGATCGAAGAGATGTTTTTGTCAATTCGTAGGCAATCAAGCCAAGTTGTTGAGTATCTGTTTTTAAACGGGATGCGCGTGCTCGCAAATCCAACAAGTTTCCTTCCAAGAAAATTAAGTTTCTTGCGAACCAAACTTTGAGAACTTCGTCCATCTAATATCGCGAGTAGTACAAATAGTTTTTCGCTCGCGAAGGAATCAAATCAAATAAGGATTTAATCTTCAATGATGTGTTTACGGTCAGCTTCGATAACCAACGTGAAACGCGGGTATCACATTGCCGAACAAGGCAATTTTGATGTCGCGCTACCGTTGCGCTTGTAGACGCTTGGCCAAAACGAATCCGTTCAAAGCCCGCGTCCTCCGACAGCGGGCTTTTTTAATGCCCATTGGTTGTCGGTAGAAATCGCAAGCAAGCGACGGCAGTACACGGAACAGACGAAATCGTATTCGTTGGCACGTCTTCATTGGACACCCCGAAAACAAAACAAGGTTTGGTAGCTCAAGCGGTAGAGCGATTGGTTGAAGACCATTAGATGAGGATTCGAGCGCCTCCCAAACCACTGGGCTACCGGTACGTCAACTCGGTGGCAGCAAACAGAAGGCAAAGAAGAAACGTCAAACACTGAAAATGCAAACGGTAGTTGAGGGCTGGTCGCCCAAGCTCGGCTGATAACCAAGTTGTGCCAAGTTCGACTCTTGGGACTACCACTTTGAAGTCAATTTTCACAATCAAGCCAAAGCCAGAAATACAGTAACCACGAAAGGAACACACATGACTTTGCGATTGAAACAAAACCACCGATCCGAAATTTTACGGGGTCGTAGTGGAATGGTAACACGGCTGGTTTTTACCCAGCACGATGGGGGTTCGAATCCCTCCGGCCTCACTAATTGGATTTTGATTCTTGATTGAATTGGATTCTGAAATTGAAACAAAGTCACCCTGGCGCGTAGCTCAGTGGTCACGAGCGGTTGTCTTATAAGCAACAGGCCGAAGGTTCGATTCCTTCCGCGCCAACTTTGAAGATGAAGGAAACAAGTTTACAGAAAGTCGAGTTAGAGAAACGAATTTCAAAAGAGCCAAATCAAAACGATGGGATTGAAGTGTTTTTGGCGGCATGGCTGGTTCTTACCCAGTTGGAGAGGGTTCGACTCCCTCCGGTCCTACTCAGAAAAAACAAGTTCAGTTTGGGCTTTCGATTGAGGGGCAACAAACAGATTAGCACTGGTCGTCTAGCGGCCAAGATCTCGCTTTTGTAATGCGAGGACGTGGGTTCGAGTCCCACCCGGTGCTCTTGAATGAAACTTAGGCTGGACGCTCGGCGGCCAGGCTTTGGGAAGATCGTACGAAAGCGTGCGGTCCAAACAAAATGCGATTGAATGTTCACAAACGTTTGGGAACTGCAAATCGGATTCGATCTTTGACAACTTGGTAGCCATTTAGCGTCCATGATGTAGCGGTAGCCTACTGCCTTGCCATGGCGGAAGTGTGGGTTCGACTCCCACTGGACGCTCTTGAGGATTCAAAAAAGCATCGCGATTCAGAATTGAGATTTGATTCAGGATTGGGCTCTGGTTTGAGCTGTGATTTGAATTCTCAGTTGCCAGTGCCCTTGGCCGATCGGCAGAGGTGCCAGTTTTCCACGCTGGTTAGGCGAGTTCGATTCTCGCAGGGCACTCTTTTTGAGTCGAAGAGTTTTTAGTTGGTTGTGGACGTCTGTTTGTTCGCTACTGCTTGAATGACAACGATTCAAAAAACAGTTGTTAAACGACCCATCGGTCCAGCCTGGAGTGGACGCTGCCCTGTCACGGCAGAGATCGCCGGTTCAAATCCGGTATGGGTCGCTTTAATTAAAGGTGGAAATGGGAGGTTGGAACGAAGGTAAAAAATGCAGGTGCTTTTCGTTTCGCCTCCGGTTTTCGAACAAAGTTTGAAGTTTGAATTTTCACAGATTTATTGTGCGGTACGCCATCGGCGAGCGGCTGGTTTCAGGTACCAGTGTTTGCGAGTTCGACTCTCGCTCGCACAACTGATTGAGGTGTGTTCGGCAAAAATTTAACCGAGGTTTTCGGGGACCCTACGGGTTAGGCGGTTTGCCTTTGAAGCAGGTCTTGATGGTTCGAATCCATCTCCCCGAACTTGGACGTTTGCGAGCTCAATGTTCGTTTTCGTTCAGAACATCAGGCAGAGGTGCAATAGGAAGCACGCTTGTTCAGGAGACAAGTCGTTCTCGGTTCGACTCCGAGCTGTCTGACTTAAAGGTTTCAAGAGAAGGTTTCAAGAGAATTCATATGGGTTGGTAGCTCAGTGGCAGAGCGGGTGCCTGTTAAGCACCTACGCGCGGGTTCGAGTCCCGCCCAGCCCTCTTGTTGAACGAGTGATGATTGTCGCAGCAAACGGCTTCTTAAAACGAAGGACAAGCTGCGACGGTTGTTCAATATGCCTTGCGAGTGTGATGGACGCATGACTGTCTTCGAAACAGTTGGACGAGGTTCGATTCCTCGGTGAGGTGCTGATAGCAAGCGAAGGCAAGAGCTTGTTTTTTGCGAGATCGTCTAACGGTAGGACGCGACACTCTGAATGTCATTGTGCTGGTTCGAATCCAGCTCTCGTAGTTTGATGGAGTTTCTTCGGATTGAATTTGGCAACGTTGAATTTGTAGAGAACGAAATCTTTTTAGTCCTGTGGCCCAGCGGTAAGGCACCTGTATTACAAACAGACGATCGTCGGTTCGATTCCGACCGGGACTACTCTTTGGTTCACGAGTTTTTCAATTCATGAAACAAAATGCTTAGGTACGCCATCGGTGGAGCGGCTTGGTTTAAGCCCGAGTGATTGCAGGTTCGACTCCTGTCCTGAGCACTGAAATTTGCGTTTTCATTTGAAGTAGACAGGGAATGTGAATGGCAAAAATTGGGTCGTGTTCCTTACGCCTGTCTGTAAAACAGGCGCCATTATTTTGTGAGGTGGCGGCAAGAGGTTCGATTCCTTCACGACCCATTACCAAAAAAATATTCTCAAACGGCGCGTTCGTCTATCGGCAGGATACCAGTTTTTCACACTGGAGAGATGGGTTCAATTCCCATACGTGCTACTTGGTTTGTGTTGACGATGTTGTTTCGGTCAGCCTTGTTGGTTTTGGTCAGCCCAGTCGCTGAGCCGTGGCATGGCAGAAACGGTGTTAACACGATCGCAGTTATGGCTCGTTCGTCTATCGGCAGGACACCAGCTTCTCAAGCTGGAGAGATGGGTTCAATTCCCATACGAGCTGCTTGTTTATTCGTGCATTTGCAGGTTGCAGATTGTTCGCAAGGATTAACATTTGAGTGAACATAGCCTGGTGGCGTGGTGTCAATGGTTAGCACGGCAGATTGTCTATCTGTTGGAGAGGGTTCGAGTCCCTTCGTCATCGCTTGGTCAACGTTTTGTTTCGTTTGCGTTTTGAAAATGGACGATCATTTTTGCTTCGGTTTGCTGTGATGGTATTGGCGATCTGGCTTTCAATCAGATGTCCTTTTGGACTCGCGGGTTCAATTCCCGTCCGAAGTGCTGACAACAATAGTTTCTGTCTGTTCACAAGGTAGGACTTGAAACACTTTCAGAATCGTTGTGTCAATTTGAAAAGGCCCTGTGGTGGAATCGGTATACACGCGACATTCAAAACGTCGTTCCGCAAGGTATGAGAGTTCGAGTCTCTCTGGGGCCACTTAGAAAAAGTTGTGCGAGGGTTTGATTTGTTTTTTGCAGACGAGCTGGGACTCAGTTGGCTTTCATAAGGCCGAACGGTTCGGTTCAATTCCGAAGTCTGCAACTAAAAGTTGAAACAAAGTTTTGGCTTTAAGATTTTTAGCGGGTGGGCCAGTGCCCAGTCAGGCCTCATAAGCCAGACACGCCAGGTGCGACACCTGGATCCGCAACTTTTGGTCGGGTACGCAAACAGGCAAAGCGGTCACGTTGAGGGCGTGGCGATTTTGTGGGTTCGACTCCCACCTCGATCACTGAAGTTGGGTTCGTGTTTGCGAGAGAGCAAATGCTGGCGGGCTTCTTTTCGAATCAGCAAGTCGTGGCTTGTTGGTTTGTGAGTTAAGGGCCACTGGTCTAATGGTAAGACGCTTGTTTTGCATGCAGGTGACCGGGGTTCGATTCCCCGGTGGTCCACTCTTAATTTTGAAAACTAAACGTGCGGTTTGCTTGGGCGTTTGATTTCGAACACGCTGAAAAACTTAAACGAAGTATTTTTCAAACAGCTGAGCATAAGAAACTCTCTGTGTTGAACTTTGTTGAAAGCGATGGGCGCTTGCCGCTTTATGGTTGCCAATTTGTTGTCGATCAAACACGAGGAGTTGTTCGGTGCTGTCAAGTTTCGTGTGGCCTGACTCGTAAGCCCACCTGCAGAAAACGATTTGAAAAAGAAAGACACTTAGTTTTTGGCGAACATATCGTTTGAGTTCGCGTCTTAATTTTATGTGAATCACAAGAGAATTTTGGTTTTGTTAATCAATCACCACAAAACCACTTGTTGATTCAGGTTTTCAAATTCAAAAATTCAATCATAATATGGTGGTCGTAGCTTAATGGTAAAGCGCTTGGTTGTGAGCCAAGTCATTGCCGGTTCGAGTCCGGTCGATCACCCTCCAATGATTTAGGGCAGCTGCAACCCTGCAGCTGTTGAACACCCAAAGGAGTTTGCAGCATGGTTTCTCAGGTTCTCCAAAGACCCGCGCTTGTTCTCAATCGCAGTTGGCAGCCCGTCAACGTTGCGACGGTGGCTCGAGCGTTGGTACTGGTTTGGAGCGACACCGCCCGTGTTGTTGATCCCACCGACTATCAGCTATACGACTGGAACGATTGGTCCAAGTTCGATCCAAGCGACGACCAGCCGTTTGTTCAAGCCGTATCGCAACGCATCCGTGTTCCCGAAGTCATCACCCTGACGGATTTTAATCGTCTTCCTTCCACGACAGTCGCATTCAGTCGGCGCAATATTTTCAAGCGCGACCGAATGATGTGCCAGTATTGTGGTCGTCGCCCAAAAGGTGACGAACTGACGATTGACCACGTGGTCCCGCGATCTCACGGCGGTGGATCAAGCTGGGAGAACTGCGTGTTGGCTTGCGTTACGTGTAACCACAGTAAAGCGGATCGAACACCAGAGCGTGCTGGTCTGACGTTGTTGAACGCGCCAAAGCAGCCGAATTGGAATCCGATCTATTCTCAACATTCAACTCGATACGAAAGCTGGTCCAAGTTTATCAGCGACGCGTATTGGAACGCAGAGTTGGCTGAATAGATTTGTTCGAACCAGTTCACAGAATGTAAATTTTAAGGAGAGGGCTTGCTCGCAGGTCCTCTTCTTTTTTTTCAGCGCGAACTTTGATTGCCCACGACCGTCTTTCTGTTGCAAACAAATCAATCGAATCGGCTGTTGATTTTTGAGTTCTCAATCGCAGGCTGTAACTGCAAACCGACGACTCCATGCGACTTTTTAAAGCGGTGTGCTCCTGGGAGAGTAAGCGGATTCCAACCCCGCTCTACAGGGTTCGAATCCTTGCACCGCTGCTGAGTTTTTTTGGCGCTGGAACCAGATGGCCAGGTGGTAGGTTGCAACCCTGCTTAAGTGAGTTCGATTCTCACCGGCGTCTCTTGAAGGACTGATTCCGGATTTGCTTCAACGGAAAGCAATCTGTTGGCGAGCTTGGTCCTGCTTGGCCGAATCTATTTACTTCGGACCTAACCGTTTAAGTTTGACAGTTCAAGACGTGGTTGTCGACTAATCGGCCAATCGCCTGAGCACCTTTCTCCGCCGCTGTTGAGTTTTTTCCAATCAGCAAATCCTCATCATCGAAGTGGGAAATCCCTCTTTCTGATAGTTCTTGGCGATATGCAACGTAGGTGGTGGGAGTGGGGCCTACGATTTGATGAAAACTCAGTTTCAGATCTGCTCTTTCGTTTTACTGTTCCTAACGTTTCACTGTTTCCAAGTTGCAAATTCAATGACCAATTTTGCAAATGAAAAAAGCCAACGCAGCCATCACTTCATTAGACGTCGTGGTGGTAGCCTCGTTGAATATGTCATTGTTCTACAACTGGTCGTTGGGTGTGTGATCGCAAGTGTGTACTTGGTGTCTTCGTTGTCCAAGAGCAAGTTCGAAATGGTGGCTGAGTCCATTGATGCACCTCTTGCGGAAAGTTCTCCCGGATTTGATGCAGAGGGTTCAACCGCTCCAGTTGTCGCAATTAAAGAGCGCTCAGCGACTTTGGCTGGCCAGCAACTCACGGGAATTCTGATCCTGCCGAGCACGATATTGATCGGCATTTTGTATTTTCGATTGGCACTCCAACGTCATCGAGAACGAGAAGAAGCCGGTATCAGCCGGCGAGCCGAGAACAAACAAACGGCATCTCGGTTGTCCATTGCCTTGGAACGTATCAATCGAAAACGCACGCTCATGCGGAGGCAGATCGGTGATGACTGGGAGTCAATTTTCAACGGTGATGGGAAGGTCGGCGATTTTATGTCGAGTGGTCTGTTTACGATCTGTCCTTCGCTGCCAATCGAAGACGCAAAACAACTGCTGCAAGAAAAAGGTTTCCGACGTGTGCTTGTCGTTCACAAGGACGGCCGACTTGCTGGGATCGTTAGCAAAAAAGATCTTGTCGCAAAAACTGGCACGACCGTGGCTGACGTCATGACATCGGAACCGCTCATCGTTGCACCAGAATCGAAACTGAGTATTGCATTGACGATGATGTTGCAGGCCCGGATTTCCTGCTTGCCTGTTGTCAAAGATGGGTATCTCTGCGGTTTGTTGTCCACTTCGGACCTGATGATGTTGCTTCAGTGTGTCCTGTTGATCCTCGAAGAAAAATGTGAAGAGGCAAGAGCCAGGGCCGCGAGCAGGGTCAAGCGAAACAGTGTCAGCCCAGCTGTGCAAGACAACGGCTCGGCGGCGACTCAAGTCTCAACCCCACAGGTCCCCGCTGGTTAAGACGCCTGACGAACAGTTTCAGGGTGCTGCGGTTTCAGGTTGCTGCGTTCGCAAGCAGTTCACAAGTATGGATCTTCAATTCGTATGTTGACGTACGAAATCGGCCATCCGCTGGTTTGGAGGACCAATCAAGGTTCAATCTTTCTGGAAACCAGACTATCATTAGGTCTCGCTTTTGAAATCTGGACCCCAGTTGAATCACGATGTATCGAACCGCAAGATTTTTGGCTCTGTTTATTTTCGCGTCGCTTTCCGTTGCTTCATTTGCACAATTTGTAAATGGTCAAAACGATGACTGGGCTCGCTGGCGTGGTGCTCAAGGAAATGGCGTCGCCGCCGCTAGCCAAACGCCTCCGACTTCATTCGGCCCGGAGACCAACGTTGTTTGGAAAGCAAAGATTCCAGGCAGAGGCCATTCTTCACCTATCGTAGTGGACGATAAAATCTTTCTCGCAACGGCGGAGAAATCCAGCGGATCACAATCTGTAGTTTGCGTTGAGCGAAGCTCAGGAAAACAAGTTTGGAAAACCGAAATCAACAACGGCGGGCTGGCTGGCTATATCCATCGGAACAACACGCACGCTTCATCAACCGTTGCCACAGATGGCGAACGATTGTTTGTTACTTTCAGCCACCACGGAAACGTCGAAGTCGCGGTACTTGATTTCGATGGTAAAGAAGTTTGGAAGAAAACGGTTGGCGTTTACAAACCAGCTTTCCCATTCGGTTATGGTGCTTCTCCCATCATCCATGACGGTATGGTCATTGTCACCAACGAGAATAAAGGCGATGCCGCAGTCGTCGCCTACAAAGTGGATTCTGGCGATGAAGTTTGGAAGATTGATCGCAAAGGAGTCACCAGTTATTCAACGCCAGTTGTCGCCAATGTCGCAGGGCGAGATCAGTTGTTGCTCAGCGGTGGACAGCGGGTAGCTAGTTACGATCCGGCAACGGGTGAGGAACTTTGGTCGTGCCCGGCTTCGTGGAAAGTTACTTGTGGCACGATGGTTTGGGATGGCGATTTGGTGTTCGCAAGCGGAGGTTTCCCAAGCCAGGAAACTTTAGCGATCAATGCGAAAACTGGCGAGAAAGTTTGGAGCAACGCCTCAAAATGTTATGAGCAGTCTATGATCGTTAACGATGGCTGCCTCTACGGACATGCAGACAATGGAGTGATCTATTGCTGGCGAGCCAAGGACGGAACTGAACTTTGGAAACAACGTTTCGCGGAACGGAAAAGAGCGACGGTCAGCGCGTCCCCCGTTTTGGCTGGCGGCAATATTTACTTCACCGCGGAGAACGGCGAGTGTGTCGTCATCAAAGCTAATCCAGGCAAATACGAAGAGGTTGCCCGCAACAAACTCGGAAATGTCGCGTTTTCGTCCATGGCTATCTGTGGAAATCAAATTTTCACCCGCGTTGGCGAACAAACAGGTGATGAATTTCAGTGGTTGTATTGTCTTGGTGAAAAGTAAGTTAGCCTGTTTTGCCGAAGTCTTAGGTTATCGCGGTGAATTAGCAACGGTTAAAACGTTCACGGACTACTATGCCATTCTTGTTGAGATGTTTGGTCCGGCGAGATTTCGAGAGATAATCCGCGAAGGTATATTTTGAGCTCAAAGCAACGCGAATCTTCAATGACATCCCCAATCGAAAATGTCGGTAGAAGTAATCGCTCTGATCGCCCGATGGAAAATCGAGCTGACAACGCGAAACCGCGTCGAAAAAAACGACGTGGCGAAGTCAGTCAAACCTACTGGGCTCAGGAACAAGAGTTGGACGAGGTCGATACCGGTCTCAGTCTCGACACGCGAATGAGTTTGTTGTCTCAGTACGGCGATTTTACACTCGCGTATTCTACTGCCGTTCAACCGCGTCTAATGCACTTCGGAGATGACCGCGGATACATCGCGTATCGAAAACGGTTGGGCCTGACATTTGTGTTGGGCGATTGCGTCGCGCCCGACTCTCGCAGTGGCCTGCTGTTGGATGAGTTTTTAAAACAACACCGCCGCGTTTCGTTTTGCCAGGTGGGGCCGCGAACTGCAAAACTGCTGGCCGATCGCGGGTACTTTCTCAACGAAATGGGCGTCGACACAACGCTGGACCTGCAGCAATACGACTTTAAAGGCAAGGAAAAAGAATGGCTGCGTTACGCTGCAAACTGGACGAACCGTCGTGGCTATAAAGTGGTTGAAAGTTCGTTTTCAGAAATTTCACCTGAACGAGTCGAAGCCATTTCAGAAGCCTGGCGAAAAACGCGAACGGTAAAACGCAAGGAGGTTCGTTTCTTGAATCGGCCGATCGTGTTGCGTGACGAACCTGATGTCAGAAAATTCTTCCTGTTATCGCCAGAAAAAGAAGTACTCGCTTTCGCGTTTCTCGATCCGCTTTATCGCGACGGCGAGAACGTCGGTTTTGTGACTGCTTTCAAAAGGCGGCATCCAGACTCGCCGCAGTATGCCGAGCAAGCGATCATGAAGTTCGCGATCGAAAAATTGAAACAAGAAGGCGTCGCGGAGTTGAAGCTTGGGCTTTCTCCGCTTGCAAGAATCACCGACGAAGAATTTAAAAGCGGGGTGATGACTCGGTGGTTGTTTCAAACGGGGTACAACGCTCGTTGGGTCAACCGATATTTTTACAATGTCGTCGGGCATGACGAATACAAACTTCGTTTTCGTGGCGATGAAGAAAAAGCCTATTTCGCCTGTTCCAGCAGGTTCAGCATTCCTTCGCTGTTTGCATTGATTGGGCTGTGTGGAATCGCGTAGCCGAGGTGCTTTTTAGGATAGACTCCCAAGAAAGAGAGTAATAATTTGAAAACCGCGGCTCAATAGGCTATTTTCGAGGTTCTGCAACTCATCACTGGCAAACATATGCTTGATAAATTTTGGTCACGGTTTTTCGCGCGGATCGCGTTTTGCGGTTTAGTCGTCTGCGGCATTGTCGCGGGGTCAACGGGGTCCAGCCGACCATCAAAAACCGCTCTCGCAGCAGAATCTAATTTCCAAGAACTCAACGTATCAGAGTTTCAGGCCAAAATTTATTCTGCGATCAGTAAGACAATGCCTGCTGTTGTTGCCATTGGAGATCGAGGCGAAATTTTCAGTGGCGTCATCGTCACAAAAGAGGGCATCATACTTTCCGCCGGGCACGCCGTGCGACCCAATCGAACTTTCAATGTCGTGCTTGCTGATGGACGACAGGTCAAAGCGACAGGTCTCGGCTCTGATCGACGCGTCGATATCGCGATGCTCAAGATCCTCGACAAAGGAACTTACCCGTTTGCAGAAATGGGAAACTCGGCAGCGTTGGTTCGAAATCAACCTTGTATTGGGATCAGTCACCCCGGGCGATTTAACAGGCAACGTGGTGCGGTCGTTCGGTTGGGGCACATCACCAATCCTGTAACGACGAACCAAGGCATGATCCAGTCGACTGCCAAAATCGAGCCAGGAGATTCCGGTGGCGCGTTGCTTGATCTGGATGGAAAAGTCATCGGTATTCACAGTAACATCCGACGTTCCGAATCTGAGAACTACGACGTGCCAGTGGATACTTATCGAAAGTTTTGGGATGAGTTGAATGAAGCTAATTGGTTGGATCTCGACGGACAGCCGAGCCTGCCAAAATTAGGTTTTCGCGGAGCCGAATCAGAGGACAGCAAAGGCGTCGAAGTCCTTGAAATCAAACCAGACGGATTCGCGAAAGAGTGCGGGCTCAAGGCGAGCGACGTTGTCACCAGAATCAACGATCGGCGCGTCAAAACCGCGGCCAACATCTACAGTAAGATGATCGAGCTTCGTCAAAAAGGCATCTATAAATTCGACGTCACCGCGCTGCGAGACGGAAAAACTCTCAACCTGAAATTTGACCTTACGCCAAAAACAGAACGTCCAGAAGCGTACGCAGAGATGACAAATTTGGCTGCTGAATTCAAAACGCTGGAAGGAAGGCTGGACGACCATGTATTTCCAATTAGCAGCAAAATTAATGGAAAAACAACTCGTGTCCTCGCAACTCGCGTCAGCAACGCTGGCCAAATTTATCTGGTCAGCAAAAGTTCACGTGTCGGAGAGAAACCACAAATTGATTTACCTGATTCAACGAGAATCGCAGCGAAGGTCATCACACGAGACGCAACCAATGACTTAATTTTATTGTCCGGTTCACTTCCAGCTGTTAAGCAGAGCGTTGATCAAAACGGTATCGTCAGGTCCGGTTTGATCAGTCTCGATCAAGTGTTTGGCGATTTGGAAGAGCTGCGCGGTAAATTGCTTTTGACCCCAGATCCCAATGGGGCTGGTGAGATCAGCATTTGGGGCTCGCGATATTTCAATGTACCGCGAACCCAAGCGAGTGGTGGATTTCTTGGGGTTCGTTTGGATATGAATTCAGGAAAAGTCATATTCGCCCGTGTGATGCAAGGTGCGGCCAAAAAGGCGGGACTTAAATCGAAGGATATCCTTCTTCGAATCGGTGATCGCAATATTAGTCAAATGGAACAAGTGTTCAGCTTTCTCCGTAAGCAAGACCCCAACAGCACGATTAAGGTTGTCGTCCTTCGCGGTGATGAAGAACTAACGAAGGAAATCGTGCTTGGGCGCCGTCCGGAATACTCGGGGCATGTCGCCGATAGTTTGATCGGCGGAAAAAGCAGCCGCCGTGACGGATTTGATTTGGTCATCGCACATGACGCCGAGCTCAATCCGGATGAGTGTGGCGGACCCGTCTTTGATCTCACCGGTAACTTTCTGGGAATCAACATGGCGAGATTCAGCCGCTCAAGTTCCTACGTTTTGCCAAAATCGCTTCTCAAGCAATTTGTCGATCAAGCTCGGGGCTTACCGCAGTAGTTTGCCGGGCAAGATCCTGAGCGCGGGATTGCAGGAAAACACGCTCTGGTTGCAGCGATGCACTGTATAACAGCGATGCACTATATAAAGTCGCTGATTCAAAGATAGTCACCGCGCCTCGCAAACAAGGGCGTTCGTTCTTTGGCTGATTTGGAAGTATCTAACGAAAAAGCAAAACCGATTGGGTCGGGGCCCATGTCGTTGTGCCGGTGATTGTAGACATCGGTTCCCCAGCGGTCACCGAATGCAGCGATGTCAAACCGTTTGAATGATTCTGATTTGCGATCGTAAATCAATCTTCCAGCAATGGATAAATCCAGACCGCGGTCTTTTGTGATTCGCCTTTTCAGGAATGGGTTGATTTTGCCAGATGGTTTTTGGCTGATCTTTATCGCGCCGGACAACTCAAGGTGAATTTCTGAATCGTTGATCTTTGTGATTCTTGATTTCAAAGTGCCAGATTTGATATCGTCTTTATCCCAAGCAGTGGCCGAGCCGCGAACGTGATCGACAAAGTGAAACCGCCCTAGTCTGTTTAGAATAGGTTCGTCGATTTCAATCTCTGCATCGAGTTTGACTTCTGTTGGTAAGAAAGCACTGGCTTCATCAGTTGTGATCCAAACTTGGTCAAAATTGTGCCGCCACTTATCCAATGCCCTCGCTTGTTTCGGACGGGGTAGGTCTCGCATCGTTTCACGAAGTGCCAATCCATTCTCAGGAAATTCGACCTTGGCATTTTTGTCCACCGACACATTTGGATCACCTGGCGTGAAAGCTTTGTCGGTAAATTGAGATTTCCATTGCCGCGACGTCTGGTAAAGCAGCCCAAGGACTTGTCTCGAATTGGTTTCGTTGTTGGACGAAAGAAGTTTTCCCTCCGGAGTCGAAACGTAGAGGCCTTGGCGAGTGCCTGTGGGCTTGGTTCGCCCGGCGTAGTGACCTTGCTCGGCAATCTTTCGAAACAGCTCTCCCGGTTCGTCTTTCCGAGTTTGGTAAATGGAGCAGCTGAGCGCGACGCTGATAAATTCTTCGTTTAAAAGTTCGATGACGCGATCATTGGAAAAAACGGACTCACGGCCCGAGATGCCATTGTTTCATACACACCCGAGTGGATCTCCGTTCATTGCCCAGATAAAAATTGGTTTCTTTTTCTTGGCTGCTTCGATTTGTGCATTCCAAAGATCGGAGTGCCATTGGATGGTGTCCCACTTTGGATCTTCGCCGACGATGTAGTCGTGGACCGTTTTGAATTGAGCATCGGTCATTGGCTCCGATTTGGCTGCTTTGGCGGCTTGCAAAACTCTCGAATTTGCCGCTTTGGAATCTGCAGATTGCTGGCCGCTGGAGAAATTAACGGCGATCAGTGCAACGGTTGGAAGGATGACAAAAAGAAAGGCTGCTGTGATTTGAGTTTTGCGCATGTCGGTCTCGGAGTAGAGGTGAAGACTCCATTATCTATCAAGACGCGATTCTGTCCACTTTTGGGCTGCGTTCGCTAGTCAAGTCGATGGATTGCTGGGAATCGCCAATCACGGGTGGCAAAATTGGAATCCCGATCGGTGATTCGTTTTGTCAGTGCAAGCGAGTTGAAGTTTCAGTTTTCAGGGAAGTTAATGTATTCGGGAGGCACATTGTCCGTGAGCCAAACTTTGTTTTCAGTCACGAAGAATTCGAAACCATCGTCAAACATTTTCTTGCTTTGAATCATCAGCAAGACGGGTTTGCCGCGCCGCCCACCGGCTTCGGACGCGGTGTCAGTGTTTTGGTGCAAGTGAACGTCGTGACGTTTTTGCTTTTTAAGACCCGATGTCTGGATTTTTGAAACGACGTCTTTTGGGGTTCCATGATAGAGAATGTTCGGTGGCTCGGTCGGCTTATAACCAAGCTCAACGGAAACGGAATGCCCTTGTCGTGCGCGAATTTCTTTTCGATCGTCACTGAACTCGAATCGTTGTTTGTCGTTGGTCTCAACGACGTGGGCCAACTGCTCGATCGTCAGTTTTTTTCCGTGCTGCCCCATGTGTTGGAGCAATCTATCGACAGCAACCCAGCCGGATTCGGTCAGCGTGATATTGATGAGATCTGGCTGATGGCGAAGAACAAGGCTGAGAAACTTGCTCGTGGATTTTATTTGTTTTTCAGTCATGGTCGTAATAAGTTTTGCCTACGTCAGGGAATCACTTTGGATGAGACGTACGCCCACTAATTTCATGTCTTTGATGGAGGCGTCTACATCGCCTGGGTTGAGATTGACGCCACGGCAACCGTCAACGATCAGGTGAGTTTCGAAGCCTTGGCTGACGGAATCAAACGCCGTAAATTTGACGCAATAGTCTGTCGCTAATCCCATCACGTAAACGCTGGTGATTTTTTTCTCGAGTAGATACTCGGTGAGGCCAGTCGATTTTTGATGGTCGTTATCGAAGAAACCGCTGTAACTGTCTATTTTTCGATCGGTTCCTTTCCGGAAGACACGAGTGAACGCGGGGTGGTTCACGTTGGAACAAAACTCGGCTCCTGCAGTATTCTCAATGCAGTGATCGGGCCACGCGACCTGAGGCACGCCGTTGAGGTCGAATACGCTGCCGACGTCGATGCCCTCGTTTTGACTGGCAAAGCTTCGATGGTTGGCGGGATGCCAATCTTGGGTTGCGACGACCAAATCGAAAACTTCCATCATGCGATTTGCCACTGGGACAACGGACAATCCATCGGGAACGGCTAGAGCGCCACCTTCCACAAAATCATTTTGGATGTCGACCAGAATCAATGCTGCGTTTTTCATTTGTCACTCGTTGAGTTTATTCGTGGGGCTACTTGCTCGTTGAATCTCTTGCTGGTCCAAAGAGGCGTTTAAGATTGGAGCCGCAGATACGAAGCAGTTGGGCTAGACTTCAAAGTTAAAACCTTGTTTCTCCAACCGTTGGTAGCTTTTTTTATCAAAACGATAAAGCCTTGCCGGGCGGTGAGCTGTGTCGGTTTCGACTTGATCGAGGTCGACCAATATCTCCATCGCCAATATCTTTTTGCGAAAATTTCGTTTGTCCAACTCTCGATCGAGAATCACTTCGTACATATTCTGAAGTTGCGTGAGCGTGAATTTTTTGGGCAGTAGCTCGAATCCGATCGGTTGATATCGAACCTTGCTTTTCAATCTTTCGTATGCCAGTTTCAAGATCTTGTCGTGATCAAAAACGAGTTTGGGAAGTTCCCCGATTCCATACCATCTCGCGTCGCGCGCGTCAGTGGCAGCCTGAGCTTTGTGATCAGAAAGTCGAACCAGCGCGTAGTAGGCAACGGAAACGACATGCTCTCGCGGATCGCGGTCGGGTGACCCGAACGAGTACAGCTGTTCGAGAAACACTTTTTGAAGTCCTGTTTCTTCCTCCAATTCACGACGAGCCGCATTGTCGAGTGTCTCGCCCACCTCAACAAAACCGCCAGGAAGCGCCCAGTGGCCGGCGAACGGTTCGAGGTCTCGCTGGATCAACAGCACTTTTAATTCTTTTTCGTTGAACCCAAATACGGCACAGTCCACAGCGAGCGCGGGTCTGGCATATTTATAAGTGAATGCCATTACTGTCCTTCCCCTTGGTCGGTCCCCTGCCCTGCATCTGCCTGGGCCGAAATTTTTTCTCGCTTTCGGTGTTGAATCATCAATTCGGCTTTTAAATCGTAAAGCGTTTTCTCAAGTCCGACTGGATACTTGTGCGGATTATCAAGTCGTAAAATCGTGGGATGGAACATCGCCAGTTGATCATGCGTTCGAGTTTGTATCGACTCCAATGTAGGCAGATCGTAAACCGTTTTACCCTTTCGAATCACGGGGACTAGCAGGCTCTCGTATTCGTCTTTGTCCGAAACCACTCGTTGGTGCGAAGGGTCCAGCGGATCAACGAACGTGGCGTTGTTAGGTTTTCCATCCAGCTCGTTGAAAATCATATCTGCGGAGGCGCGGCCAGTTTTGATATATCTGCGAACTTGAAGCTTACCTGGAGTCGAAGTCTTGATCAGCTGTTCGGAAAGTTTGATCTTGGGCGTCCAGTGTCCCGGTGTCTCTTCGATTGCAGCCAGTTTATAAACACCACCCAGTGCCGGTTGTTCAAATGCTGTTGCTAGTTTTGTACCAACTCCCCAAACAGAAACCTGTGCGCTCTGTCTCTTGAGACTTTCGATCAAGTGTTCGTCGAGGTCGTTGCTGGCTACGATTTTTGCGTCTGGGAATCCCGCTTCATCGAGAATTTTTCGGGCTTCGATACTGAGGTAAGCCAAATCGCCCGAGTCCAGCCGGATCCCGACCATCTCATGTCCGTCCTCTCGCAAACGTTTTCCAACTTCGGTGGCTTTGCGAACTCCCTCAAGTGTGTCGTAAGTGTCAACGAGAAAGACGCAGTTGTTCGGCATCGCGTCGGCATAGCTGTTAAAGCTATCCATTTCAGTGTCAAACGACATCACCCAGCTGTGGGCATGCGTGCCTCGAACTGGAATGCCGTAAAGTTTTCCAGCGAGTATGTTTGATGTTGCGGCTGCTCCACCAATGAAGGCAGCGCGTGTCGCGGTAAGCGCCCCATCAATTCCTTGAGCTCGCCGAAGCCCGAATTCCAATACCGGCTCGCCCATCGCGGCTCGGCAAATTCGTGCTGACTTGGTCGCAATCAACGTTTGGAAGTTGATCAAATTCAACAGTGGCGTTTCGATGATCTGAGCCTGCAGCATCGGTCCTTCAACGCGGACGAGTGGCTGGTGGGGGAACACGACCGTTCCCTCAGGAATCGCATCGATGTTGAGAGTGAGTTTTAGTTCAGAGAGGTAATCGAGAAACGCCGGCTCGAAAAGCGGTTTGTCATCGTTACCAGTCAGCGTGCTTAAGTATTCGATGTCGGAGTTGGAAAAATGAAAGGATTCCAGATACTCGATCGCCGTTTGAAGCCCAGCCGCGATTGTGTATCCACCTTTGAAGGGGCTTTTTCGAAAGAACAAATGAAACACGCCATTTTGCTCGGCTTTGTTTTGCTTCCAGTATCCGTACGCCATAGTCAACTGATAGAGGTCAGTCAAAAGGCCAAGCGAAGTTCCGTAGAGATTGGCAAGTGTGCTCATGATTCGGTCCTAGTAGGAAGGGCGTGCCGGTGAAGTGCAGCTCGTTTGGGCGTCGGCAATGATTATGTATTGACCATGCTTTGATAGTGTATTATTTACACTAAGTGGTTCGCTCGCAAGCCCAGAAAATTGGCAGACTTTACGAAAAAAGCCAACCTGCGATATGCAAGTTGGCTTGGTGTTTTCGTTTGGCATCAACCAGAGTTTATTCTTGCAGCGTGAACTGTATGCAAAAAACAGATTGAGTGTCCTGTGGAAATTTCTGACTAGAATTAACCAAAGATTTTTGGAGCGCCCAAGTGTTCGTGGATTTGGTTGCAAACGCTTGGATCCATTTTCAATCCTTGTGCCAATTGGCCAAGGTACTGAGCTTCGTTTTGCGTATCCAGTTCGATGGATGTCAAAGAGATAGCGTAGATTTGCTGCTCAAGGCCGTTAGGCACAGAGCTTGCGAATGCAGCCACATCGACGGGTGCAGCGAATTCACGCTTGAGGAAATCAATTTCAGATTGCGAGACGTCTTCGCCCAACTTGCTGATGATTTTCTCTTGCTCTGACTGGTCGATTCGGCCATCAGATTTCGCAGCGTTAACCATAGCGCGAATCATGATAACGGCTTGATTGTTTGCTTCGGCGTGTTGCTCTGGTGCGAGTTGAGGTGCTTGTGCAGGAGCTTCCTCCTTGGCACCGCCGCCCATGACACTACCAAGCAATCCAGCAGCACCGCCGCCACCAAGAACACTTCCAAGCAATCCAGCAGCACCGCCGCCACCTCCCATGACGCTTCCAAGCAAACCGCTTAGAGCACCGCCGCTTTGCTGCTGTTGACCGCCACCCATGACGCCGCTGAGGATTCCAGCTAGTCCGCTCTGTTGAGGAGCAGGCTTTTGGCCACCACCCAAAAGACCGCCGAGTAGACTGCTGCCAAGTGATGAAGAAAGGGATTTGTTGCCCATGAGGCTTCCCAGAAGTTTAATTGCGTCCATTAATGCGTCTTTCTCAAAATAGTGGCGAGTTGTTTTGGAGACTGGCTCCGGAGATGGAGAACTCTCTCCAATTGCGCCCAAGTTTATGCGATTTGTATTCCTACTCCTAGTCTCGGTCAGGCTACGATGTTGTTATGCCGGTAAACCACTGTTTTTACGGGTTTTCATGCTGTCGGTAAAAATGTGAATGCTTGTGGACACATCGAAAAGTGGATTCTTGGCTCACGCAATTCGTTTTTTGCGTGTGTGTCAGAAGCTTTAAGCGGGCTGAATGAATCATATTCAAACCTTATTTCGGTTTAAGCAATCGAAACGCGCTCGTCTTGTGGGGTTCAGTCGCACTGATGGTTAGGTGAATCAATTGCCGATTCAGATAGTCGATTTAGATAAGGCGAACAGACATTGATACCGTTACGTTGCGGCGTTAGCCTAACATCCCCGTTCCATACTTTGGTCGTGTGCTGTTTCAGCCGGTTTTACCAATCAGCTACGAAACAGTTCCAAGCTCCAGTCTTTTTGAATTGAATCAATGAATCAAATCGCTTCTCCGGCTGATTTTAAACGCAGCTATCAGGATGTTTTGCAGCACGCCAAAACCATCGGCGATGAACTTGCGTTGGCGGTTGAAGCAGCGGAGGCCGCGGGGCAAGTCATTCGAGAAGGCAGTGGTCGACTTCATCAAGTCGATCAGAAAGGGGTTGGTGATCTTGTTTCAGAAGTTGACCGTACTGCCGACAAAGCTGTTTGCGATATTCTCAAACGAGCATCCAACATTGCAATTTTGTCGGAAGAGCTTCATCCAGAATTGCCCGACGGTGAAAAGGAGTTTTGGATTGTCGATCCGCTCGACGCAACGAGCGCGTTTTTAATGAAAGTTGGAAATCAGTATCCGGCAGTTTTGATCGCACTATACCGCGAAGGAAAAACTCAGTTGGGTGTTGCTTATTTTCCACTGACAGGTGAATGGTTTTATGCTCAGCGTGGTTGTTCGGCATTCAAGAATGCGAAACCGCTACAAATCACAGGTAGTGAGGCGTTGTTGAATGAGTCTTGGGTTGAGATGAATCAATATGGCGATGCGACAAAAGAGACCAAAGCGTTTTCGCAATTGCGAACCGAGCTGCGAACCGAACGTGGAGCCCGATTGGTCACAACGGGTGTGCCAAATTCTGGCGTAGCGTTGCGAATTGCAGAATCGTATTCGACATTAGTGGCGGCGGTTCATGACAATCGCGAGACGAGCGTCAAACAGGCTCCATGGGATATCGCAGCACCACAGTTGATCCTCGAAGAGGCGGGTGGCGTGTTCGTTGATCTCGATGGCAATCCAACTGATCCATTCAAAGCTACTCCGTTCGTGGTGGCACGCTCTTCGGAGTTGGCTCAAAGAATTATTTCATTGATGGCGACTTAGAGCTTGCGGCGAGTTAAAGCTTGCGGCGAGTTAAGCGATGTAGCGATTCAGACCAAGCATCAATTCAGGCCGAGGATCGCTACAGACCGAGGATCGAATTTGGCAATGTGGAATCTGACCGCTCACGACTTTGATTCCAAAATCACTTCATAACGTGTGCGAAAAAAGCGGCAGCTGCATGTCGATTCATGTCTTGAGCGTGGGCTGCTTCTTTTGACTCGTCTTGCTCAGTTGGGAAATTGATCTCGATGATGGCTGGTCGCTCAGTGACGTCAGCAAACGGGAACATGGGCGAGGATAGCATCTCGTCGATTTCTTCTTCAGTTGGATCCTCTTCCATTTCGTCCGTTTCCATCAAGAGGTATCGAACTGTATCAAGCAGTTCCGTCTCCGTCTCTGGTTCGCGTCCGGTCAAATATACCGATGCAAATATGACTTGGTTTTCCAAGTAATAAAACATCAGCCCACAATTCGCGTCGGCTTTGATTCGATAGGCCATCAAACCAAATTCACCCGGCAATCGGGCTTCCAATGGAAGTTCCATATCTCCCGACAGATATCCAAACTGACCAACGAAATCCGTCAGTACGTCAGGTTGCAAATCCACGGCGTTAATGGACTCGGAAGTGGTGTGGCTTCCGTCAAATGAGAATACTCCGGCGGTATATGATTCGGGACTGGTCAAGGTGGATTGTTTGGTTGTAAGTGAAGGAGTCAGTGGTTTACGATTTTCATACCATAACGGTTTGAACCTTGATTTGAAATCGTTGTCATACAATTTCGAAGGACTGGTCGCACCCAATACATGTGATTACGTGGTCGGCCAAAAGTCAAAACGAAGATTGTGCCCTAAAGGCCAAGGTTCAGTCAGCTAAGTTAAAAAACAACGGTGTCAAATGACAAAACGGAAAGCCATTGCGAGCCTCTCGCGTAATTTTGTGATTCCTGCCGGGACTCAGGTCGTGTTGCAGGTTTCGAAAAATGTTGAACTGGCGCCTGACGATGGTGACGAAATTGAAAAGCCTGTCAAAAAACCAGGCTCGGTTGGAGTGGTTATCAAATGTCCAGCTCACAATGATCTACCCTACACATTGCAGTTTTCTGACGGTTCGCAAACTGCCGCCACGTTTGATGAGTTGGTTTTGCGTCGGCAGGAAATTGACAATTTGCTTGTGGCTGACGAAAAACAGTTTCGTGAGTTCGTGATTTACCGATGCCAGGTGGGGTCAAAGGCGTTTGGGCTGTCGAATGATGAATCGGACGATGACTACCGAGGGATCTTCTTGCCGCCGGCTGAAGCCCATTGGTCCATGTACAAGATCCCTGAGCAGATTGAATCCAACGATGGCGTTGATGATGAAGTGTATTGGGAGATGGAAAAGTTTCTTTCGTTAGCCATCAAAGCCAATCCAAACATTCTGGAAACTCTGTGGACACCAATCGTTCTCGAAGCCAACCCGATCGCGCTAAAATTGCGAGAGATTCGCAACGCGTTTTTGTCGAAGCACATCTACAAGACTTATTCGGGTTACGTGCTCAGTCAGTTCCGGCGGATGAAAAACAGTTTTGAGAAAACAGGAAAGTACAAACCAAAACACGCGATGCACTTGATTCGCCTGTTGCATTCTGGAATTGGTTGTCTGCAAACGGGCGAGATCATGATTGACGTTTCGCAGCATCGGGATTCGCTCATGAGAGTGCGCAACAAGCAGTTCACGTTTGAAGAAGTGCGCCAGAAAGCTCTGGAGCTTGATCGTGATTTCCAATCCGCGTTCGAATCGACAACTTTGCCTGAGCAGCCAGACTTTGATGTGGTCAATGAATTTCTGGTTGAGGCGAGACGCTCGATGGTTCGCTAGTGAATGATTTTTACGGAAACAAAATAGGAGAACGAAGTGGACTTAGTGCCTTCGAAGAAATTTATCGAGACGCTGATCGAGAACGAGCCGAACTTCAACCCGCTTTTCATAACGATTAGTGGTTCGCACATCTATGGTTTTTCGTCGCCCGACAGCGATGTTGATCTTCGTGGCTGCCATCGTTTGCCAGTGGAGTCGGTGGTTGGGTTGTCGCTTCCTAATGAAACGATCGATCGAACCTCAATCGAGGACGGCGTGGAAGTCGATGTCGTCAGTCACGATGTTGGAAAGTACTTTCGATTGTTGGTCAAAAATAACGGGCTCATCCTGGAGCAGATTTTCTCGCCGCTTGTTGTCATGGGGCAGGAGTTCTTGGACGAACTTAAACCGATTGCTCAGCGGTGCATCACTCGTTTTCATTTCCATCACTATCGCGGTTTCTACGCTACGAAGCGCAAGGACTTGGAGAGACAAAACGTAAAACAGGCTAAATCGTTGCTGTACGCCTATCGGGTTTTGTGCACCGGCACCCATTTGATGAAGACGGGGCGAATGGAGACAGACATTCGAATGCTTCACGGCGATATGGGCTTGGATTTTATTCCAGATTTGATTGCCGCTAAAAAGCAGGAGAAGATCGAGTTGGCCGATCTCGACTGGGATTTTCACGCTTCTGAATTAGACCGACTCGAAGCGGCAATGGAGCGGGCGTTTGAAAGTTCAGATTTAACTGAACAGCGGGATACTGAAGCCGTTAACGAATTGTTGGTTCGGTTGCGACTGGGATGATTCTGAGTTTCCCGGGTTGGGCAGTTTTCTCGGGGCTAGGCTTCGCAGGTGCAAAGTGAAATTCGAAATTCGCAAACAAAGGCCTCAATCCACCAGAAACTGCCTGCTATAAACTGACGGTCAACAACTGGCGAGTTCGCTTGGAACAATTCAGTTCACTGGGCGGCTCGTTGATTCATGGATTCTTCGATCAACGAAGTAAGCTCGCTGAATTTGATCGGTTTGACGATGAACCGATTAAATCCAGCGGCTTTTGCGTTTTCGCGTGCTTCGTTGCCATCCACGCCGGTGAGCAAGAAAAGTAGCGAGTCGCTGGATAACTCGCGAATTTTTTTTGCAACTTCGAATCCACCAATGTCTGGTAATCGCAAGTCAATGATCGTTACGTCCGGCTTTGAAAGCGAAAAACGTTTCAGGCCTTCGCGGCCGGTCGCGCAGTCCTCGACTTCGTAATCGAACAGTTCCAATCCCAACCGAAGCGCATTTCGCACATCGTCACTGTCATCGATCAGCAATACTCGAGTGTGGGTTTCAGACAAAATAGTTCCAGAAGTAGACAGTCGGCAATATGGTCAAATCTGTGAATAGCTAGTTGGTTTAAGTATCCACTTTTCGATTTTGGAAACGGTATCTTTATATATTTCTAAGTTTTTTATTCTTTTCCATTCTGGATGATTTAGAAACGCTTTCCAATGGGACGTGTGGGAAACCGAATCTTTGCTGGACAACATGTATACGAGATTGGGTACATCGGGACCGATTAGAGTTTCACCAAAGAATACTGGGCCAAGTTTTGTGTCACGCATGATTTGGATCTCTCCATCATTGAACATCAACACCTTGCGTCGTGCATGGTCCTCAGTGTGGCTTTGGTAGAGACGTAGTTCGAAAATTCTCTCGCTTTTGTCTTTGGAGATTTGGGGGATTTCCATCACAGGCATCCCCTCAAACGCTTTCATGAATCGACTTTCGATCCGTTGATAGATAGGGTCTTTCAGTTCCCTTGCGAAATAGCTTGCCGCTGCGGTTTGATATTCTTTGTCTGCGGCTAACGTTTTGTTTAGGTTGGTGAACTTCTCGATGTTGGGATAGGGGATGATGACAAAAATTGAATGGTCGTTTTCGTCACTGCTGGTAAATACGCCAACTCGATCCAGTCCCATTCGATTGAGAGCCGGGAGCAAGGCATCTTTTAGGTGAGACTCGGCGATCATCTGTTTTTCATAATCCCAGATCTTGTAGATTCGCAGTTCGTAATATTCTTGATCTGCTTTCTTTTCCGTTTCTTGGGCGGTTGCATCGTTTGTTTGAAAGATCGAAATCGAAAGGCACAAAATGCCCAGACCCAAGAGAAATGAATAAATGCTTGGTCTGGCTTGGGAAATGAATCTCATGGTGGCCTGCTTTTAAAAAATTGAGGTAAATTGGTTGAGGTGTATTCTAGCGTTTTCGTTTCACCGGATCGGTTTTTCAATTCAAAATGATCGACAACTACTCAATTGACTCGTTAGGTGTGATTCATCAAGTTGAATTTCAGCCGATCGAGTACGACCAAAATTATATTTCCTACTACGAAAACCTGAGTGACCGGACGATCAAATTGGGATATCAGAGGCTGGGGTGGATCCTTGGATTGCTCGATCGAATTCCGGATTCGATTCTCGAGATTGGCTATGGCACGGGAACGTTCATCGAAGCTGCCAAAATCACTGGCGTTTCCCAATGTGTTGGCTGCGATATCGCAGATTACCCGCTTCCCGATGGCGTCGAGTTTATGAGTTGGAAGGATTCTCTGAATCAAGACTGGGACGTGGTCGCCATGTTCGATGTTTTAGAGCACGTCCCTGACCTGACGTTTCTCGAAAATTTGAACGCGAACTACGTTGCGTTGGCGGTGCCGTATTGCCGTTGGCGAGAGCTTGGTGACGAGTGGTTTCAAAACTGGCGGATGTTGCTGCCCAATGAACACCTTCATCATTTCGACAAGGATTCACTGATCGCTTTGATGGACCACTACGGGTTCGAGTGCATGACAACCAACACGTTCGAGGATGGAATCCGGCTCAGAGAAGGCGAAACCGGGCCCAATATCTTGAGTGGGATGTTCAAGAAAAAGTAGCGAGCGTTGGTTGTCAGTGCAATCAGGTCGCGAAAGCTTATTTTTCTTCGCCCATTAGTTTCTTGATCATCGGCTCGACGGCTTCTGCCCAGATTTCGTAGCCTTCTGCGTTGGGGTGTAGCAAGTCAGGCATGATGGATTTGGGAAGCTTTCCGTCTTCAAGAAAGTTATCATTCACATCCAAGAAAAACACGCTCTCGTCATCGCCGAAGTCCTTGATGATCTCGTTGATGTCCGAGTTGATTTTTCGGAGCTCGTCATCGGGATCCGCTCCGCGTGGAAACACTGACAGCAACAAAATTTTCGTTTTTGGAAGTCTCAGTTGCAGTTCGGTCACGACTCGCTTGATTCCCATTGCCGTGTGAGCCGGTTTTTCTTTTCGGTGACCAGTGTTGTTGGTACCGATCATGACCATCGCAAGTTTTGGTGAGATGTCATCAATTGCACCATTTTGAAAACGCCAGATGACATGCTCGGTTCGGTCGCCACTGAAGCCCAAATTGAGAGCATTTCTATTGGCGTACATTTTGTCCCACGTCTTTTTGCCGGTGTCTTCAAATCCGTGCGTAATCGAATCGCCAACCATCAGTAAATCGACCTGTTTCATTGCTTTGCGTTGGGCCAATTTTTCTTCGTGTCGTGGCATCCACCAGTTAACAGCCCATTCGGCCGTTTGAACCTCGGGCATGATCGCAAGTACTGGTTTGACGCCTACGTAGTCTCGCCAAAGCCAACGAAGTGAGTCCGGCATGATGGCACCAGCGTGATTGCCGTTGTGTTCGCCTTCGCCAAAATCAAACTTCACATCGTACTCTTTGTACAACAACGCTTTGAACATTTGCTGGTTCGCCAATGGCCAGTTGCCATGTTCGTTATCCAAATCGTTTTTGCCGTCTTGGAGGTAGACGCGAATCGGTTTCTTTTCTGTTTTCCGGATGATACCCGGGTAAGTATCGCCATGGCGAATGTTGGTAAAGCTACCGATGTTGCTGAGCACTTTTCCAAATTGATCAGGGCGTTGCCATGCAACGGTGAACGCGCAAATGCCGCCACTGCTGGCTCCGCAGATTGCACGTCCGACCGGGTCTTTCGTGACGTTGTATTCTTTTTCAACCACAGGAAGAATCTCTTCCAATAGGAATTTTGAATAGTCATCACTTAATGTGTCGTATTCAAAGCTTCGGTTCTCTGGTCTTGGTCGCCAGCCAGGTTTATCGGGAAGTTCATCCTTTTTGTGGCCGGGGTCAACAAAAACGCCAATGGTTACAGGCAGCTCGCCGCGATGAATCAGGTTGTCGAATACAACAGGAATTCGATAGTCGCCCGTTTCACTTACGTAAGCGTGACCGTCTTGGAAAACCATCAGCGCCGCTGGTTTGGATTCGTCATACTGCTCGGGAACGTAGATGTAGTACCGACGTTTGGTGCCGGGAAAAATTTTACTTTCAAGCCACGTGTGCTCGGTTACTTTGCCTTGAGGAACGCCTTCAACGCGTTGCGAATCGGGACCTTGTTTGTATCTTCTTGGTTTTTGTTGAGCGTCAGCTGATTGGGAAAATGAGCCGGCGATAAAGAAACAAACGATGAAAGAAAGTAGAGCTCGCGCAACTTGATGATTCATATCGATTTAGTGTCGTAAAGTGATTAGCGTGATAGGGTGACGAACCTTGAGGCAAACCAGCAGTCTAAGTGGTCAACAGTTTCTGACGCTAGGTTAACTTGTGTTGAATCGGCATGCCAGCCTCAATCGGATGTCTGTCCATTTGGGCAAGCATTGGTCGCAAGCATCGTTGGAAATTTCACCAACTTAAAAATTCACGCAGCGATCAGAGTCGGCGTTTTAGATTTTATAAACTGCTTTTGAGTAAAGCTTTGCCTCAAGAGATCTCAAAACACATTCCATCGGTTGACTTGGCTCGGTTGTCAATTTGCATAATGCGCCGCCTGTAAATCCTGCGGCACAATACAGGCAAGTTTGGTTGGTTTTCTATCGGGGGATACAAAAAGCGAGGAATGTAAAAAAACGAGTGCAAATTGGTAGCGATTCTTAACACAAGTCGTTTGATTCAAATAAACTAACCATTACAAAATTTTACATCCTGTTCCTGGTTCAAATCGGTTGCCATGAAAACTGTTCTTCCAAAACTTGCTTTCCTTTTTGTTGTTTCGATTTCGAGCCTTTCGTTTGGCCAGCAATCTGTCTTTTTGGATTTTGATTCTGGTACCGATGGATCGATCAATTACACCACTGCAATGCGGAGCAGTATTCAATCTTTGATGACGGATATTTTTGACGATTTTGGTGTGACTTTTTCGCTCTCCAACCCTGGAGGGGAGTTTACAACGCTGACTTACAACGCTGGCGGGGCGGGCGGTCTGGCCGACGGAATCGATTTTCGAAACCTGAACAAATCTGACAACGCGGTCATTAATGTTGATGGCCTTGGGTTTTCGGAGACGGATGATCTTGTTGGACTTTCCGCAAACATTGGTGCGCATGAATTTGGTCACCTGATGGGATTGCGGCATCGAGATTCTTTTGGGCCGATTGGGTCGGGCGTGATAGCCTCGCAAGCCAGCCGTTTTCTTCCCGTCTACCCTGGGCCGACCAATGCGGACGAGTTTGGCGACCACGTCATGTCGACGCCTGCATTCGGTGCGGACATCAATCGTTTTACAGATCCTGTTTGGCTGAGTGAACGATCTGCGATCAAGCTTGCGATGATCGACCAAGGCACTGTGATCAACGAAGTTGCCGGAAGCAAAAACGATATTGCCAATGCTCAGTCCATTGCAATGGGCAAGATGGCAGTCGCCAATACGATTGAGTCGGGGGATAACGCCGCACTTGGTGAATTTTTTGATGTGGACAACGCAATCATTCTGGGAAGCCTGGACGCTGGAGATCAGGACCTGTATTCCTTTGATGGTCTGGCCGGAGATTTGTTCAATTTTGAAGTCATGTCCAGCGTGCTAGGCCGGACTTCCTCGTTTGACACTACGATTTCGATTTTAGATTCAAACGGAGCCTTGGTTGATTACTACGGCTCTACCGCTTTCAATGATGACGAAATCGAAACTACTGATTCTGTAATCATTGATTTGTTCTTGCCGTCTGATGGAACGTATTTTGTTCAAGTTGCCGGTTTCAATGCTGCCCAGACTGGTGACTACGAATTGGCGTTCAGCCGTTTCAATGGAGCCTTTGCTGTTCCAGAGCCGGGAGCCATGGTTGTGCTAATGATGATGGGAGCGGGAGTGCTCACTCGCCGCCGAAGAGGCTAAAAGTGATTGTTTGAAAAGGGATTCGAAAATGTGTCAACGATTCCGTTTCGAATCGCTGTCGTATTCGGAGTTGCTGGACACATGGACGAGCTCAATACTTCAGGATCTCTTTCTGAGCCATCAGACCAACCAGCCAGTGCAAGCCTTCCAGTTCAGCAGGAAGATCTTGAGCCCGGCCAGTGTGCGTTCTGCCTGCGAATTTTGCTCAACGGCACAACCGAGCACCACCTGATTCCCAAAACCTGCCACAAGAACAAGTGGTTCAAAAAGCGATTTACGCGAGAGCAGATGCAATGCACGGTTTCGGCGTGCCGGGATTGCCACCGGTACATCCACGATCTGGTCCCGAAAGAAAAGGATCTGGGGCGAAATTTCTACACAGTGCCGCTGCTGATGGCTCACCCTGATTTTGCGAAATTTGTCGCTTGGGTCAGCCGACAAAAATAGACTAAGCTTTGCAATCGCTACCCTGTGCTGCCCAAAAGGGTAACGAAAACCTTGTTCTCAATTGGCTTTGTAGATTACGACTGGATGGAATTAAGATAAGGGCTCGTTTGGCGAGTGATCTTGATCGCAATCGAAACGATCGTACTTTAAACGATCCCCGTTCTTGCGGTCACCATTTTCAAGATCACTTTTTGACAACCATCAGGTTTCGACCTTCATTGCAGTCTCGTTGATATGAACGACCAGTTTCAATCGATCAAAGCAAATCCAAATGCGATTGGTGCTTGCACGCGCGTCGAGCGTGTTGAGGAAAGACTGGAATCGGGGCGGGCCAATGCCTGAAATCTTCGGTTATCTAGTGGGTCTATTTGTGGGCGTTGTCATGGGATTGCTTGGCGGTGGTGGTTCTTTGCTGCTGCCCGCAATGCTTTGGGTGTTCCTGCAAGACGAATCGGTTGCGACGGCTCATACGGCGTTTCTCGTTGGGGTCACTGCACTGTTTGGATTTATTCCTCGGTGGCGAAAGAAAGAAGTGGATTGGCTGACCGTGTTAGCGCTTGGCGTTCCTGTCTCTGTTGGAATGTTGATTGCGAGACTTTGGTTGATCAAATGGATCCAGCCTGTGCTGTTCGAGATAGGTTCGGTCGAAATTACAAAACAGATGGTCATTTTGTTTCCGTTCGTTATTTGCCTCCTGCTATCTTTCGCGACGATGATGGGATTTGCTGGGAAGAATGTTAAACCTCGCGAAAACATGCGGCGGGACGCGCCGGGGACCTATTACGCTTCTTTGGTATTCTACGGATTGCTGATCGGAGCCGTTCCGGGGCTCGCTGGCGCCGGTGGTGGCGTGCTGATCGTTCCGCTGTTGGTGGTGCTGTTTGGGCTGCCGATGAAAACAGTGGTGGGCACTAGTTTGGCGATCGTCACAATGAAATCCTTTATTGGTTTCTTCGGTGGCGATGTCTACAACCTTGGGGCTCAGATACAGTGGGCTTTCCTCGCACAGTTCTCAATCTTAATGATTGCCGGAGCATTAATCGGTGCTGCGTTGTCAAATAAAATTGACCCGACCAAGCTGAAAAAAATCTTTGCTTGGTTTATATTGTCGATCGCAATTTTTATCGTAGTCAAAGAAACTAGCTCCGCCGTCAACGGTAAAACGAAACCCGTACCAACCAATTTAAAAGCAAAGCAACCCAACGATGGACACAAGTATTTTTAGCGGCTGCATTCCGGCATTAATGACGCCTTGTTTGGCTGACCGAAGTCCAGATTTTGAAGGGCTTGTCCGCAAAGGCAAACAGATGATGGACGCCGGAATGAATGGCGTCGTCTACTGTGGTTCGATGGGCGATTGGCCTTTGCTGACTGACGATCAACGCAAAATGGGCGTTGCGAAATTATGCGAGGCTGGAGTCCCTGTCGTTGTCGGGACTGGTGCGATGAACACACAGTCGGCCGTCGATCACACGGCTCATGCTGCGAGCGTTGGCGCAAAAGGCCTGATGGTCATCCCGCGTGTTCTCTCTCGTGGAACTTCACCCGTCGCACAGCGCGATCACTTTGCCCGAATCCTTGGTGCTGCACCAGAAATTCCTGCCGTTATTTACAACAGCCCGTATTACGGTTTTGAAACCAAAGCCGATTTGTTTTTTGATTTGCGGAATCAGTTTTCCAATCTCGTTGGATTCAAAGAGTTTGGTGGTGGTGCATCACTGAGCTACGCAGCTGAGCATATCACCGGCGCCGACAAAGCGTTAACACTGATGGTCGGTGTCGACACGCAAGTCTTTCACGGATACGTGAATTGCGGTGCAGGCGGAGCGATCACCGGAATTGGAAACGCGATCCCTGAAGTCGTTTTGCAGTTCTTGAAACTTTGCGAAGCCGCCGCCGCTGGCGATTTCGAAGCCCGTCGTTTGGCCAAAGAGTTGAACGACGCCTTGATTGTATTGTCGACTTTTGACGAAGGCCCCGACCTCGTGCTGTACTACAAGTACCTCTTGGTGCTCAATGGAGAGTCGGAGTACGAATTGCATTTCAACGAATCAGATGCACTGAGTGCAAGCCAAAAACACTTTGTCGAATCGCAATACACGCTTTTCAAAACTTGGTGGGCCAATTGGCCAGGCGCCAATTACGGAGCATAGTTTTTCGCGGCAGCAAACCAACCCCGGCGCAAGGGGTCTTGTGAAAGATCCCTTGCGGTCTGAGCGAAGGGGCTGCTGCCAGAAAACGCACCGCTCGATATCCAACGGCAAATCCGCGCAAGGCAAACGGCTTGCTTAGTGCGGTGTTTGCTTCAACCTGCGCTGTTTCAAACCTCGACCACGACCAACAAGCTACGCAACAAAAGCCAAGTAATAGAAAATCAGACCCGTCGCTGCGGTCATGTACATAAACGACGCTGCAACCCAGCCGCTAATGCGATGGACTTTGTTGAAGCTCGGGTCGCTTGCTTCAAATCCATTTTTGAATTTCTTCAACGCCGACAGGATCACCACCGCCCAGATAATTGGCGTTGGAATCGCAAAAATCAAATGGGTGAACAGCCACCAACCGACGACTCCTGATTCGAAGAATGGTGAACTGGCCGCAAGCTCGCGCCAGTTGGTAATGAACCGAACGTCGATTTCAAACGCGACCAACGCCAGTGTCAAAACGATGGCGGTCGTGATCTGGATGTTGCGGTGAAGTTCAGCCTTTTTGCGATATCGAATCAAATAGATGCTGTAGGTCAGAACGACGAACACGCCCAGCATTGCGATGGCAACGAAATCCAACATCCAGGAAGCACGTGTTGGTAAAAATCCGTTAGCAAGCAGGATGGTTGTCGAAAGTGTCAATTCGTTCATTTCTTAAGAAAAATTGCTTGGGGCGACGCGACCGTTGGCGCTAGCGGGGCATGCGTCACTGTCCGATTCTATTCGCAGGACGCAGTTAGCGTAATCAAAGTTAAACCCGAAACCAACGGGTAATCGAAATCATGCTAGAAAAGTAAATCTCATTCAGGATTGCATGGCAATTGAATCATGGTGGGATTGCCATTTGCGGCGGTCGATCCCATTAATTCAAATGGAGCAATCTGCACCGCTGCTTCTGACTAACGATTGCCAACGACGATTCTTAAATATGGCCCTCCAACGCGATTCACATTCTTCCACGGTTTGGATCGGTAAATACGATCAGCTCCCGGATACCTGCTGCGACTGCGGGCTTTTCACCCACAACCGAGTGACGGTCAAGCACGTGGATTTGGTGACGCAGGAAACGAGTGCTGGTGACGGTTGCGGACCGGTGATTCTAACGTTGATCATTCACGTTGCACTTGGCCCTGTCGGTTGGCTGATTTCCGCTTTGATGTCTGGCGGCGAAGGTGAGTCAAAAACAAAAACGGTCAAGCAAAAATCAAAGATCAAAATTTCGCAGTGCGAACTGTGTAACGGAACTAATCCGCCAGAGGTTATCGAGTCTCAGGTTTCTTCATTCGCTTTCAACGTTCACCCCAAATTCAAGCTACGATTCGAAGAGATGCAGGCTGCCGCTGAACTCGATGAGTTCTAAAGATTCGAACGTGCGGACGTTGGCAGAGGAGTCGTCGTTTTTTTATATCCCCTGCCCTCTCAAGTCAGTGCTCAATCACTGCAAGTTTGGGAATGCCTTTTTCAGATCGAGACTGTCGCCATTTTCTTTTTGAAGTTTTAACAGCGCGGCGAACAGTGTCTTTTGCGTTTCAGTTTGCTCGGGCAGATCAGCCAAGTCCTTCATTTCAAGCGGATCGTTTTTAAGGTTGTACAAACGGGCCTTTGAAATTCCTGGATAGAGAATCAGCTTCATATCGCCTTGGGTGATCATACGTTGAAGATTTTTGTATCCGCCATAAATCGCTTCGTAGTGTTTCGTGGCCGATCCATCCATCAACGAATTTAGCCCTTTGAATTGAACGAAGTCGGGTTTCTCAATTCCTGCGGCCTGCATTGTCGTGGGTATGACGTCCTGCAAATAAATTCTTGTGTCGATTTGTTTGTTCGCAGAAACGCCAGGGCCTTTGACAAAAAACGGAACGCGGACGCTGTGGTCGTACATGTTCTGTTTACCAATTAAGCCGTGATGACCAACTGCCAGCCCATGGTCGGCGGTGAAAAACACCATCGTGTTGTCCGACTTGCCACTGGATTCAAGGGCGGCAAGGATACGGCCGATCTGAACATCCAAGTGTGTGATGATTGCGTAATACTCTTGTCGATTTACCTGGATCGCATGTTCGGTTCGCGGGAACGGAGCCAAGCGGGCGTCGCGAAGTCCTTTGCCGCATCCGATTTCGTCTTGGTAGGGGTACTTGGTTTGAAAATCTTTCGGAATCAAAATTTTGTTGGCCGGGTACATGTCGACGAATTTTTTCGGTGATTGCCGTGGGTCGTGAGGAGCGTTGAACGCGATATACATGAAAAATGGATTTTCACTTTTCGACGCGTTGTCCAAAAATCCGATCGCATTGTCGCCAACGATTTCGCTCCAATGTTTGCCGCCTTTCCAGAAACCATTTTTGGATTTGTCGTATGGACTCCAAGTGTCAGGTTTGCCTTCGATCGGTCGGTTGTAGCCTTCGGGAGTTTGGTTGGGCATCCCAGGCCGAACGTTGCCGATGTGGTCGAACAAATTGGCAGGCTTGAGTCCGTTGACGTGCCACTTTCCTGTAAAGTACGTTTCGTAGCCGGCTGACTTCATCTGCAGTGACCAAGTGCGACCCGCGCCTTGCTCGTCCCTTAGTTTCAATTTTTGAGCGTTCCAGACAAACCGGCCAGTGTTCAGCATCGTCCGGCTGGCAACACAAACGGCTCCACCCCACGCGCCCATGTTGTAGGCGTGTGTGAAAATGGTTCCGGATCTTGCGAGCTCATCAAGGTTGGGCGTTTTGACTTCCTCGTTCCCAGTGACGTGAACAGAGTCGTAACTGTAGTCGTCCGCGAAAATGAACAGCACGTTAGGTTGAGCCGACTCGGATTTGAATTCATCGGCTTGGCTTGAACCGGAACTGGTTAAACTACCAATCGTCAGGTAGGTAAGAATGATGAGGTAAGTTATTCCGGAGTTGGGTTTGGCTGGGGGTCGCATGGTCGCAGTACCTTACATTACGGGTGATCAATACCCGAATTGTCGTTGGCCAGCAGTGCGAGAGCAAGTCGGTTTGGCTTTTTCAATGGGTTCGGGAACGGGGGTTGCCCTTTCGGATCGCGAAATCCCAATTGAGAGTCGATGATTGGGGAATTGCATTTGCCCAGAACGAGTCACTTCATCTATCATCGAGCCTGCTAATGGCTTTTGACTCAAGGAAACTTTATGTCCACCCAAGCGTTGCCGACTGACAATTCAACTGACGAAGAGAATGTGTACTTCCGCTGTTTTGCGGGCTGCGAAGGCAAGCATTCGATCTACAACGTGATCTATCGGTGCCCAAAATGCGATTCGCTGCTGGAGGTTTATCACGAGCGAGCACCGCTTCAAACCCGAAACGCATACAAATGGCAACAGCTTTTTGACTCACGAGCCAGTACCACCAACTGGCCGCACGGTAGTGGCGTTTGGGCTCAGCAAGAGTGGGTGATCCCTTCATTGCGTTCCGAAAATATCGTCAGCATGTGTGAGGGCAATACGAACTTGTTCTGGGCTGAACGTCTGGGTAAGCAATTAAAAGTTCCTGATCTCTGGATCAAACTTTGCGGCAATAGTCACACCGGAAGTTTTAAAGATCTCGGTATGACGGTACTGGTCAGCGTCGTCAAGCAAATGATGGCGATGGAAAACAGTCCCGTGAAAGCGGTTGCCTGCGCGAGTACCGGAGATACCAGTGCAGCCCTGGCGGCCTACGCGGCCTATGCGGGTATCCCAGCGATCATCTTTTTGCCCGCTGGAAAAGTCAGCACGGCGCAATTGATTCAACCTGTCGCCAACGGAGCCCATGTCCTTGCGCTAGACACGGATTTTGATGGTTGCATGAAAATTGTTCAGGACGTGACAGAGGACCAAAGCATCTACCTCGCAAATTCGATGAACAGTTTGCGGATCGAAGGTCAGAAAACCGTTGGCATCGAAATCTGTCGACAGTTTGATTGGGAAGTGCCCGATTGGATTATCATTCCTGTTGGCAACCTTGGAAATATCAGCGCCCTTCACAAAGGATTCAAGCTGATGATGGATCTCGGTGTGATCAATCGCATGCCGCGCTTAGTTGCAGCCCAAGCAGCCAAGGCCGATCCGTTTTATCAATCGTACAAAAATGATTTCTCTGGCAAGACGTCTGTGACCGCCGGCGAGACATTGGCTAACGCGATTCGAATTGGTGACCCTGTTAGTTATGAAAAAGCAGTCAAAGCCGTTAAAGAAACTAACGGCATCGTTGAGCAGGCGACCGAGCAAGAGTTGGCGGCAGCATCGGCGAAAGCGGATCTGACCGGCATGTTCACTTGTCCGCACACGGGGGTCGCACTCGCGGTTCTCGAAAAATTAGTGGCACGAGGCGAGATCAAACCTTCCGATCGAACGGTCGTCATTAGCACGGCTCACGGTTTGAAGTTTACCGATTTCAAAGTCGGCTATCATGAGTCGAAACTCGAAGGCCTGGCGAGCGACCATGCCAACCCACCCGTTTACTTAAGTGCGAAAACTTCGGCTGTGAAAGATGAGATTAAGAAACGGCTTGGGTTGTAGTTTTTTAAGTTGTCAGTTGTCAGTTGTCAGTTGTCAGTGCCGTTACTTCGATCTCGATTTTCATTTCCGGTCTTACCAAACCGCAAACGATCATGGTTGCTGCCGGGCGGATCTCGCCAAATGCCTCGCCCAGGACTGGAAAAACTCGATCGGCATAAGCGACATCGGTTACGTAATAGTTCGCGCGGACAATGTCGGACAGCTTGAACCCGGCATCGGTCAGGGTTTTCTCGATCGTCGCCAAACAATTCCGCGTTTGTGTTTCAACATCGTCGGGCATCACCATCGTTTCATAATCGTAACCCGTCGTGCCCGCGACGAAGCACCAATCGCCTTGGACGACCGCTCGCGAATAGCCGGCCGTTTTCTCAAAATCTGAACCCGTGGAAATGAGTTTGCGATTCATTATTGCTTTCGGTTTTCTTTGGTTGTGTTTGTAAGTATGTGATTGTCTGGACGTCAAATGCGACGCTGGGTGAACTTTGGTCAGTCGATTTTCATGCGCAATTTCCAGCGGCCTACGTCGCGATCGACCACGAGGCAGGTCCGCCGTGGCGTCGTAGAGCTTAGTTCTCGTTGAACGAATTCCTCGAATGCCCAACTTTGCTAGCTGCTCGCTTGAATTGCCACTAAAGGCGGCAAACGTTTGCCGCGGTAAATGCCGCGTAGAATCGAGAGAGGTGCCAACGCCAATGATTCTCTGGACCAATATTATCGACCCGTCTAAGATTCGCACCTAATTAAAAACCAATCGAAGAAAGATGGCAAGGAAGCCTAATGTCTCGACTAAGCGACATCGAAAATCCATTTGAAGACAGAGATTCACAACACGACAATCGATCCAGAGAGTCGGAATTAGAAAACCGAGACGATGATCGTGCGCCACGTTCCCGTTCTCGACGCAGGCGTTGGCCGTGGGTGTTAGGCGCAATTGCGCTGCTCTTGTTTCTATTGCCCAACATCGTCGGATGGCTAGGGCTGCAACAGCGTGCGCTTGACTATGGTTTGGCTGATTTCAAAGGTACCATTTCTGTCGAAAATGTTTCGCTTGGGTGGTTTCAAACGGTTCGACTGACCAACGTTTCAGCCGTCGACCCGCAAGGCAATCCGCTATTCAAAGTCGCCAATGTGACGACTTCGAAAACGCTATTCGGTCTGGCAACTTCAAAAGACTATGGCGAACTCAATATTCAAAATCCGATCGCCTACATCCAACTGCGCCCTGATGGAAGCAATTTGGAAGACGCGATTGCCAACTACATCCAACCCGCCGCTTCCGCTCAACCGAATCCTAATAAACCACCAGCGCCAGAACCATTCTCGCTCCCCAAGGTAAAAATCAACGTGCTCGAAGGGCAAGCGTTTGTGTCGACGAGTGTTTCGCCAGAAATTTGGCAGGTCGATCAGTTGGTCGCGGTTGCAGAAACATCGACCGAAGCGGCACCGCTGATCTTCGATGCAAAATGTGTTGTCACACCTGGAACCATTGATGCCTCGGGCGAGGCGATTCATGCCAACGCAGGAGCCATGACGTTGACCTCGCAAGTCGATCGTGGTTCTGAAGTTTTAAGCTTCAACTCTGCAGACTTGCTGTTGGAAACGCAAAATTTTCCATTGTCGTTGGCGGCTCCTGTGATGCAACGCTTTGTCGGGCCAGCGCAAACGGGGGGAAACCTTAACGGAAAAATTCAAGCGAGCTATGACGCGAAATCCACCTCGGTTGCAATCAATGTTGATCAATTCAACCTTCGCGGATTCGGTTTGGTCGCTCCGGACTTAATCGGCGCAGACCAAGTCGTTATCAACAGTGTTGATGCGAAAGGAACATTGCAACTTTCGCCAACCATCATCTCGGCAAAGCAATTTAATCTTGTTTCTGAGATTGGAAAATTCAATGCCAACGGTAGTTTCGATGTTAACCAGATTTCAAATCTGGCCAGCAACGGCAAGTTGCTCGACACGCCATTTTCGATGGATGGCCAAGTCGATCTTGCCAGCCTGATTCGAATGCTGCCCAACACCCTGCAGCTACATCAAGACTTGGACGTGAAATCCGGCGTTGTCAATTTCGAAGCCAACAGTCGCAACGAAAACGGAAACCGACGTTTGGTCGTCAATATGGATACGATCAACCTTCAGGCGCAACGCGGAGCCCAGAATATTACTTGGGCACAGCCATTGAGACTCGTGGGAACTCTGCTTGAATCGAACGGGCAGCTTTCGCTGGAGGACGTTGAATGTATATCCGATTTTCTGACCGTCAAAGGCCAGGCAAACTATGAAACGGCTTCGTTTGTCGTTGCTGGTGATCTTGCAAAACTGATGAATCGAGTTGGCCAATTTGCTGACTTGCAAGGAACAAACCTCGCCGGAGTTCTGAACGGAAATTTTGGTTGGAAAGTCAGTGGCGACGGTCTTGGTGCTAATGGACTGCCGCAACTTTCAAACCTGCCGATACAAATCGGAGGCTCGTTCGTCGTCACTAACCCGGTCGTTAATTTGCCGGACATGCCGCGGTGGCAGCAGCCAGAAATGTCGTTTCAGCTAGCCGGAACAGGCAAATCTCCAAGCGACGGACGCTTGCCGTTGGATACTGGTACTGTCCAGATTGATATCGGGAACGAAAAACTTGTGCTGGCTCTCAGTGGCCCAGTCGCCGATGCGTTTACCAATGAGTCTTGGAACGGAAAATGCCAGATGACTGGGTCGGTTGCTGGCTGGCTGGGGCATGTTCAGAACTTTGTCGATCTTGGCGAAATCTCCGCCAACGGTGGGCTCAATTTGACATGTGACGCGACTATGAATTCAACCGCGCTGCAGCTGGACAATGTTAACTATCAAGTGCAGCAGTTGACATTCGACGGTTACAACGTGTTGATCAACGAGCCCAATGCGACTGGCACGGGGAAATTGGTTTACGATTTCGCGTCTGGCGATACTTTGATTTATGACTCGACGATCAATGCGAGGTCTTTGACGGCTCGTGGGCAGAATTTAAAAATTTCGTTTCCCAGCAACATGCGAGTCGACGGTCGCGTCGAGTTCAAAGCCGACGTAAAAAGCGTGGCAGATTGGCTGCAGCTTTCACCCACTCAAGACAGCGTGTTTTGGTTTGGGACGTTGGATGGTACTGTCCAATTGGCGTCCAATGAAAATGGAATTGGAGGCCGCATCGATTCAAAGATCACTGATCTCATCGCAGCCCAACAGGTCGAAGTCCAGCCTCAGCGATCACAGTCGGGGCAAATCATCCAGGCCGCTGCAAAAACGCGGGCTTGGCAGGAAGTCTGGCGCGAGGCCATCGTTGGGATCACCGGTGATGTTTCCATGTCAAACGATTTCAACGCCATTGGATTTCAGAACCTGAACATCAAGTCATCTGCGCTCAGCGCCAATGCAACCGGAACGATTGGTGATCTGGAAACGACGATGTTGACCAACATATCTGGAACATGGAATCCGGATTGGGGCAAAGTTAATTCAATCATGAAGGCTTACACGGGCAATATGCTGAGCTTTGCAGGTCAAGGCCAACAGCAGTTTGTTATTCGTGGGCCGCTATTCGAACAAGTAAATTCATTGGCCAATGCTGGCGATGGTGGTGCGATGGGCGGCAGCCAAGCCAATTCGCCAGCTCCTTGGGTGCCTAATGCATTGCAGGCTTTGGTCGGTTTTGGTTGGGAGCAGGGAGAGATTCTTGGACTGCCCGTCGGCAAAAGCGAAATGGAAGTCAGCCTTCAGCAAGGCGTCGCTTTTTTGAAAACAACAGGCATTCCGTTTGCGGGTGGTACCGTTCAGTTTGCACCCCAAATTGATTTGCGCGGCGAGCAACTGGTTTTGATGATGGAGAAAACTCGCGTCATCGACAACGTTGCGTTGCAGCCGGAAACGGCCCGGCAGTGGTTGAAATATGTCGCGCCACTTGCTGCAGATGCAACCAGTGCTCAAGGCAACTTCACCGTCGACGTTGGCGGAGCGAGAATTCCTTTGATGGACCCAACGGCAATGGACGCGAGAGGCGCGGTGCGACTTCATCAAGTCGTAATCGGCGCGGGACCGACGGCTCAACAATTGTTAGGCACTGTCAAGCAGTTGCGAGGATTGCTCAAACCCGATGCGAATAACGATCGTGATTTGAACACGTGGCTACAGATGAATGAACAGACGGTTCCAATTATGGTTCGAAACGGAAGGGTCTATCACGACAAGCTGGATTTCGCTCACAAGGACTTAGTTGTTCAAACGAGTGGAAGCGTCGGGTTTGACCAGTCGCTGGATATGATCGCAAAAATTCCGATCGCAGATGACTGGATTGAAGGAAAACCTTACCTGGCAAGCCTCAAAGGTCAATTTATTTCGATTCCAGTCACAGGGACGGCGTCCGAGCCAAAGCTTGACAAGCGAGCGATTCAACAGCTTTCCAAAAACTTGGCGAAACAAGTTGCCGCAGGTGCGCTCAATCAAGCCGTCACAGATAAACTTGCTCCAAAGGTGAATGAGTATCAGAAGAAATTGAATCAAAAAATTGGGGGAGAGTTGAACAAGCTTCAGGGCAAGCTCGGCGACCAATTAGGTAATTCCTTTTTGCAAAAACTCAATCCGCAAGCAGGTGCCAACGGCCAAGTCAATCCAACGCCGGGGGCTCCCATTGGGCAGGCACCGACGGCTCCCGCTCAGCCACAGCCATCGTTGCAAGATAAAGCTCGGGACAAAATCGAACAGGAGTTGAAAAAGGGTCTCGGAAATTTGTTTGGTAAGTAACAAATCAAACGCCAGACGAAAATTTGGATCCCCCGACGTGAGAAGTGGCAGGAACATGCTTCTGGCCAGAACCCTTCGCCGTTGACAAACCAATTTGATTGGGGCCCTACAAGTAAGAGAGATCGCGCGAAAGTCTGGGGAGGAAATTCAGCGACTTTGTCTTTATCAATAGAAGTTTCTAAATTCTCATTGACGCGAGATTGATCGTAGCGGAAATTGATCTCTCATCTTGGCTTCAATTTAATCTTTGAATTGGGGTTTGAATCTTCGATTGTTTCCAACTGATTACTGCATGAAAATCAACTGCCCGAAGTGTAATGCCGCTGTGTCGGCAGAACATTCGTTTGACGACGCCGCTGTGTTGTGCACAAATTGCCAGAATGAAGTCGATGCTGTGGAGCTGATGAGCTTTGTCGGTGACGAGGTCTCAATAACGCGCAGTCAAGCTGCTGAAAAAACCTATGACGTTGGCGATAAGATCGCGCACTTTCGTTTGGACAAGAAATTGGGCGAAGGTGGATTCGGCTTTGTTTTCAAAGCTTACGACTCCCGTCTCGATCGCGATGTTGCGATCAAGCTTCCTCGAATGCAGACGATGGGAGCCAAGCAAGCCCGGATTTTTATTCATGAGGCTCAGGCTGCGGCACAATTGCAGCATCCCAATATTGTCAGCGTCTACGAAATCGGTCGTGCAAACGAGCAAGTCTATATCGTTTGTGAATTGATTGTCGGGACGACTCTTAAAGAGTGGACAAAAGTCGAAAAACCTGACGAGATCGCAACGGCAAAAATTTTCGTCAAAATCACGCGGGCTCTCCACGAAGCTCATCTTTGCGGAGTGATTCATCGTGACGTCAAACCACGGAATATTCTTGTCGACGACAATGACGAGCCGTACATCACTGATTTTGGTTTGGCGAAACGGCAAGACCCAGACGAGCAAACGATCACTCGGCGTGGCAGGATCATGGGAACGCCGGCTTACATGTCACCTGAGCAAGCCCTCGGTCGTGCAGACGAAGCCGATGGTCGAACGGATGTCTATTCCGCTGGCGTGATGTTGTACGAGATACTCGTAGGGAATCGTCCCTATCGAGGGGAAACAGACACGATCACACAAGAGATTATTCTGGGGGAAGCTGAACCTGCCAAAGCAGTGAATCCGAAACTCGAATCAGATATTTCAGCGATTTGCATGACAGCCATGGCGCGAAAGCCAGGCAATCGTTTTGATAATGCACTCGAGATGGCCAAGGAGCTCGAGCGATTTATTGCCGGGGAGCCTGTGCTTTGCCGGGGGCAGTCTCCTGTTGAATTCCTTGCGAGGAAAATTCGGCGAAGAATCTTTCCGATTGCCACTGTTTCGCTAATCATTGGCCTTGTTGGATATTTGATTTTTCGAGAGGCGACGATTGTTCCCGGTACCCAAAGCAAAAAACACATCAGCTTTCAAGTGGAACCGCCAAATTCAAAAGTCGCTATCGCCAAACTGGACTATGAACTTGGGATCGTTGATACCGAAAATTTGATCTATCCAACTTACAATGCCGAGAAACAATTCTTTGAGATTTGGTTAGAGCCTGGGGAGTATATCGTCGAAGCAAGTGCGAGTGGTTTTGGCATCCAGGAAGTCCGGCGAGTCGTTCCCAAGGACGGCGAGAATACAGACGACCAACAGCAAGCGGTCAAGTTAGGCGAGGACGATCATTACAGATGGTCAAATGTCAAGGTTTCACCAACGCTTGTCCAAGGTAATGCCTCCCAAATGCAACAGTTTGGTATGGATTTTGAATTGATCAAAGGTGGATCCTTCGATGGTCCGAAGATGGCGCGAGACAATGCGAGGGTCGCGGTCGATGACTTTTGGTTTGGCACAACCGAAGTCACTGCAAAGCAATACAGAGCGTGCATGGGAGAGCTTCCACACGGGATGATCAATGCGTTCATGCGTGCGAAGATTGAAAAAGCCGATATTCCAGATGACGCGATTGTTAGTCACGTAAAGTACTCAGAGGTATTGGAGTACTGCGAGCGAACAGGCACACGACCGATGTTGTTGGACGAATACATTTATGTCGCAACGAACGGCCGTGACACAAAGTTTCCATGGGGTGACGATCCGCTTGAGAATTGGGTCGACAATTGGGGGCAAGGCTCAATGTTTGAAGGGCAAAATGTCAAACGCAATGAAAAAATTGAAGGGCTTTACTCCAGCATGATGGAGTGGACGCAGGAGTTTAAGATTCCGATGAATTCGCAAGGCAAGCGATTGACAAAGCTCGCCAACAATTCGTTTTTTGTTGTCGATGGGCCTGTCGAGTTGGCTTCATCGACCTTGTTTGATTCGACCGCGGTCGAGGGGCCATGCGTTTTTGCTTTGCTAAACCCCGATACCGCTTACGCCAATGTAGGGTTTCGTTGCGTCAGAAGTGTACGCCCTAGATTCAAACTGGATAAGCAGAAAAGGTAGTTGTAAGTTTGACAGGGTGCTTGGGTCCTTGGTCATGATGCTAGACATGACTCCAAAACAAAACCCATTGCGAATTATTCATTCGCAATGGGCTTATTGAGTGTTTCAAATTCAGAAACGATATCAAAACAAATTTGTTTTGATGGGTCGCAAGAGTCAATCGAGACTATTTCTTTGACTTCACTTTATCTTTCGTCACAACATTAAAGTTGTAAACCATTCCATCTTCGGATTTTTGAATCGAAACAGATTTGGGATGTTTCTTGTCATCAGTCAGGGTTACCTTGACCGAGTGAATGTCAACAAACTCATCGGCTGGAGTCGTTTTTGTCGGGTCCGCTCCGGCTTCAAATTTTACAGGGATATCACTTGGGTCAATTTGAAAACACTGCATGACGTAAAGTTTCTGGCCGCTCGCGTTTTTAAATTGTCCATTAACGACTCGGAAGTAGTAGTCTTTGTCTGCAGCACCAGCTGCGCCTTTGACGGTGCCTTTGGCGATGTAGTGATCAACCGTGGTTCCCGGAAAAACGGATGCGGTTTCTGCTTTGAAAACTTTGCCATTTGTTTTGACGAGAAATGGTTCGCTTGTCGCAGCACCAGCTCCGGCGCCCAAACCGCCTCCTCCGCCACCCAGCCCGCCTCCGCCAGCGGCACCTGCGTCAACTGCACAACCGCAACCAGTACCAATCATGGCACATCCAGTTGGGACAGCGCTCGAGTAGTACACGACATTCAACGTGGGAGTCGGGGCGCAGCTGCCTCCGATGGCGGACGAGCAAACGCAGGCCTCGTACGCCCATGTCGTTCCGTCACTGTAAAGAAGGCTGTAGGGGCAGCCTTGGGCATTTGCGGTCGAGGTCAGTAAAGCGTTTGAAGTAAGAAAAGCCAACAGAAGGATTGGCATAACAAGTAAGTTTTTCATTGATCTCTCAGCAAAATGTGTAATTGGAAGCAATTCAAGGGTGAAGTCGTCAGTTGAAGTTACAAGCGACAAAAAGCTCGTTCAGAACCTCTCTTGCTAGAATATCAAGGGATCTTTGAGGTAGGGTTGATGAGTTTGTTTTATCCAGAAATATTCTCTGATATTTCCTTCCCCATTCGCTTTGGCCAAGTATTTCGTTGCGTAGATTGGAATGTCGAAGTTCAAATACGCCGTCTAAATTCGGCGCTTTCAGTTCTACACTTTGGTTGGATGATCCATGGTGATAGTGTGGTGTGTACAGCGATGACGATTAGAAAAAGAATTAGCGGCATGCAGTAAATGCGTTCCTGCCAGAGGCGCGGGGCACGTTTTTGGTAGATGCCAACGAGTTTATGAGAAATAGTCGATGAAAATTGTTTGTCCAAATTGCAATGTCGCTGTTACCAACCACGGCTATTCCAAAGATGAGCCCGAAATCGACTGCCCTCACTGCAATGGTAAAATTGATCCGGTGCAACTGTTGAGTTTCGACGCTCAGGTTTCTCGGACTCGCTCACAAAGTTCGATTGCGTCTGATGTGCTAATTGGACAAGAACTCGCGCAGTTTCGGTTGGACAAAGAGCTTGGGACTGGCGGTTTCGGTTGCGTCTACCAGGCCTACGATCGGCAGCTTGATCGGGACGTTGCTTTGAAGCTTCCTCGCATGGAAAGAATGGAGCCTAAGCAAGCAAGGGTCTTCATTCACGAGGCACAGGCCGCAGCCCAGCTTCAGCATCCAAATATTGTCAGCGTTCATGAGATTGGAAGATCAGGAGATCAGGTCTACATTGTCAGCGAATTGATTCAGGGAGAAACGCTGAAGGGGTGGACCGCAAGTGAGCGCCCGGACGCGAAACAGTCGGCGACCATTATCGCAAAAATTGCACGAGCGCTTCACGAGGCGCATCTGCGTGGCGTGATTCATCGCGATATGAAACCGCAAAACGTTTTGGTCGATGATCACGACGAGCCTCACGTCACGGATTTCGGATTGGCTAAACGAATTGATCCCGATGAAAAAACAATTAGTCAAAAGGGCAGCATCATGGGCACTCCAGCCTATATGTCCCCCGAGCAAGCGTTGGGACGAGCCCATGAAGCCGACGGTCGAACGGACGTTTATTCGTTGGGCGTGATGTTATACGAAATGCTGGCCGGCAAGCGACCGTACCGGGGAGATATGGACTCCATCACCGAAGAGATCATTCTTGGGGGAGCCGATTCGCCCATAGTGCTCAACCCCAAAGTCCACCCAGACGTCTCTGCAATTTGCATGAAAGCTATGGCTCGAAAACGCGGAAATCGTTTTACCTCCGCGTTGACGATGGCTGAAGACCTTGAGCGATTCGTCCATGGCTTGCCAACGCTGTCGCGTCCCTTAAGCCGCCCGGAATATATTCGCCGGTGGATTCGGCACCGATCCAAGCTGTTAATATCTACTGCGGTGTTGTTGGGCGTTATGGCGGTTCTATTTAATTTTTTGTTGAGTTATTTCGCAGAACCATCAGCAAAAAAATATCTGGTCAAATTTGCAGTCGTTCCTCCGCGAGCCGATGTGATGATCGCGAAATTGGACAAGGAGCTTGGCTATCTCGATACGGAAAACTTGATTAAGCCAACCTATATTTCGGACAAGGAAGGTTTCGAAGTTTGGTTGGAACCTGGGTTCTATGTCGTCGAGGCGTTCATGCCGGGCTTGGGCGTTCAGGAAGTTCGAAGGACCGTACTAGATACTCCTCAAAATGATGTGGGCGGATATAGCCATGCAAACATGACTGCAATCGGTGAAACGGGGCAGTACCGATGGGATCCCATAAAGATTTTTCCTTTGCCCGATATCAAGAAAAACCAGACTGCCACATTTTCCGGAATGCAATTTCAATGGGTCTCTGGCGGGCAGTTTGATGCATCGGCAATGCAAAGAAAAAATCGCATCGTCACCGTTCCTGATTTATTGTTCGGTACACACGAAGTTACGGCAAAGCAATACCGAGACGTCATGCACGCGGGAAAACTGCCGATAGGTTTGATCAACGAATACAGAAACCAAGACATTTTTGAGGAAGACATCCCTGACGGAATTCCGGTGACTTCGCCAACTTACGGGCAAGTGTTGGAGTACTGTGAGTTGACCGGCACACGACCAATGACGCTTGACGAGTATCTTTTGGTTGCGACCAACATGGGAGCGACGACCTATCCATGGGGTGACAAGGCCGAAGATTGGATGCAAATTTGGAATCGCGAGGAACAGGCTGTATTCAACACGGGGCAAAACGTGGAGCGATACGAAAGCATCACGGGGTTATTTTCGGGTGTTCTGGAATGGACGCAGGAGTTTGAGTTGTTACCAGAAGTTGACCGGCAAAACTCAACGATGTTCGGTGAAAAAAGAGTGGTGGTTGATGGGCCGGCAGTAGTCGCTCGAAGATGGAAAATAGATCCAGAATCTCAACAGCCAAATCCGAGGTCATACGCTTTACTCAACCACGACGCTGGCTATCCAGGAGTTGGATTTCGATGTGTCAGAAGTCTTTCGCCCCGACTCAAACCAGGCAATAAAAAGGGCTCCGGATAAACCGGAGCCACGGTGAAGGCATTCGCCGTTTCGACTTGATTAGTTGGTGAGGCACACGAACTCATCGTGGATACTGCTGCATGACTTCATATTCAGTGAAACCAAATTCTGCATCTTCCACAAGAACTTTAAAGGGAAAGCGTTTATTGTTGCGGCCGTTGAACTTGGTAACTTCGACCGAAATCGGAGTCCTGATGTAGCCTGCCGGAGTGCAATTTCCAGAATTTGTTTCATCGCAAGCCTCCGGGGGAGTGCTTTCGTTAATATAGAAGCACAAATAGAGAGGTTTGAAGTTGCCATAAGCGTCTTTAAAATCGCCTCTGACTATTTTAAACCACATATCGAGGCCGGTAATTTCATTTTTGTTTTTCGCTTTGACGAAAAAGTAAGAAACGTTTCGGACCCTGCCGCTGACGTAAGAAAAACGGACGTTTCTCGCGTCAGTAAATGCAGGGCCTCCACCGCCACTGGTAATGGGAGTGGTGCCTTCGCTTATGCATTTGCAATTCATGCCTTCTAGTGCACAGCCTGGCACAACGTTTTGATCAAAGTATAGGGTGCCAAGGAGTGGGTCTATTGAACAAGATGCAACAGTTCCACCTCCTAAGCCTCCGCCGATATCGCCCCTGCACAGTCCAATGTTGTAAGCGTAGACAGCACCGTCAGTCCAAAGCAGTTCTTTTGGGCAGCCGGGTGTCGGCTGGGCTTTTGCAATCGAAAATGAAAAGCAACAGATCAGTAACGTTGATAATAATGTAAGTTGTCTCATGTTTACTCCTGTAAAATTACGTCAACTCTCGTAGTGTTTTAATTCCAAGCTTGAAGCATTGGGCGTTATTTTCATCCGGGTTTATCGAGCCGTCTGACCAGCGATTCAGCCTGGTACGACTGCTTGCTGGATCTGATATTGAGCTCCAACAACAGGTCTCGTCGTTCGAAAGATATGCACGGGGATGGGTGTCGTTAGCTATTCCGTTTTCAAGGTAAGCGGCATAGTTGACCGCATGTCCGAATTCGTGAACGAAATCTCCGGCAGGAAGTTCTCGCAAGTCGACAACGCAGAATTCCTCGGTTGCGTGCGAAAGAGTTCCAAAAGTTAGAAGGACAACGATGTTTGCGTCGTTTTTCGCTCGCACCTTGTGAAAGTCAAAAAAACGTTTTTGCGGATCTGAACAAGGGTCCGCTAAAATTCTCGACATTTTTTTATTCGTGTAGGCATTGCCTAGGTGATCTTTCTGATCTTTACCCGTCTCATAGAGTTTGGGCAAAATTTCAAATTCATACTTGATCTTCTTTGGAGAGTTGATTCCAGAATTCAGCAAGCTTTGCGAGATGTCCTTTTCACATGCTTTAACCAATTTTTTCATGCTTTCTAAACTGCAATAGCCAATCGCTTCTTTCGTGTAGCCCACAATGATTTTTACGTTTTTACATTTCTTCTTTTTTGTTTTACCGTTTTTCTTTTCATCATTGTTCTTTAGCAATCGTTTGTTGGGTCGATCTACTGGTTTGCCGTGCTCTTCTTCCACAAGCAATTCTTTACCTAGCACGCCTTCGACAGCAGGTCGCACTTCTTCAACTCCTTTGCCAACCGGCCGGAGAAGTAAAAAGTAGACCGTTTGGGGCTCATCATCTTGCAAACGGATCTGGGTCGAGTAGAGCGTTAGTCGACTGCCTTCGTTTTTTATGTCTATCCAGATAGTGTTCTTGTCACCGCAAGGGAGGCTGTATACCGACCAACTGCTGTCGCAGCTGCGGAGTTCACCCGAGTCAACTCGATAGTCTGGAAGGAAGTAGTCTTCGTCATTAAATCCGCAGTGCGATGTTTTCAGCTTCTGCTCAATTTTTTTTCCATTGGGTAGCGAAATAGAAAAATCGAAAGACTCGATGCGTATCTTTCGTTTCTTTTTCTTGCCCATCATCATTTCGATGGTGTCGGAATAGCTAACTAAAGCCGGAACAACTTCAGTGAATTCGTTGGTCGCCGCATCGATCAGCGAATTAATGTCCTCGCGTTTATTCACCGGGAGGGATTCGAAAGGCAGAGAGCGAATGAGGATGTTCATGACGGGGTGCAGGATCAGGGTGTGGAACCGGTGGCGACGTAACAACTGGTTACATTAAATGTATGGGGGATTGGTATGGCGAGAAAGGAATGGGGGGTGTTCAGTGTCGTTTTCTTAATAAAAATCGTGGATCGGTGGAGGCTCGCCAATTCGGTTTGAGGAATAATCTCCGTCTCCATAATCATTAACAAACTAGTCTTCCAAAATTCAAAGAAATGTGAGTTGACGCGGCGTTTGTCGAGGTTTTGGCGATTGGAAGCTGTTGGTTTTCCCCGCGGTAGTGGGTGGTGCTAAATGTCCAATATTTTTTTCGCGGTCAACGATCACCCGAAGTCAAAATACAGTCGCGAATATTGTTAGCTTGTTCGATTGTTTTTGAAGCACAAGTGCACCGTCTTTGTTGCAGACAACGCCAGCGATGTTACGTTCGGCTTGCTGCAATTTATGGACAAGAGGCTGTGGCTTTTCCGATGGGTGTGAGGTCGAGCCCAGTAAATTTTTGCGTTTCGCAGAAACTAGGTAACTCCTCAGTATCGTCAGTCGGTCACGTCAAAGCTTGACCGAGCGTGTTTCAAAGCGGTGGAAGGTGGTTGGCTTTAAAACGTAGGCTGGCGCGACCGGGGCGTCTGGCTGCGATTCGCACAGCTTCATTGGGCAATGATAAACTTCGAAGACACGGACGGGCGCTTTGCAATTTTTTAAAATCAGCGAAGTAAAACACCGAAGCAGCTATCGGCGCCTGCGTTCATTGGTCCAGTTAGCTGATCGGTAAAATGAGAGATCGCGGTCCATTGGCAAGGTTTTTCTGCGAAATCGTACGCGAATCAAACGGTTTTATTCGGGTTCAGGTTCACTGGCATTGCCTGTTGACGTAAGATTTAAACCACGAGTCCACTTTCGTTATTCCATCGCTCCAACTCAACGCACTATTGTGAAACTCCATTTCCTTGGTACCACTGGGTACCATCCGAACAATCACCGACAGACGGCATGTTTTATGTTGCCAAAACTCGGGGTGATTTTTGACGCGGGAACAGGAATGTTTCGCGTGCGGGATCTCATCGAGACGGATACGTTGGATATTTTCATGTCCCACGTTCACCTCGATCATTCCGTTGGTCTGACGTTTCTATACGACGTGCTGTTCGAAAAAGAAATGTCGCGAGTGACTGTCCACGTCGCACGTGACAAAATCGACACGATTAAGAATCACCTTTACAACGAACAGTTGTTCCCGGTGAAGCCAAATTTCGAGATTCGCGAATTGTCAGAGACGCCGATTGAATTGGCGGACGGTTCCAAAATATCTTCGTTCCCTTTGAAGCACCCAGGTGGATGTCGTGGATATCGAATCGACTGGCCCGATCGAAGTTTGGCTTACGTGACTGATACGACTGCCCATGCAGACGCGGAATATATCAAGTCAATCACTGGCGTAAGCACGTTGCTTCACGAATGCAATTTTCCTGATGGGTGGGAAGATCGCGCGGAAATGACTGGGCACAGTTGTTTGACTCCCGTCGCAGAAGTCGCTGCTGCCGCGAACGCTGGGCAGCTTTATTTGGTCCATGTCAATCCGCTCAACGAAGGTGAATCACCTTTGGATCTGAATACAGTCTCAGCGATCTACGAAAAACCCACTTTTGTTGCGACCGATCAGTTAGTGATTGACGTTTAAAGAAGCAGAATTCGGAATTCGAGAAGCGAGAATAGAAAACCGGCAGAAGACATGGCAAACAAAAAGGCAAAGCTGTTTCGCTTTGCCAATCCCAAGTGGTCGCGTTACAGCGATGGCTGGCTTACTTTTTCTTTTTCAAGACAAGCATGCCTGACTTTGTTTCTGAAACGATGCGATCTGCTGGGACCTCGGCCAATGGCTTGCCTTTGGCGTTGTTAGGATCTTTGGCAAAGAAATAGATCGTCGATGTTTTGTCAGAATTCTTCAGCGGAACTTCTTTGCTGAATAGATAATAGGTTCGACCCGATTTTTTGCTGGTGTGCGAATAGTGACCACCACCGATGGCTTTCTTGATTACGTCCATGAACGCGTCGCTGTCGGGTGAGACCTTCGAACCGAAACGTGCGATGGGGGTTCCTGTTCTGTCGAGAACTATTTTCTCGAAATTCCATTTGATCTTGCCCGTTCCTGCGGGAGCGAGATCCATCCTGGTCAAGTGTTTGTAGAGCCCGCATTGGTCGTCGCCGTTGACGTCGACCTTAGACATCATGTCGAACTCAACTCCGTAGTTCTTTTCGCAAAATGCCGCGATCTCTTTTTCCGTGCCCGGCTCTTGGCCGCCGAATTGATTGCAAGGAATTCCGATGACCGCCACTCCTTTTTCGCCATGCTCAGCATGGAGCGCTTGAAGTTGTTTGTATTGTTTTGTGTAACCGCATTCGCTGGCCGTGTTGACGAACACGATGACTTTACCCGCGTACTTGTTGAGGGCAACGTCTTCGCCCTCAATTGATTTCATGGTGAAATTCAACGCGGGCGGGATGTCTTGAGCCGACAAATGGGTGGCTAGTGAAAACACCGTCAGTAACAACGCTAGTGAAGCGACGAAGTGTTTGAATTGCCAGATTGATTTGATTGAAATTGAATTCATTAGATCGCCTCTTTATAAGATTTTTTTGCGAGAGCGGGGGCGTGCGAGTTTTGATTATTCTAACCGAGTTGCCAAACTTGGCCGATGCCGGGCAGCAAAAACCGAGTTGGAAATTAGCTGCTCACTCGATTGGCCGCATCAATGCCAGACTGAATGCAGGCGGGAATTCCCACGCCGCGATAGCTGTTGCCGGCAATCTCAAAACCGGCGTGCTGCTGAGCCAGCTCGTCAATTTTCGTAACGCGATCCAAATGGCCTAACTGATACTGCGGCATGCAGTGTCTCCAGCGAACCACTTTCGTCATTTCAGGTCGACCGCGAAAGCCAACGGTTTGGTTAAGCTCATCCGTCGCGATCTTGATCAAGGATTGATCATTAAGATCCACCAGTTCGCTTTGCATTGCGCCTCCGATAAAGCAGCGAATCAAGATCTTGCCTGCTGGGGCTCGGCCCGGAAACTTGTTGCTCGCAAAACTAAGTGCGATCGTTTTTCGACCAAGAATCGTCGGCGTGATGATTCCGTATCCTTCGAAGTTCTTACCCAGCTGAGAAGCGTCCACACCAAGGATCACGATGGCTGAACTGGCGGCTTTGATTTGAGATAGTTGATCAGCCATGCGTTTGTCAAAGGTTGAAACCAGCTGGGCTGCGGGTTTGGCTGGAGTGGCGACTACGACACCGTCGGATGTAATTGTTTCACTCGAACCAATGTTGAACTCCCATTGATTTTCAGATTTGGAGATCGAGTTGACTGGGCAACCCGTTCGAATTTCAACAATGTTCTTGTGTTGGTTCAAGTCTTCGACGATCCAATCAACAATCTGGCCAATTCCTGATTGTGGAGCTCTGAACAATCCATAACGCGCACCGCTGGCTTGCTCGTCCATTTTTGATCTCGCGTTGGATCTGGCGTGTGCGGCAGCTTTGATCAGGCTGCCATGCTCGCGTTCCATATCAATAAAGCGTTGCATGGTCGCGTTCATGCTCAGTTTTTTCGGATCAGCGGTATAGATCCCGCTTGCCAATGGTTGGATCAGTTTCTCAAACATCGCACGGCCAAAACGGCGAACCGCAAATGATTCGAGGCTTTCATCGACTCCGTTTGAGTCAGCGTGGTTGTCGGCAGCGGGAGTGTTTTCTTCTTCCAAGAATCGTTGTTTGTCTTCATCCGAAAGCAGGGGGGATTCGAGAATGGCTTGCATGTTTCCAGGTGCCATCAAAGAGAATCCGCGCGGGACGGGATGGTAATTATCTTCGGTTGCTACGTAAGCTCGGTCGGGTGTTGGGATCGTTTGAAGCAGTTGATCTTCTTTGCCCAATTGCCGACAAAGTTCAATTGCCGCAGACGGGTCGGTCGTGAACATGTCTGCACTTTGCTCAACAACATAGCCGTCGAGATGTTCTGTCTGCAAAACGCCGCCGAGTTTTTGGCTGGACTCCAAAAGAAGAACTTTCGAGTTCGCGTTTCCAGACTGGATTGCCAGATTCTTCAATCGAAATGCGGCAGCTAAACCGCTGATTCCGCCTCCGACGATAACAATCTTTTTCTCGGTAGAGTTCGTCATTTAAAACGGCTTGCCGAAAAGTGAGTCGGATCAATGTGCGGCGTTTCCTGTAGCATCAATTCTTTGACCAATCGTCCTGTCCCCGTTGCCATGCTCAAACCCAGCATGTTGTGACCAGCAGCGATCCAGACATTGCCCATCGCTGGGCTACGGTCGATGATCGGTTTGCCATCCCATGTCATCGGTCGCCAGCCATACCATTGTTCTTCGATTGGATCGCAATGCGGATCGTGTAAATATTTTTCAGCTGCCGTTCGCAAGTTATTCAAACGGCTCGGGTTGATCGACGTGTCGTAACCAACGAACTCCATTGTGGATCCGATTCGATACTTGGACTGCATCGGCGTGATGGCAACGTGGCTGTCTTCGAAAATAATGGGTATGCGAGGCATGCGAGCCGGTTTGGGCATCGTCAGCGAGTATCCTTTGCCGGGTTCGATTGGAACTTTCATTCCCAAATGTTCGTTCAAAAATGGCGTCATCGCACCGGTCGCAACAACAAAATGATCGGCTTCAATCGCGTTGCCGTTGCCTGAGATCGCAATTGCATTCCCGTTTTCACGCGCGAATTGATCAATTGGAAAGTCCTCAACAAACTCGACGCCTCGAGATTCCAGTTTGGTGCGAAGTTGAGACATGAGTTTGTCAGGCCGCATGTGGCAATCCTTTTCATAATGCCAAGCACCGCCAAAACCCGGTTTAATGGCCGGTTCAAGTTCGGTCAGTTGTCGACCGTCGTAGGGCGTCGCGCTAACACCAAAATGTTCTTTCAAAAGCCGGTCCGTTTGTCCGTACTTTTCAAAATCTTTTTCCTTGTCAAACACAAACAGCAATCCGACCTCTTGCCATTCGCATTCGATCCCTTCGTCCTCGATCAGCTGTTTGTAAAGCGATTGGGAAGACTGAAGCAAAGCATGACGACCAACGGCGGCTGACATCATGTCCTTTTGGTTGCAACGGCGCGCGAAGTTCCAAAACCAACTGGCAAACCTTTTCTCAAATCTTGGTTTGACTGCGAAAGCCGAATGTCGCTTCATCATTCCAAAAACGGTTTTCTGAATGGCTCCTGGTTGAGGGAGCGGCAAAACATGACTTGGTGAAACGTAGCCGCAGTTTCCGTGCGAGCAGGCTCCGCCAAATTTTGCACGATCAACAATCGTGACTTGCAGTCCAGTTTGGGATAGGTTCCAAGCGCACATCGCGCCGATGACTCCACCACCAATCACGACGATTCGATCGCCTTTGGATCCTTCAGGGGCAATACTCATTGGCGGATTCCCATGCAAAGTGGATCGGAGGGGTTAAGCAGCAATGTCGACTCTGCACAAACATGAGCCGACCCGCTGACCGTGGGGATGATGCCGTCGCTTGCAGGCTTGCCCGGTTGCAACTGGTAACTCGCCGAAAACACGCTGCCCACAATACTTTCCTGTCGCCAAATTTCGTTTTCGTTCAATTTGCCGTCCGCAGCCAAACAAGCGATCTTCGCGCTCGTGCCTGTTCCACACGGAGAGCGATCATAGGCACCTCCAGGACACAGCACAAAATTGCGGCTGTGATTTGCTGAGTCGTGTGGTGCACCAAAAAGTTCAATGTGATCAATCTCGTCGCCATCTGTTCCAGTGATGCCGTTGTCTATGAGCGATTGCCGGATCGCTTGGGTGACTTGAGTTAAACGAGCCGCGTTTTGCGGCACGAGTTTCTCTGAGGAGTCTTTAACGAGAAAGAACCAGTTGCCGCCCCACGAAACGTCACCTACAAAAGTTCCGTAGTCAGAAACATCAATGCTTACATCGGCCAGCAAGCGGTAGCTCATCACATTTTGCACCGCAACCTCTGAGTTGGAAACAGTCAACGCGGTCACTGTGCCGACGGGCGTTTCGATTTTGTAAGGCGGGTTCGTGGTGTCGTACTCGGGGATTTTCCCTAAATGTCTAAGTGTGGCGATCAACCCAATAGTCCCGTGGCCACACATCCCGAGATAACCGGCGTTGTTGAAAAAAATAATCCCAGCCAAAAATTCCGGCGATGTTGGCTCGCATAGCAACCCGCCCACGAGGAAGTCTGAACCCCGTGGTTCGTTGACCACGGCACTTCTGATTTCGTCAAACTCGTTTCGAAAACGCTCGACTCGCTCGGCAAGTGGTCCGTCACCAAGGTCCGGTCCGCCTTCGACGATAATTCGTGTCGGCTCGCCACCTGTGTGTGAGTCAATTACTTTGATTTTTCTCATGGCGAGCTAAGGATTCAATGAAGATCGCGGCGCAGGGTTGGAATTGTCAGAGATTAATGTATTTTGACATTCTAACAACGACAATATCTCAACGCGCGAATTGAACCGTAAAAGAAAGCCAACAAATGCCAACTCACCAAGTACTCATTGCCGGACAATGGCGCGACTCAGATTCGACTGGTACTTTCCAAGCCAACAACCCTCGTGCAGCGTCACCAATCGCAGAAGAGTATCCCGTCAGCAGTTGGGCCGAGGTCGAAGTGGCTCTCGACGCTGCCGTGACTGCGTTTGAAAAACTACGCACGATGCCTCGGGCAGACATCGCTGCATTCTTGGATAAATTTGCCGACCGAATTGACGCAAGAACGGAGGAGATTCGCGCCATGGCTCATTTGGAAACTGCCCTGCCCCTGGACACTCGTTTGGTCGGAGAGCTTGGTCGTACAACGGGACAGCTTCGCCAAGCCGCGACTGCCGCCCGGACAGCCAGCTGGTGCCAACCCGTTATTGATACGGCTGCGAACATTCGGTCTTGTTTCGCACCAATCGGCCCGGTCGCCGTATTCGGTCCAAACAACTTCCCATTGGCGTTTGGAAGTATTTCCGGTGGCGATTTTGCAGCAGCGATCGCGGCAGGGAATCCTGTGATCGGCAAAGGCAACTCCATGCATCCGGGAACGACTCGGTTGTTGGCTGAAGAAGCCCAAGCCGCGGCCGACGAAACGGGCATGCCAGCTGGCACCGTTCAGATGGTTTACCGAATCGCACACTCCGATGGCGAGCGACTGGCCAAAGACCCGCGTTTGGCGGCGATCGGATACACCGGAGCCCGGCACGCTGGTTTGGTTTTGAAAGCGGCTTCGGACTCGGTTGGCAAACCGATTTACTTGGAGCTTTCGTCCGTTAACCCAGTCGTGATTTTGCCCGGAGCACTAAAAGAGCGTGGCGAAGAGATTGCGGCTGAACTAACAGGTAGTTGCTTGATGGGAACCGGTCAGTTTTGTACCAATCCTGGTTTGGTCGTCGTTCAGTCCAGCGACGAGGCGAACCAATTTGTTGCTTCGGTCAGCAGCAAATTCAGTGACGCTCCTGTCGGCACTTTGTTTTCCCAGTCTGGCCAAAAAGGGCTTTCGTCTGCCATCGAAACGTTGAAGGCCGCGGGCGCGGAAACCGTTTGTGGTGGAACCGACGGTGGAGGCGAAGGATACAGTTTCGCCAACACCGTACTTAAGGTGGCAGGTTCCTCGTTCGTCGCAAACGCGGAGGCACTGCAAACCGAAGCCTTCGGAAATTCAACTTTGGTTGTTGAGGCTGATTCAGTCGACCAAGTGACCGAAGTACTTTCCAAGCTCGAAGGTAACCTGACCGGCTGCGTTTATTCTGCCACCGACGGAAGCGACGATGCCCAGTACGATCAAGTTGTGCCAAACCTTCGACAAAAAGTTGGCCGGTTGCTCAACGATCAAATGCCAACTGGCGTGGCAGTATCGGCCGCGATGAATCACGGTGGACCTTTTCCAGCGACCGGACATCCTGGCTTCACTGCCGTTGGATTGCCTGGTTCGATCGTTCGATTTGCAATGCTTCAAAGTTTTGACAACATTCGTCCACACCGTTTGCCTGAGGTGTTGCAGGACGCTAATCCAGGTGGTGTCTGGCGACAGGTCGACGGCGAATGGACACAGGCTGATGTTGCGGCCGCAGCAACCGCGTGACCTGTTTAGGTTTACAAATGGGACGCGCGCAGGGTCTTTAATTTTAGAAATTGGCTGGCAAGATTACAGCAGGACTAACGAATAGGGTTTGCGTGATAGAGTGTCACGTGAGCTCTTCTCCGCTGCTCTGTTAAGTTCGAAAGACCCTATGAATCTAAGCTCTCAGGCAATTTTTATCTTTTCCACCTTCTTGTTGGCCGTGCTTGGTTTGGTTGCTTTTCATAAGCAACTGGCGAGCTCGATGGCAGTTTTGAAAAAACGATCCTCAATGAGGTTCAGCCTGAGGACTCTTCTGGTTTTCACAGCCGTGGCTTCGGTGTTGCTTGGATTAGGGGTTCGCGCAAAGCAACACGCAAACAAGATTGCGAATTGCCAAGTCGAGTTTCGTTCGTTAGCCAAAACGAGTGAGAGCTTGGAAACGAAGGTGATGACTGAAGTGCTCGGGCAGGAACTCGTAAAAGATTACTGTCGCGAGTACGTCAAACAAAGCTCCAAATCAACTGCGAGAGACGTTGTTGTGGGGTTGGTGCAAGGCAATCGTCACGTGGGAAGCCAAGGTTATTTCTGGGCGGAAGGAGATTTTGAATTTCGTTACGACTTTGCGCTCATGCCATTACCGTTTGCCGAGAGGCCAAGGAAAATGGAACAGATTGTTGACGTGACGATTAGTTCAAACATTGATATGGAGCGACTTGGCCACCATGAAGTCGTTTTTTCCTATCCCGATACTGAGTTGAACACTCGCGTCGCAAAGTTGATCGCAGCGGAATTGATGGGCAAAAAATTTGACATCACCACCGTTTTTCAACCCTCTGAAGTAGTCGAGTAATTGTGGCGGCGAGCAAGTTTGAGCAACGAGTCAGTTTGAGCAACGAGTCAGTTCGAGCAACGAGTCAGTTTGAGCAACGAGTCAGTTGAGCAACGAGTCAGTTGAGCAACGAGTCAGGTGGGTAACGAGGTATGAAGCCACGCTTTTCGTAGGATGGACATTCCTGTCCGTCGTTTCGCTGGTTTCCGTTTAAGTTGGTTCGTGCCATTCCCAGTCGGGCCTGCCTTTGAGAGATGTTTTCAGTGGTCTACAGCAGTCGAGCAGGAACCCACCTACTTGGACTAAAGTCCAGCCATCGGTTGCAAAAATCACAGGTTGATAGAGTGTGTTGAAGATTCTTTTTATGCCAATGCAATCTTTGGTTACGTGTAGAAACATTGTTTCTGCTTTGAAACGTAGGATGGATTCTTGCCCGTCGTTCTCGCAGTCGGACAGGAATGTCCAACCTACAAACTGTGGTCCGTCTCGATAATGACTCCAGATCTCCAGTCCGTCGCTTGGGCATGCCTTTGCTTTTGGTTGGGCGACGAAAACTGCTGGACCATTGGTTAGAAAAGAAATATGATCCCACTGGCGAAACTCACGCTAACTTGAATATAGAAAACGCAACTCGGAGAATTGATGTCGTTGCTAATTAAAAACGGACGGATCATTACGGCAACGGACGACTTTGTTGCTGATATCTTTGTTGAAGGCGAAACTATCACGGCGATTGGAACGGATTTAGCCGTTCCTGATGACGCTGAAGTGATCGATGCGACGGGCAAGTTCGTGTTTCCCGGTTTCATCGACCCTCATGTTCATATCTACCTGCCGTTCATGGGAACTTACGCGAAGGACAATTACGAAACGGCCAGCAAAGCCGCATTGGTCGGCGGGACGACAACGCTGATTGAGATGTGTTGCCCAGCAAGGTCGGATTCGCCACTCGAGGCGTTTGAACTTTGGAAGTCAAAAGCAGAAGGACTTTCAGCGGTCGACTATTCATTCCACATGGGCGTGACAAAGTTCGACGAGGAAGGTGAGAAAGAACTGCGCGAGATCGTCAAACGTGGCGTGTCTTCTTTCAAAGTCTTTCTCGCCTACGAAGGCGCATTTGGTATCGACGATGCGGAGTTGTTCAAAACGATGAAGTTGGCCAAAGAGCTTGGCGTGATCGTGACGGCTCATTGCGAGAACGCGATCGCTGTTTCGCAGCTTCAGAACGAATTGTTGGCTGATGGGAAAACGGGGCCTGAATTCCACGAACCCTCGCGACCCGAGTCTGTCGAAACCTCAGGCGTCAATCACCTCATGACGTTTGCGGAACTTACCGGAGCCCATGTTTACGTCGTGCATACATCGTGCGACCCCGCAGTCCAAGCCGCCCAGGCCGCGCGCTATCGCGGCGTCAACGCTTGGATCGAAACGGTAATTTCTTACCTTGTGCTCGACAAAACTTATGCCGAAAAAACTGATTTCGAGGGCGCGAAATATGTGATGTCGCCGCCCATTCGGCATAAGCGAAACCAACCGATACTGTGGGACGCCATCAAGAATCGATTGATCAGTACCGTCGCGACAGATCATGCTCCCTTCGATTTTGGTGACCAGAAAACGATGGGCAAAGATGATTTTACGAAGATCCCAAATGGTTTGCCGTCTGTCGAAGATCGAATCAACTTGCTTTATACACACGGCGTGGCGACTGGGAAAATCGACTTGCATACGTTTGTCGATGCGGGCAGCACGCAAGCCGCAAAACTGTTCGGCTTATTCCCGAAAAAGGGCACCATCCAAATCGGCTCCGATGCGGACCTTGTGATTTATGATCCAAGTTTTAATGGAACGATCTCGGCGAAGACCCATCAAATGGCCGTCGACTACAGTGCATTTGAAGGTTGGGAAATCAAAGGCCGTCCATCGGTGGTGACGGTTCGCGGCGAGGTGCAAGTCCGCGATGGCAAGTTCGTGGGCACTATCGGACGAGGTGAATTCTTGGCTCGCGAACCGAATCATTTTTAACCGGGACTTTCAATCCTATTTAGTTTGAAAAAACAGAAAGCGGATCAATGATCAATCTTGCAGCCAGGCAGTTTGTCGTTGGATTCGCTGTTGGAATTCTGATGTTGCCCGGGTGCAATCGGAAGGAATCTGTTTCGCTTCTCAACGCGACACTGGATGGAAAGAACTCTTACTGGGTTTCCGGTTTGCCAGAGGAAAACGGGTTCGATGGCGATCAGTTGCGTGGCGTTGTTGAGGAAGCGGAAAAGCTGAGCAATTTCTATGCGCTGATCGTGATTCGTAATCGCAAGGCCATTGTCGAAAGATATTTCAAAGGTGCGACGCCTGATGAACTGTACCACATCAGATCTATCACGAAAAATTTCACCTCAGCGTTGACTGGAATCGCAATCGAAGAGAAAAAACTGAAGGGTCCAGACGTCAATGTGAAGGACTATTTCCCTGAGCTTCTGACTGGTGAAAAAGAAAGTATCACCGTTAGGCATCTTCTAAACATCTCATCAGGATTGGAGTGGGATGAAGCCACAGAGATTCTTTCGTTTGTCGAGAATCGAGTCGCCAATCCGATTGCGAATGTTCTCTCGCGACCGGTGATGCAGACGCCAGGAGAGAAATGGAACTACAACTCAATCACGACTCACGTGTTGGGCCGCGTCGTTGAGAAAGTGACGGCGACCTCGCTGGACAAACTTGCAGAGACAAAAATATTCAAACCCTTGGGCATCGAAGAATACGCTTGGGAAAAAGACCCGGAAGGGTTTGCATGGGGTGGTTATGGGCTAGAGCTAAAACCTGAAGACTTGGCGAAATTCGGCCAACTCTATCTTCAAAAAGGAAAGTGGGAGGGAGCCCAGGTGGTGCCAGAGAGTTGGGTTGCCCAGTCCGCTGCAATGCAAATCGAAAACGGAGCCGAGGGAGGCGGGTACAGCAATCAATGGTGGTACGCAGACATGGAAGCCGATGACGAACCGATTTACTACGGTCTTGGCTACGGCGGCCAAGGATTGGTCATCATTCCACATAAAAATATGGTGATCGTCGCTCTGCAGAAACATAATGTTCCTTCGAAACGGGCGAGAGATCAAAGCGACAGTTTGGTTGAAAAAATTGCTCGGCCAATCTACGAAGCTATAAAATAGGATCGTTTCGTTTCTGCCAAAAATTAGTCTTAAAAAAACACGGCAGCACTTTCAGCACTAACACTGACCAACACTATCCGCGCGAAAGTGCATTGCTCTGGTCGACGAAATCTTCACCGGTCCATTGAGCATCTTCACGGATCATCCTCTTACCTGCTTCGGAAGCTTTTTTCGCAGCGTGGGCGGCTTTCTTTTCCGCTCGGGCGTTCGCTTGAATGTCAACCAATTCCGCATGCGTCCGGAAGAACTGAAGGCTATGCCCTTTGAACTCTTCAATCGAATTGAAACCGTGTTCGTCCATGAATCCCGAAAGCTCTTCTATCATTTGCTTTACCAATCCATATCCATTTTTCATGACACCGGTGCAGACTTGAACACAATCGCAGCCGAGCAAGATGAACTCAGCCGCGTCGAGACCCGTTTCGATCCCGCCGATTCCGCTGAGCGTGCGTCCAGAAAACTCGTTTCCAATTAAGGTCGCGATTTCGACGCAGTTCCGAAGCGCGATCGGCTTGATCGCTTGGCAAGAATAACCGCCCACCGTTGTGTAGCCTTCGACGCAAGGTTCAGGGCGAAGTGATTTTAAGTCGACCCCCATAACACTTCGAATGGTGTTTATCGCTGCGATGCCGTCGGCACCCGCGCGAAGTGCAGCCGCCGTCGGGTCCTCGATGTGAGTGACGTTAGGAGTCATTTTTGCCCAGACGGGAACCTTGGCAACATCCATCACCCAACCGGTGACCTCTTCGACAAGTTCGGGATCGACTCCCATCGCCGATCCCATTTTTCGTTCAGGCAAACCATGCGGGCAAGAAAGGTTGAGCTCCAAAGCATCGACGCCGGCGTCTTGGCATCTTTCGACGATCTCGCACCAGCCGTCTTTGCGATACTCTTCCATGATCGAAGCGATCAAGATTCGGTCAGGATACTTGTCCTTGAGTAATTTGAATTCGTCAAGCCAAGTGTCGAAGCTTCGGTCACTGATGAGTTCGATGTTCTCCCAACCAAAAATTTCTTTTGATTGGCGGCTGCGCAGGCGAGCATAACGCGGCTGGACGTTGATGATTTTTTCGGCCTCCAGGCAGACTGTTTTAGCAACAACGGCCCCCCAGCCTTCATCAAAAGCTTTACCAATCACGTTTGCATTGGTTCCCGGTGGTCCCGAACCGATAACAAACGGGTTAGGCATTTTCAGCCCGTTAACGGTTGTGGAGAGGTCGGCCATGTGTGTCCTTAAACTTTGTTTGTGTCAGCAATTCCGCGGTTCAATATTGATCCGCGATACTGAGACAAAACGAAACTCTTATAACTTCGAATTGGGAACTTTTCCCTGTGTTCGTTTTTTTTATGATTGCACGATGATTCTAGGAGTCGTTTGGGCAAGATTCAATCTGCAACTGACCAGCCACTTTTTTTGTGATTGACATTACGGCCAAATGACCGAGACCCTCCCCTAAGCCCCCAAGTAAAGGATAGGCGATCACTGGCCAATCTTTGTTCGAGCCCTACTGTAAACACAACTCGACAGTCGTGTAACTCGAATTTCTCGCATGAAGTTGCGTTCAGTAGATGGACGATTTGCTTAGCCTCGATAGACGCCGTTTGGCTTTTGTGTCGGTTGTAATTTTCGCTTTCGGGTTGCCAATTGGCTGTCACTGGTTGGCGGTTGCTATTGGGATGCTACGGGTTCGTGATGGGGCCGTAGGACTCAGGGCGGCGGTCACGAAAGAACTGCCAAGTATTTCTGACTTCGCGAATCAGATCGAGGTCGAGGTCGGACATGACAATATCATCGGAATCACGTGAGCCTTCGGCCATGATTTGACCGCGGGGATCACAAAAGTAACTTTGGCCGTAAAACTCTCCAATGTTCCAAGGACCTTCGGTGCCGGGTCTGTTAATGGCACCAACAAAATACTGGTTCGCCACCGCGTGGGCGGGTTGTTCAAGCTTCCAAAGATACTCACTCAATCCAGCTACGGTCGCTGACGGGTTCAGTACAATCTCGGCTCCATTGAGTCCCAGGCATCTGGCGCCTTCGGGGAAGTGACGGTCATAACAAATGTAGACGCCTATTTTTCCGACACGCGTATCGAAAACGGGATAGCCAAGGTTGCCTGGGCGAAAGTAAAATTTCTCCCAGAACCCAGGCTCGCAGTGTGGGATATGCATTTTTCGAAACTTGCCCAAGTATGATCCGTCGGCGTCGATGACTGCGGCGGCGTTGTAGTAGACGCCCGTTAGATCCTCTTCGTAGATTGGGACGACGAGAACGATCCCGTGCTTTTTCGCCAGTTCCTGCATCAGTTTTATCGTTGGGCCATCGGGAACACGCTCGGTCAACTCGTACCACTTCGCGTTTTGTTCGGCGGGAAAGTACGGACCGTTGAACAGCTCTTGGAGGCAAACGAACTGGGCGCCTTTTTTTACGGCTTCACGAATAAGATCAACGTTTTTGTCGAGCATGGCTTTGCTGATTTTCGCAACGGGCGAAGTGGCCGGCTCGCAAAGGGTGGCTTGAATTAATGCGCCTCTAACAACTCGCGACATGGTTGGGCTCAGTTTGGAAATCGTTTTGTTTCGTATGCTGGACTGTCCGCCAGCCTGTGAATCAACATCATAACGATTTGCTCTACTTTGTTCGATTGCCGATTGCCGTGATATCAAAAGTAGTTGGGTTGGTTACAATGAAACGTTAAAATTTGAAGCGATTTCCGGGCATTAATTTCAGGGGGATTTGTGGGCGATAAAGTTCAAGGAGTCGTTGTACCCAAGTGGTTTTTGGCTGTAGCCGTCATTGCAGTTCTGTGGAACGTGTTGGGCCTGATGGCATTCGTTGCTCAGATGATGATGACCGATGCGCAAATGGCGGAGCTTCCGACGGATCAACGGACTTTGTTTGAGAACATGCCGATGTGGGTCAAAGTCACGTTTGCCGTTGCCGTGTTTGCGGGAACGATTGGTTCGGTCGGGCTTGTCATGCGTCAGAAATGGGCGATGCCAGTATTGCTGTTGTCGTTGTTCGGTGTGATCGGGCAACAGACTTACATGTTCTTTTTAAGCAACACAATTGAAGTGATGGGAGCTGCCAATATGGTGCTTCCAATTTTGGTGTTGATCGTAGCAATCGCGCTTGTATGGTTCAGCCGGAGGGCGATCAGCGAAGGCTGGTTAGCTTAAGTGCGCCTCTCGTTTTTTGAACTCAGTTCACCGTTTGAGTTTCGCACGCAGAATTTTACCTGCTGATTTTGCATCACTTTATCGGGGTGGTTCGGTAACTTGCTGCTATTTGTTTTGGAACCATTCAATTCGCTTCCCCGGGTTGCGAAATCGATGATTGAATTTGTGATTCTCTATTTTGAGAAAGCAATTTGAAGTGAGATTGGCTACAATTTAAGGACCTGGCTCGAGAGAGTAACTCTTTTCATTCTTGTCTGGACCGTTTGGAAAAGGCCAATTTTTTTATGCGGATCAAACTCTACTGCCCTCATTGCAATGCCCAAAACGATTTAGCCATCAGCTTGTTAGGTTCGCAGCACAAGTGCACCGGCTGTGGCACTTCGTTTCTTGCTGAGGATACTTCCAATCGCGATCTCATGCCGCCAGGCAAAGCCGGACCAAAATTCGTTCCTGGGTTGCGTGAATTGTCGCCCAGTTCTGGTGCTTCGAAAAGTAAAACGACTTCAAAGAAATTGGCCCAATCAAAAACATCAGCCCAGCCAAGAAAGCCCGCCGACAGTTCGCCCAAGCAGTTGATTGATGAGGCTTTTGAATTGTCGGAGCCTGAAGGAGCGGAATCCGGCGATGGGTCGGACACGGCAATTTCAGATTCAAATATTGGCAATGATTTTGAGTACGATTTCAGCCCGCAAGATCTAGACCGGTTGTCACAGCCCGGCACGTCTTCGTTTTCGCAAAACAGTAATTCTCAAAACAGTAATTCTCAAAACAGTCATGCGAAAGACACCGAAGCGAACCCTTCGACCAATTCATCGAATGTTCTGAATCGCAAATTGAAGTTTTCCAACCCACCGACAAATGAGAGTCGCTCACGAGCACCGCTTAAAACGTACAGTTCACCCGTGACATCTGGCTATTCCATGCGGCCGGTGGGAGCGTCGAACTCAACGGCTCCATTGCCGCCAGTTGCCTCGGGAGGCTTCAACGCTGAGCCACCACCGCTTGAGCCAAGAAGAATCAAGCCTAGCCAAACCATGTCGCCAGGAATGTTGGTCGGCTTGGTCGGCGGAATTTTGGCTCTTGGTTTGGTCGTGTTTGGGTTTGCGTTCGTAATCAATCTGACTCGCCCAACGCCAGTGGCAAAGGTCGACGACAAAGTGGTCGGTCAGGTAGATGGCAGAGGCGATGGAACTGAGCTTGCCGATGGCGACGCAAACCAAGCTGACAATTTCGTTGACGGGCCTGGGTTGGCAGGTCTTCCGATTGTCGAGGACGGCGATGACCTTGCAGGCCAAGACGCTGGGGGCGGCGTTGAGATTGAGAACGACGATAATGAAGGTGCGGGCGAATCGCTATTGGGCGGCCGAGATGACGATGCTCCTTTATTGGGCGGGCGAGATGAAGCAGAGTCCGCTAACGATGGCGATGAGGGGCAGATGAAAGGGCTCGTCGAAGATGAAAAGGTTGAAGACGGCGAAGTTGAAAACCCATTAAAACGAGCGGCTCCGGAAAATTTTGCCGCTGGTATCGACCAACTAAAAGCGGCCACCGTATTCATCAAAACTAAAATCACAGGTGGCTCGCAAACCGGTTCCGGATTTCTTATTTCGGTTGATGGAAACGAGGGAATCGTAGTCACAAACGCGCACGTGATCCAGCCAGAGCGTGGGCGGCTAATGGGAATCGACTGCGTTTTCAATAGTGGAACTAAAGACGAGTTTTCCGCCTCGGCTCGCGTGATAGGCAAAGACGTCCAAGAGGATTTGGCAATTTTGAAAGTTAAACGAGTTGGATTGCCAGATCCGATTGAAATAGATGACGATTTGAAACTCCAGGAAACACTTCCGGTTTTTATCCTTGGCTTTCCTTTCGGGGAAATGCTAAAGACAGCTAAGAATCGAAATCCCTCGATAACCATTTCGCGTGGAGCAATCGCAAGTCTTCGCCGCGACGACTACGACAATATTGTTTTGGTTCAGGTTGATGGTGGTATCAACCCAGGCAATTCTGGAGGACCAATTGTTACCGAGGATGGAAAATTGGTTGGTATCTCAGTTGCTAAATTGAAAAAGGCTGACATTGGTATCGCAATTCCCAATCGGATTTTGGCGGAAACACGCAGGGGGCGGCTTGCATTTGTTTCGGTCAGCGTCCGCCAGCGAAGCTACGATATGACGGCCAATTTCGTAGATCCACACAACAACATTAAATCAGCGACCCTTCTCGTTTTTGAAAAACGAGATCAAGAGGTCGGCATGCCGAGCGAAAAAGGTCTTTGGTCGGCTGCTGCAAAAAATGCAAAAGAATATGACTTGGATTTGGAAGAAGGAATCGGTGTTGCGTCGGTTCGCCGAAAGGTCGGCAATGGCGGTAGGCAGCAGATGTTTCAAGTTCGATTTACTCGCAACGACGGGGCGGTTCTGTATTCCTCGCCCAATGACCTAAGGCCAATCAGTGAACCAAGAGTCCAACGCGGTGGTGGTCGATAGCGTTTGCTCAGGCATACGGCAACTGAGTTCTCACTTGGCCGGCGGTTCAAGCGTTTCCATAATGCCGATTACTGCCCAGCAAGTACCCCAATAAACCGCGGTGGCGGAGTTACGACCGCGGCTGCTTTTCTTGGTTCCGTTGACCGCCCACGATCCGTTCTTTCGCTGCGTTTTTTGCAAGAACGAAAGTGCTTTTTCGATTGACGAATGTTCAGCCAACTTCCTCTGCGATGTCGCGTCTTTTGCCTTGTCGTCATTTACAGTTGCTTGGTTTATTTTCTTTACCCGAGCGAGGGCATAGATCGCGACGCCGGTTCCAAACGCGTCGCTTGGGTCATTTGAAAGCCAGCCCCAGCCGCCGTCTGGCTGTTGTAAACTGATCAAATGATTCTTGAACTCTGCCGATTTTTGTTTGTTGCCAAGTGATTCAGCAAGCAACATTCTCGCAGCCCACCATTCGACCGACTCGATTGATTTTTCTTTGAAATTATCATCCAGCCATGTCGTTGATTGGGTGACCAGTTTCGATTTGTGATCGAAGCCCTCTCCGTAATCGTGAAGTGCCAGGACCGCCCACATCGTTGCGACTTGTCTCGTTTCCAAGAGTGGTCTTTTTTGGAGTGGAAGCTGACCCTGGGGTTCCCACGCCCCATTCTCTTCTTGAGCTTTGATCAAATGGTCACGATAGTTCGTCAGCCAGTTTTCACTTGTGGCGTCATCGTCCTTGTTCTTGGGGCGGCCCAAAATCAAACCCGCGACAGCATCGTGTTCTTGAATCAGTGTCTCCGATTCCTTGGAGCCTTCTCGTCGTTTAGGGTTGGTTAAGTTGATCCACTCAGTCGCCCACCGATTCGTTTGGTCAAGTTTTTCTTGGTCGACGTCCAGCCCATGGCGGTCCGCCGTATTAAGGGCCCAAAACATAAACGGAATCTGGTGACACGAAAGGCACTTTTTATCTTCGATCCAAGCCGCACCTTTGGCTTCGATAAACGGCAGGCTTCGATTTACAGTTTCACGTAAAGAGCCAGCCGATTCCTTAACGCTTGATGCCTGAACACTTGATTCCTGAGCGCTCGATTCCTGAGCGCTCGATTCGAGAGTGCAAAACTGACTCAAACCAACAACTCCAATTAGAGCGATACCCCATCGAATTTTTGCCAATGCGTTTTTTCGTTCAATGTCCATGAGGTAATTCTAAACGTAGAGCTCGTGACTTGATTCAAGCAACTCAACAGGAAATCGAGAATTTGGCCAAAAACTTACCGCAACTTCGACCCCATCGAGAGGATCTCGCTCGCTCGATTGATCGAATACTATTCTGCTAAAACTGGCAAGCATTAAAACGAATGTAGGCCGGAACAAAATTTGTCCCGGCCTAAAGGTTTTACGTCAAATTCGGCCTAAAAGACCTCTGCGGTACCCCGATCTATGACGCGAGGTCGGTGGAAGAGATGTCACGAACACGTGCGGGATCTTCTCCATTCAACATGCAGTCTATTCGCTCGACTTCGATGTTCTCGAACTTGGCGTGGGTGTAGAAGTCTTCGAATACATCGGCGACGTCTTGGTCAACGTGGACCGTGTTCGATGCGTCGATGATCAACTTGCTACCTGGCTTGATGTCTTTGAGTGCGTTTTGAATCGTTCCTTTGTTGATAAAGAAAACTCGTTCCGCAAGGGTCATCAGGTGAACTTGCTTGCCGTTCTTTTCCTCGGTCGTAATCCAGAACGATTTGAAATAACTGCTTTTCAAAATGAAGAACAACGAAGCGATCAAGCCGATCCCAATTCCGATCAAAAGATCTGTTCTCAGGATGGCAGCGATCGTGATGATGAACGGCAAGAACTGAGTCCACCCTTGGTCGAACATCGCTTTAAATTTCGAAGGATGTGCCAACTTGTAACCGACAACGAACAAAATGGCCGCCAAGCTCGCAAACGGGATGAGATTCAACACACTTGGAATTGCCACCACGCACACAATCAAAAATACACCATGAACGAATGCAGCAAGTCGGGATTGGGCGCCCGACTGAATGTTGGTCGAGCTACGCACGATGACCTGAGTGACGGGCAAACCTCCCACTAAACCAGAGACAAAGTTACCGATTCCTTGGGCACGAAGTTCCTGATTAAGATCAGTCTGTCTTCGTTGAGGGTCCAGTTTATCCGTGGCCTCTGCACACAATAGTGATTCAAGACTGGCCACAATCGCGAGGGTTAACGCCGTCACAAGAATCATCATTGCTGCGCGAAACGGGGTGACGCCCCCTGATTCCTCCGAGTCAGCTTCAGCGGAATCAGAAGGGATAAGCGTTTCCCGAAGGCTTGCCAGTGCTGGTTCAAGTTGATCCTTCTGGCTTTCCGCTGACATGTTCCCGACAAGAGCCTCGAGCGACTTGAGCTTGGTTTCTGCCTGCTCTAACGCAAGGGCTGCGGGGTCTTCATGGCTATGGTCTGACTCGGATGAGCCATGTCCGAATTGCATTTCACCAGACTTTATCGTCGAAGGTGAAAAGTGCGGATAAGTGAACTGGATGCTCGCAGGAAGCTGAACCAAGTGATCCTTGTCCAGCTTCAGACTTTCAACCGAGTTGAAGCACAGGTTGAGGACGATACCAGCAATGACTGCCACGAGCGGGCCCTGGATAATCTTTGAAAAACTAAAGCTCTTCATGAACTTCGTTTCCCAAAGGATCAAAATCGCCAAACAAACCACCGTGATGATGACGGCTGCCGGGGTGATCAATTCCATCGCGTGGCCAATTTCGGAAAACGTGTTATAGCCATCGGCTTGTTGAAACGCCAAGTCGCCTTCGAAGTCTTTGTCGTACCCGAATGCGTGCGGGATCTGTTTCAAGATGATGATTAATCCAATCGCAGCCAGCATGCCTTTGATGACGGACGTCGGAAAGTAATATCCAATCGTACCGGCTTTTAATACGCCAAGGATGAACTGAATCACCCCAGCGAACACGACTGCCAAGAGGAAGTTTTGAAATCCCAATTGGTTGATCGCAGGTGCGACGATGGCGACGAGTCCAGCCGCCGGACCGCTAACTCCCAAAGGAGAGTTGCTGAACAAGGTAACTACCAGTCCACCAACGATTCCAGCGATGATGCCCGACATGGCGGAAGCGCCAGAGGCCAATGCAATACCGAGGCAAAGTGGAATCGCTACGAGGAAAACAACCAGTCCCGATGGGACGTCGCTTTTCCAATGTTTGATGTCACTAATCATATAACTAAATCACCTTGTGAGTTTAAGCGGCTAAAATAGAATCAATTATCAACGGCTGTGTTTTAGACAGCTTCATCGGTCAAAAAATCGACCGTGCCATTTTCAAAGTGATAGACCCAGCCATGTAGGGTCAGTCGGTTGTCGGCAATTGCTTTGGCGACACACTCGTGTTCACGCAAGTTCTCTAGCTGAAGTTTGACGTTTTCGTTGATGGCCGTTGGAATGTCTGAATCAGTAATGCGTTCCAGAACTTTTTCACTTCGCTTCACCCAATCGCGGATGACGGGAAGTGACTCAAGTGAATCAAGATTCAACAAGCCTGTAACCGCGCCGCAGTGAGAGTGGCCGCATACAACGATCTGGCTGACTTTGAGAACGTCGACCGCGTACTGGATGGTGGCTTCAACGGATAGCTCGCCGGCTCCAGGAAGCGGGACGATGTTTCCAGCATTGCGAATAATAAACAGCTCACCCGGCGTGGCTTGCATCAGCAAGTGCGGATCGATTCGCGAGTCTGAACAGGTAATGAAAAGCGTTTCAGGGGCCTGGCCTTTTTTCAGTTCCGCAAATTGTCCTTCCATTTTGGGATAGACGTCGCTTTTGAACTTCTCGATGCCTTGTACGATTTTCATCTTATATTCCTAGTCGGTTTTTAATTCGTTTACAGTTGAGTTCGGTTTAATCGCAGAACTGCGATCGGTCTTTTTGAGAATCAATAACACGAAAGTTCTGCGTTACGTTCTTCGTCGCCAACTAGCCCAATGGGCTTAGAGTTGGACGGATTGAGCCACAGCCATTTGTGCGAAGCTTGGACGTGGATCTTCATGGGCGCATCTGACGCCAGAACGGTTGCAATGAAGGCGGAGAACCTGCTCAACTGATGCATACCGCGCAGCAGAGGAGTTGGTTCTAAACTACTAAATAAGTTCCAAGCCCATTGAGTCGGTCACGCTCCATTGTTGGAAAGTGTGCCATCGAACGTTTCAAGATTCGATCGAACTTGGTCGCACCGTAACATTGGAAGGTGCGGCAGAAGGAAGAACTCTCGCGTCGGTTAGACCGCTGAGAACGACGTTCTTGGATGGCTTGGAGTTTTTCAAGCTCAACAAGTTCGCTTGAGTTTTCTTCGGAGACGCTGTGTGAGCTGGCAGCAGCGAACGCAGACAATGTGCCAATCAAGCACAGCAGTGCCGCAAACAACCAAATTCTGCTTACCAAACGTCTCATGTTTTCCTTATTAACTCTCTGTAATCTCGAAAAACCGAGAAAAGGGAAAACAGACAACTCGAAAACGTCCAATTTTCAGGTTTTTCCTCTGAGGTATTTTATAGAGCAAATTCATTCCCAACGTAAAGTCAATTCTGCAGGCTTGGATGCAGAAAGACGCTCTTATGCGTTTGTATTCTGGTATTAAGAGCGAAGAGACGCCAAAAAGTGGCTTATTTGCTAAGTTTTATCGCTGTTCTGACGACTTGATGGGCGTCGCCAAAGGATAGGGGAGCCAGTCAGGCATTCATGCTGGATCTCAGTTGGTTGATGTTTCCGACTTCTCCAATGACCAGCAACGTGTCTTGGGCACTGATCGTCTCTTGCGGTTGAGGGTTGAAGCGGAACTCGCCAAGACTGTCTCTGATGCCAACGACTAGCAAATTGAATTCCGCTTTGATCTGAGAATCGGCAAGCGTGCTACCGACAAGCTTGCTGTGCTCAGTTACTCGAAGCTCATCCAGTTCCATTTCGATGTGGCTTGCTTCCGCAAAAAGTTCAACAAGATCTGCCGTTGATGGGCGAGAGATCATTCGTTCCATTTGCTGGGCTCCCACCCGATGCGGCATTACGATTTTGTTCGCACCGGCCTGGCGGAGTTTTCGGCAACTGCTTTCGCGTTCCGATTTGGCGATGATCAATATATCCGGCTGAAGGTTTCGAGCCGTTAAAGTGATAAAGACATTTTCAGCATCCGTTGGCAATGCCGTCGCCAACGCTCGCGCCCTGTCCAAGTGAACTTGTTGAAGTAAGTCTTCGGAGGTCGCATCGCCTTGAAGAGCGAGTAGACCCAACTCTTTCGCAAGAAGCACTTTTTCTGGCGACAAATCAACGATCGCAAAAGGAAGCTCGCGGTGCTGAAGTTGTGTTGCCAAATCCTGGCCCAGTCGTCCAAATCCGCAGATGATCACATGATTGTCGAGGCGGTTGAGTTCTTTCGTCATTTTCCTTCTCCCAAGGACACGGTCGACTTCGCCTTCGAGCATCAGTTGGACGAATCCCCCGAAAGTATAGGCGGCTGATGTTACTCCAAGAAGAATCACCAGTATCATCAAAATCTGTGTCGCGGCTGTTGCGTCAGTGTGCTCGCTGTAACCGACAGTTGAAATCGTAATCACGACCATCCACAACGACTGCAACCAGTCGTACCCGCCGATGTAGTGAAATCCGATCGCAGAGGCGATGCAAATGCAAGCCAGCGAGATTGCGCCGTTTCGGATTCGTTGAAGTGGAGTAGCCATGACCCGCAAAATTTTATCGACGATTGAGGATATGTGCGATTCCAATCAGTGCCAATCCAAGACAGGCGAGCCGATATTGTCTGTCAAATGGGCTCCCCCAGAAAGCGGAGTTTATGAAGCTTCTTGACCCGGTAACCGGGGAAGTCCATTTAAGTTAGCTGCTGCACTCAAGTTTTGTTTGGCGGAGATCGAAAAAATACGCATTTAAAAAATGAGATTGAACGTTAAAATTTGGCACAGGAACGCGATAAACGTTTTCAGATGATTCGAAAACGTAGAGCTCTTTTTGCAGAGTCACTCCGACCGTTGCTTTTCTTGTCTGTCGTTTCCTTCTTATCTGTTTGGGCGTTTTGCGTTTTTGATAATGAATCGTATGTATTTTACTCGATTGGGTTCGGCATCGCGCAGTTGCGATTTTGCTATTCTTTTGGCCATTTTCTCAGCAATGGCTTTGACGCCCTCGGTGGGAATTGCACAGACTAGCGCCCCTCACGTTCAAGAGTTTTCCAGTCAAACGATGGGAATTCATTCGCAAATTTCTTCAGTGACGGCGGGGCACGACGGCGTTATTTACGCTGCTTCGATGGACACAAATGAGCTGATTGCTTTTGATGGTGCCAACTGGTTCAAGATCGAAGTGCCAACTGCCTGTTGGTCAATTCAAACAGGAAAAACGGGACGGATCTGGCTGGCTCAAGATTATGGGATTGGCTATCTCCAGCGAAATGAACTGGGGCAATTCGAGTATCAGGAGTTTGAGTGCCAGGAGCTTGAAACAGATTTTGATGAAAAGGAAGCACTTCCTTTTTGGGACTGCGTTCAAACTGAAAACGGAGTGCGATTTGCAAACAATTATTTTTTGCTTGATATCGATGAAACGACTAACCCACCAACTGCCCGTTCTTTCTTGGCAAACAAAGATGAGGAAATTGTAAACTGGGATGATTCAATTCTCGTGCAGAACACAAGCACATCCAAAATCATGGTGGCTGATGGGGAACAACGCGTTTCTCTTAAAGGATGCCCTTCCGCTGAACAGTTTGATTTTGTAACGAAGCCATGGTTAAAGCAAAACATTTTCGTGCGTGATAACTGGCGCGGTCTTGCTATTCGGAAAGAAAGTAAGTGGCAAAGTTTTTCTGCTGAATTCGATCAGCTGAATGGCAAAAGGGAGCTTAACTGGATTGCCGCAATGTCAGGTAATCGGCTTGGTTGCGGCGGTAGAGCGGGATTCTTTTGTTTCGATCAAAATGGAAATGTACTGTATCGAGTCAGCCTTCCTGAACTGGGAACGGTTTTGGCGTGGAATGAGTTTCCGGACAATCGAATCGGTGTCGCCTGCGAGAGCGGGTTCGCGGTTTTGACTCCTCAAGAATCGCGTCGTGAGTGGCCGTTGTTCAAATACAAAAATGCCGCCACTCATGCAATCCACTGCGATGACGGTATTGTCAGTCTATGTTCGGAATCCGGATTTTATAACTTTGATACAGCTGATTTAAGCTCGACGGGTGATTCCAATCTCACGCCTATCTTTGACTCTGCATCTCTCGCAATCGTCGCGAGCGATGATGAGTTTCTCGTTGCATCGACGAGTGGAATCATGGCGAAAAAGGATGACGAACTAAAAGTCATCGTAGACCGGCCTGCTTCCGATATTGTGCGGCTTGATAAACGCCATTTGTGTGCGGTTGGATTGAATGGCGTCGCGACCATCTATCGAGTCAAGGACGATTCCTTCGAAGAATTGAATTCCTTTCCAACAGAAAGTGATCAGGTGATCCTTTCAAAGCAAGAGCAAGTGATTTGGCAGTCAGAATATCACGGTTCAATTTCTGCGTTGGAGTATCCTGACGGTTTCGAAAGTGAAAGGTCCGCCGTTGGTTTGGACTCCGAGGTGAAGTACTCATACGCTTGGGTTCATGGCTATCTCGGGGACGACTTCATCGTTCTCACCGACAGTGGAATTCTCGTTTCACATTTGGAGTCGACTGGCACCAAAACAGCGTCTGTCAAAACGACTGTTAAACTCAAGCGATCAAAACGCTATGCAGCGTTAACGGAGACGGTGTCAAACAATTCGGTTGTGGATCTGATTGAGTGCGGGCCAGGTCGGATTGCGCTTATCGGTAACAACCGAGTGATGATTCATGAACTCGTTGACGGCGTTTATGAACCAGATGCCGTCACAGAGTGGGAGTTTCACCCTTGGGGTATCACGGCCTGTTGGGACAATAAATGTAAGCTATTTTGGCAGGTCGAAGCAGGAAATATTGTTGCAATCGACATCGATAGTTTGAAAAAGCCACCCTTGCGAAGTCCAAGCGTCGTCGCATTCACAGACGATAACATTCCAGAGAGCTTAAAAGTGTTGAAGCATCGTGGAAGTGTCAAATTCAATTTTGGCGTTCCTCTCGGTGAGCACTTGTTGGAGAACGTCGAGTATCAGCATCGATTAAATGGCCTGAAAAACAAATGGTCCGATTGGTCAAAAATCAGCACAGCCGAGTTTCAGGGCTTGCCGCCGGGAACGTATAAGTTTGAAACGCGAGCAAGGACATTTTCGGGCGAGTCCGGCATATCTACACTTGGATTCCAAGTCGAACACCCTTGGTTTTTCAGCTGGGGGGCGATCGCGACATGGGTAGGTTTGTTTGGGATCACGATTTACGGCGCGACGGCTTGGCGTGCGAAGCGACTGATCAAGGCGAATCGAAAAATGGAGCAACTCGTCGCAGAGCGAACAGAAGAGATTGAGCAAAAGAAAATTGAAATTCGACGGAAAGCTTCATTGCTTGACGAAAGTGAACAAAAAAGTGAATCGGCTCGCCTTCAAAGCCTGGATACTTTGGTTTCAGGAATCGCACATGATTTCAACAATTTACTAATGGTCATTTCAGCCAACAACGAATTGATCAAATACTCCTCAGGCGATGAGTGCGATCAATTTGCAGACAACAATGTTCTTGCGATCCAGTCAGCGGCAGATCTTTGCAAAGAACTAACGGACTACTCTGGTTCACTACCGATGGAGTTGGTTTTGACTTCGCTTAACCGTGTGGTTGATGAGTCACGAGAATTAATTGGCAACACCGCACGTGATGTTGCGACAGTCTCCTTTAAACTAACCAGCGACGATGGTGCGACTAATATTCTCGCAGATGCTCGTATTCTGAAACGAGCGTTGGTCAATTTGGTAATCAACGCGGTCGAGTGCTGCAAGCAAGGGATCGTGATCGAAACTGCTCGTGATACTCTCTCTGCAAACGATCTGACAAGCTCTCGGTATGTCGGCAGTCCCCCCGCACCTGGAGAGTATTGCAGTTTGACAGTAAAAGACGACGGTGCGGGAATTCAACCTGAGCAAATGGAAAGATTGTTTGATCCGTTTTTCTCGACCAAGCGATTGGGACGCGGGCTGGGGTTGGCAATTGTCATGAGAATTGTTGGGCGATTTAATGGCGTTGTTTTTGTCGAATCTGTTCCTGGCGCTGGCGCACAATTTAAACTCTGTTTTCCGGCCATGCCTCGGCGAGGTAGTGCGAAATCAGCTGACAGCCGGCCGGAAACGGATGGGCTTGTTCGCAAACTCAATATTCTTTTGGTCGATGACGACTCGCTTGTCCTGGACAGTACGGAGCAGATCCTGGTCGCCTCGAATCATCAGGTTGCTGCGTTTATAGACGCTAAGAAGGCGCTCGAAGCAATCTTCGAAACCGCTGTGAATTCACCATCGTTCGACTGCGCCATCATCGACGTGTCTATGCCGGGGATGTCGGGGCCTGACTTGGCCGAACTTATTCTCGATAAACATCCAGACATGCCAATCGTTTTAATTAGCGGGTATAGTAATTCAAATCTTGAGATTCCGCTTTTGAACGCTCCCAATATCTCCTTCCTTGCCAAGCCTTTTCGTGTTCGCCAAATCAATGAGGCCATTCGCGGGGTCGTCTCGCAAGACCGCTCCGCGAAAGTCATAAAATGAAGTGTTGGGCTATTTTGCTAGTTGGAAATCAACCAAGAATGTGGTCGGGTAAAAATTCAAGCCGACACGTCAACGTTTTACCGTGATACTGAATCTTGTTTGCTCTCTGAGTTTTCAAGACCAAACGACAACAGTTTCCGGGCAGCGATTACGTGCTCTTTGGCTTCTTCTGGCGTTTCTCCAATCGAAGTCATGTGTCCCATTTTTCGCTCAAGCTCTGGCGTTCCTTTGCCGTACAGATGAAGTTTCGTATTTGGAAGCGAAAGGCCGTAGTGCCATTGGGGTTCGCCCGCTGACCACTGGTTTCCGAGTAAGTTAGCCATCGCGACCGGTTTTAGCTGGCTTGTCGATCCAGCCATCAATCCACAGATCGAGCGAATGTGTTGCTCGAACTGATTCGTCACATGCCCTTCGATCGTGAGGTGTCCTGAATTGTGTGGTCGGGGAGCAAGCTCGTTCACCAGAATTTCCCCTTTGCGATAGAAGAACTCAACCGTGAGAACACCGACGGATTCAAGCAAGTTCAGAATGCCAAAAACGGTTTCGCTCGCCTGAGCCTCGACTTGCTCCGACAGGCCACTTGGAGAAATGGAGACGTCAAGAATTCCGTTGGCATGTTCGTTGCGGATTGAGGGGTACGCCTGAACCAATCCTGCCGAATTTCGAAAACCGACAACGGAAAATTCAAAATCATAATCGATCCATTCTTCAAGAATCGCTTCGTCTGCATTGAGAGACGCCCAAGCGTTCTCAATGTCGGCTGCAGATCGGATGACGGCTTGACCTTTTCCGTCGTAGCCACCGGTGACAGTTTTTAGAACACCGGGCATCAATGTTTTACAGGCTTTCTCAAGATCATCTAGCGAGCGAACGATCTCAAATTCGCATGTTGGAAACTGGTTGTCATCCAAAAACTGTTTCTCGTATGAGCGGTTTTGGCAGACTTCCATAGTCACGCGGCCTGGGTAGGTCGGAGCAAATTTGGATGCGGCGTCGAGCGTTACGAGGGGAATGTTTTCAGTTTCAACGGTGACGACGTCGACATTTTTTGCGAAAGATTCAACGGCGACCAAATCATCAAGGCTTGCCTGTATCTCAAGATCGGCGACCTGACCGGCGGGTGAATCAAGTGAGCTCGAGAAAATGTGGACGCGGTACCCCATGTGTTTTGCCGCGATCGCCATCATGCGTCCCAGTTGGCCGCTTCCCAAAATCCCAATCGTAGATCCTGGCGGAATGATTAGGTCGTCAGTGGATTCTTCAGTCACAGTTCAGTCTCCTTCATGACACTGCTGGTTTGGTTTTCGATAAATGCTTCGAGACGCTCGCGAATTTTTTCGTCGTGGTTGGCAAGGATTCTAGCTGCGAGCAATGCTGCATTCTTTGCTCCCGCGGTTCCGATCGCCATCGTGGCAACAGGAACACCTCCCGGCATCTGCACGATCGACAGGAGTGAATCCAAACCGCTGAGCGCTTTCGATTGAACGGGAACGCCCAAAACAGGCAGCCGCGTCAGTGACGCTACCATGCCGGGCAAGTGAGCGGCTCCCCCGGCTCCCGCGATGATCAATTGGATGCCTCGGCTTTCGGCAGACTCGGCATACTCCATCATCCACTTTGGCGTTCGGTGTGCTGACACAACCCGAGACTCATGGGCGATCTGAAATTCGTCAAGCAGCTGCGAAGCATTCTCCATCGTTGGCCAATCCGATTTGCTTCCCATGATGATTCCCACCACTGGCTGGCCATTTTTTGCTGTTGGTTCCGTCACTTTTATTCAAGCTTTCTTTTCATTTCAAAAACTGTACTTCGAGATTTTGCCACCGTCCCGAATTGCTTTGCGATCAAGCTGCCGAGCAACTGAACGGGCGGCCCGATTGATCGCACTCGAGATCGCTTTGGAGAGCGACCCGTCTCTCACGGTGATCGCAAAGTCATTCACTTTCTTCAGCTTGACCAAAACGCGGCACTCTTTGTCGATGCCACCTCGCGGACCGTTAACGTCCTGAACCGAGATGTCGACCGCTTTCACGATGTCATCGAATCTAGCAAAAGACGTTATTGCTTTAGACTCAGTTCTACTGATAGCCGGAGCACCTAGCAATTTCTGTTTGTCATTAACTAGAATTTTCACTGTTTTGAGGGGCCTTTAATTTGAAAATGTACCAGATTGGTTTGTTCTAACGTCGAAATGAGGCGAAGAAAGTGGATTTTGCATGCTCTGTTTTTCAAGTCGATGGGATGCCGGCGTGCTCCATGATTCGACGAAGTGGGTGGCTGATCGACACCATCCAGGTTGAAAACGTGTCGGCATTGAATCTTGCTCGCCAGTCCACGCGATAGGCGACCTTGGGTTCGGCTGCGTCAACGGTTCGTTTGATGAAATGCAAGTTCG
>JBGCDK010000015.1:0-20907 GCA_045105295.1 Mariniblastus sp.
CGCGGGCACTGGGGGATCGAGAATGGTTTGCATTACCTGCTGGATGTAACATTTGCAGAAGACAGCAGTCGTATTCGAAAGGGAGCCGGACCTGAAGTCGCTGCATGCTTGCGCCGAATGGCAACAAACATTTTGAAGCTGGACACTACAATCAAAGACAACGTTCGAGGCAAAAGAATGAGGGCAGGATGGAACGAAGATACCCTCCATCGTTTATATGCCGGTTTCCTTGAGACTTAACGTGCGATAGCCCTGTCTTCCAACCATTGCTCTTGACTGTCCTGGCAAAGAAAAAAGAGCAAGGGGTCGAACTAAAGCCAGGTCAATACCCGCGAGAGTCTATGCAGCCAATAAGCTTTTGGCGCTGGCCACACATCCATCTTCTGTGGTCACATCTATAGTGGCTCATGCCATCTACAGGTATTACTTCGCACCGAAAGCTGGATAGCGAATTTGACTAGCTATTCGAAAAACACTAGTTTCTGAACTACCTTTTTTGACGTCATGCCGAAGCGACCACGAATAGTATTTGATGGATGGCCCGGTCTGTTCACGTTTTCGCAAGTACATAACTATTACCCCTAGGAACTCACATGAACCCTAAGAAGAGCTCTTTTAGTCGCAGAAAACCTGTTGGCATATCCGCACGACTTCGAACCATTCAAACCCGTAAAAGACGCAGCGCAAATAAAAACAGTTTAGACTTTTGTAAGCTGGAGGATCGTAAACTATTGGCGATTAGTTTGAGCGGGGGTGTATTGTCGATTACCGGAACCGGTGGAAACGACGCTTCTTCAGTTGATATCATTGACGAATACACCGCTCCCAAAATCCGGGCCAAAATGAACTCGGAAGTTAATTCTTGGCCCGTCGGTGATGTTGATAGAATCGTATTTGTTGGCTTGGCAGGAAATGATTCCTTCACCAACGACTCCGGCTACTCTCAACTTTTTGGCTCGCCTGTTGAAGCTAAGCCCAGCTCAGTCAACGGCGGCCCCGGCGATGACACACTGATCGGCGGCACTGGCCAAGACAACCTCTATGGTGGGCCAGGAAGCGATACATTGACTGGAGGCGATGGCAACGATGGCTACGTTTTTGGTCCAGCGACCACTTCGGAAACAGACACAATTAATGAGTTTGCCAACGGTGGGCAGGAACACCTGTATTTCGGGGGTAACAGTGACGATGTAACTGTAAATTTATCCAATTTCATACCTGGTGTATTTGCATCTCACAGCAATCGAAATATTGTTGGGGTCGGCGCCAACCTGGAGCATTTGACTGGCGGTAGTGGCAACGATAATTTCACTGGAAATTCACACACAAACGTTTTGCGTGGAGGGTTTGGAGATGACACGCTTTCTGGCCAAGCAGGAAATGATGTGTATGTGTTTGTTGCCACCCAGCCTGGGGCAACTGAGAACGATCGGGTGAAAGAATCAAATTTAGGAGGCCAGGATCGAATCTTGTTCAACTCCATCACAGTACCCGTCACCATTGATCTCTCTGTTACAGGTGCTGGAGCCGTAATTGCCTCCCATTACGGACGCAACGTTTTAACGGAAACTGCAATTACCCCAGGCAATATTGAGCGTGCCAGCGGAGGCAGAGCCGACGATACTATAACTGGCAACAATGTCAGAAACGATCTTTTTGGCGGCAACGGGAATGATACCCTAATCGGCCTCAACGGAAACGACTCGTTGCGTGCCGGAAACGGTGACGACGTATTGATCGGCGGCAGCGGCAACAACACGTTGCAGGGGCAAGCAGGTGATGACATCTACCGCTTTGAAAACACTTCAGGAACGTCAAATGTAAACATCGTTGAAGGTGTCAACCAAGGAATGGACTCATTGGATTTTCGACCCGTCACCAATCAATCCGTCATCCTTGACGGCTCGCCCACCAACGGAGTTCTTGTCGATTACGGAAATCGAAGGGTGAAAATGAGAAATGGTTCGGTTGAGCCAAGTGTCGAAAACATTTTTGGAGTCGACGGGGACGATCGATACATTTTTGATGGATCGGACCAAACGATCGCGGTGATCGATTCTGGTATCGACTACTCGCACCCTGCTTTGGGCGGAGGGTTTGGTCCTGGGCAAAAAGTTGTCGGCGGTTATGACTTTATCGACAATGATAGTGATCCAGCTGATGTACACGGACACGGAACGTTTGTCGCGGCAATTGCAGCCGGAAATAAAATTTCGTCTCAATCGAGTTTTAAACCGGTTGCTCATGAAAGTGATATCGCAGCTTTGCGTGTGCTTAACCAATTCAATCAAGGCCCAAGTTCAGCGCTACTCGACGCACTTGAGTGGGTGGACGACAACTACGACTCATTTGCAAAAACGATCACGACCGTCAATATTTCGATTGGCTATCGAGACAGTCTTGGCAATCTCCGTAATGACGTTGGGAACTACACGACGGACTTTAGCCCGCTGCTAGAGAGCTTGAAAAACAAAGGAATATTTATCGCGGTCTCGGCTGGAAACGACTATGGAATGTTCAATTCACCGGGTGTTACAATTCCTGCTTCTGATCCAAGTACTTTCGCGGTTGCTAGTCACCGCTCAAACAGCGCGATGAGTGCTTTCAGCCAACGTATTCCAAACTCAATCGTAGCATTTGGAGGTCACAAATACGGTTCGGGAACCTTGCCTTACTCAGCAAATATCGGTGGTGGCTACACCACAGGTTGGGGCACCAGCTATGCTTCGCCGATTGTTGCAGGGGCAGCTGCATTGCTGAGACAAGCTTACACTGCAATCGGTCACTCGGCTTCGCCAGATGAGCTGAATCAAGTCATGTTCCAAACCTCTTCGGACATCGTTGATTTAGCTGGGAACACCTATAAAAAACTTGACTTAGACGCCGCTCTCGCACGTGTAGTCGTTGACAAGTACATCCCCCCTGCAGCGTTTGCTGCTCTAGGCGGCCTAGGTGGTTTTGGCACTGGAGGCAGCTATATTCCGTTGCATCCAAACGGCGGAGCAGGGACCGGCCAACAATTTGAGCCATCAGTTTCTGAGAAAACCGAAAACGACATTGAGCTTCCTCGAGTAGAAAACGCTGGTTTATTGAGCTCGCTTGCTGGTGCGAATGAAATCGCAAGCCTGCCAGTCGAAGAGTACGACCAGCGCAATGTCGACGATGTAAAAGACTCAATTTTTTCCCTTTCAAATTTCAAGGAAGGGTTCTCGTCAGATGGGCTATTGAGTTTAAGTGAGAATTCTTTCGTCTCTTGGTTTTAGTTTCTTCCGCAATTTGAATCGAGCTCCAAATTTCGCATGTCTCCTTGGGTTTTTAATTAGACCAAGGAGACCACGCGATTGATAACTGCGTTTGTGAGCGGATAAACGGAATACGGACAACAAGATAAAACGCACCCAAGCGTCCCAATGTCCTTGGCTTATCTTTCTCAGAATTCTAGAGTAAGTGCCCCAACCGAAAACGAGCTACGATCGTTAAAAATCGGCATGCAACTCCCGCTTTGAATTGAGTTCTGCCCCTTCTTGAAAAACTTCTCGTCGATGCCGATGTGCGGCAGCGGACCGGATTGCTTTCGCGCTTGGCCGCGTACTACGGCTCGCTCCAGAATGCTCCATGTTGCTTACCAGCCAATGCGAAGAATCGTTCACGCATTTGGGTGTCCTTGAGTAAACGGATTGCAAAGGCTTCGACATCAGTGTGAAGCGACTGATGGGGCCCGACCAGGGAACTGCCGCCTCTTTGACTCCGTGTTCGGGATAGTCAACTCGAGGAATTGAGGCTTCCAGCATCGTCTTGAATTGGCAACTGTCGAGGTGACGCCAGCGACGCGGTCGAAACAAGAGCCCTTACTGCATTCTAGGCAGCAAAATTTGGTTCCCTTGGGATGAGTGACTTGGACGACGATCTCGCCAAGTTCTAAGTTTGATACTTTCCAAGGCGACTCAAGCCCAAGGATGTGCTGGTAAAGTTCGGAGTCTTGCATAAAGTCTCCTTCTCGGAGAATTCTACAAAACCCACAAACTTCCGCGATGGACCAGAAAAAGGGGGCAGTTATTCGATTCAACCATATTCTCTGCAGTAAGTCGGTGCATTCTGCACAAACAAGCACCGATTGGTCGTTCCTAAGTTGGAGAAGGTGTTAAGTCTTCCGAGTTAGGCTATTGTGAATGTGGCGTGAATCTATAGTGGGAGTGCAATAATGCAGAATCAGAATTTAGACAAAGAACTTGTCGCTTGGGATAGTTGGTGCGAGGTTCACGATTCGGGTGGATTTGACCAGTTTGCACAAGAGCGTGGACTAGATGAGCAAACGCGCAGGGAGTTAAAACGAATTCTCAAAATCGGCGATAACATTTGGAATTACGTAGAGGGCAACAATCAAGAAAAAGTCGATGCTTTCACAAAGGAACTTCTGACTCGTGAGCTAGGAAATCGTTTTGAATTTTCCTCAGAATTGGGTGCTGGGGGAATGGGGACTGTTTGGCTTGCCGAGCAAACAAGCCCAATTCGACGCAAGGTAGCCGTCAAGCTTATCAGGAACGATCTTGTTTCTGTTTCGATGCGCAAACGGTTTGCCTTTGAGCAACAGGCTTTAGCGTCATTGTCTCACCCGAATATTGCGACGGTGCACGAAGCCGGGGAAACCGAGAATGGGCGTTCCTATTTCGTCATGGAATACATTCCAGGTGAAAAAATAACTGACTATTGCAACCGGAACAAACTTGACTTGCGAACACGTTTGGAATTGTTTCTCCAGGTTTGCGACGGTATTCAACACGCCCATCGTAAAGGGCTCATTCACCGCGATATTAAGCCTGGCAATGTGATTGTGATGGAGGAGAACGGAGTCCCGGTCGCTAAGCTAATCGGTTTTGGATTGGCTAAAGACACGGCGAACCTTTTCGCGCAGCAAACTTTCACGCGAACCAATGCCGTGATTGGCTCACCGGTATGGATGAGTCCCGAACAGGCTCGAGTTTTTGACGACGGTGAAAAAGTTCAGGTCGATACCCGTACCGATGTGTATTCCCTTGGCGTCATCCTCTATCAGTTGTTGACCAATTCGACCCCAATTCCTGCCGAATTTATTCGTAGCTCTCCTCCGGCGAAAGTATTCGACGCAATTCGCAATCAGATTCCCGCCTATCCTTCACGACGACTAGGAGAACAGCAGAACGATTCGAAAAGCTGGATTGAGTCTTCCTCTGAGTCCAGTTATTCCTCATGGGTGGGCAGCCTTAAAAACGACCTCGATTGGGTTGTGATGAAGGCGATCGAAAAAGAAGCTTCCCGACGCTACGGAACAGTCAATGAACTCGTAAGCGACATCAGCAGCTTTATCAAAGGTGACTCCGTTACAGCCCGTCCGCCCAGCGGGCTTTATCAATTCAAAAAGATGGTTGGCCGGAATCAAGTTTTGACAGCCTCAATCGCTGGGGTAGTGTTGACGTTGCTTGCTGCCACGAGCGTCTCAACATGGTATGCAATTAAGGCAACACGTTCTCAGAAATTGGCCGAACTTAGACTCGAAAGCAGTGACCAACTTGTTGATGCAATCTCTGGAGGGTTTCACGTCTTCAGCTTTGATGATGCATCCGTTGAAAGTACAAGACTCAAAAGTCTTCTGTTAAAAGAAGTCGCATCCAGAATTGAGGCTGCACTCGCTGCGGCCCCAAAAAATCTTCCCCCGGAAGAACTTGCGAGGCGAGAATATGCGTGGAGAACAACCTTTATCGAAGCGCTCATACATGCGTCACTAAACGAAGACGCCGTCTTTGAACTCGATAAGCTGATCGATATCCTGTCACCACTCGTAGAACCGCACGAGCAAATGCTGCTTAAGTCTCAATTGGAATTGTCAGGCGTACTCTTGAAGACTGGGGAATCCGAACGAGCAAGCGAAATTGCTCAAAAGACTCTGGCGATTGTTCGTAATTTTTACAACTCAACGAACACTCTACGATTGGATTGTGAAAGGCACTGGGTCGCGGTTTCATCCGAAAAACGATCTCTTGAAAAGAATTTGGAAATTCTCCGTAGAGTGGTGAAGGACGCGACAGAGGTGGGTAGTGATGATAGTCACGACATTTGTATACGGACCATGGATCAAGTAGCAGGGCTGTATCATCAAGCAGCAAAATTTGATTTGTCAATTGAGTGGTATGACAAAGCAAGAAAGTTCGCTAGAGAAAAATTTCCCGATTCCGTTGGAACAATAGAACGGGACTTCAAGTACATGCAAGAGGTCCTTATGCACAACAGCCAAGGCGTTGACTCGAATGAGCTAAAGGATTTTCTTCCAACTTTAAGAAATAAACTTGGAAAATCGCACCCGAGAACTTTGGAATATCAAGCGCGATATGGTTGTTCCCTCGCCGTTGTTAAATCCAGTCCCGATGAGGGGCTGTCGCTAATTCGGGAAGCGCTTCAAGTAAGCGCCAAGAAACTTGGCGTCGGACATCGAATTACTTGTTTAGCGCGACTTTCATTGATTCGGAGCCTCTACTTTTCGCAACGGTACCAGGAAGCTCATGATGCGTGTGAAACTCATTTGAAAGACCTCGAGAAATATTCCATACCAAAAGACCACGCAAGCGCGAGCTGGGTGTATGCAAGATCGCTGCTGCGGTTAGGAGACTTCGAAAGGTCTTTGGAAGTTGCGGAGAAGTCTAATCATCGTTCGGTTGCAGTAAGTGCTCTGATTCAGCTCAAGCGATTTTCAGAGGCTACAGATATACTTGATACGCTAATAGACGCTAAACCGGAGTCGTCTGCAGAATTGAATGCGTTGATGTCTCCGTTAATGCAAATGTCAAGATTATATTACACTCAAGGTAAACTTGACAAATCAATTGAAAGCATGAAAAAATTTCAAACTGTCGCATTGAAGGTCCATCCGCCAACACATGTTCAAAACCTACAAGCTTTGAGTCTTTTGCAGAATTTTCACACGCATTCTGGCAAGCTCGAAGAGTCTAACGAATATGGTCGGCAACTATTGAGCACGATCAAAACTCTCAAAGGTGGGTTTGACTTTCATACGGCGACTTTTTTCTCTGGTTGCATTGAAGGTCTATCGGTGTGTAGTTTGGAGTTAGGCAACTACGAAGATGTGGACCACTATGCATCAATTTACTCCGAGCTAAATGTAACGCGCCCTGGCGTTCCCTCGTTGGAAAATCGACTGAAGGAAATTTCCATAGAGTCGAAAATTAGACAGAAGAAGTATGAGGCCGCGGAGCTCGAGGCACTTGATTGGCTTTCCAAACTCCAAAAACGAGAAGATCTCGAAGGCAAACAGAGATTTATCGTCGATGGACGAAGTAAAGCGTACCCTTTGTTGATCAATGCGTATCGCGCTTTGGAGAAAAATGACAAGGTTAAAGAGTACGAGCTGAAAGCCAAAAACTTCAAACAATGAATTGGCAAGCTTAGCGACTGCTTTTGTTGCCTAGCTGGTTCTGGAGCTCTTCAATCCCTCGACGGTAATGACTGGCCGCCGTGTTTGGATTCATCTCTAACCGCTCGGCGATTTGGCTAAACTTTAAACCGTCGAAGTGACGCAGCATGATGACTTTTTGAGGCTGTAATTCGAGTTCAGCGAGACAAGCGTACAGCCGAGATTCAAGTTCGTCATCCATTAGTATTTCTGATGGCGAATCGGCGCTGTCAGCAAAATCGAACCATGTAGAATTCGGGGATGCTTTCAGTTTTGGTGATTTGCACCAATCTAAAAAGGTATTGCGAATGATTTTGAATAGCCAAGCTGTGAATTGAGCCGTATTATTGCCTCTAAATTTGTCGATACGATTCCAAGCCTTCAATAGCGACTCTTGAACAAGATCATCCGAGCTCAGTGAAGCGCTCAAATTTGAGCCTGAGATAAGCTTGCGAGCTTTGTGAATCAAGCAGACTTTAAACTTGTCGCAGATCTTATTCCATGCGACCTCATCTCCAACGTGGAGGTCAGGCACCATATGGGTTATGGAAGAAAGGTAGTGATTCATTGGTTAGTTTTCCCTACGCAGCAGTTTAATTTAAACTAAGACAAGATGCACTAATTTTGATGGCTCGCGAATCTAACCATGTTTTCCCCCAGCAGTGGTGGACTCCAGCTTATGGGCGCGTGCAGCTTTGCTCTCACTGCCATCATATGCCGACCACCCAGCGATTTTCAATTTCTTGTGATATCGTTTGCACAAAAACCCACCTCAACTTCGTCTCCTTAACATCGGTTATTCCCGAACCTTTCTCTTCAGGATTTTTTTTCTGGATGTTGGTGCAATTAGTAGTTATTCGACGAAGCAAAGATCCCACATTGGCTGGGAAGGGCAAAGACTGTTGTTAAAAATAGAACGCTCGAAAATTGCTTCGCCTCAAAGCACGCCGGCTTTCACAGCATCACACATACAGCTCCCGTATTAACTTATTTCAGGAAACCTTGGTTATGAAACGAAGAACTCGCAATCGGATCAGACAGCAACTCAACTTCAACAAACTAGAAGAACGACGTCTCTTGGCTGGGGCGTCTCTCGACTCAACCACTGGGTTATTGACCGTTTTTGGTGGTGCTGGCGATGACAATTTACAAGCTCAATATGTCGACAATAGTCTTCCAGCTGGTGTCTCCGGCCCAACGTTGCCAAATTCTATTAAGGTTACTACTAACGGAACCATTCATAACTTCCTTCCCTCTCAAGTGAGTGGTTTGAGAATGTACGGATTTGGCGGGGACGACACTATCACCACAAACATGAAAGCTTTAATCAACGGTCACGCTGGCAACGATACGATCTTTGGAAGCGATTTCAACGATACAATCTATGGTTTGGGTGGTCACGACACGATTTTTGCAGGTGGTGGAGTCGACTATGTTACAGGGAATGACGGGAACGATGAGATTCACGGTGGAAGCGGAAACGACACGGTCCATGGGGGGAGTGGGATTGACGAAGTATTTGGCGCTCAGGGAAATGACTTGGTGACTGGAGGCCAAGGCAATGATGAATTGTTTGGCGGTGACGGCGACGACATTCTCTACGGCGGCGAAGGCAATGACATAAGTCATGGAGATCAGGGAGACGACCGAATCGACTCGGCCAACGGCGATGATGTTTCTTACGGTGGCCCAGGAGTGGATACGATGTACAGCGGGGCTGGCGACGACACACTTTTCGGTGAGGAAGGTGACGATTTCCTTTACGGTGGAAATGACAATGATATCAGCGTTGGCGGAGCTGGGAATGACGTTATCAACAGTTCGGGGGGCAATGACGAGCTTTACGGTGACTCCGGAAACGATCGTCTTGTAGGCGGCACCGGAAACGACATTTTGCGAGGCGGAATCGGCGTAGATAACATGCATGGTCAAAACGGAAGCGACATCATGTTTGGAGGCGATGGAAATGACTATATGCGAGGTGGAAACGGCAATGATTTCATGAACGGTCAAGGAGATAGAGACAACATGAACGGCGACGCTGGCGGTGACTCAATCAACGGTGGTGGACAAGCGAACGACATCGTTGCGCACGGCGAAACAGATGGCTCAAGAGTTGTCTATCTGAATGTTGATGGAGCAACCATTTCTAACGCTCAATTGAACTCCTGGTCTGCGGGCTGGGAGCCGTTCACCATGAATGAATTTGACTCCGATGGAGATGGGGTAACGGTCAACGCGTTAAGAGAAGACCTTTCTGACGAAGATCGGGAAGTTTTGATTAATGATATTATGGTTGAGATGTTTTTTGACTTTCAAGAATGGGGAATCAATCTTGTTCGTCATGATGGCCTTGCCGTGCAGAACCAAAACGCGACAACCGTTTTCCTGGGCAATGCTGACATAACTGTTCCCGCTGGCGTTTATGGCGTGGCAAGCGCTGTTGATTTTGATAACGACAACGCCACTGACATTGCATTTGTCAGGGACTTTTATCAAGCCACGAACCCCGATGGCACCATCAATTTGTTTGGCACCGCCCGGATGATAGGCAACGTTGCGACGCATGAAGTTGGGCATACTTTCGGACTGGCTCATGTAGTTACGAGTGCCGACGACACCGAAGTAATGAGATCCGGTAGCCTTTCCGCACTCATTACCGACCTTGAATTCACGGATGAAACGTTTGATCTATTGCATAGCTCTGGAACTCAAAACTCAGTGAATTATCTAGATAGCATTTTTGGCTAATACCGAGTAGAAAGAGCCTCGTCGGATAGCTTCGACGAGGCTTTTTCGTTCGATGCATTCCCAAGATTGGGTGTTCTCCGACAATGAAGAACAAACAAACGGGGCCATTGACACTTGTTCAACTCGAAGAATCACTGGAGTCGCGGATGTTGAGACGAATGGCCCGTAGTGAGTTCTAGTCAGGTGAGACCTCTCAAAGTCATTTTGCAACAAGCGATTCAATCGCACGCCCCACACAGCCTGATAAAATTACTGCCGGGTGGTTGTGATACTGGAGGGCTTGAAAGCCAAGCCCAAGTTTGAGCGGTAACTCTTGGCCGTCGGCTTGCCTGACGGAACAGAAGCGGCTTGCTTGAATCGCCAACAATTGTGGTAAAACCAATGTTGTCACTGAAAATGAAATGTGGCACCTGCTCAAATTGAACAGGTGCCAACAAAGGTCGGTTTTCACCGAGTGGGGGTGACAGGAATCGAACCTGCACTCCTTTTGGGAACTAGATCCTAAATCTAGCGCGTCTGCCAGTTCCGCCACACCCCCTTGCGTGTTTGCCCTTTCGAGCAAGCGCTACCCTTTCGAGCAGGCGATATCTTAGATCGTTCGGCCGTCTTCGAAAAGCCGAAATTTGCGATTTGTTTCTGTTGGACAAATTTCTTTTGGATTTGGTTCGCTCGGTGCCGATTAATGCGTCAAATTCGGTGTTCTTCTGGCGGAGGAATGGCAGAATCGTGTTTAAAAGACGGCGTTTTCAATCTTGAAGGCTACTTTGAGCGGGCTCGTTCGCTAGTCGGCCGTTTAAAATCTCTAGCCCGTTTTGGCGGGAAACGTTGAGGCGGCGGCCGATGGAGAGCGTGGGGCATTTGATTTAACGCAAGGATGCTAGGTCGCCACGATCCAAAGAGCAGCAGGCGAGGCTTTTGGCCTATGTGGCCATTTCGAACGGAACACGAGTGGGAGATGCAATGGTTGTCGCAACGATGGGAAGGAGCTGGGGTGTCACGTGTTTAACGCTGGTGCACGAGGGTGACGGGCCGATAAGTGGCTGGCTTGAGGGCGTTTTCTTTTGATTGAGGGGAGATTGAGGCAATTTGTGATCCGGCAATTCATGGAGGATAATTTGTTTAAAATTCGATCGCGTGGGAAAAGGAATCGAAAAATACGTTCGACTTAGCGGCTTTTTTATCGAATGGGTTGCTCTAAACCGTGAGCTAAAATGAAACTGAAGAATCAACTTGTTGCGGACTTGGGTGAACGATGCTGAGAAACTTGTTTCAATTTTTGGCGACCATGATCGTGGTTGGGCCTTTGTTAACCGCCGCTCAATCCTCAACGGCTCAAACTCCCAAAGTGGTTTCGCGGATAAACACCAAGGGCGTCATCACGGAAGTCAAGCCAGGCCTGCTTTCGGTCAAGCACGAAGACGGTACGACGATCACTTATAAGATCCAAGACAAAGACGAAACCGCGATTTCGATTGGCGGAATTCCTGTCCGCAACCCAGCCAAGATTACAGTCTCGGGTTCTATCCCCGGCAAGCTGGCTGAAAAGGGAATGATTGTCAAATTCTCTGGCAGAACTAACATCCGCGGCAAAGCTGATGGCGAGCTGGACAAACTCATTGTACTGCCAGGGAATGACTCGGCCGAGTTAACCGTCGACTTTCTCCAGCGACCCGAAGGAAACGAACCGGCCGACGTCGATGTTGTGGCTCGCGTGATTAATTTGGGCGGAAACAAATTGCAGCTTCAAGTTCCCAAAAATACTTGGGCGCGAAAAGAAAGAATCGTTTTTCCGATTGCCGAAAACAGCGTTCTCGAAATTACGGATGACAGCCTTAACCGAATTCGACCCAACGACATCGCTAAACGAATTTCGGCGATCAAGCTTTCAACCGGCGATTGGGTGATCAACGAGATTGATATCTTTCTCGCTGCAGATCGGTCTCAGTTGACGACTTCGTTTCACGAGAAATTGGAGCAAAAGTTTAGCCATCTTTCGAATGAGCCGGGTGAGCCGCGCGAGCGACGCAGCGACCACTTCGTGTTGTATACCGACATCTCGGAGCGGGACGCAGGGATTTTACTTTCGAAGCTTGAAACGATGTACGGTTTGATTAGCAATTACTACGGTGCTCGTTCTCCAATTCCGATCGAATGTTTCGTCGTGCGAGATTTAAGGAAATGGCCAGACGGAAGAATCCCTCCGCGCGGGATTGCAAAGATCGCCGAACCGGCAGGCGTGACGATGACATTGACGAATTCAAAACGTCAAAGCAAAGCGGTGGTTTACTCGTGCGATAAACACTCAGTTGTGCAGCATGAAGCGGTCCATGCTTTTTGTGCTCAAACGTTTGGTTCGCCTGGTCCGGTTTGGTATTCCGAAGGCATGGCTGAGATGGGCCAATATTGGAAACCAGGACAACTAGAAGTCGCCATCGATCCGGTGGTGATTGATTACTTGACTACTGCTCAGCCGAAAAAGATGGCGGAGATCGTGGCGGCAGGACAGATCACTGGCGATTCGTGGCAGGCGTATGCTTGGCGGTGGGCACTGTGTCATTTGCTGGCGTCCAATCCCAATTACCGAAAACGTTTCAAGCGATTGGGTATGAACATCATGGCGGGCAAAACCGACTCGTTCGATCAAGCGTTTGGTAAGGTCGCGAATGAAATTTCGTTTGAGTACGATCAATTTGTGAAAAATTTTGGCAACGGCTACCGCGTCGATTTGTGTGCTTGGGATTGGAGGACGCGTGCGTCAAACCTGACGAGCGCAGGACGGTTGAAGCAGAAGGTTAAATCGGCTCAAGGTTGGAAGGGGACAAAGCTGTTGGCTAAGGAAGGAGTTTCTTACGATTTCGTTGCCCAAGGCGAGTGGTCGATCGACTCGACCGGTGAAAAATTTAGTGCCGATGGTGACGCGGGAGGGGCAGGGCGGCTGATCGGAGTTCTGTTGTCCAAGGATTTGAAGTTAGGCGAGCCGTTTGAGCTTGGGAAGCGCGGAAGTTTCGTTGCGCAGGAGGAAGGACAGTTGTATGTCCGTTGCCGTGAAAATTGGACGAGCTTGGGCGACAACGAAGGGGCGGTTGAGCTGATCTTGCGGCGGACTCCGAAAGAAAAGTAGTTCCCGTTCAAGGTGAGTTAGTTGGTCGATTCAACCATGGGCCATGTTTTTGCATTTGCGTGAATATGCTCACGCAAGCCTGAAGCACGGCACCCGTCTTGTGGTGGTGCCGACAGTAAAACAGTTTCTTGCCGAGGCTATGTAGAAATCGGGCCTCGATTGTTCCATGATCAAATGTGTGTTGGAGACGGGCGCTTGCCCGCGTTTTATTTTTTGATCGCATCGAGCTGCTCTGCGGCTTTCAATTTGATCTTCGCGTGTTCAAGGCTTTGCTCTGCTTCGCCAACTGCCAATGCAGCTTCGTTGACTTGTGCTCGACTAATAAATCCACGTTGTGCCATGTTGCGTCGGTAGGACAAAGTTTGTTTGGCGATTTCAAGGTCTTGCTCGGCTTGTTTCACGTCCAGCTCGGTGACCAGTGTGTTTTGTCTGGATTTGGCGTTTGCCAATTTAAGTTCACGCTCTGCTTGATCGACTCTTTGACGGTCTTGCGAAAGTTGAATTTCATTGACCAGCCCGCGGGTGAAAAGTTTCTCAGTGTTACCAAGACGTTGTTTGTGGCGGTCGAGTTGACGTTCGGCTCGATTCGTTTCCAGCTTTGCTGTTGAAAACAAAATCCGTTCAAGAATTTCAACTCGTTTTTCCAGCTGGCTCAAACGCTCTTCTGAAATTGAAGCGGAAGTTGTTTCTTCCGGTACAGCTTTCTTCGTTGAGGACGCTGTCTCTTGTTGGGCGCCAACCGCAATAAAAAATACCGCAGCGACAAAAGGGAGCAGTAAGTTTGAGCTGATTTTCATGGAACTTCCAAAAAGGATTTGGTTGGATTTCAACTAGCGGATTTTAAGCAGTCGTTTCATTATAAAGGAACTCGCGGATCAATTGCGCACAAAAAAACACAGAGTCGAGTGCCGAATTTGTGTCGGGCAACTCTCTCTGTGTTTATTAGTTGGCTGGAGATTCTCGCAGTTGCGAGTGTGCCTCAGCTTACTTTTTAAGTGCGTCGCGAATTTCGGTTAGCAAAACGATGTCTTCCGCTGGTGGCGCATCTTCTTCTGCAGCCTTCATCCATTTGGCGGCAATTTTCAATGCGATGAAAATCACGAGAGCCAAGATTGCGAAGTCTAGTACGTTTTGGATAAATGTTCCAACGTACAACTGAGTCGGTTCAGTTACGCCGACGCCAGCTGAGTTCATGATCTGTTCACCAGCGTCATTAAGCTTCGGTGACTCTCCGCCGATTGGAATCGTATATGCCGAAAGATCTGGCACGCCGGCGATTCGAGCAATAAGAGGTGCGATAATGTTTTTGAGGAAAGACTGTACCATGGCGGCAACCGCACCACCCATGATGATTCCGACTGCCATGTCGAGTAGGTTGCCCTTGAATGCGAAATCTTTGAAATCCTGGATGAATCCCATGTTTTGTACTCCTATAATTGTTTGTGAAAATCTGTTCTGTGTGAACGTTACAAAGGATCCCATTGTCCCGGTTTGTAACCGGTTCCGTCGGGGGAAATGTTAAGCTGTCGTTTGGTTTGATCAACCACAGAGAGGGGGTTTATTTTCAGTGCGAAATTGAGCCCAGTCGTATCAGAGGTTTCTTTGTTAAGCTACGAGGTCTGGTTCGACAAGGAAGACTCGAGTGCCTTGGAGACATTGCCATGTTGGGTAGCGTTGTTTTGCCAGTTGCAACGTCGGTTCGTCTGGATTTTTGCGAACAAACCGGATCGCGAACCAAGATTCAAAACGTTTGCCGACCCGAAATGAACCCGTGTCGAAAAACCTGCGTTGCGACAAAAATTACTAAAAAATCAGCAAACTGGCTCAGAAAAGTCAACAAAACAAATGGGCTACAACAACCTAAATCAGTGTGTATTGGACCTCCAGCGAAATGGACACTTGATTGAGATCGAAAATTCGATCGATGCCAACCTCGAAGCCGCTGAAATTCAGCGAAGAGTTTATCTCTCTGGCGGACCCGCACTATTATTCTCAAACGTAGCCGGCTGCAAGTTTCCGATGACCTCGAATCTGTTTGGGACGTTGGAAAGAGCAAGGTATATTTTTCGCGACACGTTTGAAAATGTGCAGCGAGCGATTCAGCTGAAGGTCGACCCATCGGAAGCTCTTAAAAATCCGTTGAAGTACTGGAAGGCTCCTTTTATCGCGTTGCAGATGCGGCCCAAGTTTGTTCGTTCCGGGCCGGTCATCAAAAATGAAACCACGGTCAGCCAACTTCCTCAGTTGAAATCGTGGCCTGACGATGGCGGTGCATTTGTCACACTGCCCCAGGTCTACTCCGAGGACGTTCGATCTCCCGGCCTCAACAAATCGAATATGGGAATGTACCGGGTGCAAATTTCTGGCAACCAGTACAAACCTGATCGAGAAATTGGAATCCACTATCAGATTCATCGCGGCATTGGTGTTCAACATCGAGCCGCGATCGAAGCCGGAAAACCATTTCGTGTGAATGTGTTTGTTGGAGGCAATCCGGCAATGACGGTCGCCGCCGTGATGCCGCTCCCGGAAGGCATGTCAGAACTGACGTTCGCCGGTGCGCTTGCTGGGCACCGGATTCCCATGATTCGGCAGACTTCAGCGGCGTCGATTTATTCACAGGCGGATTTCTGTCTCTCGGGCACGATTGACCCCAGTCGTCAAATGCCAGAAGGACCGTTCGGTGATCACTTGGGGTACTATAGTTTGCAGCACGATTTTCCGGTTCTTAATATCGACAAAGTTTATCATCGCGATGGAGCCATCTGGCCGTTCACGGTGGTAGGACGCCCCCCTCAAGAAGACACAGTTTTCGGCGAACTGATCCATGAACTAACCAGTCCAGTCATCCCAACCGTTTTGCCGGGGATCAAATCCGTGAATGCGGTTGATGCGTCTGGCGTGCATCCGTTGCTGTTGGCGATTGGAAGCGAGCGATACGTGCCGTATCAGCCAACGGTGCAGCCGCAGGAATTGCTTACACAAGCCAACGCTGTTCTTGGGCAAGGACAAATGTCGTTGGCAAAATATCTTTGGATCATCGATGAAGCCTGCGATGTGAATCTCAACGTGAATGACATTGAAACGTTTTTCATCCGCATGCTCGAGAGAGTCGATTGGTTGCGCGATTTGCATTTCCAAACGAAAACCACGATCGATACTTTGGACTATTCAGGTCAAGGTTTCAATCAAGGTTCCAAGGTCGTTGTCGCGGCGGCCGGTCCTGCCGTTCGAAAACTGCCAACGGAGGTTCCGTCAGATTTGAAATTGCCAGAACGGTTTAAGGATCCCAAAATTTGCATTCCGGGTGTGTTGGCGATTGCTGGTCCGGCGTATTCTCAATCAGCGGGCCGAAACGATGAAGCTGTGAAAGATTTTTGCAAATCCGTTCCGCTTGAAAGTTCGTTGAATCAGTTTCCGTTGGTTGTGATTGTCGACGACAGCAATTTTACAGCGCGGACGTTGAACAATTTCCTCTGGACGGTTTTCACTCGCAGCAATCCGGCGACTGATATCGAGGGCGTTGGCTCGTTTATCGATTCCAAGCACTGGGGATGTCGCGGCAGTTTGGTAATCGATTGCCGGATCAAACCGCATCACGCTCCGCCGTTAATTGAGGATCCAGAGATTTCAAAACGAGTTGATGCGTTGGCGGCGCGAGGCGGGCCACTTGCGAAGTATCTCTGATTTCGGATTCAGGATTACAGCTGGCTGATTCAAATCAGAGTTTTCTTCCAACTACCAGAGACTGGTACCTGCCGCTCCATTTCGGTTTGATGTCAACGATGTCGAAATACCTCCCCCAAGTTTTTTTTAAATACTCGTTGGAGTGAAAAACCAAGGCGCGGTAAGGGCCAACATCGTTATGTCGAAGCACACAGTAACCATCGGGGATGTCACCCGCCAACAATCGATTGGTCTCAGGGAACCGATTCTGCATTCGTTTCAACAGTTCATCGTTTGGATCGGTTACAAGTGCGTCCTGCAAAACTTTCCAGCTATCGTCATTCTGCACCGTGAAATAGACCAAGCCATTGGGTTTCAAAATCCGGTAAAGCTCTGCCAGCCACGCTGATTCGAACGTATCAATGTGAGTGAAAACAGAATAAGCCGAAATCACATCCATTGACTCATCCGCAATAGGTAGCGTTGGTAAGCAATGGTTGTGGATTAGTTTTAGATTGGACGGCAAGTACTCGTTCATCCACTTGATGTGGCGTCCATTGATATCGCAGCCCCATAGATTCTTGACGTCGCTTTGAGCGCAGAAATGCCGAAGGATTCGCCCAGAGGCACAGCCGAAATCCAAATAAGAATTCAGCTCAATTTGGTAGTGTTTGATAATCGCACGGAGTTGCAGGTACTCAGACAGTCCGTTGAGATAGTACCGAGCATCGTTGTTGCTTTGATAATCCTCGCGGTCCTCGCAGCTCGGGATGGGAAAAGAGTCACGGGCGACAAAATCTGCCAGCGGCGTCCCGGCTCTGAGATTCTCTGACAGGCGACTGCGAATATTAAAAGATTCTGACGGCATCTCGTTGGGTGCAGGTTGGTTGTTAAACGGTTCCCGTGAACTGTGGTTTCGCGAGATGTCTTCTTCCCAAGTCGGCATTCGATATTGCGAGAAATCAAAGCCAGGTTTCTCTTCAACCGGTTTTCGAGCTGTCAGTTTTTTGAATGGCCGAGCAAGTTCTCTTGGTATCTTTTTCAAAACGTACATCGCTGTTGAGTGAATAAAACTTACGCCGACCAGCATAACAACTGGCCTCGAAGAAGTGCAATTCTGATGGAAGCCATCTGGGATTGCCAGAACCTGTGTTTATAACGAAAATGCGATTTGAAACTGAATCTTGAAAGGACCTTTCGTGAGCAAAAACGAAGACGACGTACAGGCACGCCTAAAAGCGATTATGGAAAACCCAAGCTACCGGCTTGCCTATTTGGATAGTGACTTTATTCGAGGTGAAGACCTTCGTCCGTTGCGGTTGGAGCTTGAATTACTCAAACCGGAAATGTTCCTTGACGAGCTGGGAATCATGTCGACGGTCGTTGTGTTCGGCGGCACTCAGGTCTCGCCGCGCGAAGAAGGCGAACAGTTGATGGCGGAAGCCAAAGAAGCCATCGCGAAAGATCCAGAAGACCCCAAAGCCAAACGTCAAATGATTCGCGCCGAGCGTGTATTGTACAAGTCCCGATATTACGAAGAGTGTCGCGAGTTTGCCGGGATTGTCACGAACTACAACAAGCAGTTTCGCGACGGTGAATTCATTATCAAAACCGGTGGAGGTCCCGGGATCATGGAAGCCGCCAACCGCGGAGCCTATGAGGCAGGCGGTAAGTCGATGGCGCTCAATATTACGTTGCCATTCGAGCAGACTCCCAACTCATACATCACACCGGGAATGTGTTTCCAGTTCAATTATTTCGCCATCCGCAAAATGCACTTTTTGCTTCGCGCGAAAGCACTCGTTTGCTTCCCAGGCGGATTCGGAACACTCGATGAGCTGTTCACGACATTAACGCTTCGCCAGACCGGGCGAATGCAAGAGATTCCAATCATTCTCTACAGCAAAGAGTATTGGGATGGGATCATTGATTTTCAGTTTCTTGCAGATGAAGGTGTGATCCAAGATAGTCATCTGGATTTGTTTCAGTATACCGAAACGCCAGAAGAGACTTGGGATGTGATTAAGAAGTTTCATGGAGTCGAAGAGTAGGCAACGTGAGCGTGCGGAAAGTTTGGGAGTGTAATGGGGCGGTCAGGTTTGGTGGCTTCTTGTGCGATCTAGTTTTAAAGATTCTTTTTTGGACATAGCCATGAAGCCTTGGAAGCTTGACGAAAGCAACTACGCTCACATCAAGGAGCAGACTTACGAAGTTGCCGTGTTGCCGCTGGGGGCAACTGAGCCGCACAATTTGCACTTGCCATACGGGACCGATTTTTTCGAAGGCTCTGTCGTTGGCGATAAAATTTGCGAAGCGGCCCACAACGCGGGAGCCAAAGTGATCTTGCTGCCGACCATTCCATTTGGCACCGAGACCAACATGCGTGAGTTACCACTCGCGATCAATCTCAACCCTTCAACGCTCAATCGAGTCATCGAAGACGTTGTGGAATCGTTGTTGAATAGTGGGATCAAGAAAGTCGTCTTGCTCAACAGTCATGGCGGTAACGGGATGAAGCCATTCCTCCGCGAGATGGCGGGCAAGAACGAGGCTCATTTGTTTCTGTGTAACTGGTATCAATCCATCGAAGACGTCTACTTTGAGCTATTTGAGAACAAAGAAGATCACGCCGGCGAAATGGAAACTTCGTTCGGTTTGGCTTTCTTTCCCGAATTGGTAGCACAGAACCCTGATGGAACGCTCGCCGCCGATGACGGAGCCACCCGTGAGTCCAAAATCGAAGCCCTCAATAAAGGCTGGGTTTCGATTACGCGCCCCTGGCATTTACTGACCACCAATTCTGGGTCTGGAAACCCCCACGCAGCATCAGCTGAAAAGGGCCAAAAGATGATGGATGTATTGGTCGAACGGCTTGGGAAGTTTCTGGTCGATCTTTCCAACGAAAAAATCACCGACCGGTTTCCTTACTAATGGCAAAAATGCCCTGAAACGGTAAAATGCGTTGACCATCGGCGGGGGCAGGACTAGAATCCTCGCTCACGCGGATTGAGTATTTGACTCAACTCAGCCGAGGTTTGGCTGGGGCGAATGAGTCCTGAAATATGGTGACTATAGTTCAATTGGTTAGAGCACCGGATTGTGATTCCGGAAGTTGCGGGTTCGAGTCCCGTTAGTCACCCTTTTCTCTTCTTTTGGCTTTCCTCATTTCTACGGGGATTGTGGCCTGTTTCGTTTCTGAATTTCATGCTGCCACATTGACCAATCTCCAATGCCCGCTGCCCAGCTACGTTTTGTGGTAAAGCGTTGGAATGCATGAAAGACAATTCTCAACTTGTTTCTTTCCGGTTCACCGGCGTTGCCGCACTCAATCGATGATTGATTTACGCAGTGTTTCTATTTCCGTCGTTGTCGAGTCAGGCGACCTTGAGTCGTATCTGACCCAAACTCAAAACTAGCGCGTGCACGTGCGACCCTCGCTTATTGTCAATCTCGATCTCGATCAAATTCGATGCGCGAGCTCCAACGAACGATTTGCTTGAACGTTCGTTTGTGGTTGAACGAAATCGTTCAACTTGTGCTCCTTTAAATTCATAAATCGTTCAAAAGAAGACTTGATGCTGAGACTTTTTTGGAATGACGGTTGGGTGAGCAGTTGCTTTGAGGGGGGGAAAGTACCAATGCAATATTCCGGTCTTAATATTAAATAATACCACCGTTATTGGGTTCTATTGTTGTTTTTAACTATGTTACACTTCATTTCTACAAGAATCTTCTCTAATTTCATTGACTTATTTTTGGAGCCCTCATGAGACAGGCGGACTACAAAACCAAGGGATTTACCTTGGTGGAATTATTGGTCGTGATCGCGATCATTGGCATTTTGATTGGCATGCTTTTGCCGGCTGTGCAGCAGGTACGTGAAGCCGCGAGACGCGCTACTTGCTCTAACAGCATGCGACAAATGGTT
>JBGCDK010000016.1:0-61104 GCA_045105295.1 Mariniblastus sp.
CGATCCTTCGTAAGATGGTTGATGCCCGCTACCCGAAGTGTTTCCGCCTCCATGAATCCAAACCATCACCGGCAGCTTTTTTGTTTGGTCCAAAGTGGGCGTCCAGACATTCAGGAACCGACAATCTTCGCTCGTGACGAGTTCCTTTGGCTGATTCTTGTAAATCTGATTCGCGATTTGCGGGCAGGCTGCGCCAAATTGAAAGCACTTACGGGCTTCTTTCCATTGGGCGGGAGCTTGCGGAGGTTTCCAACGCAGATTGCCGACGGGAGGCGCGGCATAGGGAATGCCTTTGAAGGCATGCACGCCTTGCTCCGTCCGCCCGATCACCGGTCCATCTGCGAGTTGCACCGTTTCCGTTTCAGCAAACGACAATGCCGCTTGAGCATTAGTCGGTTCGGCCACTCCGCACCCAGCAAACGCGGTCAGAAGCAGAACCGTTGCGCTGGCGATGCAATTGGAAAGCGAAGTCAGTGACGTCAGTGGAGTCATACTTTTGTCTTTACGTTCGAGTGCTTTGGAGAGTAGCGGGGCCAAAGGTTATTTGCGTTGCCATTCGTCTTTGGGTTCGAGAACACTTTTTGCTTCCGAGGTATCAAGCCACTTTCGAGCCGCGGTGTCCTGTTTGAGGTGGGCGTCCCAGAAAGCCGTGCTGAGTGCCTTGATGGCTTTGTGATGATTCGGGTTGCGTGACGATTTCCTCAATCGTTTCGCATCCGCAAAAGCTGAATGCTCGGCGCCATGCAGTACCAATTCGTAAAAATGACCTGACGAGGGCAGCCCCTTGAAGACTTCGCGGCGAGAATTCGGGTCACTGTTTCTTCCGATGGGTGAGTCATCTTTGGTTCCGGTCATTAGCATCCAAGGAATCGCCACTTTTTGAAACGGGCCCGCGCTGCTACCGACCGTTGGAGGACTGGGACTGAATGCACACGCTGCGTCGATTCGTGAATCCGTATTCAACTGCCCTCGTTGCCCGTAGCTTTGCCCGCTGACGGCCTGCGTGGTTACTGCGCCGAAAGAATGCCCGCTCATTCCGATTTTCGTCAAGTCGAATCGCTCGGCGTATTTGCCGCCCGATTTATTCTGCTGCTCCAGAAAATCGATTGTCGCTTTGACATCCTCGTTGCGCGCCTTGGCGTTGGCCCCGCTGGCGGCTTCCTTCAAGGCTTGAAACCGTTTCGCTCGGGGGGCATTTTTGATCACATCAAAATCGCTGCCTGCATGTTGCATCGCCACCACGGCATATCCACGACTGGCCCAATGCTTGCCCAGAAACGTGCACGCCTCGCGCGTTCCACCAAGTCCGTGGCTGAGTAGCAACACTGGCGAGGGTTCGCTTGATTCCGGCAAGTAAACACGCAGCGGAACATTACGGTCGTCGTAAGTAAACTGGTCATCCTTCACTTCGGCCTTGGCTATCGCTTGCAAAGGGTCATACGAAGACTGGCCACACGCCGAATCTTGCGAGATCAATAGTGCGAGTGCGAGCACCAGAGCCACCGATGCAACGGTTGATTTTCGGCTAAGTTGTGGGAATCGTTTCATGTTGAAATCCTATTTGGGTTGATGAAATTCGAGCGTGAAGAACTCTTCAGGGACTTCCTGCTCGCGAAGCAACTGCAACTCGATGCGTCGAACGCTAAGCGGTCTGCCAGCGTTTATGATCAAGTGCATTTGCAGGATCACACCAGATTCTGGATGTGGCCAGATGCGGATGACATCTGGATACCCCAGCTGTCTTTTTCGCGACGCAATCAGCCAAAGTACGATTGGACATCAATGTGGTATGGACCTGAGAATGAATCTAGTCTTCTACGCCTTATTGTCCGGAAATTGCAAGTGTGACAGCCTTTCTGAAAAAAACTTGTCACGCAGAGGACGATAGCTCCCAATGTACATCGGAATAGCGGAAGTACTCGCCGTGAGACCAGGGGCTTTTTTTGTTGCCGAACGAAAGGCTGATGTTTTAGCGTACCTTTAGCATCCGTCACCATTCACTGGTTCGTCGACATTCGCTGTTGAATGTTCCAGAATTTTGAAAAGCCATAAGCCTTTGCTTCACGTACGGGCGTTGCGAAACGCAGCGTGACTTCACCCGGAAGAAGTTTGGATTTTTATAGTAGCTCGGCTCTCCGAGCCGTGAGGGTTCTGTCACTAACGCCTCGGAGAGGCGAGCTACTTTGGTCTGATCCAAAGGGTGTATTCCCCCTCTAGCAGACAAGCCTTTTTGGGATTGTTAACAATGTAATGTTGCAAATACTCAAACTGGGCTTCACTGCTTCGCGAGCTTGCCAGGCAGTCGCGACGATTCCAGCGATCAGAATCGCGAGGGCCGCAGCTCCCAGACCAAGTGTGATTCGAAACCGTGCACGCTCCACTTCGGCTGTTCGCAGTTTCGTTTCGACGGATTCAAGATAGCCCGTGACTTGCTCGGCCAGAGCATTTGCGTCTTTGGCGTAAAGCCAGTCTTTGTTGGCAGGTGAGCTCAAACGCCCAACGCTCAAGCCGTCTCAGCCAGCGACACCCCGCAAAGAATCGAAGTCCAACCATCCCGGATCCGTTCTGACCAAGAAGTCCGTAGCTCCAAGCACTGGGCACCGATAGACGAAAGGAATCTACAGGCTTGCAGCCAAGATGGTAATGATGACACTTTTGGAAGCCAGTTCGCCAATTGATCTAAATTCGAATCTCCGAATCTAAATTTCGCATTGGAAGACGTTCAAATTTAATGGGCGGCTGGTGAAGTGACGCCTTAGTATGTCTCGCTAGTGAAAACGGAAACTATTTGGGGGCTACTGACTTCGCATTCGATTAGACGTTTTGAACTGCCGAGCGATCTCGAAGAATCGAAAATGAGTCCCAGCCAAACCAGAACGGTCACAATGGCTACGCCGATCAGCGACGGTGCCCAGCCAATTTTTTCAAGCATTTGGCTCAGCTGTGGAACCAAGGTGGGGCCGGCAACGATCAGCGCTACAACAGCGGGAACCACGAGCGTTCCCAGAGCGATCAGACCAACCGTTTTTTTGCTTGACCAAAATACGAACCAGCGTGCACAAGTCCAAACTCCAAGCCCGCCGAGGGTTAGACCCGACAACATCATGAATAGTACGGTCCCGTACATGGTTGCGTCAAAAGGAAGCTGAAGAAGCAACAATGCAAAAATCAAAATGATGATCGGCAACATCCTAATCAACGTCAGGTTTAAAAGATGACGAGCGGTGTCCGTTCGCGTTTCAGATATTCCTGCCAACCATAAACGTCCAAACGCTTGGGGGACGCGGACCATGAACAATGCTGTTGGAAAGATCGCCAGCAACCCGAATGCGATACTCGAAAATCCAGAGGTCGCTTCGGCGTGACCCCGAGAGGAAACCATCACCGTTGCAATGATTGCCAGACTGAGCAAACCCCAAAAATAATGCACACCGCTTGTGTAGGCCCTGCCGTAAACCATCCATGTCAAACGAGTGGAGAAACTCGCCAAAGCTGTCTCACGCCGCAGTCCCTTGGCCAGTGGAGTCGAGGGGCTGTCGCCGCTGCGTTCCGGTCGGGGCTTCAGCACGTAGGAAAGGATATCGTCTTTTTCCTTGAATTCTGCTGGGCTAATTTTTGCAGTTGAAAGCGTCCAGAATCGCCAGAGCATTATCAAACCAAGTGCAGTCATCCCGATTCCCACGCCCGATCGAGATGCGGTCGATAGTGTTTTGTAAAATTCATAAACTCGAACCGGGCCATTGGGCAGGCACATCAACGAAAAAAGCGCAAGAAATGTCAGGCCAAGTAAATGGAAAATTCGCCGCTCACCCCATCCCAGCCAAAGCCCGAAACTAATGGACAGCAATATGCCTCCCAATGCCTCAGGCACAAATCCGTATTGAGCAACGACGATCCCAATGTTGACCAAACTAATTCCCAAGACAATCAGGATCGCTATCAACGCGCATGTACTGTTCATGCCCGGAACAAGCCGGCGCCGCTCGGAAGTTTGGAACAGGCACGTCATGTGGCCCAATCCCATGGCCAGCGAAAAGAGAAATGCCGTAAGGAAAACTGGTGAATTCAAGTAAAAAGTCGCGACAACTGAAAACGAACACGCGACGACAATTGCCCAGCCGATCAAAGCTGAATTGGGCATCAATGAACGTGCGGTTAACAAGTACCGGTTGCCTGGACTCGTGTTTGCAACTTGGCTCATGAAGTCATCCCCATAAAAAGTTCGTCCAGTCCCACGCTTTCCGCAACTACAGTTGCGAGAGCCGTTTCGCCTTGCTGCTGACCCAGCATCTCATTGAGACTCTCTTGCTTTTGATCCGTCCAGTCTTCCACCCAGACTTGCAGCCGATTTCCATCGACTCGACTACTGATGTAACCGTCCAGCTTTGTTAGGTCGTCGACCAACGCATCCGCCCGCAGGAAAACGCATTTGACTTTTTCTTTCAGCTCATCCAACGCGCCGTGATACGTGATTTTTCCCTCGTTTAAAATCGCCACATCAGCCGCTACGCGTTCGATGTCTGTCGTGATGTGGCTGGAGAATAATATCGTCTGTCCGATCTCATCATTGAGCATCAACAATGCTCGCAAGAATTCTTGGCGGGCGGCAGGATCCAAGCTGGCGACGGGCTCGTCGAGGACCAGCAAATCAGGGCGGTATCCGGTAGCGAGTAAGATGCCGACCTTTTGCTGTTGGCCTTGGCTGAGCTGGTAGATCTTTTTGTTGTTGTCTACGTTCCACTCTGAGCGAAACCGCTCAACCAATTGAGAGTCCCAGCTTTCGTAAAAACTGCCAACCAGTGCGATCGCATCTTTTACCTTCAGCCAAACCATGTCGTCGAATTTCTGCGAAACGTATCCGACACGTCGACGGATGATCGCTGGAGAATCCCAAGCCGAATAGCCGAAAAGATTGGCTTGCCCGTTTTCAGGTTTAAGCAAACCAACGGCGGTTCGAATCAAAGTCGTTTTGCCAGACCCATTTCGTCCAAGCAGCCCTGTGATCGAACCGGGGTCAAGCTCAAGCGTTACGCCTTTGAGGACTTCGGTTTGCCCGAAACTTTTTTCAAGGTTGATGAGAGACAAAGGGATTTTCGCGGATAGCGGTGGATTCTTGTCGATCGGTTTTTTAACATCAGTCATGAAATTCCCCGTTATTTCCAGTGTTGCTTGATCATTTTGTTGAGCTGAGGATTAGAAATCCCCAGTTGTTTTGCATCTGAAATCAATTGCTCGATCGTCGGTTTCAGATAGTCGATGGGCGTTTCGGCCTGCTTGATCACGATCATCCCAACGCCGCGTTTTCGCTCGACCACCGAGTCGGACTCAAGCAGCGAATAAGCCTTGGATACCGTCATCGGATTGACGCCAAGTTCATTGGCCAGCTGCCGTACGGACGGTAGTAGCTCGCCCAATGGCAGTTGACCGCGGTCGATTTGTCGCACGATCTCATCGACGACTTGTCGGTAGATCGGGACACCGGAATTTAATTGAATTGCGAACATGTGTATCAGTGTATTGATACACCACGGGTGTGTCAAGAATATTTTTAAATATATTCTTGTGGAGGTTGGGGGTGGTTTAGGTGAAAAGGAATTTCGGTTAGGGAGCACGAGTCTTTTAACTGCTGGACCTTTGGCCCTCAAAGGATTGTCGCGTGTGGTCCCAGCCCTTCGCGTGCGGATCCGAGGCGCATCGACGTGCCCACTAACTGGCTACGCAAACTACTGAACCTATGAACCGAGTACCGGAAGAGATGGTGTTTGCTGTTGAGGGTGTAATTTCAAAGCACCCTTGCGCCTCAATCGTTTCGCTTACTTTGATTGGAAGGGGGAGTATCCGTAGTACTTTGGTCGATCATCCAGCCTTAAATGCAACCATGCCACGCCTCCACCGGCGGTGCTCAGCCAAACTGGTTTTTGGGAGATGCGTTTCGCCATCGCGTCGCCTACTTTTCGCCACAGCTGGTCGGATTGCTCGGCATCGGACGTTCGCAAAAATGAAGCGAGGTGGCAGTGGTTCACGCCACTTGATTTTGAAGGTGTAGGTACAACCAAGATCGCGTTGCGACCGAGATTCTCAAATTCGATGGCTAGGTCGTCGGCAGACGCAGATTGAAATTGCTCGGAAAATGGACCATCGTTCTCTCGACGATCAAGACCGCGTGAATTCAAAATTACAAACTCGAACTCCCGGTCAATGCGATCGGCATCAACGACAGGCGTTTCCCACTTGAATGAACCGAAAGACGAATCGCAAATGGTTTGTGTTATGAATTTTCGAAATGCCGAACCGTCCGTTGCGTTTGGTGCTGCCCATAGCCGTATTACTTGAGAGAAAGTCAATACTCGATCGTTTGTGTCCAGAATTTTGTAGTGGTGAGTCGAGTCGCTCAACTCTGTTACGACGGTTTTCCAATTTGTCATTTTTGATTATTCGAAAGCTGGTTTGCGAATTGCTGCCTTTTCATTTTCATGGGGGCGGATTCTAATTGTACAAGTCGCCAGCCTGTAAAAAAATCAATGGCGTCATTGTGCGTTCACCAGGATTGGAAATTATCATGCCGGCAAGTCAAACCTCTGTTTCGAAAAAAATTGTTCGTTGGGGCTCCGTGATCGCTCTAGGCTTTTTGATGTCGTCTTCGTTCGCTCAAGAAACGAAGAACTCGATGAGCAAGAAGCGAGTTCAGCCGAATGCCCAAGCAGCCAAAATTGGTTCCGCCGTCAATTGGCAGCCAGACTTCGCCGCAGCGATGGCTAAATCAAAAGAAACTGGCAAGCCAATTTTCTGGTACGTCCCGACTTTGCCAGGTACGTTCATGGATCGCAAAATGGAGCTTCACCGCTACATGCTCGCCGGCCCGTTCTCATGGCCAGATATCACGAGCGTCATCAACGAACATTATGTTCCGGTTAAACGACCGCCGACTCGTGAGCTTCAAACACGTTACGAATTGCAACCATACAAATTTGTCGAGCCAGGTTTCGTCATCATTAAACCCGATGGGACTGTGCAAAAAAAGATTGACCGGCTGTCTACCATTCATCCGAAGTGGTTTCGCAGTTTGTTGACGGCGTCCGTCGATCAACCCATCCCAGTGGCGAAGAAACCGGAGTCGCTCGCGAAAGCATGGGACCGATTCAAGGTTCGAGATTTCGCTGGAACGCTGAAGCAACTGAACGAATCATCCGATACCCTTGGCAAAGAATCAGACGCCGCACAATGCGAGTCGAAACTCCTGGCGGGCATGGCAACATTTCGGATGGGAAAGCACGCTGAGGCAAAATCCATTTGGAAACAGGCGGGCGAAACATTTGGGAATGAGCCGCTGGGTTGGAAGTCAGCCGCGGAAGCCCAGGGCATCGGTCCGTTTTACCGCGGGCTTGAGATTCATGGTGCACTTACTGAACAAGCCATGAAGTCCGGATTCGATTCGGTTGGCTCGGCGGCTCCCGCGAACACCTACGATGAAAAACAAGTTTGGAAAAAGGGCGTCGACTACATTCTTGGTATGCAAAACGAAAACGGCAGCTTCGTGGACAGCGATTATGATTTCGGCGGATTCGATAGCATGCCCAACGTTTACGTGGCGGTTTCATCGCTCGCTGGAATGGCGCTGCTCGAGTCAGCCAACCGAGACAGCCTGTCTGATTCGGCAAAATCAAAACTGGCAGACTCGATTACCAGAACGATAAAGTATGTTATCGATGATTCGAACATCAATCCGGTCGACAGGGACGAAATCCTCTGGGCGTACGCTTACCGAACGCGTTTTCTTTCGCGATGCATTGCACAGACCAAAATCAAACTAGGAATCAGTACGGATGAGCTTAAGTCGGCTCTTGCGACATCGGCGAGAAAACTCGAAGGGGTTCAAGGCAAACGTGGTGGGTGGTATCACGAGTACAACAATCCATTCGTTACCGCGACCGCGCTGTCGGCTCTTCACGAAGCCAAACAAGCTGGAGCCACGATTGATCAATCAAAAATCACTCGCGGACTGGAGTCGCTTGCTGGAGATCGTTTCGAAAACGGAGCTTTTCCGTACGACAGTTCTCGGCGACGAGGCCCGGCCGATCGCGCCAAGGGAACTGATCGAAATATTGCCGCCTCAGCGGGCCGAATGCCAATTTGCGAAATGGGACTTTGGTATTGGGGAAAATCTTCTGACGAATTGCTCAGCACCGCTGTCGAGCGTTCGTTGGCACTTCATAAAAACCTCAACGTTGCATTAAAGTACGACAACCACACATCGACGATGGCGTATGGTGGATTCTTTTTCTGGTACGACATGCGTAGCCGAAGCGAAGCGATTGGCAATATTAAGGACGAGTCCGTCAAAGCCAAGTACAAGGCACAGCAAAAGGCCATCGTCATGTCGCTGCCCGAAATCGACGGATGCTTTATCGACTCTCACGAACTCGGTCGTGTCTACGGTACATCGATGGCGTTGCTGAGTTTGTCTAAGTGCGAATAGCAATCAGGGGTTGAAACCTGGGAATAGCAAAGTCCCAAACACGAGCGAGCTGAAAATTTCGGTTCGCTCGATGTCCTAAACAATTGCCGGATTTAGTCTTTTGAGTTCAACCGCTCCATGCAGTTGACCACCAACGCGGTCCAGCCAGTTTGATGACTGGCGCCTAACCCACGCCCTGTATCGCCGTGGAAATACTCATAGAACAATACGAGATCTTTCCAGTGTGGATCTTCGGCGAATCGTTTGTCTCCAGCGTTAATCGCTCGGTCACCTTTATCGTTTTTCACAAACAGCTTCGTTAGCCGCTCGGCGATCAAGCATGCGACTTCTTTTAAGTTCAGTTCGTTGCCCGAACCAGCTGGGCATTCGACTTTGAAGGTGTCGCCATAGAATTCGAAATAGGTTTCCAAGGCTTCGATGATCAGATAGTTGACTGGAAACCAAATCGGTCCTCGCCAATTTGAATTCCCGCCAAACAAACCCGAATCCGATTCGCCTGGATTGTACGCGACAGAAAACGTATGCCCGTCAGCGTTCAAGACAAACGGTTGGTCGCGATGTGCTTGTGACATCGAGCGTACGCCGTAGTCCGAAAGAAATTCGCTTTCATCGACAAGGAAATTGACGATTCGTTCCAGCCGTTTTCGCGATGGGATCGCCAGCATCAATTTGGGAATGTCTCCTCGTTTTTCGAGGTAGGTAATCTGGCTGGCAAGTTCTTTTCGGTTCTCTAAAAACCAAACCATCCGTTTCTTGAACCCGGGCAGTTGGTCGATCAAGTCCACGTCCAACACTCCAGCTGCGACCATCGGAAGCAGACCTACCATTGAACGCACACGGACAGCGAGATAGTCGTCGCCGCGATGCAAATGATCGTAGTAGAATCCGTCTTCCTCATACCACAGGCCACTTTTGCCAAGCGTGTTCATGGCGTCCGCAATCGCAACGAAGTGCTCAAAGAACTTGGACGCAACGTCTTCATAGGACGCGTCTTCACGAGCCAGTTCTAACGCGATCGAAAGCATTGTGGTGCAGTAAAACGCCATCCAAGCGGTTGCGTCAGCCTGGTCAAGGAACCCGCCAAGTGGTGACTCTTTTGATCGGTCGAAGATTCCGATGTTGTCCAGCCCGAGAAAACCGCCAGCAAAAATATTGTTGTCGTCTCGGTCTTTGCGATTAATCCACCAAGTGAAATTGATCAGCAGTTTGTGGAATACTCGTGAAAGAAACTCACGATCAGGCCGGCCTTTGGCTTTCTCGATTTGATAAATTCTCAACGCTGCCCAGGCATGAACGGGTGGGTTGGTGTCTCCAAACGCGAACTCGTACGCAGGGATCTGCCCGGTCGGGTGCATGTACCATTCTCGCAAAAGCAAAATCAATTGCTGTTTGGCAAAATGGGGGTCAATGTTCGCGAACGGAATCATGTGAAAGGCCAAATCCCAAGCCGCATACCAAGGGTACTCCCATTTGTCCGGCATCGAAATGACATCACGATTGTAGAGATGGCTCCATTGCGAATTTCTGCCACTCATTCGCTCGTCAGGCGGAGCCGGGCGGTTGGGGTCACCGCGCAACCAATCACGCACGCTGTAAAAATAAAACTGTTTTGTCCAAAGCAATCCTGCGTAAGCTTGGCGAGAAATCATCCGCGATTCTTCGTCAGAAAATTCGGAAAGCACGTCTTTGTAGAACAAGTTAGCTTCATCGACCCGACGATGAAATTGAGTCTCGAAATCTGCACCGCATGGATGGGCTTCATCAATCTCCAGCGAAGAAAAATCCAGCTCACTACATATGCGTTGGTGAAACGTTACGGTTTCACCAGCAGGAATCGTGACGCGATAGTGAGCCGCAGATTTGGTTCCCGTTTGGCCGGGATGAGTCGCCGCGTGATCTTTTCCGACCACATAATCGTGAAAGGAATCTTTTGTGAAAGGATGTTCATTGGGAACGTCGAACAGTTTTTCGAAATTGGTTTCGTTCTCGGTGAACAACAACGGCGGATCGTTTCCGTCTGGACCGCGGTCAATCAAAAAGTGATATTTGCCCAGCGAAGCATGTTCGCAGACGATATGCCCTGAGCCTTGTTTGTAGATTCGTGGCTTTGGCCAATAACCCTCTCCCGTTCTTCCGTGCGACCATGTGTTTCTGCACCAGAACGTTGGGAGGAGATCGATCTGCGCGGGATCTGGGCCGCGATTGGAAATCGAGACCTTGATCAAAATGTCATTGGGGCTTGCTTTGGCATACTCAGCCATGACATCAAAGTAACGGCTCTCATCGAAAACACCCGTGTCACTGAGTTCGAATTCCAGTTCGTGCTTGCCGCGCGTCGCGTTTTCCGTGATCAGACGCTGGTAGGGAAACTCGGCTTGCGGATACTTGTACAACGCTTTCATGTAAGAATGCGTCGGCGTTGAATCGAGATAGAAATAGGCTTCTTTGACGTCTTCGCCGTGGTTGCCTTCGGGACCAGTCAGCCCGAACAGGCGTTCTTTGAGAAACGGATCTTTTCCATTCCACAGTGCGAGTGAAAACGCGATTCGGCCTTGTCGATCCGTGATGCCAAGCAAGCCGTCTTCGCCCCAGCGGTACGCTTGTGAGCGAGCCGCCTCGTGCGTCAGGTGTGTCCAAGAGTCTCCGCCAGCAGAGTAGTCCTCTCGAACTGTGCCCCACTGTCGTTCTGCCAAGTAAGGCCCCCAGCGTTTCCAGTTCGCTTGTCGGGCGCTGTCGGCGGCTAGTCGGGCGGCTTCGGGATTCGTGTCTGGCATTGAATAGAAAATTGAGGAAGGACTATGTTTCAAAGTTGAGAACGATATTAGAAGGCTTAACCGAACGATCGTCGACCTATTCAAAGCCAATATTTGAATGCACGTTTTGGAAATGACCGACCAAAGTGGATTCGTGCAAGCGGCATTCCGCATTGCGGGCAAATTGAAAGACGCAAGAGAGCAAAGCCAGACGTACACCGAACTCGTTTGCGAGCGAATTTGTTTCGCACGGCAAACGGGGTTCCAAAATTCGCCTTGCTAATCTGGCTTACAAAATGTATCGGCTCAAGTCTTCATCTTCCGAGACATCGCCCAACCGTTCCTGAACATAGGCCGCGTTGATTGAGACCTTTCCCATTTTCATGTCGGGAGCTTCGAAGCTGAGCTCTTCCAGCAAGCGTTCCAGGATCGTGTACAGTCGCCTCGCACCGATGTTCATCGTCGACTGGTTGACCTTAAAAGCGATCGTCGCCAGCTGCTCGATTCCGTCTTCCGTGAATTCAAGTGCAACGCCCTCGGTGTTCAGCAAGGCTGTGTATTGTCGAGTCAAGGAACTCTTGGGTTCGGTCAAGATCCTGACAAAGTCATCCTTTGTGAGGTCACTCAATTCAACGCGGATTGGAAAACGACCTTGTAGCTCGGGCATCAGATCGCTGGGTTGGTTTCGATGAAACGCGCCGGCGGCAATGAAGAGAATGTGGTCCGTTTTGATGTAGCCGTGTTTTGTCTGGACGGACGTGCCTTCGACGATCGGCAGAAGATCTCGTTGCACGCCCTGCCGTGAAACGTCTGCATTTTTCCCTTCGGAAGCGATGACTTTATCGATCTCGTCCAGGAAAATAATCCCGGCGTTTTCCGCTAGTTCAATCGCCTGCGAGTTGATTTTGTCTTTGTCCATCAACGCATCGCATTCTTGCTCGAAAATAATCTTTCGCGCCGACGAGATGGGGGCTTCTTTTTTCGCACGCGATGTCGGCATGATTTTTTCCAACATGCCTTGGAAATCCATGTCCATTTGCTCAACATTCATGCCGCCCATCATCATCGGGGCTGCTTTTTGTTCGACCGTAATTTCGACCGTTCGATCTTCTAGTTCGCCGTCGATTAACATTTTTTTCATTTTGCTTTTCGTGCGTTCGAACGATTCTTTTACGGTTGGCTCCTGCGTGTCAGTTTCGTCATCAGGACCAGGTTTCGTGAACTCGTACTGGGTTGGATTGGGGCAAAGCAAATCCACCAATCGCTTGTTCGTCCGCTCTTCGGCAATCTGTTTGACGTTCTCTTGCTCGGTGGTACGGACGAGCGTGATCGCATTGTCGACTAGTTCGCGCACCATGCTTTCGACGTCGCGACCGTAGTAGCCAACCTCAGTGTATTTGGTGGCTTCTACTTTGATGAACGGAGCACCCGTCAGTTTCGCCAACCGTCGCGCGATCTCTGTTTTTCCAACGCCGGTGGAGCCGATCATCAAAATGTTTTTGGGTGATACTTCTTGGCGCATTTCTTCAGCCAGTTGCTGACGTCGCCAGCGGTTTCGGATGGCCACCGCGACCGAGCGTTTGGCAGGGGCTTGCCCAATGATGTGTCGATCAAGGGCTTCAACGATTTCTTTTGGAGTCATCGGGTTCATTGAGTCTTACAGTGAATTCGTAATAAGGTGAATGGTGGAAGTGAGAGACCAAACTGCATAGTCGAGCAAAAAGTTTTCGACCAAGTTGCACCAGCAAATTTTCACCAACTAAGGCGTTGGGCACGTCAGCTCTTCCACGACGATGTTTGTGTTGGTGTAAATGTCGATCCCACCTGCGATGGTGAGTGCTTCACGAACAATTTCTGCCGCAGATAATTTTGAATGTTGTTTCAACGCTCTTGCTGCAGCGATGGCGTAATTTCCACCCGATCCGATTCCGACAATGCCATCGGTTGGTTGAATCACATCGCCGGTTCCGCTAATCAGAAGCGTATGTTTCCCGTCGGTGACCGTCAACAAAGCTTCCAATTGACGGAGCATTTTGTCCATCCGCCACATTTTTGCCAATTCGGTGGCGGCTCGGACGATGTTGTTGGGTGAGTCTTTTAGTTGCGATTCGAATCGCTCCAGCAAGGCAAATGCGTCGGCACTGCTACCCGCAAAACCGCAAAGGACTTTGCCGTCTAGCAGTTTTCGAATCTTCATTGCGTCTGACTTCATCACTGCGTTGCCAAGCGTAACCTGACCGTCGCCGCCCATGGCAACATTGTCGCCTTGGTGGACGGTGAGAATGGTCGTCGCGTGAAATTTTGGAATCATGAGTCGATGGTTCGGTTTTGAGTTTGAATCTTGTGTGTGTGCTCTTTGTTGTGTGCTGGACGCTCCGCCGCCGGTGCGAGTCCAGCTCGCTGTGGAGGTCCAGCACACTTTTGCTCCAACGTCCATGTATTGCTGCGAAGTTTTCAGCTCACATTGCCTGCGGAGTACGGATACCACAATCTTATCGGATTGAATTTCCTAGGCGAGGGGAAGGTGGTTGATAGTGGACAGTTGATAGTCGATAGTTACTCAACCGCCGACATCTCAAACCTTACGTTGCAACCAATGTCAGAAAAAATGGACGCCAACTCTCCCAACTCTTCATTCCGCAGCCCCCATTTAATGTCCCCGCACAATTCAGCAGTGGTCGTTATCGACGTGCAGGAGAAGCTACTACCTCATATCCCCAACCACCAACGGTTGAGTTGGAACATTGGCCGGTTGCTCACAGGTGCAAAAACACTTGGCGTTCGTGCTGTCGCCACAGAACAATATCCTAAAGGACTTGGCGGCACTGTCAGTTCGCTGACGGAGCCGTTTGCAGATCTGCTGGGCGAAATTCCAGACAAGTCGATGTTCAGTTGCCGAGAATGTCAGCCGCTGTTCAATAAGCTTTCCAACGAAGGCGTTCACAACCTCTTGCTGTGTGGAATCGAAACCCACGTTTGCGTCGCCCAGTCTGCATTGGATCTTATGAGCCTAGGCTTTAACGTTTTCATCTGCCTCGACGCAATTGGTGCACGGTTCGAAGTAGATCATCAAACCGCCATCCAACGTTTGGAGACTTGTGGAGTTATTCCAACAACCACCGAAGCCGCCCTGTTCGAATGGTGCGAAAAAGCTGGAAGCGACGAATTCAAGACGATTTCAAAACTAGTCCAGCAATCCGCCCCAACGGTTTAGCGGGATAAAAAATACCGAAGGATGGATAGACGTGTCCTCAAGTACAGCCAGCCATTGAGCCACAGCTTCGGGGGCAGACAAGTAAGTTGGACCATTCCTGTCCGACGCGAACTCAAATTTGGTGGACATTCCTGTCGATCAATTCTTGGCAGATAGTTTCAGCGCGGTGCAGCCAGATGACCTTTCTTTCTGGTCCTCAGTAATTGACTATTCCTTCGCCTTGACCGCGTCCACTTTCTTTTTAACTTCCTCATCGTCCATTCGCTCAATGGTGCCAAACAAGTGGCCACCCACGCCGCCACTGTGCTTCCACGTTCCCGAATATTTTCCTTTGCGAATCAGAACACGCGCGTCGAACTTGCCGAATCCAGGAAAGAACGCTTCGTCGACCGTGATCACTGGAGTCTTGCCCGCGAACTTGATCTCGATCGGTGGCAGAGGAAGCGTCGCATCGTTGCCGCCGTATTTGATTCGAGCCACTAGATTCCAGTAGTCGCCAATCTCGCCTTTCTCAGCGGTGAGAATCTCGTATTGTTCTGTGCGAGTTTCGTCTTTGCCGTCCATCGTGAACTTGCCGATCCACTTGGTTCCGCTCAAGTATTTGGAAAGTTTCTCGTGAAGTGCCTTTTCCTCTGCGGTCACTTCTGATTTTTGACTTGAATCAGATTTCTCTAAACTTGCTTGATCTGAACTTGTTTGATCTGAATCTTTGGCTGCAGCCGATTTCGTTTCGGAACCTTCTTGAGCCAGACAGCAAAAAGAAAAACTGGATGTGATGGCTATCGCAAGACAAACCATGATCAATCGATTGACTGTGGACATTGGGTTCCAATCTAAAATTTATTCGAGTTCGATTCAAAGAATTGAGAAGTTCAGCCCCGCAGAATTTTGCAGCGAAATTCTTTTGGGATATCGCTGACATGCAAAACAAAAAACGCTGTCAAAAGTTTGCTCCACTATTCTAGCGGCGACGGTGCCAAAGTGTGAAAGGGTGACTCGCTAGGTCAAATTTTGCAGAATACTGGCTAGATTTCTGTATTATTAGCCACATGCCTAGGGACCTGCTTAAAGACGTGGTTAGCGAGGCAAAATTGCCATGCAAAAAAGTGACTGCTGCGAAGAAATCATCCAATCTCGGAATTTCTCATTGGGCGTCTAGTGGTGTTGATCAAATCCCGCAGTCCTTCTAGAGTACGCAACAGTCGCCGTTTTCCGAAACGGCACCCTGATGATTCATGCCGGGTTACGCCTGGCCATTTTTTTACCGACGCGAAGGAGTTGCGTGTGTTTGTTGCCGCTACAACCCAGTGCTTTGCAGATCGCCCTTTGGAAAGTGCCATCGAAAAGTTGGCGGATCTTGAGTTTTCCCATATTGAAATTGGAATTCACGAATCCAGCACTCATCTCAAACCTTCACAGGTGAAAGCTGATTTGTCTGCCTGTTATGACGCGATCAATTCGACTCGTATGACAGTCACCGGCTTGAGCCTTGAAATCGATGGTGAAGGCCAAGAGTATTTCGACACATTTACCAAGTGCTGCGAACTGGCCAAGCTTTCAAAGATCGTCACGCTAACCGTTCGTTCGGGAGAGCATGGCACGCCGTTCAACGAAGAAGTCGAACGTTACAAGCACCTCGTCAAAATTGCTGAGAAGCATGGGGTTCGCGTGGCGATGCGGAGTAAGGTTGGAAACTTTTCAGCCGACCCGGATACCGTTTCGGTAATTTGCGGTCACGTCAAAGGGCTCGGCCTTTCGATGGATCCAAGCCATTACCACTATGGGCATCCACCTGAGACGACCCATTATGAAAAATTGATGCAGCACGTGCACAACATCTACCTCCGTGATTCAACGCCAGAAGAGCTTCAGGTTCGAGTGGGCCAAGGGATCATCGAGTACGGCAAATTGATCAACTTGCTTCGCAAAGTCGGATACAACCGAGCTCTATGCGTTGACATCCAACCACAAGAAGACATTGATCACGACGGCGAACTTCGCAAGCTTCGTTTGTTGCTTGAGAGTTTGGTTGTGGTCTAGCAGTTGGGCACGCCGAAATACCGTTTGTAGTTCCGTGCTCAGGGCGGAACTACGGACGTTTTGAGGGTTAGCGTTTGGGTGCTGCTAACCGTTTGGACGATTTGAAATATCAAAGACCGTTCCATGTCTCGCACGGCTAAGAGTCTCGCTCGCGCATTTGAGAGTCTCGCGATTCTGAAAATCAAACGGGGGCTCTTTACGATTTCTTGTCGAGGTACTCAAGCCTTAGTGGGTGGTCTGATTTTGGATCATCGACGCGAATTGCGATGGTGCCATCGAGCACTCTATCGATCAATTGGCCAACGATTTCTTCGCGCCAGCCAGTGACCAAGTCGGGTTTTTCTTTGAGGTCAAGCATCCCCATTCGCCACGCCGCCATGGTGCGAACGTCTTGAGCCGTTCCAACAATGTTGGGGGCGATGTTTTCTGTTTTGCAAACCACGTTCAACGCGGTCGTCAAAAATTGCCCGAGCAAGCCCAAGTTCATTGTCTTGCCACGCGCCATTCGTTTCGGCAATTCACTCTCAGGCAAACTGTTTGAGCGTTGAATGGCTTCGCTGATAGGGCGAGTCATGCTCTTGGAGACTCGGTTCTCGAAACCACGGATGGCTTTCAAACGATCGAGATCTGGAGTACCGCGTTTCGCAAGTTCGACGATTAAGTCGTCAGGCAAAACCCGTTTGGGGGATCGGTTTTTCTTTTCAGCTTCTTTGTCTCGTTCGATCCACAGCTCTCGCACGATCCCTAAAGCTTTTCGGTTGAGGCTGGAGATGCCGGAAACGCGTCGCCACTGCGGCTCCGTTTCAGATTTTTCAAGCGACGTTTGCCACTCGTCCATCTCGCCGTCCAACCACCCAGTCCGATCGAGATCGGCAAGCCTGCCGCTGATTTTGTTGTACAAATTTTCCAAGTGCACGACGTCTGACAAAGCATAATCGATCTGACGTTTGGAAAGTGGACGTTTGCTCCAGTCCGTGCGAGTCTCGCCTTTGTCGACGCGTTCGCCAAGCAATTTCGAAACGAGATTGCCATACGACGCGGGATACTCAAGCCCCATCATGCCCGCGCCGAGTTGCACGTCGAATAAGTGTTTTGGGCGTTTCTTACAGGCGCGAAAGCAAAACAGAAACTCTTCGCGCGCAGCATGGACAACCGTCACGTGTGATCCTTCGACCAGCATATCCCAAAACACGGAAATGTCTCGTACGGCCAGCGTGTCAATGATTGCATATCGCCCATCGGCAGCCACTTGTAATAGACAAAGCTCAGGACGATAACGGTTCTCGGAAACGAACTCGGTGTCGAATCCAATAAATTTAGCCGTGGATGCTTCCTCGCAAAATGAGCGCAATTCTTTTTCGGTCGTGATGTGCTCGTAAGGAATTCCGTCTTTCATCGGGGATCTGAAACCGGTTAAGAATTTGTTAATTGTGGGATAGAATCGCGTTTTTGATTTCGGGTGTGGGGCCCAATCGCTGATCGTTTTTCTACTAAATTCACTTAAAAGACTATCCAATAAAACAAACACTTACCACCACGGACAAAGAATCACACGCATTGTGAATAAGAAATTACTTGCCATTCGCATCCAAACCTGAGCGTGTGGTTGGTCCGTCGCCAGAATCTTTTAATGATCGTTACCGCTGAAATGTTCAACCCTCCAATCCAACTGCTCGTCAGCGTTCGCAGTCGTGAAGAAGCTCAGGTAGTCAAAAAAACGATCAAACAAGCGATCAAAAACTCCGACCAACGTTCGTCGATATTGGGAATCGTGGACGTGAAAGAGCCGTTTGCGGGGGCGCTTGGCATGGCAACGGTGGATTGTTTGAACGATATCTCAAACGTTGTTGGTTCAGATTGGGCGAAGAGTTTTGCCGTCGGAGAGCTAAACCAATGGTTGGAACGAGGCGCAACGGTTTCCAATCCGGTCCGGCTCAGTTCCGAGTTAAATGCGAAATTGGTGACCGAGTATCAGTACGTCAAAGTTGGACTCTCGAATATCTCGAACTCCAAATACCGCGAAAATTGGCCTGTGCAATGGAGGGAGTTTTTTGAAGGTATTCCAGATGAGACCAATCCAGTTGTTGTTGCCTATTTCGATTTTGAGTATTGCGGTTCTCCGCCACCAGACGAGTTGATCGAGTTTGCTTCCTCGGAAACGCGATGCGAAACGATCCTGTTTGATACGTTTTCAAAGAAGCAAAATCTGTTTGAGATTCACGCGCCCCAAACAATCAATCGCTGGATCGAAAAATCTAAGTCTTTGGGCCTCAGGACGGTCCTTGCCGGTTCGGTTGATTCGTCTTGCTTGGATTTGGCAATGCAAATGGCTCCCGACTTGATTGGTGTCCGTGGTGCGATTTGCGGCGGTTCGCGGGAATCCGAATTAGACCCCGACAAGCTTGACGAAATCTTGAAACGAATGGAGCAATTTTCCCAACGCGTTCATCCGAACTGAGGCTCGGTTGGAATAACTGATCAGCTTGAAAATCAAATTCAGCATATCAACCAATTTGCAATTTGTTGTTCGATAAAAGTCGCAATTGAGTTTGTAGGATTTTTCCCCACACCAATTTTTGTTTTCAAAAAAAACTTGACATTCGTTATCTAAACAGGATATTGGTCGCAAGTTGTTAAGAACTCTTCATGAATTCGAGGCGGAATTTAAGTTCCGTTTGGGTTTTGTGACCGTTGTTAGTGGGCATTCATTATTATTTGCGACTGGCCAATCAGGTATCTTGGCAATCATAACAATTGATTTCACGGACGGTTTTGCATTGGTGGAGTTGCCAAAGGCTGGAATGGTACATCTGTAAAGGAAATTGCTGTGCGAGAATCGGTATTGGATGCGATCAGACAAGGACAATGGAACTTCGAACCCGCGGCAATCAAAGCGGATGAGTACAGTTCCACGGGTGCGTTACCCGGTTCCACAGAGAAGATTCGCGAGTTAGCTGCTCGTGCCGAAGACGGGTTGCCACTCTGGCACCCTAGCGACCGACGCTCTTTCGACGATTCGGACGAAGCTTGGGTTTGAGTCGTTTTTGAATTCGGTCAATTGTTTTCAATTCGATCAATTCAATTTCAAACCCACTATCCTCATTTCGCGTTGGAAATAGTAGACTCTCGGCTGCAACTCGTTTCTATGCAAACTCTGTTCGTCAGGAAGTCATGCCCAAATTCAATGTAGAAGTCGACCACCAAAACACTCGTGATGACGCGGTCGAAAAACTCAGAGGTTTTTCCGAACAGATCCTCAAAGACGCTCCCGTCGAGGTAAGCGACGTTGAAGAAGTTTGGGACGAATCTGGAAAGTTGGATTTTTCATTCAAAGCGATGGGCTTCAAAATTTCCGGAACGATGGTGACTTCTGCTGAAAAAGTCACCGTCGCCGGAAATCTACCCTTTGCGGCACTGCCATTTCGAGGTGCGCTCGAATCTCAAATCGCAGACAAAGTCAAAGAAGCGATTGCTTGAAGGTCTTTCCTGGTAACTGTGCTCTGATTTTGTGCCAGGAATTTTGGAATTGGATTTCTGAGCACGTCAACGACTATTCGACCGTGACGCTTTTCGCGAGGTTACGTGGTTTGTCAACATCGCATCCGCGTTGAAGCGCGATGTGGTACGACAGCAACTGAAGCGGGATGGCAGAAACAATCGGTTGGAGATATTCAACCGTCGGAGGAATGTAAATCACATCGTCAGCAACCTCAGCGATTCGCTCGTCGCCTTCGGCTGCGATCGCGATCACTGGACCGCCGCGAGCCTTGATTTCTTCGAGGTTCGACATGACTTTCTCGTAGATAAATCCTTGAGGCATCACGAATACGCTTGGCGTTTGTTCGTCGACCAACGCGATCGGGCCGTGCTTCATTTCGGCGGCAGGATAACCTTCTGCGTGAATGTAGCTGATCTCTTTAAGCTTCAAAGCACCTTCGAGAGCCGTTGGGAAATTGTAGTGGCGACCCAAGTACAAAAAGTTCGTGCAGTCTTTATACTTTGCCGCGATTTTGGCAATGTGACCGTTGGACTCCAGAGCCTTTTCCACTTTGTCTGGCACCTCTTTGATCATCTCGATCATCCGACGGCCTTTGTTGTAACTAATGTGTCGCAAGCGACCGAGGTAAAGCGACAGCATCACCAACGCCATGCACTGAGACGTGTAGGCTTTCGTTGAAGCCACACCGATTTCAGGTCCAGCGTGAAGGTAGATACCGCCGTCTGCTTCTTGAGCGATGCTACTTCCGACGACGTTACAAATCGCCATCGTCATGTGACCTTTTCGCTTCATTTCACGAAGAGCACCCAGTGTATCCGCCGTTTCACCACTTTGCGTGATGGCGAAAATCAGAGAGTTGTCGTCCATCGGCGGGTTGCGATAACGAAGCTCGCTCGCATACTCGACTTCGACGGGAATTTGAGCGATGTCTTCCAGCAAATACTCGCCAACGAGAGCAGAATGCCAACTCGTGCCGCACGCCGTAAACACGATTCGTTTTACTTTGAGCAAATCCTGAGGCGTCAGGTTCAGCCCGCCGAAAACGGCCGTTGCATCGTCTTCGTTCAATCGCCCACGCATCGTATTGCGAAGCGATTCTGGTTGCTCAAAAATCTCTTTCAACATGTAATGGTCGTATTTGCCCATCTCGACCTGGTTGGACTCGACATCGAGAACTTTGATGTCGTGAGTGACGACACCTGAATCACGATGGGAAACCTGCAATGAATCAGCCTTAAGCACGGCGACTTGATGGTCGGCGAGATAAACGATTCGATCGGTGAATCCCACCAACGGTTGTGGGTCGCTTGCAAGGAAGTGCTCTCCGTCGCCAACACCGACAACAAGCGGACTGCCCAGTCGGGCGGCGAAAATCGCGTCCGGCCATTGCTTGAAAACGATCGCCAAACCAAATGTGCCTCGAAGCTTTGTAATGGCTTCCTTGATTCCATCGACGGCGACTTGATGTGTCTGAGGTTTGCCGTTGATTGCTGCGCAACGTTTTTTGATACAGTCGGCGATCAAGTGGGCGACGACTTCGGTATCCGTTTCGGAATGGAATTCGTAGCCTTGCTCTTTCAAGCTTGAACGGATCTCGGCAAAGTTTTCGATCACACCGTTGTGTGTGAGCGCCAAAAATCCATCTCCACCAAGGTGAGGGTGAGCGTTAGAAAGCGTTGCCGCACCGTGAGTCGCCCACCGCGTGTGGCCAATGCCGATGCCTGACGAACAAGGCGATTTGGAGACCTCTTGAGCTAATGTCGCAATTCTTCCAACTGACCTCGTAACGTTCAGGTCTAGTTCAGATGTGATCGTCGCCGTTCCAGCGCTGTCATAACCTCGGTACTCCAATCGACGAAGACCTTCCAATAGAAAATCTTGGGCAACACGCGGTCCGACATATCCAACGATTCCACACATATATTTTATTACCTTAAAATTGGAGAGGTTGGTCAGAGTTTGCCGGCCATGACGGTGGCAAAGCCGCGGTGGCAAACTGACGTTTCCAAAAGCTCGAGGAGTAATTGTTATTGCTTCTTAGTAGAAGCGGAAAGAAAGGCTTAATTCTTGACACCGATTCTTGGAAGTTGCCTTCATTAAGCAACCTTATGTCGCAAACTCCAAGCCGGCCGAAAACTTTACCCAGTTTGCTGTTATACGCAAACCATTTAAAAAGGCTACATTTGCCGTTCAATATGGTAGTTTGCGGTACTTTTTCCAACTAGATATCTTTTCGAGGAATCCAGCAGTTATTGTTTAACAGCCGCTAACTACGGCCTTTTTGTATCTTAAGGAACGACCAACGTGACGCAACTTCGGGCGGAAATAATTTCAATTGGCGACGAAATGACCAGCGGAGTTCGGCTGGACACTAACTCGCAATGGATCAGTCAAAAACTTGGCGAAATCGGCATCGTAGTAGCCTTTCACACGACCGTGGGCGACGACATTTCGGACAACGTCGATGTGTTCCGTGCAGCCAGTGATCGCGCCGACATCGTTGTTTCGACGGGCGGACTGGGCCCGACCGCCGATGATCTGACCCGCAACGCAATTGCTGAAATGATGAACGTTGAATTGATTCAGGATGACCACGTTCTGGAGCATATTAAAAAGATGTATCAGTCTCGCGGCCGCGAGATGCCGCCCAACAATGTGGTTCAAGCTTTGTTCCCTGCTGGTTCAAAAATCATTCCCAACCCCGAAGGCACCGCGCCTGGAATTGATGTGAAAACATCAAGCAGCCGAATTTTCTCGCTTCCAGGTGTGCCTGTTGAAATGAAGCAAATGTGGAACGCGACGGTGGAGCCTGAACTGCGTTTGCAAACAGGTAACACGTTTGTCATTCACCATCACACGGTTCATTGTTTTGGTTCAGGAGAAAGCCATATTGAAACGCTTCTTCCTGACTTGGTGAAACGCGGTCGGGATCCTCAAGTCGGTATTACTGCCAGTGCGGCAACCATTTCCCTTCGCGTTTCGACGCGGGGAGAGTCGGTTGAGGATTGCCAAGCAAAAATGCAGCCAACCATCAAAACCATTTTTGAATGTCTTGGCGACTTGGTGTACGGACAAAACGGCCAACAGCTTGAATGTGCGATTGTCGAATTTTTGAATCGTTCGAAGAAAACGGTTTCTATTTTTGACTCAGGTTTGCGAGGCGCCGTTGCGAGCTTAATTACCGAGCGTGATCATAACAATTGTGTTTTCACAGGAGCGGAGGTGGCCACCGTATTGCCTCAGGTTTCGTCAGTGAATTCCGCGGCCCAGCCAAAGGCCTCGTCGTTGCCTCAGGAGGAGGTTGGTGAAGTAAGTCAGTTCACGCCGTTAGGCTTGGCCGCGATTGAGACGGCTCGGGTAAGGGGATCTGATTTTGGATTGGCGATTGGGCCTATCGAACGCGACAGCAGGCTGGTCGATGCGGGGGAGTCGTTTTATTCCGTGGCCATTTCAAACGAAGGCAACGTGGTTGAAAAAGAGTTTCGCTACAGCGGCCATTCTGGTTGGCGCGAGATTCGAGCGGTAAAGGAAGTCTTGAATTATTTCCGTTTGTATTTAATCGAAGCATAAAAAATATGCGTTGGGCGCTCCGCGGCAAGCTTGCGTGGGGCTGGGCAAGGAGCGTCCGTTGGGCATTCGTGAAGTCCACGCTTTTCGCGGGACAGGCTTTTCGCGAGGGCAGGCTTGCACTCGTACGGTCAAGCTCACTTTCGCGCTGGCTGCAGGGCGTTCGGTACACACTTGGCCAATACACAAGAGGCGAGGTTTACGGGGAGTCCTGTCAGGTCGCGTTGTTATGTGTTGCGACCGATGCCAAAAATTGCCGCCGCGGCAAGTGCCGCCGTTTCGACTCTTAAAATAGAAGGTCCCAATGTCAACGGAGCAAAGCCTAGCTCGCGGGCCAAGTCATTCTCTTTGTCGTCGAAACCACCCTCTGGCCCTATCGCAATGACAACGGATGAGAAAATTTTACTTGCAACCGCAGCGATTGATTCACCTTGGTAAGGATCTGCGATAAATCGTTTACACTCCGAACCTAGAACTCTTTCTGGTTCGCTAGTCTTCGAATCAGTCTCCGAATCTGCTTTGGAATCTTTGTCGCTTGCAGGCTGGTCATCTAGCTCAACAGCTGATCGAGATTCCAGTTTAGGTTCAGTTGTTGACTCTGAATGAGACCCTGTGGAAAGCTCCAGCCGAGCGTCCAAACACACACCGAGTTGACGCAGGTCTTTCCCTTCCGCAATCGTCATCAAATGATTGCGGCCACATTGCTTGCTGGCTTCGATCACCTGCTTTCGCAAACGCTCGGTGACTTTCTCGTTGGGCACTGCTACTGAGCGTGAAGTCTTAAGCGGAATCAGGTGGGCCACACCCAGTTCGACCAATTTTTCGATCAAAAACTTTTGCCTGTCACCCTTGGGAAGGGCGACGGCGATCGTGATTTCTGTCGAAACAGAGCGATTCAGCTTGGTCACTGACACGACTTCCACTGAGAGTTTTTTCTTTGCAATCGAAACAACCCTTGAGCCAAACTCCATGCCTCTACCGTCAAAAAGCACCAACTCGTCGCCTGTTTGAAAACGCATGACATGAATGGCGTGGTGAGCTTGATCGCCGTCCAGCAGCAGTTCCGTTCCAACTTTGATGGAATCTGGCGTTTGAGGGTCGAGAAAAAAACGATGGGACATTGCTGAGAGGGCTCTGTTTGATCTGGTGCGAAGTTGATGGGCAGCTAAAATGATCGCTGTTGAAGTTTACGATCTACCAAGACTAACCAATATGCCCGAAATAGTTTATCCACAGGATGAAGGCGAGCCAATCCTCGTCGATCTTCAAGACCCTTATTGGGCGGCGTTCCTGGCTTGGCTTTGGCCGGGGGCTGGGCACTTTTATCAGCGCCGATTTGCCAAAGGATTCTTGTTCATGATTTGCATCTTGAGCACGTACTTTTTTGGATTGGCGATTGGTCACGGCAGAGTTGTGTATTCCTCATTCAAAGAAAACGATATGCGGTGGTACTACCTTTGCCAGCTTGGCGTTGGTGCACCCGCACTTCCTGCGATTGTTCAGTCGATGAAAACGAAGAACGGTGCTGATCCGTTTTTTGTTCTTTGCGAACGATTTCCGCCTGACTACCCAATTGTCTCCAAACAATTTCTCCGTATCACCGACCAGAATAATCCTGAAGGTTACGAGGGCCCGACTCTCAAAGATGGTTTCATGGCGCCGCCGGCAGGCCCAGTCCGACTGGACACACCTGACACGCTAGGACGTTGGCATTTTGACTACAAACACTTTTTTGAAATCGGAACGCTGTATACAGTTGTCGCGGGGCTCTTGAACTTGCTCGCGATCTACGACGCGTTTTGTGGGCCAGCAATCCTGACACCGGCTCAACGTGAGCGGCTTGATTCAAAAAAGAAAAGAAGTGATTAACCTTCGCGCCTGCTGTTGAACTGCCAGATGTTGAAAACTGCCAGACATTGAGAAACAACCAGACGAGTCCAGACAAACGAGCCAAGAATGCCGATCGCAATTTCCAACTTGATCACCTCCACCATAGTCATGGGTGCGATGACGCCTCGTATCTGGTACTCGGTTCCACTGATCGTGGTCGTCAGTTTGGTCTACGGCGCGACTCGGCATGAGAATCTAAAAGAGATATTCGTTCACTCGTTTCGATCAGCAGTTTGGGTTCTCGGATTCATGGCGATCATATTTGGTCTCATCTGGATCGCTGGATTTTGGAACTAGTTGGAGCCGCAGAATGGATTGGCGGCCAAGCACCGTCGTAGTCTTAAAATCTCAACTTGAATTCTTGGACTGTTTCACGAATCTGGCAATCGCCCGCCACAAACTTTCTCCTTAGTTTCGCAACTTGACTAGCGACCACGTCTGCGGCGATTAAGTTCTCTTTTAGGTCCGGAAACTGATCTCTATTCTCAGACTGTTTCTGTGTGATTTCGAAATCCTGTTTGAACACTTTGCCAGCCAGTCCCTTCACAAATGGCGAAACTAGTGGGGTGCTCCAGCCGAAATTATAGCGCAGCTGTACGAAGGCGGTCGTTGATGGACCATTGAGTTTTTCGTTGGGGCTGCAGGCAATCAAGGCAACAAATCGCTCAACTCCATTGATCGCGTAAATGACTCTCACAAGATTGGGGAACAAAAACTCATCGGTATGTTTGACTCTCATCTCTTTGCCAAACAGGAATCGCATCCCCAAACCAACAGCTTCAGTTTGCTCTTCAAAGTCAACCAAAACCCCCAACTCGCTCGTGGTAACTTTGACGCAATGTTCACAGCTGTTTTGGCTACTTCTAATGAGACCGTCATGAACCAAGCCAGTGTGAGTTGGGTCCATGAAATTGTCGATCAAAAGGTCTTCGCTCGTTTGGAATTCCTTCTTCAAAAAACATTTTGACCAAGAATCAAATCTAGCTAGGTCAGGAATTCCATTCTTGGGAAGTTTGGGATCACCGAGGTAAATCCAAACAAAATCGTATTTCTCGCAAACCAAAAAATCGCCAACTTTGCATTTCAATTTTTCGCAGCAAGAGGGCGAGCTGGGGATATTTGTGAGCGTCCCGTTTTGATCGTATTCCCAGCCGTGGTAGGGACAAACAATCTTGTTCTGGTTGAAATCGGCGACTTCGAGTGGAGCCTTTTTGTGTGCACAGCAATCTGTCAATGCATGGAATACTCCTGCTTGATCTCGCCAAATTAGAAAGCGATGACCGTAAAGTTCCCGCTTGATCGAACTGCCTCGCTTGATCTCGGAAACCAGAGCGATAACGTGCCAATAATTTTTGAGGGCTCCTATTTTCTCGAACGGATCAACCAACAACGTAGTCCTTTTTTTAAAAACTGGTACAACAAAGTGGACTTAGAAAAGAAACGGGACGAATGAGCGGAAGATTCTTTACGCAAATAAATTATTCCGCAAGTAACGAAGATAGTAATTCGGAACTCGCGGCGCTAAACCTTTCCCACGATGACTGTGTCGTTTGTATCACAGGCAGCGGTGCACGTTCGTTGGATCTATTGGCAGGTGATCCGCAAACAATTTTCAGTGTGGACTTTAATCCGGCGCAAAACCACTTGTTGCAATTGAAAATAGCAGCTTATCGGACGCTTGGATACGATGAGTTCGCTCAATTCATTGGCCTTCGAAACGACAACTCATCGGCGGCCAGATCGAACGGCCTTTTCGAAACTGTTTTGAAAGCGATCCCCTGCGAGAGCCGTGATTTTTGGGTTGAGAATCAAAAAATTGCAAAGCGTGGAGTGTTGTACTGCGGCACTTGGGAGCGATTGTTGCGTATGTTCTCAAAAGCCACCGTTCTTCGTAGGAGGCACGTCAACGGTTTGTTACACGCGGCCGATCTCGATTCGCAGATTGCCTACTGGCGCAAGCATTGGTCCGGTTCGTTCTTTAAAAACTTCTTGCGAGTTACGTTCAACCGATTTTTGTGGACATCGGTGATTCGAGAACCAGGCGCGAAACTAATCCCGCGAGACTTTGATGTCGCCGAGTACTTATACCGGTGCATTGAAAAAATGGCTAACCAGTCTTTGCTCCGCGAGAATTCTTACGCGAACTTACTATTTTGTGGTGAGTATACAAACGATTGTGAATTGCCATTTCATCTCCAGCGAAAGAACTTTGAAACGATCAAATCCCGCGTCGACAAAATCAATATCGTCACGACTCCACTCAACGAATTTCTGAGATGTCATCCAGATGAATTCGATGCTTTTTCATTGTCTGATTTCTCTTCCTATGCACCGTCGAGCTTGTATCAGTCCATCTGGAATTCAGTGGTTGGTTCGGCGAAAGACAACGCGAGATACTGTGAGCGTTTTTTTATGGTCAAGATGGACGAAATTTTGAAAAAGCAAACTGATCAAAACAGAAACGAATCGGAAGCTCGCGATTGGGAATCTCACTTGAACCCCAATTACGAATTGAAAGACGCATTGGAATCGTCTGACCACACTTGTTTGTATTCTTTTCGAGTCGGAACGATTGCCAAAAATTGAACCATGATCTCGCAGATTCGTTAACTATCCAGCTGTCGGTCAAAACCTTGCTCGGATGCGAATCCTGGACAGTGCGTGCAAACGAATTCGATCTCAGGATTTGATTTTGCGATCTCTATGATGGCAGAACGGCTTTTCTTGGCAGCCTTGAAATTTTCTGCGACCGCACGAAAAGCCACTGTCGGATTTAAATCAGATTCGATTTCCTTTCTGGTCCAAAAAGTATCAGCAACCAGAAAAATATATTTCTCGTTAGTTCGCAATAACGCGCCCATCTGGCCGTTTGCATGACCGTCTAAATCAAACAATCGAACGCTTCCGTCACCAAATAGGTCGTGGCAATTTCGAAGCGATCCTAAACCGGGGGAATGAAGGTCCCCGATGGTGTGCAATCGCGATTCAAAATCACTTGGTAGTAATTCTGGCAAGAAACCTCGCTTAACCGCAGCGAAACCTTTCAGTCGCTTCACAGCGTCCCAAGCCCTTGATGACGCGATGAAATCCGAATCTCGAAACGGATGAATCCCACCGATGTGATCGGCGTGGAAATGCGAAACGAGAACACGAGAAACATCCCTGGGAGCTAGTCCCTCCTGTCGCAACCAACTTTCGATTGACCATTCCGGTTTTGTGATGACTTTCGTTGCGATCGCATACAGCTTGTTGGGAAAAGATTTTGTAACGTCATAGAACTTGCAGCTGTACCCTGTGTCGAACAGTGTGATTCCGTGTTGAGGATGCTTGATCATCGCAACCGTCGCGTGAAACCGAGTGGGCTCTCGATTTGAAGATTTCTCCACAACGCGAAGTTTAAATTTAACGAACCCCGTTGAGAAAAATTTAACTGAAACGTTTGGGTGGGCGTGGCATTTTCCGTTCGTGAAATTTTGGCCTGGCACGTTTGGTGCTGTTCCTTCTCTGTCGGCCTTAAAATCAATCCGTGATCGAAGTGATTGGATCGTATGATCGATTCCTTGTTGCAGTTTTACGACGGGTGAGTAATCCAAATCTGATTTTGCAGATTTAGACTCAAACGTTTGTTGTTTCGCCAGCAATCCAATTCCGTAGCGTGTTATTGCCGGCTCACCCGGCAACCTGAGCAAGCGGTGTTTCCATTCGGCAATTTGAGCTGCTCGATGTGCAATCCAATAGGGAATCGACTTCATTGGTGGATTGGTTGTCGTTTCTGCCAATACGTTGTTGAGCACGTTCCAAAGGTTGACAGGTTCTTCGTTCGTGATCGTGGAAATGCCAGTCGGCCGATCTGGATTGGCTGCTTTGATAAGCCCAACGATCAAATTGTCGACGTAGGTTAGATCGCAAAGATTGTCGCCGGCACCGATTTGACGAATGCGTCCCTGCTCCGCCGCCTTGATCAGCCGAGGCAGCAGCGCGTTGTCACCCGGGCCAAACACTGCTCTCGCCCGAACGATATAGGCATTCAAGCCCTTATCCATCGCGCTCTGAACAACAAGTTCGGCTTCTGCTTTTGACTGGGCGTATGGGTTGCAAAACGTTTTGGGTAATTTCGTATTGTCAGTGACTTTGATTCGATCTTTGAACTGAAAAAAAATTGCCGTCGATGAAACGTGAACAAGCCTTTTCACTCCGTGCTGAAGGCAACCCTCAGCAACATGTGAGGTGCCCAGGGTGTTGATTGAGCGGTGAAGTTCAAGCGATCCCCAAGGCGACGTCAACGCGGCGCAGTGGAAAACGATCTCCTGATCCTTGCAGAGCTCAATGACTTGTTCACAGTCGGTAATATCACACGCGACAAAAACTCCCTCTGACCGTACGCGATACGGACTCCTGCCTGTTATCGTCACGTCGTGTCCCGCGTCTACGAGAGCTTGTGCCAGCCGCGAACCTACAAAACCGGTTGCACCTGTTACGAGAATCTTTCGCATGCCCGTTCCCAATTCGAAACGTGCAATATCGATGACTTCCTTGTTGGTTACCATTTCAATATTGCAGCCCCGATGGATAAACCGGCAGCGGTACCAAGCAGTAAAATGTGATCGCCGCGTTTGACTTTCCCTTGTTGCTCAGCCATCGCCAACGCCATGGGAATCGAGGCCGAGACACAATTGCCATAGTCGTTAAGAATGTCGATTGTCCGTTCAGGAGGCATACCAACCTTTGCCAATAACTTCATGCCGGCAGCGGAGGCTTGGTGTGGAATGATCAAGTCGATGTCGGCGATGTCAAATTCGCAAGACGCAAAAAACTGCTTTAAAAATCGCATCATGCGAGGGAGCACAATTCGTAGCAATGAGTTGCCATCCATTTCAAAAAGGTAGTCCTCTGGAGCGGTGATCTCGTTGGTTGGATGAAGCAGCAAGCCACCGCCACGAATCTGTGACATCTCTGCGCATTGAGGCCAAGTGACCTGACGAAAGTGCTCGATTCCACTGGGGCGTTCGGTTGCTTCGACCATTACCGCTGCAGCGCCGTCGCCAAACAACGCAGCGGATTCGGCGTGAGCAAAATTTCGACTGAGCGTTGGTAGCTCTGCCGTGACGATCAAAATTTTCTCGTAGACCCCCGTTTCAATCAACGACGCAGCGTTTCGCAACGCGACCAGAAACGAAAGGCACGTCGCGTTGATACTAAACGCCGGGATACCTGAAAGCCCCAGTTGTAACGCGACAAAAACTGATGTGTCGGGAATGCATTGGCGCACTGAAGCACTGGCGTAAATTAAAAGATCCGGATCGCCGTGTTGTTCAACGATGGGGCTGGCTGCTTCAGTCGCAAGTTCCGCGGGATCTTGGCCAAGTTTACAAACATGGCGATTGGCAACGCCGACGTTCTGGTTGACCCACGATTCATCGCGGCCAACAAGCTCCGCAATCTCAGATGCAGATTGCCGTGTTTTGGGCACTGCAAAATTTGTTGCCGTAATTTGGATGTTCATCGACAGCAAACCTTCTACCACTCTCGTGGTTGCGCTTGGTTCCAGCCTGTTGCACTTGGGCTTTTCCACCAAACATGCGTTAGTTGTCTAGCTAGATCGTATCAGCCCATCAAAGAACTCTCAATCTGCTGTCCCTTCCAGTAGGTGTGTGTGGATTCAAGGCTTCTCTTGCGTGGTAACGGTAGCGGAACGCACGCACGATGAAGGCGCAAAGAAGGCCGTGATTCGCAACGCGGAATGGATTTACTGCGAAAGTGCGATTCGCTATCTAACGGGTACTGGTCAGTGATATCCGGTGCCCAGCGCTTTCTCGCTATCGTTTTTATCGCTTTCTCTTTCACGCAAATGAGAGAGTTATCTTTTTGATGGAAGTCAGCGAAGTCGAATTTCGAAACCGCTTCTCACCAATTTTTGACGAGACACTATCTCGAAATGCCAAGGCAAGAAATGCCACGAATCATTACCATTCATTATCTCGGCGCAATCCTATCGCGAGACGGAGGCACCCGTTTCCCACCAGATATCTTCATTGCCCGAGATGTCGATCGGAGCATTGTGAGTCGGCGAAATGTAGACCAATTCATGCCGTAAACGTTGTTCCATCCTTTGGTCTGTCGTAACAGCTGACAGCTCGTACTCCAGTTCAGGATCAAATTCGTCCGGATCTAAATCGAGACTCGAAGACGCGTATTCCACATACTCTACCGGAATCGTACTAGGGAATTCCTGTTCCGGTTCGATAGTTTGAGCGACAGGTTCAGGAGCCACAAATTCTTCTTGGTAGACGACGGGTGGCGCGACATGAGTTACACCCTTGTAAGCGATTGGAATGGCTTCCGATTCGACAACGTCTTTGTGCTGCGGCAGAATCCGAACGTCGGCACCGAGCGAATGAAACAGGTCACGCATGTGGTCGTGGCAGGTGAACATCAAAATTTGATATCCGTTTCGTGAAAAATCACAAAGCAATTCCGCTGCCGCATGGGCACGTTGGCCGTCAAAGTTGACAAGCACATCGTCCAGCACCATTGGTATCACTGCACCACGGCGAGCGTAAGCTCCTACCAACGCCATTCTGAGGCTCAGGTAAACGGCTTCGCGTGTTCCTCGACTCAATTTGTCGACCGGAATCGTTTCGCCGTTGTTGTTGTCGACCAGCAATTCTTCACCCACCAGACGCGTCCAGATGCGCGTGTAACCACCCTCGGTCAAACGGTCGAGATAACCAGATGCTTCCTTCAATGTTTCCGGCTGTCGTTTCGATTCGTAGCTTTCGCGAATCATCTCAAGCAATTGAGTGCTTGTCGCGAGGACTTGCCAGTTCTTTTGAAGTTTTGAAATTTCAGCGTTGACGGCATTCAGTTCCAAGTGAGCCACGTCCAAGCGTGAATCTTCGCCCAGCATTTTGACTTCCTGTAGAAACTCACCACGCTGCTGGTGAAGTTTCGATTGTTGAGCCTTGATGCGTTCGATCTCTGTCTGGATTTCGTCCCAGCGTTTTTCCAAGCCTGCCGCACCGTAAGAATCCAGCATGACTTTCAGATTCTCTTCGTCGAAGTGCTTGCCCAGCGCGGCGATGATTTGCTCGGTCAGATTGTCTTTTTTCGCTCTAAGCTTGCGACGCTGTGAGTGTTTCGTATCAAACAGTCGGTATTCCTCTTCGGATTCAGCACCGACGGTAGCCAGCAAACGTTGTTTGATTCCGAGCAGTTTCTCCAGCTCGCGTTTTGCTTTGTTCAGTCGCGAACGAAGCGATTTGTACTTGCTTGCGAATTCTTTTCTCGCACCCACAAATCCACGTTGTTCATTGACGACCTGAAGCAACTGGTTCAGCCGTTCAACCAAATCCGTGCTGTGGAATTCAACGCCAGTTTCATGAAGCATCGCCTCAATGCGTTGGCTAAGTGTGCTGATTTCTTTATCGCGGTCAACTTTTTCCAATTTGAATTGGTCAAGTCGAACGTGGTAGGTCGAAATTCGATCGGCACGTTGGATGATCTCTTTCAATTGATGAGGCTGAAGCATCTCTGGCAATCCAGCAGTCCGTAGGCTTGCCTTCCACTGCTCAGCGGCTTTTTCGACTTCACGCTCTTGATTCGAAATCCGTCGGCGGAAATCTTCTTGAGTTGAGCGAGTGTTTTGAACGCGGTTCTCAAGCGGAACCAAATCTTCGAGCCGACCAAGCCGGTTCTCAGCGTCAGAAAGTTCAAGCTCCCAATTGCTGGCAACGCTCGCAGGAAGCTGTCGTTCGATCTCGTCTCGCTCGTGCTTGGCTCGTTTCAATTGTTGGCGAACGATGTCAATTTGATGCCGGAAATCATCCAGCTCTTCCTTGGCTCGCTGCTCCCAGTGATATTTCAGAGCCATCGCAATGACACCGGAGAACGCACCGAGGAATACAAAAGTGATTCCCAGTTTCTCGGCAGTTCCTAGCCAAGCCGGATTCAAAATGCCTGCCATTCCGAAACCGAGCAGCACGATGCCCAAGATAAACACGGCACCGATGATCGAAAGTTTTTCGACCGGTAGAACTTGTTCGTTTACAACCGAGTCAACATCGCGCTCTAGATCCTGCCGGCCTCGATTGAGTTTCTCGATTTTCTCTTCGAGCTCGATTCGGCGACGCAACCGATTGACGTAGCGGCCGGTGTCTTCCAGTGATTCTGATGTGCTGCTTTCTGCGAGTGATGTACCAAGACGATCTTGATGTTGGCCAAGGTCGAATTCAATTTTCTCAAGATCGGCTTGAAATTTTGTCAAGCGATCTTTCTGCTCTTGGAGCTTCTTGCCTGTTGTCTCGAGCGTCATCAATCCGCGATTGCCCAACTCACGCACGTCTCGCGCTTTGATCTTCAGCTGATGGCCAAGACCATCGACTTCGCCAACGAGACTGTTCTCAATCCGGTCGATCTCTTCATTTAGTTTGGCTGACTGACGCTGCAACGATTCGACCCAAGGCATATGCTCGGTCACGGCTTCGATGCGTGATTTTTGCGCCCACAGGTTGCGATTGATCGGAAGCGACATTGCTTCTTTTTTAATGCTTCGGCGTTGCGATTTGACTTGCTCGATGCGTTCTTTTTGTTGAACGATCCGCTCGTTCAACGAATCCAATTCGGATACCGAAATATCTTTGACGTCTGGAAGCTTGCCATATGACTTGATTTGTTCTTCAAGCATCCGGCGAGACTGCCAGCGATCAGAAATCTGCATGGCGATTTCGATCAAGCGAGACTGGCGATCATTTTCCGCAAGCTCTTTGTCAATGTCTGCCAGTTGATTGTTGATGTCTGTTGTTTCGGCCGCCATTCGCGACCAACGCTTGGACCGTTGCTTTAAGTCATCGATTTCCCGAAGAAGTTTTTGACGCTTCTCAGAAAGAAGTGCCAATCGAGACTCGTTCTTAGATTCTGCTGACCAGATTTTTTCACGACGGTCGCGTAGATCACGCATTACGTCAATCAACGAAACACGATCCAACCCCGATGTTAGTTTGTATAATTGTTCTGCGGCGGCTGTGCTGTTGAGCGCTCCCAGTTCCTGGATCTCTCGCAAACCAATGGCGAATACGTTTGTGAATATAGATTCGTCGATGTCAGACATCAGCGAACTCAAATGTGCTCGGCCATGGACCGTACCATCGTGTCCATCGATCACACTCAGGTCACCGATTGGATCCGAATGACGATTAGGGTCCACATGACGTTGGACCTCGAATACACCTGTCGGCGTGGTCACATCCAACGATCCGCCAGCCAAACCGCCGTACACCGGAGGCGTATACTTGGTGAGACGATCGTTTGAAAATCCGAACATCATGGATCGGATGAATTGCATCAACGTTGTTTTTCCGGCTTCGTTATAGCCGCAGAAAACAGTGATGTTGTCTGAGATCGATTCAACGGTCAGTCCCTTCCAGACACCGAATCCGTCTACTTGAAGATCAGTAATCTTCACCGCGCTTCTCCTTATTCGCAGTTATATTTCTTGCGTCGAATCATTCGACGTTTTGTTTTCTCAATTGTTCGTTGGGTCGCTTGTTTCGTTTCTCGTGCGTTTCAGTTGTGACTTAGTTGTCGCAAAAAACGGCGGTTCGCACTTGCTACAGTTCAAGAACTGGATCACTCAATTCTTTATGCTTGGCCAGGTATTCAACCCCAACCAGTGTTGCCTTGCGAAGAATCTCCTCGCGTTTTTTGTCGAGAACCTGTCCCATGCCTTCAGTGACTTTGTTGTTCACGGTTTGTGGCATGTATTCATGCAGGTTTAGTTTCAATGATTCGTCGCTTTGGTAGCGTCCCATGGCTCGCATGTATTCACCCAGCAACGTGTCTTCTTCGTACCACTCGAGCGGAAGGTTTTTAGGAGTGTCAACGTTGAGCACAACAGACCAAAGCCCGCGGTCAGATCGACCAAACTCGTCACGCAACCACTCAAGTAGCTCAGACTTCCATTCGCGTTTTCTGATTTTTGGATTGAAGTCGCCTTCGGTTGTAAGGAACCATTTACAAAGCACGACTTGATCGGTCGTGTCGGTCATGATTTTGAGAGCTCGCTCGCCAAGCTCGTTTTTCAACTCATCAATTTGCACTTGCTCGGAGATGGCAACCTTTTGGGGCATCCAGCGAACACGATCAGATTCGACGTTTTGAACGCGAAGTTTGCCCGATGAGTCGACTCGGCAAATCTTGAAACCGTGAATGCCTGATTCTTTAGGTGTGCGGCCCTGTGGTGTTCCTGGGTAGACTACAACGCAGCCAGATTTTTCAAGCTTTGTTGATTTGTGACGGCCGCCAAGTGCCCAGTAGTTTATGTGGTTCGCATTGAGCGACGTCGATTCGAATTCGCCGTGAGTCAAAGCGATGTTGAATATCTGTCCGTCGGGAGCAGCAAAATCTGATCCGTTTCGTCGTTGAGGATCGAATCCACTCGCCATGATGCGAGCAACCGTTTCACCGTCTCTACGATGGTCTAGTTGCTCAACGATCGAAGATGAAAATGTGACGACGTTGTCGGGAAGTTCAATCGAACTTGGCCAGCGGTCGGGCTGATCGCACTCGCCTGCACACCAATAGATCTGAATGTCTTTTTGTGCCAACCGCTCAAACTGAGCCAGCAGAAATGCTGCTGCACGGGCATTGCTTGACTCGAAATCAAACAAGTCGCCGGAAAGCAAAACAAAATCAACGCGTTCGGCAACGGCGAGATCGAAAACTTTCTGTGCCGCTTCATAAGGTGCATTGGCGAGCACCTGAATCAAATGGTTGGGTAACTCGACCAGCCCGTTCATTGAGATGTCGAGATGAAAGTCAGACGCGTGAATGAATTTTACGGACTCTGCCATCGGTCGGCCTTCCTTGTGCCTGTTGGTCGCGATTTCTTCGTACCAGCAATGAACTTGCTGGCTGTGGGAATTTTATCCCATCCCATCCGGGTTACCTATATCAATCAGGCGGACCATTTACGGACCCGTAAAATGGGCCTAACGCTAGTTTGGGTGGCAGGATTGGAACAACATTGAACGCGGTGAATAATCTGGCCTTGTCCGAAGTACTCGGAAAACCCCGACGATTGGCGTAGATATAGACCAAAATCTGTTTCTTCGGTTTCTTGCGACCAACCCACGTTCGCAAAACGGTAAAAAGTGATAGCATTCTGACCACCGGGCGAAACATTCGCCAAACGCTGAACCAAGCCTTCCATTTTTGAAGACTGAGCAAAATTGAATAACGAAACTGATTCACAGGATCCCGCGTCCGAACAGGATCCTTCAGCCAAATTCATCTATGTGATTTGCCAAAACGGAGCTGAGTCGGCGACCAAGTTGGAATTGATGACGTCTCATCCCAACTTGAAATTAGCTTTTTCGCGTCCCGGGTTTATTACATTCAAAATCGACGATCTGAATCCGTTGCCTGAAAGGTTTACGCTTCGTTCGACGCTGGCTCGATCCTACGGTTGGTCACTTGGCAAAGTCGTTGGTGATAACGCGACGGAGTTGGTTGCCGATTTGGCCAAAACGGAAAAATTGGCCGAGGCCAAAGCCGTTCATGTTTGGCAGCGCGATCCAGTGTTACCAGGTCGCAACGGATTTGAACCGGGAGTTTCTGCCTTGGCTCGCGAGGTTGGAAACTTGTTCGCGGAAGTCGATTGTGTCAAGAAAAACGAAGCCGCGATTAACGTAAGTGCGAAACCAGACGAATTGGTTTTCGATGTTGTCATGGTAGAGCCGGGTGAGTGGTGGTTTGGATATCATATTGCCACGACAGTTGCCGGCCGTTGGCCAGGCGGAGTCCCGACGTTTGATTCGACTATCGAGACATTCAGCCGTGCGTACCTCAAGCTCAAGGAAGCGTTACTTTGGTCAGGCATCCGAATCGAACCGGGCGACCTTTGTGCTGAGATCGGAAGTGCACCCGGAGGTGCCTGTCAGCTGTTGTTGGAGAAGGGCGCAGAAGTGCTTGGGATTGATCCTGCCGAAATGGAGCAAGAAATTTTTGACCACGAGAATTTCACACACATTCGCCGCCGTGGTGGGGATGTCAAGAAACGTGATTTTCGAAATGTAAAGTGGCTGATGGCGGACTTGAATGTCGACCCTGATTTTACAATCGATCTAGCTGGTGAGATCGTGGCTCACGAGGCGGTGGATATCAAAGGACTAGTCCTCACGTTGAAGCTGACCGACTGGAAAATGGTTTCCAAGATCCCGGGACACATGGCAAAGGTGAAGGAGATGGGTTTCAAAATCGTCAAAGCACGACAATTGGCGTTTAACCGGCAAGAATATTGTTTGGTTGCCGTGAAAGACAAATTTATTTTGCGAATGGGCAAAAAGCGTTAAGGATAGAAGCGTCGAGAATGGTCGCGAAAGCAAATAAGCATTGTCGAGCGCTTCGTGCTTAACGAGCTCGTCGTGCTCAATGTGTGCTGGACTCCGCGGCCAGCGTCGCTTCGTCAAAGAGACGAAACAATTTTTCAGTCGTCAACTAGTCCAAGAGTTCCAAGCCATCTCGACTCGAACTTTTCACTGGAATTTGCGCGTAGCTGCTGGGACATTCAAGGATGCATTTGGTGGAGAAACGCTGTCCGCGGAGCGTTCACCACACTAATAAATTCGTCTCTCGGTTAGATGAACCGGTCGATGAAACGTGGATCAAGCGGGATGTCAGCGACTTCGATGTCGGCGATCAGATCACGGTGTAACTGCGAATTCTTGTCCATCATCAACTGACCAATCTCAGCCCACGCTCGTTGAAGCGCCGGAGATGTCTCGCGTCCACCCATTCGAAGTTGTGCTTCGAGGTCCAGCGTCTCTGCAACTTTTAGATACTCTGGGTTTGCTTTGTCCATCGACAATGCAAAACACAACGAAGCAAGGCTGTGGCAAAGCTGGTCGAAAACGCCGCCTTCATCACCGAGCAAAAACGATTGGTCCATGAACGACTTTTGGTACTTGGCGATGATCAACAAAATGTTTCGCCCCAATACTCGATTGCGTTTCAAGGCTCGCTTGATCAAACGTTCTTTTTGAGGGAACAGATTCTTGACTCCGGTCAAATCTCCGGCCCAAGGCAAATAGGATCCCGCGACAGTTTTGGCAACGAACCAGCCAAATTTCGCTTTCTCACCAAGCCCTGATTTTCCTTCGACTTCGGCAAGGCCAATCGGCTGTAAATACTTGCCACGGATACTTCGCGTCATCGCATTGGGAGCACCAACGTCGGAAAGCACCGGGTTGGGGCCTTCGTAAACGGTTGCGATCGTGAACTCGTGCATGTTTTCACCGATATAATTTTCAATCGGATTCTCAGGCATCGCCGCGTCAGACCGCGTGTACTTTCGACGTTCGTCGGTGTGGACGGCACGACCGCCTTGGATCTGGTAACAATTGATCGCCGTTTGAAGCAGTGCCTTCGTCGCGTAAACCTTGGCGATCATGCCTTGAGTTTCATCGCGGACTCCATTGGCGGCCAATCGAAAACAAAGATCGCCCAATACTCGACCAGCCAGCCCATGTGCGGCGGCACGTCCTACCCAAGTCTGGATTCGCGGTGCGCTGCCGATCGGTTTTCCAAACGTGCTGCGGAACGAAGTCCATCCACCACCATTAGGCTCACCCGGTTGTGAATCCAGCGGTTGGCTTTGCGAGTTGGCTCGGCGAACTTCTGGATCAAGGATGATGTGAGCAAGAAGCTTAAACGTTTTTGCTGCGCTGTTGACGCCGATTCCTCCGCGTCCTTTCGCTAAAGAACTGAACGCCTGAGCCAGCCCTTTTCCCGGAGGCCCAAGCAACCGGTTGGCTGGCACAGGACAATCCATCAATCGAAATCGCGCGTTCCAAAGATAGTCAAACGCCGTCAGGTCATTTCGCTTCATGCGAAAGTTCTCGGTGTCGGCGGGAGGCGTTTCAAAAATGATCATTCCCGAATCACGACCGGGTTTCGTGTCGTGACCTTGAAGTTTCACAATCAAGATGCAGACGCCACCATAAATGACGTTGGTGATTGGCCACTTTACGCCGTTGACGATGTATTGGTCGCCTTCGAGTCGGGCAGTCATTGAAAGTTTACTTGGGTCCGCTCCGACACCTGGTTCGGTGAGAGCAAATGAACCGAGCAATTCGCCGGCAGCCATTTTCGGAAGAAAGTACTCTTTCTGCTCGTCCGTTCCGAAATCGAGAATCGGTGTGACAGGGCCAAGAAAGTTGTGGACCTCAAACATCACTGCGAGGTCGGGATGAATAAAAGTCAACGCACGAAGAAGTGGACCAAGATCGCCAAGTTTCGCACCGCTTCCGCCGTACTTAGTCGGGATCGCCAATCCGAAAAATCCACTCTCTGCCAACCCGCTGATGACGTCGGCGCGGAAGAGCATTTTGTCGTTGTCGAAAAGCGTCCCTTCCTTCTTTCGCTTCATCAGAAAGTCGAGCGACGCCCCCATCACTTTGGCGACTTGTTCAGAAGGTGCAAATGTTCCGGCGACAAACTCCCGTGCGAGTCCCTTGCCAAACAAAGAAGAAATCGTTGGAGCCTCTCCAGAAAATTGGTCTTCAGCTGTTTGGTCGGCATCATCCAATGTTGAGAGGGCTGCAATTTCTTCAGCAGACTTTCCCGCCTGTTGAAGAATCAACGCCATTGCATCTTGACCTTCGGATGGGCTGTTTTCTTCGGCTTGCTTTAACATCTTATTGACCTGAACACGAATGAGTTGATAGTTGTGTCTTGCTCCAAGCGGTTGGAAAATTAAGCGGCTGGAGCTGTAAAATCTGTTCCATGCGTTCGACAGAAACGGCATCGACCAACGCGGTTTTCGACCGATTCTCGGTTATGGATAAACTGGCTTTTTGACTGATTTTTAACCATAATTGCCATGGTCAGGGGGAAGTCGCCGTTGTTTTGACAAAAAAAGCCGCGCCCAACAAGGCACGGCTTTGAATTGATCATGATCTGGACAGAAAGGTTACTTCAACCCAAGGGTTGCGATCAGCTCTTTGGCTCCAGGAGTCAAGCGGCGAATTTTCGCGGCTAGGACTTCTTTCTCTGAGCTCGACGCTGTGGCGGCTCTTTTTCGGATGAGGCCCATCTTTTTCTTTCGCTTGCGTCGACGACGTAGCTCCCTTTCTCTCTCGCTTCCCATGGTTTTCCTGTAGATTTGATTTTTGGGTGATTTCGATAAGCGTTCAGCCTATCCGAAACGTAACTTGTATTCAATGTCGACGACCAGCTCGTTTGCAAAAAGAGCAACAAAAAGCCCTCCGCGGATCGGAATTCCGCGAAGGGCGTAGGTTAGACAGTCGTCTTTTTCTGTCTTGTAATCATCCATTCCCCGCAAAGCTGGGATTGGTCGATTTAGTTGCCGTCTAATTGACCAGCAGCGTCCTGAAGTTTCTCAACCGCGTCCGCTGCGTTTGATCCGCCCGTGACTGCTTCACCAGGGATCTCTTTCGCGTTTGCAGTTGGATCGTAGTTGCCCATGTATACTTCGCCCGTTTGGAGCGGAGTTCCTTGGACACCGTTGCCGTACATGATGGAGTGAGTGTTATTAGACTCAAAGTTAACTGCAGATACTCCGTAGTTCATGCCATTACCACAGGCGTTCGTTGCACATCCTGAGACGCAGCTTTGCATGCCAGATGTTCCGTACTCATATCCAACCGCTTCCGAGAAGTAAGCACCTGTTGAACCACAGTGACCGGCACTGGCTTGGAACTTGCTTCCGCATCCGCCGAACAAGCCACGAAGTTTTCCACCAAAACATCCGCCGCCGCAGCCGCCGTTGAACAAGCCACGAAGTTTTCCACCTTGGTTTCCACTGAAAAGTGAGCATCCACCACCGCAACCACATCCACCAGCAAATTTACCTCTCAGTTTGCCGCCAAGGCCTGAAAACAATCCGCCGCCGAATCCACCAGCTGAACCGCAACCGCCGCCAGTTGGATAGCCGAAGCAACCCATGTCGCATCCGCATCCAGCACCCATACCGCCGCCGATGCCGCTAAACAAGCCGCGAAGTTTTCCGCCCAACTTGCAGCCGCCGCCAAGTCCGCATCCGCCAGCACCGCTGTCGACGAAACCACATCCGTCGCTGACCATGTTGCATGGGGCAGTCGCAACTCCACAACCGCCGATGCGCTTGCCAAGCCCGCAACCTCTTAGCCGACCGCCTCCAGTGTCGCAGCTCTCATTGCAGTAACCTGCCCAAAGAGAAGCCGCTTGGTTTTGAGTGATTGCCCGACCACAGCTGTTGTCGCCAAAGCCAGTTTGGCCGGCTGAAGCGTAATTGATCGCTCCGCCGTACATGACTGATCCGCTGCTGCAGCCTCCGCAGTCTTGTGCTGAAACGGTTCCGCAAATCGATACTGCTGCCACCACAAAGGCGACTTTTAATGATTGAATAAACATCCTGATTGTCATCCTGAGATTCTCCTTAAACGTAAACCGCCAAAATTTTGATTCCGTTTCTCGAAACGGGCCTTCCGTAGCTCCAGACGAACGACCCGCCAAAAATGGGCGGTCTCTACCATCGCTTGTTTGAAAGTCGTGGTTGATCAGTCGCTGTTCGAGTTCGGACAGAACCTTCTGCGAGATCCCAAAGTTTAGGTCTCAAACTTCATAGCAATTTCGTGCTCCAAAGTTTCCGCGCATGAAGGTCAGTGGTAGTGACATCGTTTGGGAGCTGGCACTTTCTCTCCCGAATTGGGGCTTTGTTCAACATTTCTGTTTAAGTCGTCGTCTGTTCTTCGGAACAAGTCATCGCGTCATTTCGCGTAATGATTGAGCTTCGATTCAATTTCGCTCCTTAGGTAATTCGATGGTTCTGTTCGTGCGCTGATGAAGAATAGGAATAGTCGTTCGAACCAGTTTGCCGAATTGGAATAGTTTGAAACTCAGTGGCAGGCTTGACCGGCGCAAGCGACAAATCAAGGATAACTCGCATGCCACTTCGCGGTGTCAATTACCCCGAACGAGCGTTTTGGCGGCGCTTGATTGGGCATCATCGCCACAACCATCGCACAACAAAGCTATCCTTTGATCGTCAGAACCGATCGCCGCTCCCCACGGATGATTGGTGTTAGCTGGGCGCGTTTGGACGACGGGAATAATGTAGACATCCGCTAAAGCCAATTTCGTGCCGAGTTTGGGCCAAGCGTAAACCTCTTGGGGAGCGAAGAACGCAGAGCCGAGCAAGGATACGCTACTTTCACACGAACAATTGGTTTGAATGCTAGTTAGCTCCAGATGCCAACACTCTTCCTGGCGGTTGAGGTTCATGACTGATCAGGCGGATTCACTGCCCCGCGGAAAGTCACGTTGAAGAAGCAATCAAATGGTTGACGAAGCGATCAAATGGTTGACGAAGGAATCGAATTTGCGACAAGGGGCGGTCATTCCTTTTAACGTTGGGTTTTCGTTTTAAGTAAAATTTTCAATTCAGACAGACGATTCAACGATAGGCGAAGGATTGCCTACAATTAAGCTGACGGATCAGCGACGTTGTTACTCGTTAACAGTAAATTCTGTATGAGGCTGCGATGCGATCCTTCTCTGGGCCGATCGGCAAACTAGATGCCGCTGAAACTTCGGAAACCAAAAATGTTCCATCGAACATTTCATCATCCGAAATACTTAGTGCCGCTATTCTTGTGGTTGATTCAGACGCCGAGTCGCTTTATTCGATCGCCTCGATACTGATCACAAATCAATATTGCGTCACAACTGCGCGAAATGCGTGTACGGCTGTTGAGATGGCAAAGCACCAAACGCTGGATCTGATCATCTCTGAGACTCACATTGGTGATTCACGAGGCGAAGAGTTGGTGGGCTCGATCCGCCATTTCCCTGACAAGTCCGACGTGCCCGCATTGTTTGTTTCGGCGACGCAAAAACCTGGTGTGATTTACCGAGCAGATGCAGGCGGTGCCGGTTTCCATCTCAAAAAACCAATCGACCAAAAGTTACTCCTCGAAATGGTCGAGCGAGCGCTGTGGCTACCACATCTAGTTCAGAGTCACATCGAACAAAAAGCGATTAAAGCCCCGCACGTCTCTTTCGCAAAAAATCCGCTCGCAAATCCGCTCCCCATTCCCGACTACAACGTTGCAGGATTCGTTGGTACGCCTTTGTCGTTTTGAGTTCAAACGTTTTTTGCGCACTGACGATCTCCAATGGAGATTTGAAAAGTTGCAATGCTTTGATCCGGAGCAACGCATTACTTGAAACGCGAAAGAAACTTGCTGACTGATGAGAAATAGGCGCGTGGGCTTATTTGGAAAACTGAACCAGTCGAACTGGTAAGAAGATTCTCAGGTACCGATTGGGTGATTGCTTTTGATTTTTCGGCACCGTCTCTACAAGCCGATACATAAACGGGAATCTTTACGTTTTTTGCCGATGCCGCAATCCAATCGGCCGGCTTGCCATGTTCTGCAAAATATTCGTTGGGCGTGAAAGCCAAAACCCCATCGAGTTCAGCGAGCCCTTCGCCTGCGATTCGAATTGCAAGTGAACCGCTAGATCCGTTTCCCCAAACGAGCAACTTGCCTTTCGCGTGATTGGATCTCACCCATTTTATTGCTGCGAGAATGTCTTGCTCTGAATCAACAGGCGTGGTGGGTTTGCCATTGGCGACGGCCTTTTGCATGGTTTGGTTGCTTATGCCAGACACGGTTCCGCCTGACCGATGGTCGATCGCAAGGCAGTTGAACCCTTCGCTTGCCAATTTCAATCCAATCTTCCGGAACGCGCCGCGCGATTCGCCCGAGTGGTGGCAAAGCAGAACAAAAGGTGTTTCCTTGTCTGACTCGTTACGAAAATACATGTCACCCGTCACAACGATTCTATCAAGCGATCGAAAAGTCACGGGCGTGTGAAGTGGCTTGGCTGGCACAGATGGAGCAGTTCCGGCGGCATCTATTTCTGTCTCTGCTAAAACTAATTTGAGATCAATCGGTTTGCCATCGCGCAAAAAACGAATGGTAATTTCGTCACCGGGATAGTATTCGTAGATTTTTTTTCTTGCTTGCTCGATCGAATGGACTTTGTTTCCGTTGACGTGGGTGAGGATATCATCGATGCGAATGGCAGCGCGTTCGGCGGGGGAACCGTCAACGACGGAAGTGATTTTAATGACGTCTTTTTCTTCCATGAAAATGCCAACGTAAGGTTTTGTGTCCTCGCGCTGGAACGCCGATGCGGTTTTGCAGTCAAACCAAGTCGTCGCAACGACAAGATTCGCTATGGCTATCACCGCGAAACAATGAATGAAGTTCTTGTTCATGGCTGTCCGCGAGTGAAGGAACGATCAATAGGAAAAGAGTCGGGAGACATCGTCTGTATACAATATGCCCGACTGACAAGAATTAGTTCCAGCATCATAGGCGATTCGCGATGGGCATGTCCAATTTTCGTTTTCCATTTTGTGGAGCGAATTGAGTGCGATTTGATTTAGGCAAGGAGTAAACCTTTGGAAACCCGCAGGCTTCTGGTTGTCTACGGTTGTAGTTGGTGCACGGGCCAATTACATTTTTTTATAAGTCTTAATGAATCCGTCCGCGTCTCAAATTGTTGAACGACTAAGCATGATCATTGGTGCAATTAAGGAATCTACAAGAGGTGAACGACGAGTCGCCGCTACTCCGCAATCGGTTAAAAAGTTAGTCGCGCTTGGGTACGATGTCGTTGTCGAATCGGGGTGCGGAGCGGAAGCAAGTTTTCCAGACTCCCACTACGAAAAATCTGGAGCCACCGTCGTCGAAACTGCTTCGGACGTGCTTTCGCAATCGGATATCACAGTCAAGGTCGCGTTGCCTTCGTTTGATGAGATCAATCAACTGCGAGAGAAATCGAGCTTGATCAGTTTCATCTGGCCAGCGCGTAGTAGCGAACAGATTGATCTACTTCGCCGCCGCGACATTACGACGATTGCGATGGATTGTGTTCCTCGCATTTCACGCGCTCAGAAATTGGACGCACTTAGCTCGATGGCTAACATCGCTGGTTACCGAGCCGTTGTCGAAGCCGCAAACGAGTTTGGTAGTTTCTTTACCGGACAAATCACCGCTGCTGGGAAAGTTCCACCGGCAAAAGTCCTCGTCATCGGTGCCGGGGTTGCTGGGCTGTCGGCGATCGGAACCGCGAAAAGCCTCGGCGCGATTGTGCGAGCGTTTGACACACGACTGGCGGTCAAGGATCAAGTCAAAAGCATGGGCGCGGATTTCCTGGAATTGGAGTTCGAAGAATCTGGCGAGGGGGCCGGCGGTTACGCGAAAATCATGAGCGACGAATTCATCGAAGCAGAGATGGCGTTGTTTGCCGACCAAGCCAAGCAAGTCGACATCATCATCACAACGGCGCTAATTCCAGGGAAACCTGCTCCAGAATTGATCACCACGGAAATGGTGAAATCAATGAAACCCGGAAGCGTCATTGTTGATCTGGCTGCTGAGCAAGGTGGCAACTGCAAGTTAACCGAAGCCAACTCAAAGGTCGTCGCTCACGGCGTTACGATTCTTGGATACACCGATTTACCCAGCCGGTTGCCCACGCAGTCTTCTAATTTGTATGCCAACAATATCGTGAACCTTTTGTCAGACATGACGAAAGAAAAAGACGGACAGCTGAATGTCGATTTGGAAGACGAGGTCGTCCGAGGTGCATTGGTCACTCACAAGGGCGAAGTGACGTGGCCGCCACCAAAAATTTCTACGCCTTCACCGCCACCACAAAAAGTTACCGCCGCAAAAGAAGAAGTTGTCGTTGCGGCGCCCAATCCTGTCACACACTGGATCCTTACCGCAGTGGTCGGCGTGCTGAGTTTGTTGATGCTTTGGTTGGTCGGTACTTATGCACCGCCGGATTTCGTTTCACACTTGACCGTTTTCGTGTTGGCATGTTTCGTTGGCTGGCAACTCGTTTGGAACGTGACCCCTGCTCTGCACACTCCTTTGATGAGCGTGACAAACGCGATCAGTGGAATCATTGTGATTGGTGGAATGCTGCAGATGGCGTCGCCTTGGTATGGGATGAGTTCTTTGTTGGCAGCGCTTGCTGTTTTGATTGCAACGATCAATGTTGCTGGTGGCTTTTTGGTGACACACCGAATGCTGGCTATGTTTAGAAAGCAAGGGTGATCACCATGGGTAGTATTCCAACTTTAGCGTGGCTGGTCGCGGCCGTTTGTTTCATCTTGAGTCTCGGTGGGTTAAGCAAACACGAAACAGCGCGGCGCGGTAACGTGCTGGGCATCATCGGAATGGTGCTGGCCATCGTGGCGGCTTTTTTAAGCGGTATCTCTGGCGGACATTTTCTATTGATACTTGCATTGGTTGCCGGCGGACTAGGCGGCTCTTTCCTCGCTACACGGGTCGAAATGAAGGGCATGCCTCAACTTGTCGCGATCTTGCACAGTTTCGTCGGATTGGCTGCCGTACTGGTAGGGTTGAGCGTCTTTCTTTCGGAAAGCAGCATGCTCACAAAGGTTGCCGAGGACATCCCCGATGATGGCGGATTGGACGCCGAAGCAATCACCGAAGCGGCCAAGGCTGTAGCCCACGACGCCGCGCATTCAGCTCATTTCTTTATCTCAAAAATTGAAATCTTCCTCGGGATATTCATTGGCGGATTGACGTTCACAGGAAGCGTTGTCGCATGGGGCAAGCTCGAAGGGAAAATCAACAGCAAGCCGCTGATGCTCCCCGGACGGCATGCCATTAACGTTGCAATGTTGGTTGTCTGTGGATTGCTTGGTTGGTGGTTCGTATCGACTGGATCGTTCGGAGCAGGGATCGCCGCCCTGATTCTGATGTTGATTATCTCGTTTGTGTTTGGAGCCCACTTAGTCATGGCGATCGGTGGTGCCGATATGCCGGTCGTGGTGTCGATGCTCAATAGTTACAGCGGTTGGGCGGCTGCTGCGACAGGGTTCATGTTGTCCAACGATTTGTTGATCATCACTGGAGCATTGGTTGGTAGTAGCGGTGCGATTTTGAGCTACATCATGTGCCACGCGATGAACCGGTCTTTCTTAAGTGTTATTCTAGGTGGGTTTGGAACAGGCACAAGCGGCGCAGCGGCAGCGGTACGTCCCGATCAAGGCGATTTGGTTCACACCACGACAACCGCAGAAGAAGTGGCGCAAACGTTGAAGGACGCAAAGGAAGTGGTTGTCATTCCCGGTTACGGAATGGCGGTCGCTCAAGCCCAGCATCCGATCCGTGAGATCACTGAGGTTCTACAGAAAAACGGAACCCGAACCCGGTTTGCGATTCATCCGGTCGCTGGCCGTTTGCCGGGGCACATGAATGTGTTGCTGGCGGAGGCGCGGCTTCCCTATGATCTCGTTTTGGAGATGGATGAAATCAACGAAGATTTTCCGGAAACCGATGTGGTTTTGGTGGTCGGTGCAAACGATATCGTAAACCCGGGAGCCCTCGATGATCCGTCGAGCCCAATTTACGGCATGCCGGTTCTGGAAGCTTGGAAAGCTCGCCAAGTCATCGTGTTCAAACGTTCGATGGGCACAGGTTATTCCGGTGTCGACAATCCGTTGTTTTACAACACTAACACCGACATGTTGCTGGGCGACGCAAAGAAAAGCTCTGATGATATTCTTTCTGCGTTGCGACAGGGTTGATGCGACAGGGTTGATGCAACAACGGAAAGGATCGACAGTTTACTGTTGGCCAACAGAGGCAGCGACAGATTCGCCGACCGAAACTTCAAACACGATTGGCAAGTGATCTGACCCGGCGTATCCGCCCACGTACCGATCGTGAATGTGAATGTGGCGGGAAACAAACGCGTGGTCGATTGGAATATGGACCGGGGCCATCTGCGTGTGCCAGGTTCCGTGATAACCAAAACCTTGACGGCTGTCGCGGTAGTCGGTTGTTGTCAATAGGTTACTGAGAAATGGTGACCAAGGCACGCAGTTGAAATCGCCCATGACGATTGTTGGCGTATCTTCTTTTGATAGAATCTCGGCGATCTCAATGAACTGTTGGTTTCTTAAATCCATCCGAGATCGGTTGGTGGGGGACAGCACGTGAATTGCGGCCAGTCGAATCTCTCTTTGGTTCTGCCCCGAACCAAATTTGATTTTTCCAACGATCATGGGGTTGTCGGTTTTCTTTTTTGTGATCGGGAACTCTTGTTTTTCGGTGAACGGATATTTACTAAACATCGCGACGCCAAATCCGTGCCACCGCGGTATTCGAATTTGATGTGGATATTTTTCGTTTAAGCAATCTAGTGGCTGGTGCCAGTTGCCCGTGTATTCCAAAATTGAAACGACATCTGGATTCGCCGATCGGATTTGAGCAGCGACCATGTGGTGATTGGGATTTGAGCCAAGAACATTAAAAGACATGACTTTTAATCGCTCGGGTCCCGGCACCGGCTGGCCAAGAGGAGCATAAACGGTGACGACTCCTACCAAACTCCAGCAAAGAGCCGGTACCGTCAACGTGGCAAACAGCCATTGGCGTGAAAGAACAAATATTGCAACTGCGATGACAAGCGTAATCATCAGGTAGCCGCGAAAGTTGCCAAGCAATTCTGCAAAGAAGAAATACTTGCCCAGCAAGGAGAACATGAACAGCGGTAGTGGTAAAAGCGCGAGGCCTTGGCAACCTCGTTTCGCCAACGAGGCGATATACTTGGAATTAAAACCCCGCGGTATTGCTCCAGCGCCAGTCGCCATTTCACCAGATGACTGACTACCTAAATCTGCGTTGGCAACAGAGGCGCTAACATTTTCCTTTTTGCTGTGATCTTCCGCGTTGTCACTAACGTTCTTCGATTCCGAGCGATCAGGCATAGAGATGTTCTTGTTCTCGGACGAGCGAATGGCGTTTGAATTGGACTAGCTAGTCAAACTGGCAGCGCTCGATTTTGCTTTGGCTTTGTAAAGGTAAGGATTCAACGTGGGGTCGTTGTACATTTTGAATTGACGATAAGTTCGATGACGCTTCCGCCCAGCGAAGATGTCGTCCAGCAACTGTTGAAGCGACTTTTTGAGATCGTCCTGCTGCAGCAAACAAACTGCGATCTTTTTGCGGACCGATTCGAAGTGCTCTTCTGAAACATCGTCTCTTTCAAGCTGTTCGTTCAAATGATAAATCCGAAGTGCGAGAATTGATAGGCGGTCGATCGTGCAACCAGGTGTCTCGGTATTCATCGGAGCATCATCTGGGATGGAAACGCCGCTCGATTCGACTTGTGCCGAAATCTCATCATCGACTTTCTCAATCCAGTCGTTGCGTTGCTGGTTGTATCCGTCAATGGAACGTTTCACGCGGGCGATTTCTGCGTCGGTGACGTCGCGGCTGCGGGCAATGTCTTCTTCGTGCCAAAGTAAATAATTGAAACTGTGTTGTTGGCAAATGACGGTAAAGATGTCTTCATAGCTATTGTCGACTGGGACTTGATGCCAGCGAGCAACCGTTTCCGTTTGAAGCTCTACGATTTTCTCGACGTTGATCATGATTTCAATCCTTTGAAGTCCAGCAAGCCATGGTCGGCCAATCTTTTGTTGGCGATAACCGCATTCTATTGGCAAACGGTTTTTAGGCCCATGCCGATTTTCGCCGTAGATTGCCGATGGTCTGGGATCAAAACTGACATCAAAGTTGGAGTTCTACGTTAATTGCCCTAAGATGACAGTTGTTAAGTCTGACGGTCATATCCGAGGTTGAAGTGTCACTAAATCAACGAATCAACCTTTTACAACGACGGCCCACACTGGGATCCGCTGTTGCGTTCCCTGTGATGGCTCTAACGCTCTTTGCAATTGCGTTGGTTTCTGTCTCGCCCGTTGCTGCCCAGAATCAGCAAACGGGAAAATCGTCCGCCGTTCAGGAATCCAATGAAACACCGGTTTCCAGTGCAAGCTCAGCGACTGCTATGAAAGACGCAGACGCTAACCGCCCGTCGCAATTCGACTCCGAAACCGCGTTTGGATATCTAAAAGAAATTTGCGCCATCGGACCTCGTGTCAGTGCATCACCCGGAATGGCAAAACAGCAGAGATACCTGCAGGCACACTTTGAAAAAATCGGTGGCAAGATTTCCCACCAGGCATTCCAAGTTCGAAGCCCCTACAACGGAAGGGCGGTCAAGCTTCATAACTTGATCATCCAGTATCACCCCGAGCGAAAAAGACGCCTGTTGATTTGTTGCCATTATGACACACGTCCGTTTGCAGACGCCGATCGTCGAGCACCAAGATCTAAATTCATCGGTGCCAATGACGGAGCAAGCGGTGTTGCGTTGCTTTGTGAACTTGGCAAGCACATGCAATCGCTTGAGGGTGAGTTTGGTGTGGACTTTATATTCTTTGACGGAGAAGAATTTGTTATCGAACGAGCACGCGACCAAATGTTTCTGGGGTCGACATTTTTCTCCAATCAGTACGCGGCGGGCAATGTGCCTTGGAAATACGAATACGGAATCCTGGTAGATATGGTCGCAGACAAGGATTTGCAAATCTACATGGAAGGCAACAGTCTCGGTTACGCCGATGGGCTAACGCGAAGTGTTTGGACGGTGGCGAACGAATTGGGCGTCAAGGAATTCATTCCCGAACAACGTCATAAAATTCGCGATGATCATTTGCCTCTCAATCAGATCGCAAGGATTCAAACTTGCGACATTATTGATTTTGACTATCCCAACCCAAAAGTAGGGAATGTTTACTGGCATACGAGAAAAGATAATGTTGGGAACTGTTCGGCTGAGTCGCTGGGCAAAGTTGGTTCGGTAGTACTAGAATGGATCCGTAAGGTTCAGGAGTTAAACAAAGACAAAACAAAGGAGAAGTAAGTTGATTCGTGAAACTTTGGCTTCGATTTGTTTTGGCGATATCGTTCCTGTGATTGCTGACGCCAGTATTTTAGTTGTCGCTGCATTCGAGAGGGCTCGCGGAAGTTCGCTTGTTCTTGGGCTGGGAACGCTTGCTGCTGGAATTTTGCTGTTTCTCAGTCACAAACGTCATTTGGATTCGGTTTGGGCAAGCAACGTAGCGGATCGCATTAAAGATTTTGAGTCGCGAAAGTTTCGCCGACGCGCGATCGCCAATGCGATGATAACGTCGGTTGGTTTCATGCTGGCGTCGCTCTATTGGGTCACCGAGCCAAAGATACTTTCCATATTTGTGATGATGATTCTGACTTTGTTGCTTGGGATTTTAGGCATCGCGATCATCGATCTTTTCTCTGTTGGTCTACACGAGATTGCTCGTCCGGATGAATCACAAAAGGAAAAAATTCAGGAACTGCTACGCCAACGCGAGGCGAAGAAAAAAGAAGAAGAGCAGCAAACGTAACGGCAGAACCAGTGGCCTAATTGTGTGCTGGACGCTCCACGGCCAACTCGCCCAGGCATCTAAAACCAGCGTTTCTGAAACGCCAGTACTTCTTAATCGGCAGGGCCTCGACATCGCCAGCGGTTGTGCCGCGCCAACGATTTCTTTTGTAGTGGATGTTGTTAAAGATCCCAGAGCGAACGAGCAATTCAGGATCTTTAACAAGATCCACGACGCGCCTAGCGGCCGACAACGTAACCAGCCCGGCGTAGTCGATTTCTGGATTTGAGTATTCGGAAGGAAAGTTCTCAAGCTGGACGCGGGGATCATTTTCTGGATCAGGGGCAGACTTATCCGAGTGGCCGAAGCTTGGTCACTGGTGGGGTGTATTCTTGGGATCGATTTTACTCGACGTCTTCGTACTCTCCATCATCTTCTTCGTACTCATCTTCGTCTTCATATTCTTCCTCTTCCTCTTCTTCTTCCTCATCGTAATCAGCGTCGTCGTAGTCTTCGTATTCTTCATCCGCGTCTTCATCGTCGACGTCTTCATACTCTCCAGACATTTCTACGTTGTCTTCGTCCTCGAGTTCTTCTTCGTCCTCTTCCAGTTCATCATCCGCAGGCGCTTCATCCTCGGTTTTTCTGAACTTCCGTTTGGGCGCAAAACTTGTGTTGGCGGACAAAACAGACGCTTGACCGGGCTCGATTCGAACAAGTTTCTTGATTTTCAGTTCGACTTTTTCCGGTTCCTCTTCGGTCTTCGGTTTCGCTTTCACGATGCTTTTAAGTTTTTGCTGTTGCTCAGATTTCTTCGGTGAAACCGGTTTGGCAACTTTCTTTTCCGCAACACTAACAGGTTCCGAAACTGCTTCTTCTGCTTCACCCTCTTCTGGCCAATCCTCATCGTTAACAGGGTTGGGATCGCCAGCCTGAATGTTGGCCCATTGTTCGGTCGACAGCATCACCTCTCGCGCCTTGGACCCGTTGTAAGGCCCGACGTATCCGTCTTCGGCCATGAAGTCGATCAAACGAGCGGCTCGGCCGTAACCAATTCCCATCGCCCGTTGAAGCAGCGAACAGCTACCTCGCTGGGCTTCGACGATGACGCCAATTGCTTGCTCGTATAGCTCGTCGCGATTCTCGAGCTTCTTTGGCTCGTCGGATTCTTCCTCTTCCTCTTCCGACTTGAGCTTGATGTTGACCAACTCGTGCACAAAGTTCTGTTCGCCAGTACTGACCGTGTCCGTAATCATGTCGATCTCGGAATCAGCGACGTAGGTTCCTTGGCCACGGAGTAGCGTGCTCGTTCCTGGCCATAGGAAAAGCATATCACCCATGCCGAGCAACTTGTCCGCACCTTGAGCATCAAGCACAACGCGACTGTCAGTTTTTGACGCAACTTGGAACGATATCCTGGCCGGAAGGTTCGACTTGATCAAACCTGTGATAACATCGACGGTCGGTTTTTTCTTTGTGTTTATCAAGTGGATGCCAACGGCACGAGATTTCTGAGCAAGCCTGATGATGTGCTGCTCAACGTCTTTACCAGCTGTCATCATAAGGTCAGCCATTTCGTCTGCAACGATGACGATGAACGGCATGCTGCTTGGGATTTTGGCTCGCTCTTCGTCGTTTTCTGGCTGAAGCCTATCCAGCAATTCTTCTTCGCTGAGCTGGTTGTAACTGGTGACGTGACGCACGCCGGCTTTAGCCAATAAAGTGTAACGCTCGTCCATCTTGTCACATGCCCAAGCCAGAATCGCTTCCGCTTTTCGCATGTCAGTAACAACTGGGTGCATCAAGTGCGGAAGTCTGGCGTAACCGCTGAGTTCGACCATTTTTGGATCGATCATCAGCATGCGAACTTCGTCGGGACGCCGTGTCATTAAAATCGAAGTAATGATCGCATTGAGGGCAACAGATTTACCGGTACCGGTTCGACCCGCAATCAACAAGTGAGGAAGCGACGCGAGGTCGGCGACCATCGGTTTTCCTACTGCGTCGGCGCCGAGGAACAACGGAATCTTCATCTTGTTGTATTGTTTAGTGCTTTGCTCCATCACTTCACGTAAGAGCACCGTTTGTCGCGTTTCGTTCGGAATTTCAACGCCGACCGAGTTCTTGCCGGGAATTGGAGCCACGATTCGAACGCTTGGGACGCGCATCGCGATGGCCAGGTCGTCTGCAAGAGCCGTGATCTTTTGAAGGCGCAAACCAGGTGCAAGTTCGATCTCGTATTGGGTGATGACTGGGCCGGGTTCGATTTCCACAACCTTGACGTCGTAGCCAAATTCCTTGCAAGTTTTCTCGAGGATGTCAGCCTTGTTGAGGGCTTCACGTTTTTGCTTTTCGAACGGAACCGCGGCTCCCTTGGCCAGCATTTCAATGCGCGGAAGTTCGTATTCAACCGATTCATCAATCGCAGCAGCCGCATTGAGTTGGTTCATCACGATTTCGCGTTCCGAAGGCGGCTGGACCTTTTCCTTTTTCGGCATTTTGAAGTGCGGTTTAGGAATGATGGACGCTGCAACGGCAGGAATTTCTTCTTCCTCGGTAGGATCGGGCTCTTTCGCCGTCGAGCTGATCTTTAACGTGGCAGCTGGTTCTTCGATGGATTCATACTGCTCGTCTTCGATTTCATCGTCGTCTTCGTACTCATCCTCATCAGCTTCGGCGACTGCCTCATCCTCGTCTTCTTCGTCAGACTCAGCATCCTCGTCGATTTCGTTGCCATCCTCGTCGACATCACGACGCTTGAATCGAATCGTGCGAGGTTGCTCTTCTTCGTCTTCTTCCTCCTCGGCGAGATCCGTGTCAAAGTTCTCGATATCATCATCGGCCAAACCTGATGTTGATTCGGTTCCGTTGAACCAGTTCACGAAATTGTGGAGCAAACCGAAAGGCAGAACCGCAGTGGCGGCAACCAATGCTGGTGCAAAAACGACTCTGCCTGTCTTGAAGACCAAGTACTCTGTCCACATCATCATTCCGGCAAAGAAAAGAGTCACGGCCGTGATGAGACTGCCGGTGGCTCCCAATTGCGAACCGAGAATGCCTTGGCCTAACGCTCCCACGTATCCGCCGGGTCCAATCAGCGGCGACATGAATCCGCTTGGGATGATCATTGTCGCCAACGTTGTCAGGGCAAACAAACTGACTGCCCAGCCAATCGTTTTCAACCAAGGTGCATCAACTGACTGACGCTTGAAGAGTGCGATCTCCATCGCGATCAATCCAATCAACAAAAAGTAGGCACCAATACCCAATGTGTTGATCAATAAGTCAGATGTCCACGCGCCAATTCTTCCACAAGCATTATTAAAATCGGAAGTCGCCGGGTAGGTGAGTTGGTCTGGCTGATAGATGTTGTTTAAAAGCGCAGACGCTTTGTGGGCTGGATCGGTAGGATCATAAGTCGCCAGAGAGGCCACGAGGAAAATGATTCCTGCGAGTAGGCCAACGGCAACAATGTCGTTTCGGATTTTGCGTTCTTCAGACATGACCAAATCATTCGGTTGCATCGGTTCAGTGGGAGAACAATGCGTGCCAGTTTTTTCGGCGGTCCCTGCCGGTGTACGCTCCTTCGAAAAACACCATTTCTCCAATTGAAAATGAGAATACAGTGCTCCACATTCTTTATCGGAGCGTTGCTAGCAAAAATTTGGTTTCAGTCGGTTATGCGTTACTGGCGGAGGAATGGAAGAAGTTTGCGCAATCGGAGGGATCGGAACTGCAAGCCGAAGGTATTCAATGGCGGCAGGCGAACTCTCCGAGAATGAGGTAGTGGACCTTTTTAAAGATCCGCGCACCCTGACCAGGAGAGTTGTAATTCGCGGAGGCGACGGGTTCGCCGTAGAGGGGTGGTCTCTCAGAGGGAGGCTGTGCAGAGGGTTAGTCTCCGTAGAATACTATTCGCCAAAGGAGTTTTGGTTAGACCAAACAGCCTGCGTCGTTGGTTGTCCGTTGTTGGAAATCGAGATTGCTCTTTTGCTTCCGTTTAATCAACGGGAAGGTTGTGCCCCATTTTGTCTCGCTTGGTCGCCAAGTACTTTTCGTTGTGTTCGTTGATCGGAGGCAGGATTGGAACTTGATCGACAACGGTCAAATCAAACCCGCGAAGATTGAAGGCTTCTGTTTTCTTTGGATTGTTCGTCAGCAAGCGGACTTCCTTTAGCCCAAGGTCTTTCAGGATTTGGATCCCCACGCCGTAATCGCGAATGTCGGCTTTGTGGCCAAGCGCAGTATTCGCGTCGACCGTGTCCATGCCTTCGTCTTGCAAGGCGTAGGCTTTGATTTTTTCAGTCAACCCAATCCCGCGTCCCTCTTGGGGTAGGTACACCAAAACACCATGTCCTTCGCGAGCGATCATCTCGAGTGCGATATGCAATTGGTCTCCGCAATCGCAACGCAGTGAGTTGATGAGGTCGCCCGTGAAGCAGCTGCTGTGCATGCGAACAAGCGGAGCGAGTTTCTGCTTACCAGGATCGCCCATCACGATCGCGATCGGTTCTTGTGATTCGTATTGAACACTGTAAGCGACAACGCGGAATTCACCGTACTTGGTGGGGAGTTTTGCGGATGCTTCTGCTGATACAAGTTTCTCGCTGACGCGGCGATGAGCGATCAAGTCTTCAATCGTGATGATGCACAGATTATTTTGTTCTGCGATTACCATGAGTTGATCGCGAGTTGCACGGTCGCCTTTTTCATCGAGGATTTCACAAAGCACGCCTGCCGGAGCAAGTCCCGCCATCCGTGCGAGATCAACGGAGGCTTCTGTGTGCCCTGCCCTGCGAAGAACTCCGCCAGGTTTGGCCATCAACATGTGCACGTGTCCCGGACGTTGGAAATCTTCTGGTCGCGATTTTGGATCGGCAATCGCACGCACGCAGGTTGCACGCTCTTCGGCGGTGATTCCAGTTTTGGCTGACAGATGATCGAGCGGCGTTAGAAACGCAGTTTGGTTTGTCGAGTTATTGTTCTCTACCAAGGGAAAAACTTGAAGCCGTTCTGCAGCCTCGGGCAAGATCGGCATGCAGAAATCACCGCGACCACTCATGATCAAGTTAATGTTCTCGGCGGTTGCGAGTTCAGCGGCGCAGATAAAGTCGCCTTCATTTTCTCGGCATTCATCGTCCAAGACGATAACGACTTCGCCACGTCCAATGGCTTCAACTGCATCGGGAATGGAGGAAAAAGATTTGGACATGTTGAATCTATGCTTATTTTGATTTTTGGATTGGTTTGGCGTCTGACGTCATTCTACGTGAGACCGATTTTCATATAAGTCGAACCGTGAGAATACGACTTAAAAAACTGGACATTCGGGTTTGATTGCGGAGTTTCTCGCGATAACCTGTTTTAGCTATATAAATTGGATGTTACGAAAAAGTCGATTTCCACAGTTTGGTAAGCGGTCGGAGTTGATTCATGGCTGGGATTGCTGGCGAGCGACGGCAAAGCTGTATCGCAGACCCGGTTTGAATTGGGCGGATGCGAGTTTGAATCGCTGTTTCGGTGCAGGTTATCCTCTCAGGCAGTTGAGTGGACAAACAAGTCGTGGAGTTGCAGATTTTGGAAGTCGAAATTGCTGCGTGGTGAACTCGAAAGTGAACGTCAGAATTGCCGAGCCTATGAACGATACGCAAAATTGGATTCCGTCGTACATCCGCACTTGCTTGACAACGTTCGTTGCTATCGCGGTGGTTTCATTCGATTCGTATTTGCATTGCCAAGAGACATCGAGTCAGGCGAGGGAGGTCCCATCGACGATTGAGCCAGTCACTACTGCTGAAGATGACGTTCGAAGTAGTGAAGAAGATGGAAAACCAAAAGAAGCTCGCAAGCCAAAGTTGAAGTTCATCAAGAATGGTGGAGTGGTATTCAAAAAAACGGCTGAATACGAACTGAAGTGCGATGTGTACGTGCCGGAGGGAGACGGACCGTTTCCAGCAATATTGGCTGTGCATGGTGGATTTTGGAGGGCGGGTAGCAAGGTCGCGATGCTGCGACATGCTTGGAGAATGGCACGAGCCGGTTACGTGGTGGTTGCCATCAATTATCGACACGCTCCGAAGTATCCGTTTCCAGCACAGATTCACGACTGCAAGCATGCGGTCCGATGGATGAAAGAGAACAAAAGCACTTACAAAATCGACGCAGACCGTATCGGCGCGTTTGGCTATTCAGCGGGTGGGCACTTGGCCGCTTTACTTGGGACGACCGAGGCTACCGACGGTTTAGAAGGACCGGTCGAATCGGGACACGAAGAGTACAGCACGCGTGTCAAAGTTGTCGCCGCAGGTGGAGCTCCGTTTGAATTTAGCTGGATCAGTGAAAATTCTCCCGTGCTGATGTATTGGCTAGGTGGGACGAAAAAGCAAAAACCAAAAACGTTTCGAGCCGCCTCTCCAATGACTTTTGTCACGCCCGATGATCCTCCGTTCTATTTATTCCATGGGCAATCTGACTTTGTCGTTCCCCGCGACACGGCAAAGAACATGCACAATCGTTTGCTGGCCGTCGGAATCGAAAGCAAGTATGACGTCGCAAAGGGTTCTGGGCACGTCGCAACGTTTAGTGACTTGACTTGGATGAACAATGCGATTGTGTTTTTCGACAAGCATCTCAAAAATCCCAAAAAATAGGCTGAGTTTGTCACGGTTTGTTTTCGGAGCTTCTGCTGGTTCCTTTCGCTGGTTCCTTTCGCTGGTTCCTTTCGCTGGTTCCTTTCGCTGGTTCCTTTCGCTTGGTGGATAGTTTGAGGAACCGGTGACTCCTGCCGATCGTAAATGGCCCTATAATGAAATGGTCTATGTAATTCTGTTTGGCTCTCTGGAACGCTTTCCCGATTGCTTTCGAGCCGCTTTCTACAACGTCATTGAATCGAACTTCAAATGCCTAAACTCGACCGTGAAGAATATATCGAACAGGCATACCTATTTAGCGGCCTCAACAACCGCTTGGACGCCGCGGACCCTGTTCAGATTGTCATGAAGCACTTGCGGGATGAAATTCTCAGCACGACCAAGTTGCCGATGGCGATTGATTATCTTCTCGCCGAACTGACTCATGTTGGCACGATGGGGACGGCGATGCAAAAGTTGCCGCATTACTTTGAGCCGTTCCAGACGTTTTTGGTGGCGACAGCCGAAGATGAAACGGGCCGATTCGATATGCGTCAGGCGTTGGTGATCCTTGAATACGAAGCAAAATTTCGATCAGAGACTTCGGACCCTGCTTCGATGTTCTTTTTTCAGTTCGAAACGATTTGCCAAAACCATTTGGACTATGACTTTGGTTTAAAAGCAATCGCCAGCGATGGTGTGTTCGACAAAGACTGGTCAACGTGGATTAACTCAATCCGCCACTTGGTAGGGATGGTCGACATTGCCGATTTGGTTTACGTCGCTAGTCAGCACTACGTCAATCGCCTCAATGCTCAGATCGAAACGGATGGTGTGGAGACGGGGTTGCCAGAAGAAATGCCCGACAAGATTCTGTTTGGCGAAAAGGAAGGGCGCATCGCACTCGCCAATCGAACCAAGGAACCGATGTACTTGTTCTCTGCATTGCAGCGTCAACTTGGTTATCCATCGGTGCCTCGGCCGAAAAAGGCAGATCCAATGGACGACGCATTGCCAAAGTTAATCAAGAAGTTTGAGCGACTCGAAATGCGCATGAAATTGTTAGAGGATGAGCAACGGGAAAAAGGAATCGATTTGAGTCAGTTTTACGGTAAACACGATTCGCCCGGATCGTCCTAAATTCGGTTTTAAACGGCAAGCAATTGTCAACCCGTCAAAAAGCGAGTTATTGTGGTCCGAAAACGTGTTTGTTTTTTGGGATCCAAATTTTTTTGAGCCGCAAATCCGTGATTTTATAGGGGTTGCGCCAATACCTCTGGATTGGCTCTAGCATCGGGATTTGCGGGAGCTAAAATTTGCCCTCGGATGAGACAGGCGATGGCCCGATCTTCACACGTAGATCATTCACCATTTCCATTGAACACAAAACTGCTTCTTTTAATGAACAACCGACGTAAATGTTTGGAGTCCTTGCGCGAAGTCAGCCCGGCAGTTCTGCCGTCGTTGTTGCTTTGCGACTTTGGAAATTTGGCTTCTGAAATCGAACGCCTCGAAGAAGCAGGTGTTGCCGCACTTCATCTCGACGTGATGGATGGTGTATTCGTTCCGAACTTTACTTATGGAATGACCATCGTCGCAGCACTTCGAAAACTGACGGAACTTCCGTTGGACGTTCACCTGATGATGGTTCAACCGGAAAAGTACATTCAACAGTTTTATGATGCGGGGGCGGACATCATCACGATCCACGCCGAGGCAACCGAAGATGCACCAGCCGTTCTGAAGCAGATTCGGAACCTCGGAGCTGCATCAGGGATCGCGGTCAACCCGGACACGCCAGTGAAGCAAATCGAATCCGCGTTGCCGCATGCAGATTTGGCTTTGGTGATGAGTGTGCACGCTGGTTTCGGTGGGCAGTCTTTCATCGAATCCGTGTTGCCTAAATTTAAAGAGATGCGAGCTTTGCCAGGAGGCGAAGAAGTACTTTTGGAAATCGACGGTGGGATTAACGTCGACACAATTGGAAAAGCGACTGAGCACGGAGCTCAATTACTCGTTGCCGGAAGTGCAGTCTTCAAGCAAGAAGACTACTCGACGGCAATCGAAACACTGATGACTCAGGTGAGTGCTTAATATGAGTATGCTTGGAAACTCTACTGGCTTGGATATCGTTTTGGTTCGTGCAGGTTCAACTGACCTCGATGAGCAAGGGCGAATCACAGGTTCACTGGACATGCCACTCAGTACGGCCGGTGAAGCTGAAGCCCGCGAGACTTCGGTCGAACTCGATGACGTAAAATTCAAGGCAATATTTTCTGCCAGTTGCCTCGCTGCTCAACAGACGGCACAACAACTTTCTCGCGACGGACGAATACGTGTTCGTGTGGAGGAGAGTTGGACGAACCTTGACCACGGATTATGGCATGGGAAAAGTCTCAGCGAGTTGAAAGAGACCCAACCGCGACTCTATCGTCAGTGGGTCGACAGTCCCGAGTCAATCTGTCCACCCGGTGGAGAGACAATCGAGGAAGTCCGTCAACGACTTGCCTACTCATTGAAAAAGATTCGACGGAAATTCAAAAACGGTTGCGTTGCGATCGTCGCTCCAGAACCATTGTTCAGCATCATTCGAGCTGAAATTGAAGACTCTGAAGTTCGCGAACTGTTGCAGTACCGATCGGATTTTGGTCGGTGGGAAACAATTAATATCCCAAGTGATGTATCTGTTTAGATTGAGATCTTGCAAGACATTTGAGATCGTGCAAGACAT
>JBGCDK010000017.1:0-8934 GCA_045105295.1 Mariniblastus sp.
GACTTTGCAAAGCTTGTTGGACTGTTGTTTAGATCTTTTGGCAAACCGAGTTTTCGGCCAATCACACGTGAGCATTCACAACTCATTCTGATTTCCTTGGATGTTTCATCTGAAGTTGCTTAAGGTTGCATAATCGCACACGGAGCTGGTCAGATATGCTCGCGGTCTCACACTGCAATCTTTGGAGTCGGGCGTGAAAATTGTTTCGTATGCGTCGCTGGTTTTTCTTTTCGTTGTTCTGAATGCGATCCAGCTATTTGGTTTCACGGTTTTAGACCAAGGCCCGAATTCGAATGATGCGCTTTTTGCTGCTTCAAAACATATCCGATTTTGACATTAGTGTTTATCAGTGTCCATTAGTGGTTGAAAACATCAAAGCCTAGGATGAATACGATGTTGTGCAGTCGGTCTGCACAACCGATCAGTCGGCTTTAGGCTAGGGCGGCCGTAGTTTAAACAGCATCGCGATGGCAAGAAAGAACGCACCAATGGCAGCACCAATCAGTAGTCGCGGCCACAGGAAACGAAAGAAAGTTGTTATCGCGAATAACAATGGGTTAGCATCGGCCGGACTCCAATGTTCGTACACCCTCGCTGCTGCTTTGGTGACCATTATCAGGCCAATCAAGCAAACCAAGAATCGCAACCAGCCAACAAGACGCTCGCGGTAAGTCAGCAACTGGATTGGTTCCAGATTTGCCATCACATTAGGTCGTTCAACTGAAGGTATAGGGTTTCACGATTGACTGAAACGCTAGAAGCAGCAGCGTGTTTACGGAGTTCACTGCTTCGCCGAATAGCTGTGAACAGTTGTATGCACATCCGGCTCTGGTGTCAAAAAGAAAGCCCCACCGAAATGAACGTCGATGGGGCGACGCGGTAACTTACCCTGACGAAATGCAAAGCAAATCGTACCCTTCGATCGCAGTCTGCAAGAGGTTTGCAGAACTGGTTTTACCTCCGGCTTCAAACCATTCAAGTAGTTTCTCGTTTCGAAAAACAAGCGAACTGGAGGACGTTGATGGGGGAATCCAATCTTCCAGTAGTGATGAAACCTTTGGCTCCAAGCACGTTGCAGATAGCGGAATGCCGCTCAAATCTCGCACGAGACCTACTACTGGATCCACCTTCTTCTTACTTGACGCCATGGCCAAAATGAAGAGTGCAAGATTGAGGGAATCACAGTTGGGATCAGTGAAGTCGTCTTTGATAGACTTTCGATCCCAACCACCGATATTTGACGCTGCTTCCTCCCAGGCTGTTGTTCTTTTTATAAGTTCACTTGCGTAGGACACACAATTTTCGGCAAACCGAGATTGACCACAGCGAGCCAAACGTGAAATTCGCGAAACAAACTCGTCGCTATCAAATTGCCACCAAAACTGAACGATCGACATTTGACTCCTGTTTGATTGGCTTCGCGTTGTCGTAAAAAACATAGTTAGGTGACGTTGCATCAAGCTTAGGTAACCACCCGAACGGCGTCGGCAATCGCCGCAAGCCACGCATCGAAGCAAGATGTGGAGTGCTTCAAACGTGGGTTGAAGTCAAAGTCTCTAAGCTCTATGCCGGGATCCGCCGAAGCGAACAGAGAGCCGTATGCCCAGTCTTGATAGGCATCCTGTGTAATGCGAAGGCAGAGCATTGGAGAATTTCCCAGAGGTTCGATTGGGATATTAATTTCGCGGAGAAGTGGCTCATCGGTATGATAATCGCCGAGCCAGTATCCGACACGTCGAAGTTCGCGATCCAGTTTGTCGCGGTACGCGGCATCGTCGAGTAATCGGAATCCGTAGGTTCGATTCATCTGTTTACGCTGAGAAGCACAACGGAAAGTTTTTACAACACCGCTTCTCAACAAAGCAAAAAGCATCGTAACGCCAATCAGTTTACCAAAAAGAATAGGCGTTGCGGAAGAGGCGGTGGATGTGCCTTTGGAAGCAGTGGCGTCTCCCGCGCACACGGATCCGAAGTTTGTTACGACTTGGCGTGGAGCGTAAACTTGCAGTGACTCACGGAGCAAGTCGCAAGGGCTACTGGCGTTTATCCAAAACGTTGGGCGGTCATTGCGGCATGACGAAGAAGTGGCTCCGTGCACAAGGACTTGTCTTTCTCAGATATCTGTGGGGAGATCTTGCTCCTCTTCGACGAACCGCCTAGTGCGGAGCCGCATGCTAGGTGGTGTGGGAGGGGGCAGCCAAAAAAGGCTGTTCCCTATCCCGATTTATCGGACTGTTGATGTGCCATTACGGTTTGGGCATGCCTGACCACGGATCAAGTGGGTCGCCCCGTTCCATCTCAGCAATGAATTCGCGAAACTCCGATGCCACGGCAGGACTGGCATGATCGCCGGATTTAATCTTGGACCAAGATTCGGGCAAGCCGAGATGTCCAACGATAGTCGAAGCCGCCTCGGCAAACGGGAGCGAAGTTGCATCCCAGTTTGCGATCAACCACGCGTCCACGTACGGACGCATCGAGAGGTTGATATGCGTGCCACTGCCGATCCGCGAGCTGGCAAAGGGCGTCCATGGTTTGAATGACGGTATCAAAAGGGTTGTCGAGCAATTCTGCAAGCAACGGGGCGATTTCGTCCGCGGGCATGGAGTCAGGAAGTGATTCGTAGTCGCGCACGAAAAGCTGAGGTCCGATAACGTAAGGTTTTTACGACAATGTGTCGTCTAATACGAAACAACTGCCTGCATTTCCCGCCAGCAATTTACTGCAACCAGAATATACACTTCCGACTTGGGCTGCAATCAGAACGAACAAGTCCGCGGCTCCACTTGAGAAAGCTTCAAACGAAAAAAGCCACCGCTGAAATTCAGCGGTGGCTCTGTGTATCGTTGCAGTCGCGAAACGCGGACTACTTGTCTTTCTTCTTGCCGTACTTGCCGGCGAACGTCGCCTTGAACTTTTCGACGCGACCCATCGTGTCGACGAACTGTTGCTTACCGGTGTAGAACGGGTGAGAGCTAGATGAAATGTCGACGAAGTACACTGGGTACTCGTTGCCGTCTTCCCACTCAATCGTGTCTTTGGTCTTGATCGTAGAACCAGTCAGAATTGCGAAATCGGCCTTCTGATCTTTGAAGACGACTGGACGGTAATCTGGTTTCATAGGATTCGCGATGGAAATTCCTCGATGAACTTGAATCGAAAGACGTTTACAAAGAAAGCATCGCTTCATCGTAGTGATCAACTTGAAAGAGTTCGAGGATCAATATCGAATGTATCCAAGTCGTAGCAATATAACCTAATTTTTACGTGACTCGCCGCACCAACGAATTTCTGATCGAATTGAAATCTACGTTTAGCGAGGCCAGTTGGCACAAACTGTTTCTCAGACTACGACCATCCCACGCAAATTGCCATTGCAATTTCTTTTGCTATCGCCAATCACCGCTCAGTTGCCAACCAGCCCACAGATGAGCTGGAACCTTCGCATCAATCATGTCGCGAAGACACTTTTGAAACGCCTCCCCTTTCGACATCTTCTCAACAACCCAATATTTGTTAAATCGAGCGATGAACTCAGCAGTCACTGAGTCATCGATAGAATAGCGATTTGAGAGTACCGAATTGGCACCCGCCATTCGAAATGCTTTGTCCATGCTGAACTCACCATCCGAAGTCGAATGCTCTCCCGCCCCGGACTGACACATCGAGAGGACTACCAAATCCAAGTGGCTAAGGTCGAGGTCTGCGATTTCATCCGCCGTAACGATACGCGACGACCCTAGAGATACCGTCTTTTCTCCATCTTCGTTTGCCAAAACGATCTGCCGCGACACCAATGGGTTTCGCCGTAACACCTGGGAATAGTACTCTTTTGCCGGATCCGGATGACGTTGGCACCAAACACTGTGCGTCGCAATATTCAAACTGGAATAGTCAGAAATCAATTCAAGTAGATTCGTTTTCGTTGCACGTTTTCCTGACAGGATCGCTGCTCGTTTACCAATTTTTTGGAACGTTTCGTGCGTTGAATTGACTTCTCTCAATGAATTCGGCAAAAAGGGCAGGTCCAAGTTGAAGATGCCATTTTCGACTTTCCCAAACTCGACACCGCCTAAACAAAGGCAACTATCTGGTCGTCGAGGTTTGTTACGAAGTAGCATCAAAACTTCGTTTGCATAATCATTGACGACAATTTGATATCGCTTAATCAATGGGGCTTCAGAAGTCGGATCCACCAACGAAGTCCAAGGCACGCGTGCCAATTTACTACTCGGACAAATTACAACTGTCTTACAATCTCCAATCTTGTTGCCTATTTCTTTCCAAACCTGATTGAACAGCTTGGAGTTCGCAGTGCTGTTGGTGTTTCCTTTGCGCTTCTCGCCCTTAATACCTCGCATCGCCAACTGTCGTTGGTCTAGTCGGATTTGAATTTGCTTGTTGAATTTCGAAATCAGGTGATTCACCAAATTGACACTGCCAAGGTCAATAATCGAAGTCGAAAATTCACCCAACCCATTTTTTTTTGCGATGATTGCGACGTATCGACTTCCGCCAGTGTCAAGATTCAGATGTTGATCAAATTCTACAACCGCAACACTGGCAGGTAATTTCGCACGAAAGTCTCGCAACACATTCTGGCTCTTGCTTCCAATATTGTCTGAAAGAGTAGAGAGCATGGTTTTGTATGCATGCTCTTTTTCGAGTTCGAGCGATTCAATGGAAGGTGAATCGACAATCCCATCGATAAGCGCCGTTCGCAAAGCTTTGTTTGCAGACAAATAGTTGCCGACTTCAACAGAAACCGTTTTCGTTGAATTTGGTCCTTTCCTTGGAAACTTACGCAGTAGCCGAGATAGAAATCCTTTGGAACGCAAGGAGTTCTCGAACGCGATATCGGCCGATTTGCCTGAATTCGCATGTAGGGCGATTCCGTTTGCAATATTTCGGCAACGGTCCAACTCCATTGAGAATCGCATCAGCCCATTCATACCCAGCTTGGTAGAGCGATAACTGCATTCCTCAACTGCCAGAACATGGGCCTGTTGAATGTTACTAATCGCAGAATCCACTTGATTCAGTTTTAGTTTGGCCACTGCCCGACAAAGGTAAAAGTCGCTTTCCTTCGTACCAAACAAAGGATCCGTTCGGATACTGTTTTCGACTGCACCTGACACTTCAAGGACCTGTTCGTATTTCCCTTCCCTCATCAAGTGCTCCATCTCCTGCATGGTTGCCATTGCGTAGTAAACAGACTTCTTTGCCTTCAGGTGAGGCATGCCGTCCTTCAGGCTCGATTGCATCGCGGCTCTTTGACCCGTTAGCAAGTTCGCGCGTGTGCAGAGGATGCAAAGCTGGGCTTCTTCTTCCAAAGAAAACTCTTTTGGTAATTTGGCAGTCAACTTGATCACTCGATTGAACAAATTGATCGCCCGAAACGGAAGCGCATCCCGCATCTTCGACAGAAAATATCCGTTGCGCAAAACTCGAATCGCAGCCACCGGCGACATTTCTTGAAGCTCCGGATTCCCATCCAAAAGCTTTTCACCGCGACTGACCCAGGAATGAATTGACTTTGGCTCAAACGTTGCGATCGAGTAGTCAGATTGAACCCAGCACAGCTGAAGCAATTGTGACTCGGGAATATCTTCAGTCGCTTCAATCTGTTTCGCGTTGCGAAGGCAGGTGTACGCCTTGGAAAGCTCTTCAAACTGAATGTACGCGTTTGCCAATCGAAGCTGAAGTTGCAGTCGACGTCCTGGGTTCTCGATGCCAAGCCGCTCGTAGGCTTGCTGGCATTCAAGAAATACATCAATGGAGCCTTCGTCGTAATGATAGGCCAGCCGTTGTCCATTAACAAAACAAGCATCGTAAAACGGTAGCGAATCCTTGCCAAACATTCGCTCACAATCCGATTTGAGTTTGGCGCATTCGGCTTGGCTCAAAATCGGCAACAACGACATCCGACACGTTTCAAGCTGAGCCAATACGGCCACCGGATGATCTTTACCAAACAATGTGAATAGCTTTGCTTGCGCCTGTTTTTGCAATTCAAGGTTTTGACTAGCGACCGCTGTTTGTTGCATTTCGGATGCTTTCGCAATCGCTTCTCGCTTCTCAGTTGAAAGTCTCGCAATGTCAATTTTCAGTTGACGAACCAATTTAGCCGTAGCATCGGTAGCCGGATTGAGCGATGAGTAGAGCTCTTCAACTATTGAGCCTTCAACCGATGATTTCTCATACAAAGAATTGCTCGGCAGTGTCTGCGTCGGAGAGAAGTTCTTTTGCTCAGGTCTCTCTTGATTGACCTGGCCATTCGCTGAATGAAAGAACGTAGATGCAACTAGAAAACAAACAAAAACTTTCACTTTCACTTCCACTCTCCCTCTTCCAACGTAGTTACGCGCGATACAGCAACTATTGAACGCGATAAAGCGAAACGGTTCCGGTCACCAACTCTTTCTCGGCTTTAACGCCCTTGATGCCCCTCATAACGCCGGATGCAGCCCACTCCAGGTTTTTGACTACGGAGTAATCATCATTCAAAAGATCCAGCCTCATCCTTGCTGCGATCAAATCGGGATCGAACTTTTTCGATGAAGCGAAGACCCAAAGCAATTCTTGTTTGTTCACTGGGGTCGGGCTGGTCGCTTGAATCGTACAGCGAAACGTCTCACCTTTTTTCGTCAACTCTGTATCCGAACCCAGTGGAGCAACAAGCTCAACATGGTTGATGTTCTCGGAGCCATTCGTGAATTCGAGGCTAAAGACAGCAACATGGCAGTCTGCCATGGGTATGGCCTCGAGGAAATACTTTTGGTCAAGACTCAATGAAAGTGACCTGTCGTCATCAGTCCGATTTGACGACCAAGTCATTGGATGATTCTGATCCGACACAAACGTTTTTGGCTCATCAGGTTGCAAGCCACAACTAAGCAAAAAATCATTTCGAAGTTCCGACCCTGAAATCTGCCTTAGCCATTGGGTTGGAATTTGCTCAACGTCTTGCATGGCCCGCTTGTTTTCGGTCGATCGCGACTGAGTGTTCAAGTCGGGTCTAAAGAATTCACTGTATGCAAGGTAAGAACACATAAGTGCAAGAATCACGAGTCCCGCCAAAGCAGGAGTCAAATACCTTGGCCCAGCAATCTTCGGACTAACAACTACTTCATCCGGCTTTGAGTTTTGCAACGCGTCGGCGACGTCAGTTGTGTTTTCGTACCGCTGCGATGGCAATTTTGACATACACTTCTTGCCGATACGGACCAATGACGCAAATCGATTCGTTGGATCTGCATTTTCCCAGTTGACTTCATCATGGATAATTTTTGCGAGAACGGCTTTCTTTGTGGCTCCCGTGAAGGGAGGTTGCTTGGCTAAAAGAAAATAGATCAATGCGCCCACACCGTAGATGTCGGTTCGGGAATTTACCGAATTCTCAATGATTCGCTCGGGAGCAATAAAAGAGGGAGTGCCCGTAATTCTCATTCCAGGATCAGAAGTTGACGCTTGAGAAAGTCCGAAATCAATCAGGACCGCCTGGCCATTTTCGTCAACGATAATGTTGGACGGTTTCAAATCCAGGTGTAATAGTCCCTTTGAATGAACGGCATCAAGTCCATTCAGGACACCTTCAATAAGACGCCGAATATCGGCATCCGTCAGTTCTTGGCCTCTCACCCATTCTTCAAGCGTCTTGCCTTGAATGTATTCAAGCACGAGGAAAGGGCGGTCCTCATATCGCTCTACCGCAAAACACGTGGCAACGTGAGGACTGCGAACTTGGGCCAACGATTGTCCCTCTCGCAGAATTCGAGTCCGCATCTCTTCGGTGAGTCCGCCTCGATACAGCTTGATCACTACGAGACGTTCCAACTCATCATCATTGGCTAGAAAACAAGCCGCCTGCCCACCATAGCCAAGCAAGCTGTTGACTCGATACTTGCCGATCTTGGTAATCGTTTTAAGGAAATCGGAATCACTATTGGATTTGAATTCTTTGGCAACGCTACCAAGCAATTTTTCGATCTCTTGAAATTCACTTTCCGCGATGTCTGACTTATGACTAGTCACGCCGATTGCCCTCCAATTGCTCAAGAATTGTTTTGAGGTTAGCAATTGCCCGATTATATTTCGTTCTCAGGGTTTGTTTGGTTAGCTTTGTTGCGTCCTGAATTTCAGCAAACGTCAGCTCGCAAAAGAAGCGGTAAAACAAAATTTCGCGTTCAATCTCATCCAATTGATTAACAGCCTGAAGCAACAACTCCGATTCTTCACGCTGCTCCAATTCTTCACTTGGGCTTTGGTAGTTAGAAACTACATTTTCAGCAGATGCTTTTTCCAAGCCAGCGTCTCTTCGCTTGGCCTTGTGCCGTTGGAGAAACTTAAACAGCCGCCTTTTTGCAATCGTCACCAACAACGGTTGATCAATGCTCGGCTCAGCTTGTTTATCAGCCGGTTGTTCCGGTTCGAAACTAAGCAGTCCATTGCGCCAAAGCTGCAACTCAGTTTCCTGAATAACATCGGACGTATCAAATCGTCCAGCCGTTTGATTCGCATTTCGTTTGCTTACCACTTTGCGGATCCGCTCACGCAAGTTGTCGTCTTCGCTCATGTTGCTCACCTTTTCGCCTACCGCATTATTGTAGTAGCGTGGATGTGAACGAGGACCAAAAAGTTTGTGCTTGGTTAATGCTCGAATAGTGTCGGCGATTCGCAATCATTTCAGCAAAAAAATTCAACTATTTTTGTAATGAGCTATTCAGAGCTGTTGGCAAACGGTATTAGTATTGGCGAATTCGCGCGACGGAAAGCATAGTCTTAATTCGAAGTGTGCGATTGCCCAGTACTGGTGGACACCGTTGGAAATACGATAATCCACTGTGGAGGAAACCATGCCAAGCAATTCGCGTCGCCAACGACGCACGTTTACTGAAGAGTTCAAGCTAAGCGCAGTCAATCTTGTAGTTATCG
>JBGCDK010000018.1:0-27410 GCA_045105295.1 Mariniblastus sp.
CTTTTTGCCGTCTCAGCAGCTGAAACTTCGTCGCTTTAATCGTGTCGTCGTTGGTAGCTACTACTTCTTGATGTCCTTGAAAAGCTCTTCGACTTTCTCAAGATTGACAACGTCCATTACGAATTTTTCGAGTTCGCCTTCTTCGAATGTTTTGCTGGATGTGTGTGCGGAGACTTGGACTTTTCCGACAGCGAAATGCAGATTGCTTTTTGATTTGAGTAACGCAGGGTATTTGCCAGCGATTAATTTTCGTTTTGAGTTGCCAAGATTTACTGGGTTGTTAAGCATGATAGACACGGTCACTGACTTTTTTTCATTCACATATCTTGAGCTCATTTGGCAATAAGCAAAATTGCCGCTCATGCTTTTCCGAGTCCACTCGGCAAAATCGCCCTCCCCTTCTTCTTTCAATACGACACTGAACAGTTTGGCAAACAATTCGTTCTTGGCACGGAACGCTCTTTGCATTTCGGATAGTTCATCCATGACTGGCTGCTGGATCTCTTTACGCCGTTCCTCGAGGTCGACAAGATTTTCTTCTGCGGCGGCGATGGCCTTTTCCTTGCCGTCTGGATTCATGTCGGTCAAAGCGTCTTCGATTCTGTTGAGCTGCTCCACTCGCGACGTCAGCTGGTCCCGCTCTTTCCTGATTTTCGCGAGCGTTTCATCATTGGCTTTTTTCAGTTTCGAAATAATGGTGCGTTCATTTCCCATTCGCATGTAGATCTCTCTGGAGAGGTCTTGGATCTTCTGACTCGTGGGTTTGATTTCCTTAAGGTAAACTCTGAGGCTCTCATTAACCGCTTCGACGAGTGCGTCTTCCGGAGATTGCTCGGCTACGACGTGGGTGTCGTCTTCTGCTTTCTGCGTCTCTGCTTCCTGGCCGTTTATATTACTTGCGGCGAACATAAGACAAGCAATCAATGCGATGGCAAGCGGCCAATTTTTAAACGACGTCATATGATACATGGAGTTGCCTCTTAACAATATTTGACTGCAGGAGCGGTCGGAAGATTCAATTTAGCGTAGTCCAATGGACGATCAATTCAATTGGTTTTCTTGATGAGGTCATCAGGCAGTTCGCCGTCGCCTGTTAGTTCGCCTGCTATTAACCAAGTCAAATTGAATCGCGCCACTTGGGATCCCTTTTGTTGCCCGTCAGTGGGACCGCCTTCAAAGTGCAAATAGATGAACCCCTCGCTGGCCGTATTCGGGCGGCCTGCAGTCAGCGATGAATAAGCGCTAGGCCCCTCGTTTACCAATCGTTTTACCGGCCAAGTTTTTCCACCGTCGAAGCTTGCCCAGACAGTCGCGCGTTCTCGTTTGGCTTTGGCAGTATCGATGTTGCTAAAGATCAAAATGTCAGTGTCTTTTACAGGAAGCCTGACCAAACCGCCCATGCAGCCGTAAGAACGGTGTTGGTGACCGTCCGGAAGAACGTCGACGAGTTTCCAATCGGTCCACGTCTGTCCGCCGTCGTTGCTGATGGCACTACGTCGCCGGGTGTTACTGGGGCGTTCCTGCCAATGAACGCGAGAGTTGTAGTACAACGTTCCATCAGAAAGTTCACAAATGGTTGCCTCGCCACATCCGTTTTCGGGGAACGGGTCGCTTGTTTGCCAGCTCGCGCCGTGGTCGTCACTGAAAACGGCGTTGGTGTAGTGTTTGGGCCACTCAGATTTCTCGTTCTTTTCGCCGTAATAACGAGAGGCTCGAATCAAGCGTCCTGAATGCTTGCCATGCCGAAGTGTGATGCCATGTTCGTTCATATGCATCGACGGCGCGTTACCATTGCTGTCCGGGGCAAAGGTGGCCTCATGAGGTTGCCAAGTTTTTCCGTCGTCCTTACTGCGATAAACTTTGATCGGTGCTGGAGGGTGTGAGTCCTCTGCGAAAACCAAAATGTCGCCTGTAAGTTCATCGACTGTGGTCCCGCCTCCGTGAATTCCAGTGTCAGCGATCTTTATTAGCTTGCTCCACGTCTTGCCTCCGTCTTCGCTTCGACAAGCATGGATGTTGCTGCTGCCCCATGTCGCGAGAACGGTGCCCTTCATCGTCACCACGATATTGGGAAAACGTTGTTCTTTGAAAACGGATGTGATTTCGCAAACGGCGTCACCCAGAAACGGTTCAGCTGAACTCTCCACTGGCTTATTGGCGTGGCTAGTTTTTGCCTTCTCAGTTTTGACTTGGCCAATTACCGGTGTAGAAAAAAGCAACGGCAGCAGTAAAAAGGCGACTGTTTGTTTGAAAAATCTCATCACGATCCCAGGCGGCAATTAAGTGTTTTTTTGATACACAGATGATACACAGTTTTTTTGTTCGAGCGTGACCTGTAAACTGCAAACGAAACAACGTTGTGATAAAGTGGACGATGAAAATCTGTGTAAATCAAAAGGACGTTTTATGTTCAAGCTTCAACATGTTCTGGCCAGCGTGATTCTGCTCGGGGCAACTTTTTCTCAATCGGTGTCGGCGCAAACTGCCGAGAAAAGGACCGTCAATGACCCGGCAAGCCTCACGAAATACGTGACGGTAAGACTGGAATCCGACCTCAGCCATTTGAATGACAACCAGAGAAAAATGATCCCGCTATTGATTGACGCAGCCAAACAGATGGACAACGCGTTTTGGCGACAGGCGTACGGGAAGAAAGAGAATATGAAGTTTCCTGAAGGCCTGCCTGATTCGGTAATGGCAACGCTAAAGAATCACGTTCAGGTCAACTACGGTCCATGGGAGAGGCTGCAAGAGAACCGGAGATTTCTTTCAACTGCGGGAGAGAAACCACTTGGGGCGAATTTTTACCCAAGAAAAATGACAAAAGAGTTTTTTGAGAAGGAAGTCGCAGACAACCCGGATTTAAAAAGTCTTTACACCATGGTTCGCTATGAAAAAGACAACAAGGAAAAACTGAGAGCCATTCCTTACAGCGGTTTCTTCAAAAAGGAATTCACTGTTGCCGCGGCGAAACTTCGTGCGGCAGCTGAACTGGCCGAAGACGATGGGTTCAAAGCTTACTTGATCGCCCGCGCAGCTGCACTTGAGAGCAACGAATATCAGGCCAGCGATTTCGCCTGGATGGATATGAAGACCAACAAGATTGACGTCGTGATTGGACCGATCGAAAACTACGAGGATCAACTGTTCGGTTACAAGGCGGCTTGCGAGGCGTATGTGTTGGTCAAAGACATGAGTTGGAGCGAGCGTTTGCAAAAGTACGCTGCGATGTTGCCAGAGCTGCAAGAAGGTTTACCGGTCGACGACAAATACAAACAGGAGAAACCTGGAACCAATTCTGACCTCAACGCTTACGATGTCGTTTACTACGCTGGCGATTGCAATTCTGGATCTAAAACGATCGCGATCAACCTGCCAAACGACGAAGAGGTTCAGTTGAAAAAAGGCTCGCGCCGTTTGCAGCTTAAGAATTCGATGCAGGCAAAGTTCGATAAGATTCTCGTTCCGATTGCTGACTTGTTGATCGTGCCAGACCAGCGAAAGCATATCACCTTCAATGCTTTCTTTTCCAACACCATGTTCCACGAGGTTGCTCATGGTTTGGGAATCAAAACGACAATTACAGGGAACGGTCGAGTGCGTGATGCGCTTCGTGAAAGCTCCAGTGCATTGGAGGAAGGAAAGGCAGACGTATTGGGCCTGTACATGGTGACAAAACTGCTCGAAAAAGGAGACATCACCGAGGGCGTTCTCGAGGACTATTACATCACTTTCATGGCCGGTATTTTCCGCAGTGTGCGTTTTGGTGCGAGCAGTGCCCACGGCAAGGCGAACATGATTCGGTTTAATTTCTTCGAAGAGCTTGGTGCTTTCACACGCGAAGAATCAGGGCAGTATCGAGTCAACATGGACAAGATGAAGATCGCGGTTGGTGAATTATCCAAAGCGATTTTGACGCTTCAAGGGAATGGCGATTACGAAGCGGCGAAGAAATTCGCAGAAGAAAAAGGCTTCGTTGGCGAAGTGTTGAAAGCCGATTTGCTTCGCGTCAATCAACGCGGGATCCCCACGGACATTGTGTTCGAGCAGGGCGTTGAAGTGCTCGGCCTCGGGAAATGATGCTGACGTTGGCGTTCTCTGTTGGTTCGCCCGCGGAAATGACAAGGAGAATCAGCGGCATGGCCACCTGTGCGTGGTCATGCTTTACGGTAGTTGGTGAAACGGATCGTTGACTGTCGTGTTTACATCGGTCGGCGTAGGATCCGCTCGCCCAATTACTTTCGTGTTTCCGAGCTATTTAAAAAACGAAATTGTGCCGGGGTATTTCCAAACTTCACCACCGTTGGCTTTGATGCCACCTATGATTGCGAAAGCGATTGCTGCAATGCCCAGTGCAATCGCCATGAAAAAACCAATAAAAACAAGTGCTAGAACTGTGCAGATGAGCCCGTAGATCAAACCGGAGATGAGCCAGTTCACAATGTTCTTGCCGTGGGCGTCGATGACGGGGGAGTCATTTTTCTTGAGTTGCCAGATGACAATCGGTGCAATCACGCCAGACATTGGCACAACGAAGTTTCCAAGTTGCGAGAGATGCATGATCATGCCCCATAAGTTCGCGTCTTTGTCAGTCATTGTTGAGGGGACTGGCGCGGGGTCAAATTGACTCATGGTTCTTCATTCCAGATGATGCTGAGTTCGGTAAGGCGTCACAAGCCACCTTCGAGTATCAAGCTCTCTATCGACTCAAGGCTAAGTGTTGAATAATGTATATTTTACAATTGCGAGGGAATTAGATTTCCAAGAATCTAACATTCCGCTGTTAGTGAAGGTCAGCCAGTAACTGTGGTGCTGTTACAAACTGTCTGAAGGCGCAATCTTATTGCCCCGTCCTCATAGCGTATCCAAAAAACCTTCGGCATTCTTCAAATGCAATTCGCGTTTTGACGCATCCATTTTTTTGGCCATGCTACACATCATCGCCCAGCGCGGGTTCTTTCCCAGTTCCTCGTGGTGATTCCAGATCCATCGCCAGTAAAGTCCGTCCCAGACTTCGCACCATTCGCCTTTTTTGTGGTGGCTCATTTTCCGAATGTATGACGAGCCGGAGAAATAGGGCTTGGTCGTGATGAGGCCGCCATCTGCGTGTTGGCTCATCGCGTAAACGTTGGGCACCATGACCCAGTCGTAACTGTCGATGAACAATTCCATGAACCATTTGTAAATTTCTTTTGGGTCAAACTCGCACAAAAACATAAACCCGCCCAACACCATCAATCGCTCGATGTGGTGGCAGTAACCAGTTTTCAAAACACGAGAAATGGTGTCGTCGAGAGGGGCAATACCCGTTGTGCCGTCGTAGAAACTCGCGGGGATTTTTCGATGATGCCCCCAATGGTTGGTCGTGCGCATGGTGACGCCAAGGTCTTCGTAAGTCGCACGCATGAATTCTCGCCAACCAATGACCTGACGGATAAAGCCTTCGAGCGAGTTGAGGGGAATGTCGTTTTTGTCCGCGAACTTAATTGCCTCTTTGATGACCTCTTGGGGCGTGATCAAGCCAATGTTGAGTGCGGGAGTAAGCATGCTGTGCCAAAGCCAAGACTCGCCTTCGACAATTGCGTCTTCGTATACGCCAAAGAGTTCAAATCGCTTTTGGAGAAAATGTTTTAGCCATTTTTTTGCATCGGAGTGGGAGGTGGGATAGAAAGTCTCTTCGAGGCTGCCGAGGTTTTCTGGAAAGTGTTTTGCGACATGCTTAACGGCTGACTCATCAAAAGAATCACGCTTCAGTTGTAAGTTGGTCGGAACAGAGTCGAGAAGTTTTTTGGGGACCTTCTTTCGGTTATCGTCGTCAAAACTCCATTTACCTCCAACCGGTTTTTCGCCGTCCATCAAAATGTCAAGCTCTTTCCGCTGGCGTTTGTAAAAGTCAGCCATGAACCAACGTTTTTTGCCAGTGCGATACTCTTGATTCTCGTGCGGTTGATTTAGGAATCCTGGATTGGGAAGGAAATCGATTTCGGTTTCAAGCCGATTGCAGAATCGTTTTAGGCGTTTTTCAAGCAGAAAATCGGTCGGGTTGATTGTGATTAGTTTTCGTGGAGATGATTTCAGCCCTCGAATGATCTCCGCTAACTGGCTCTCAAGCGCGTTTGGAGATTCAGGCTCGAAGTCGAAATACATCGTCCGAAAGTCTTTTTCCTTAAGAAATGCTTCGTAGCGTTTCATGGTTGCTCGATGAAGCCACAATTTCTGTTTGTGAAACTTCATGGGGTAGTGTTCGTCGCCAAAAAATAGGCTGTCTTCGATCAGAATGACACGCGAGGGGCGCAGTTTTAGCCCCGGGTGGTTAGCGAACAGTTGGTTTGGGAAAATGAGCAGGTTCAAAATTTTGTTCCGGTAGTTGTGTAGGCGGTAGAAAATCGGTTTCGCCCTATTCGGCAAAATACATGTCTTACTTTCGAAATGACGATGGCAACTTTAGTTTGGTTTCGACGCGATTTACGAGTTCTCGACAACACGGCGCTTTACCAAGCCTGCAAGGCAAAGGATGGGGTGGTGGGGGTTTTTGTGATCACTCCGCAACAATGGCTGAAGCATGATGACGCGCCCTGTAAAATCAAATTCTGGTTGGACAATCTGAAAACGCTTTCCGAGAGCCTGGCTAAGTTTAACATTCCGCTGCAAATAAAAATCTGCGACACGTTTGAATCCGTTCCTGATTTGATCGTTAAAACTGCAGAAAAATTCGGGTGTTCCAAAGTCGTTTTCAATCGTGAGTACGAGGTCTATGAGACTCGCCGCGACGCTGCGGTTTCCGTGGCATGCGAGTCAGCCGGCATCAAAGTTCAACGGTTCCATGACCGCGTCGTTATTCCACCTCGCGATATCAAAACGAAAGACGGTAGGTTCTACTCCGTTTTCACGCCCTATCGGAAAGTCTGGGATACGATCGCCACTGACCACTGTGAACCGTTGGGAAAACCGGCTAAACAACCGAAAAATGAAATCAAGACATCAAAGATTCCGACAAAGATCGAAGCCTATGATTTGTCGGATGAGCTTGGAGGCTGGACGGCGGGCGAACCAGAGGCCGCGAAACGATTGGCTGAATTTGCGAAACGAATTGCCGACTACAATGTGGCTCGCGATGTTCCGTCTGAGCAAGGAACCAGCCAGTTATCGCCCTATTTGGTTGCTGGTGTAATCTCACCACGCCAATGCATGAAAGCAGCCTTGGAGTGCAGAGAGTCTACCAGTCCATCAACAGGTGAAGAGTCAACGTTGGATGAAGGCATCAGAGTATGGATTTCTGAACTGGCGTGGAGGGATTTTTACTCGCACGTGATGGTTGGGTTTCCGCGTGTCTCCATGCATCAACCGTTCAAGGAAAAAACAACGGCAATCAAATGGCGAAGTAGCAAAGCTGATTTTGAGGCGTGGTCCACCGGGCAAACTGGATACCCGATCGTCGACGCTGGAATGCGGCAGCTGAATCAAACAGGCTGGATGCACAATCGTTTGCGAATGGTGACGGCGATGTTTCTCACCAAGCATCTGTTGATCGATTGGCGGTTAGGGGAGCAGTATTTTATGCAACACTTAATCGACGGCGATCTTGCAGCCAACAACGGTGGCTGGCAATGGTCGGCGTCAACGGGAACTGATTCTGTGCCCTATTTTCGAATTTTCAATCCGTTTAGCCAAAGCAAAAGGTTTGACACCAAAGGCGTTTTCATCAAACAGATGTGCCCAGAATTAAGCGAAGTACCCGCAAGCTCGCTTCACGATCCTGGCAAACTGACGACCGCGATTAAAGGGACTGGCTACCCAAATTTTATTGTCGACCACAAATCGGCCCGCGAAAGAACGTTGGCTGAGTTCAAACGTATTGGTTAGGGATCGCATCACGAATTGGTAGGCTGTTTTTTCATGAGCAGACCTTAGTTGGGTCAAAATTGAAAATTGTATGCGAACACAAAAAAGCATTAGTGCGGCTACCTTTAGATAAGACTGAAAATCTGAAGCCCAAATCCCAGGTAGCAGGCACCGGGCACTAAAACGCTTGCGACCAACGTTGGCCAATCGAGTGGTTTTTTTCGAACTAGGTCGATTGTAAATGCGGTCAACATGATCGACGCGGGGATCAATCTCGCGATGTCGTATCGGAATCTAAATAACGGATGCGACGGAGGGATCCAAAGAGGTTGCTGGTACCACGAATCCCACACCAATTCGCTGAGCATCAGAAAGCAAAACACAAAACCGCCAAGCCAAATTAGCCGCCAGTGGAATCCACAAGCGGTTTTGAAAAAGAAAACAATGGCAAGCAATGTAAACAATCCGTAACCGAAAACGTGGGCGAAGTAGCCAAACCAAATTGTTAGTATGTCAGAGTCGTTAGTCATCACGGAGTCCGCGAGCGGCTTTAAGAAATGCTGCAGCCACTTGGAGTCAATCCCGTTCGTGTTTGCGAGCACCATCGAGGAAGCAAATAGACTTGCGCTCCATTCAATCAGTCCCGCCACACCAATGACAACAAAACAGATTTTGCCTGGACTCTTCCATAAATGTTTTTCTCGCAACGCAAAGTATGCGAAAGACAGGCAGGTTCCGCAGATGATCGATGCGGAGTAACCCTTTAGGCCTAATTCAGCGTTGGGCGACGGGAAATTGTAAACGGACTCCCAGGCTCTAGCCCGTAGTGCATGAACTGGTCCGTTAATTGACAACGCGAACCCAACTCCGATGGGCCAGATCATCAGGTGTCGCATGGAAAACTGAGTCGAATCAATCGAGGACTCGATCTCGTAATCATTCTCGGTTTCAGCAGTTGCGTTTTTCGTGTTACTAATTTTCGTTGATGCCAAACTTTAACCCAGAATTAATTTTGATTTGAAACACTAAGTTCCCAATGTCATGGTACACCATTTCTCAATGCAATCGCTTGCTGAGCCGATCCTGATTCTCGGCTACAATATCGATCTACGTTAGCGATAATTATTAGAACGAGAATATGGACACAATGGTATTTCAACGACACCTCCAATTTTTATCAGCGATGTTTGCGACCGTGTCTCTAGTGTTTTGCGGGGCGGAGAGGTCTATCGCGGCGGAGCAATGGCGTTGGGAGACGGTTGAGACTGTTGGTCTGCCAACTGCTAGACACGAAGCCGCCTTTGTCGCTTTTAAGGACAAGATTTACTTGATCGGTGGACGCCGAATCAATCCCGTCGATGTTTTCGATCCGGCGACTAATACCTGGACTGAAAAATCTAAAACTCCACTGGAGCTTCATCACTTCCAAGCCGTCGTTGTCGGAGATGCGATCTATCTAATCGGCGCTATGACAGGGCCTTATCCCAACGAGAAACCGCTTGAAAAAATAGCGGTTTACTATCCTGAAACAGATAAGTTCGATTTTGTTCATACGATTCCTGAATCTCGTCGCCGTGGCGGGGCGGGTGCGGTTGTTCGAGACGGAAAGATCTACGTTGTTGGTGGAATCACGAACGGTCATGTGGATGGCAGTCAAAATTGGTTTGACGAATATGATCCGAAAACGGGAGATTGGAAACCGTTGCCCAATGCTCCTCATGTTCGCGACCATTTTCAGGCAGTCGTTTGCGGTGATAAACTTTATGCTGTCGCTGGTCGGCGGACTTCCAAGAAAACGGAACAGACGTTTGAGCTTACAATTCCTCGAGCCGATGTTTTTGATTTCAAAACGGAAAAGTGGAATTCGCTTAGTGATTGTCCTGTTCTGCCAACGCATCGCGCTGGGAACATGGCGATGAACTGGAACGACGAAGTGATTATCGGTGGTGGCGAAAGTGGCGACCAAATCAAGGCACACGATGAGGTCGAAGCTTTCAATTTTCTCACGAGACAATGGCGCCGCTGGCCATCGCTGGCCCAAGGCCGTCATGGGTCCGGTTTCGCGATCGTTGGTGGCTATGTTTATGCCGCATCTGGTTGTGGGAATCGCGGCGGGTCTCCAGAGTTGACGACGATAGAACGATTGAAGTTGCCGCGTCGGGGCGAAGTTGCACCGACTGCCGTTGCTGTTCAAGCGATTGAGACGCCTGCAAAAGTTAAACTCCACCATTGCCAAACGATTTCATTTATCGGGCCAGAGACTTCCGAATCAGCAACGCCCAATCCATTCACTGATTATCGTTTGCAAGTCACGTTTACACACCTCGAAAGCAAGCGATCGAAAATTGTTCGTGGGTTTTACGCGGCCGATGGAAATGCGGCTGAGTCGGGTGCGGAGTCAGGAGGTGTATGGCAGGTCCGTTTTGCTCCTGATGAGGCTGGAACATGGAAATACACTGCTGAGCTACGAGTCGGAGATCATATCGCGATTGATCTGACGCCGACGTCTGGAAAGCAAGTTGAAATCGAAAACCCGTCTGGGACGTTTGAAGTTTGGATCGCCGAGAATGATCCGACGGACAAAAATGCGGTAGCGGGTAACGATACCGATCAGCTCGATTTTCGAACGCGCGGTCGGTTGGTGGCCGATGATGGCTATTTTCGTTTTGAAGGTACCAAGCGGCGGATGATTAAAGTTGGCGCGGACAGCCCGGAAAATTTGTTGGCCTTTGTAGATTTCGATGGCACGTTCCGAACCTCGGATAAGGCTCGTGATGGTGAGAACGACCCCGGTTCGAGTCTTCATAGATTTCCAACTCATGTTGCAGACTGGAGTGACGGCGATCCGAGTTGGCGAGACGGCAAAGGGAAAGGCTTGATCGGAGCGATCAATTATCTTTCGTCCACCGGCATGAATTGTGTCTACTTTTTGACGATGAATATCAACGGCGATGGTAAGGACGTTTGGCCCTACGCCAAACCAGATGACTTCACTCGTTTCGATTGCAGTAAGCTCGATCAGTGGGAGATCGTGTTTGATCATATGCAACGAAAGGGAATTTTGATCCACCTCGTGACGCAGGAAACTGAAAATGAAAACTTGCTGGACGGTGGTGATACAGGGCCGTTGCGAAAATTGTATTACTCAGAGTTGATTGCTCGGTTCGCCCACCATCCTGCCTTGGTTTGGAATTTGGGAGAAGAGAATGGGCCTGTTGAGTGGTCGCCCGTCGGTCAAAATTCTGAACAGCAAAAAGCAATGGCGTCCTACTTCAAATCGGTGGACCCTTACAATCATCCAGTTTTGATTCACACTCATTCAACGATCACAGACAGGGATAAAATTCTACCTCCACTCGTTGCTCATCAACCACTCGATGGGCTTTCGTTCCAAGTTGACAAGCCAAGCCAAGTTCACGACGAGGTAATCCGATGGAAGGCGTTGGCTAAAAAATCCGGTCATCCTTGGATGATCACGATGGATGAAATTGGGAAGTGGGATACAGGAGTCGTTCCCGATTCGGTGGACGCCGATCATGATGGTCTCAGACACCAAGTGCTGTGGGGATCCTTGTTAGCAGGCGGTGCTGGGGTCGAGTGGTATTTCGGAGCAAAGCAGCCGCACAATGACTTGACCAGTGAGGACTGGCGTCAACGTGCGAACATGTGGGCCCAGACGAAAATTGCACTCGACTTTTTCGAGCAACACTTGCCTTACTGGAAAATGCAACCCGCCGACGAATTGACGGCTCAGAAGAATGATTATTGTTTTGCCAATCCCGGATATTTCTACGCAATCTATTTGCCGATGATTGACGCAAAAGAACGCGAGGCAACCAGGCTCAGTTTCCAACCAGGTTCAGTCGTTCACGCAAAATACGACGTGCGTTGGTACAGCCCCAAACGCGGTGGTGAGTTGCAATCTGGGAGTGTTGAATCGTTCGACGGGACCGAGTCAGGTGAAAAAGATCTGGGTGCGCCACCGAAGAATCAAAGTGAAGATTGGGTGATCCTAGTTCGGCCTGCGAAATAGATTTTGCTTTCGTTCGTTATTAAAAAAACGCAAAACTTCCAAGAGCTTCAGGGCGGCTGGCAGTTGATACACCAGTGCACCCAAGGAAAAATTGGGTTGCTCAGAAAAGAAAACGCCTTGCCCAGCAGTTGCCAGGCAAGGCGTTTTTATTCAGCGTTTTTATTAACGTTAAGTTGTCAAAGCAAAACGCGTCATTAATTTTCTCAACCAAGACGGGTGGCTAAAAAATTGAATCAACTTCGCCACCGTCCTTGCTCATGATTGCGGTGAACACAATCGCGTCAACACTGGCATTTAAAAAGTGGACGCTACCGTCGCAGAAATTGACGTTCGCTCCCGCTGGGTGAAAGCTAAATGTCTCTTCGTTTGGTCCGCAATTTACGATGTCCCAAGTGCATCCCGGAGGGCCACCGCGCGGATACGGATTGTTGTTCACGAGTTTGTCCACATTGAATGCGTTGTCTGGGTCCGCCCACGACCACGAGCGACGATTGGCAACCGTTCCATCGTCCATCGTTTCTGGCTTGACCACCATAAAGCCGCCGGTGGCTACATCGAATCGTCCGGCGTCTTCGGCGATCGCTACAGTGTTGCTGGTCCCGTCAGTAATGGAAGCAATCTCTCGTCCCGAGTCCCCGTTTAGAGCGCACTTGAACCTTAGTTGAGCAGGGTTGCCACTCAGTCCTGGTCTGACTGTGACCGGGGCAGAATAATCAGTGAATCCATATCCCTCTGCATCGACACGGCGCCCCGCTCTCTGGGTGGAAGGACATAAGTAAGCGGGGATGGAGATCTGGGCTGCCTGCTGATTGGTTGGGGCTTCAGGGCCAGTCGGCGAAATGTCATACCGGTATCGTAGGTTGATCAAGTTGTAAACATTGTTTTGTTCGATGAAGGGCAGTATGTAAGTTTGCACTGAATGCGATGCATCGGCAAAACTTTCGAGATTCTGGCGATCGGTAAAGAAGACGTTTTGCCCAGCATTTGAGCCTGAGCCACCCCGTTTCGCTTGCCCTGCGGACGGGAACCTTTTGTGAGCAGACTCGTAGTTGTGAAGCGCTAAACCCATTTGCCGCATGTTGTTTGCACAAGTAGTTCGTCGTGCTGCTTCGCGAACCATTTGAACTGCCGGTAGCAACATGCCGATTAAGATGCCGATGATGGCAATGACAACCAGTAGCTCGACGAGCGTAAAACCCTTGTTGAATCGTTTCGTTTTGATGTTCATTAAATTTTGGTTTCTTAAATAACGTGATGGAACCTTTTTTGTGAGACTGAAAAGCGGGCGCAGAGCCATAGCAAAAAGTGTTTGGACAGAGAGCACGTCTTTCGGAGGTGCTGCTTTTCCCGACGTAGAACAGAAGGTTCTTTCGCATGTTATTTTTGATCTGATTGATAGATCAAAACGTCACAAACTGGCATCAAGCGGTCACGCCGATTGCATGAGAGAACGTCAGGTGAAACCGGCACCTGCGGGGAAAAACCAACTTGTTTCTAACAACAACATGGCGATAATTTATCAAACTCTCTTGCTTGCTGCAAGGGTGCCGATCATTTGTGGATTGAGATACAAAGCAGCGAGCTGGCTCGCTGCTTTTTTCGGTTTGGAGGTGTGGTGGCTCACTCAGGATATGCCGTTCAAACAAACGATCGCTCAAGCTCGCTCAAGATCACTTATCCGATGCCGTTACTTCAAACCTTTCAAATTTCCTTACCCAAATCTTACTCGTCGGTTTTCGTTTCCATGTAGAAATTTCGGTCCAACTCAAATGACTCGATTTTTGAATCGAAGTCTTTCGTTTGGATTGTCTCTGTTGGAGTGACCCAAGCCTGTTTGTCGTTGACCCTAATTTTTACAGGAAAGCTAAAACCTTCGACGACGTTTTCGAAATGGTAGCTCAACTTCGCACCATCGATTGTGTATTTCAAAACTGGGATCTTGGTTGAGCGAAGGTACTGGTCGTAGAACTTTGAAAAATCAATTCCTGATTGCTCGTTGATGTAGGTTTCGACTTGTTCGGTCGTGACAGTTTGGTGCCAGAATGTTGAGTTAAGACCGCGAAGAATCTCTCGCCATTTTTTATCATCGTTGACGATGTGCCGCATCGTGTGCAGCATGTTCCCGCCTTTGTAGTACATGTCGCCGGAGCCGGAATTGTTGACGTTGTAAGTACCAATGATTGGGATGTCGTTCTGGATCAATGCGCGGCAGCCAATCACGTAGTCTTGGGCTTCTTTGCGTGAAAAGTGATACTCGACAAATAGATTCTCCGAGTAGTTTGTGAAACTTTCATGGATCCACATGTCCGCGGCGTCTTTCATCGAGATGTTGTTTCCAAACCATTCGTGTCCTGACTCGTGAACGATGATGAAATCAAATTTTAGTCCAACACCCGTTTTGCTAAGGTCTTTTCCGCCGTATCCATTTTTGAAACCGTTGCCGTATGTCACGGAACTTTGATGTTCCATGCCGGGGTACGAAACGCAGACTAGTTTGTAGCTGTCTTCGTAAAAGGGGTATTTCCCGAACCAGTGCTCAAATGCCTCGATGGTTCGTGGGGCTTCGCGAAACTGTTTTTCCGCAACCTCTCGTTGGTGATCTAAGACCCAATAGTCGAGATCGAGCTCGCCGAATTCGCCTTTGTACTTTTCCGAGAAATTAACGTACTTGCCAATGTTGACGTTGACGCTGTAATTGTTGATTGGTTTTGTAACCTGCCAATGAAACGTTTTAATTTTGCCAGTTTCGTCGTGATCGGTTTTAGTTAATCGACCGTTGGAGACGGCGACCAGGTCCTCAGGAACGGTGACAGAAATGTTGACACCGTTGTCGGGTTCGTCGTAGCCGTGATCTTTATTGGGCCACCAAATGCTGGCGCCGATTCCTTGGCAAGTGGTTACGATAAAGTGATTGTCGCGGTCGTCCTTGTCCCATGAAATTCCACCACTCCACGGAGGAAGCTTGCTCTCTACCGGAATGCCTTCGTAGAAGATGCGAATTTTGTCGTCGACGCCTTTTGGCAGATCTTTTTCGAATGAGATCAAGTAAACGTTTTCGTCTCGTTCGAATTTTAGTTCGTCCGTTCCGTGTTCGACTTTGGTAATGACGAGTGGCAGTTGCAAATCGATTTGCATTCTTTTGCCGGGCTCAAGCGTCGTGAATGAAATTGTATTAGAGCCTTTAATGTATTTTTTCTCAGGAAAGAACTCGACGGCGAGGTCGTAGTGCTTCAGGTCCCACCATTCACGTTCGCGTGTGACGGTGCCTCGAAGTTTTTCCTGTCGTGAAAAATCAATTCGGCGTGTTCGGGGGTTCTTGCGTGCCTTGCGACGTTTTGCGCGGTCGGCCTTTTTCTGCGCCATCTCTTTTTGAGCCGCGGTCGGAGGCGTTTGTTGGACAGAATTTTCTTGTTTGGAATCTTCCTTAACCGAGCCGTCTTGCCCAAGCAAACTTAATGGAGCCAGCAACATGAAGAGGCACAGAAATAAAACGTGACGAAGGAAGTTGTTGTCCGGCATCGTGGTGAACTCGTCGAGAGAATGTTTGAGGCTTAAAAAAACGCTGGTCGTCATCACAATAGATTGTAACTCGAACAATGTCAGGCAAAACCTCTAATGAATTTCTGCGAGATGTCGAACTGGTTTTGCGTGTGCAGTCGAATTGAACTGAACTGAATAGGAAGCTTGGTGATTCACATACAAAGTGGGGGAACGGTAACCCACATCGCATTTCACGCACGATGAATCGAAGGGCTGGGCTCAATTCCAAGCTCGGCGGTTTTGTTTGATTCCGTCGTTTTGTCTGGTGCAGATTTTGGGTCTGTTTTGGGTTCGCCTTGGCAACCCTTCACGATCAATAATATGACAACGAGAATGATTGCAGCGAACAATGAGTACATCACCCACGAGGGAACAGACTTGCTCTCCCATGAGTTGATGTTGGTCAACCCGACTTTGTTGTCATCAGATTTTTTTCGTAGGACTTTGCCGCAGTGAGGACAATCGTCGCAGTCGGGGGAGATTTCTTTACCGCAGTACGAGCATCGTCGCATCTTTGTTTCGCAATCAGAAAACCAGTCACCGTTTCAAACTTGAGTTTCCAAACTCTTTTGAAGCGATCGTGTTTATAAGGATTCATCTTACTGACCATTCGTGATCCAGCAATAAAACATCGCCGTCGATTTTGTGTGCAGTGTCGACAAAATTTCAACGCAAATTGGACTATCAACTCAAAAGCTGAGTTTTTGCTGGCTTGATGGGGGATTTATTTTCACCAATTTACCCAGTCCACTCATTGGACTGCTGTTCAGATCGTGGTGTCTGGTTTATCTTGGAGGTTTTGAATACCTTCACAGGTCCACAGTGGGTGGGAAAGGTACCAAGTGTACGAGATGATGCAAACGAATTCCAAGCCGAGGAAAGTTGTCCAAGGGGCAGCAGCTTTTTCGAAAAGTATTTCAATCCTGCAGATGATTGCGGATTCGACGGAGCCGCCTTCGATTGCTCAGTTGGTCAGGCAAAGTGGAATGCCGCGACCAACGCTTCACCGATTGCTGAAGGCGCTAGCCGCAGAGGATATGGTCGAGGCGCGACCTAACAAAACGTTCGCTGTCGGTGCGCGGATGATTCAGTTGGCCGGTCGAGCGCTTGAGCAAAATGATTTGGTTCGAATTGCGGCTCCGGAGCTTGATTGGTTGTGCGCGAAAACGCATGAGACGATTCACTTGGCGATACGCGCTGGTGAGGATCTAGTTTGTATTCACAAAAAAGATACATCGCATCCTGTTCGAATTGCTTCGTCCGTTGGCGGACGGGTGCCGTTTCATGCGAGTGCGATCGGGAAATGCCTGTTGGCTTATTTACCTAACGAAGAGCAGGACGAAATTTTGGAATCGTTGGAGCTTCGCAAGCTAACTGAGTTCACGACTTGCTCAAAAGATAAACTTAAAGAAGAACTCAACTCAATTCGGCAGGTCGGATACTCCGTCGCCCACCAAGAGAGTGATCTCGAAGTTGAATGTTATGGGGCGTGTCTTCTCGACCGGTCGAATCTCCCAGTGGCAGGAATCAGTATAAGCGTGCCGCTGTATAGGCTGAATTCAAATCGTTCAATGTATGTGAATCCATTGCTGGAATGCCGTGATCGAATTCGATCCAAGATGGGTGGTAGTTAAGCTTACCTCTGTCGTGCGGATTTCCGCAATCTCGAGACGATCGTTGGGAATGAGTTAGGCAAATCTGAAAGTTGATCGAAGTTTGTTGTAGCCGACGTTTTGTTACGGTTCGCATCTTGATCACTTTCGTTCAACCTTGAGAAATTTGGGTATCGCCATCGCCCCGCGCCATGAGAAGCGAGTCGTTATCGCTGGAGGGTCTGGCTTTTTAGGTCAGCACTTATTACATCATTTTAAGGCTCTAGACTATCAAGTCACTGTGCTCACTCGAAGTCCGCGCCATCCATGCGATGTTGCTTGGGATGCGGAAACCGTGGGTGAATGGTGCGGGTCGTTGGAGAAAGCTGAGGCTTTGATAAACCTGACGGGTCGTTCCGTTGACTGTCGGTACAACCCTCATAACAAAGCGGAAATACTCTCTAGTCGTATCAATTCGACAAAGGTACTTCATCAGGCTGTTCAATCTTGCGAAGTGCCGCCGCGAATTTGGTTGAATAGTTCCACGTCGACGATCTACAACGACACACGCGGCAACGCGCCAGCCAATCAAGAGACGTCGGATAATATCGGTGACGATTTCTCCATGAATGTCGCGAAGCAATGGGAGGAAGAGTTTTTTCGCACTAAGTTGGCGAACACTGTCCAGACAGCCTTGCGAATCGCAATTGTGATGGGCAAAGACGGTGGTGCTTTTCCGGTGATGAGCAAACTCGCAAAATTCGGGCTTTGTTCGCCTCAGGGAAGTGGTGACCAGTGGATCAGTTGGATCCACATTGAAGATTTTTGCCGAGTCGTCGAATTTTTGGTCAAGTCTCCAACGCCGGGGTGCGTCAATGTTTGTTCGCCAAATCCGATTCAAAACAAAGAGTTCAACGGATTGCTAAAGCAGCAGACTGGGCCTTGGTTTACGTTGCCTCAGCCTGTTTGGCTTTTGAAAATTGGCGCGATTTTTCTGCGGACGCAAACAGAGCTGATTCTAAAAAGCAGAAAAGTCTCGCCTGAGAGATTGATGATCAAAGGCTTTGATTTTTCATTCCCCAATGCGGAAAAAATGATTTCCGATTTGTTGAAGTGAAGCAGTTGCTATGAGCAGCTTGAAACGAAATTGATCTGGGACGCGGCTTTCGTGCCACAGGCAATTGTCTTGTCGTGTTTCAATTTGTCGCGTTCCAATCTGTGGCGTTTCGTCTCCTCAGATCGCTATCTTGAAAAAATTGCGAATGGGATATTGCAGACGCTGGACCAGAGTTCGATAGTGAGTGCCAAACAAAAGCAGTCGGCACTTCAATTCGAAAGCAATTTACGTGGCTGAATCTCAAGACAATCACCCATTCGAAGTAACCAATGTCAATCAAGTCAAACGCGTTCCAAAGCGCGGGCACTATGATCGCAAAACGGTTTTCGAGATCATCGACAGGGCTTGGATTGGGCATGTCGGGATTCTGAATTTTCACAACGAGGGTGTGGCAGTGATTCCGATGCTGCACGCAAGGATGGGTGACTCGTTGATTTTTCACGGAGCCAACTCCAGTCGATTGATGAAGTACCTCAGCAGTGGGCAGTCTGTTAGCGTTTCGTTCGCGATGGTGGATGGTTTGGTGTTGGCAAAATCGTTGTTTCACCATTCAATGAATTATCGAAGTGCCGTCGTGTTTGGTACCGGAAAACTATTGACGGACCGAAGCGATGTCTTGGCAGCATTGAAAGCAATCTCGGACAAGGTAATGCCGGGGCGTTGGGATGACGCGAGGCAACCCAACGAGAAAGAGATGTCGGCCACGGCTGTGGTGGCGCTGCAGATCGAATCCGCTTCTGCAAAAATTCGAACCGGCGACCCAAGTGATGACGAGGCCGATCTTGATTTTCCGGCTTGGACTGGTATTGTCCCAATCGTTTCAACGATTGGCGAATCGATCACCGATCCAAAATCCGCGGATATCCAACACCCCGGTTACATTGACGAATTTAGAAACGAATTTAACGCCGGGTGTTAAGATTACACTGCTCGGTCAAAATCGAAGCAGTGGCACCATTCAGATCCCTGTTCGGGAGTATTTGAAGCAATCCCCGATCGAGAACCTTTAACGCAACCCATCATCCAGTTAAAACTCAGTCAAAGACCAGTCATGAATACTCAATTCTCTATTTCAGCTCCATCGCCCAATGAATATCACGAGTACTACCACAGGTACGTTTCGAAATTCAAAGCCGATGATTTTTTGATCGCGTTTGCGAAGCAGACCGAAGAGTTGAATGCGGTGTTGGGGGGACTGGATGCTGATGAGGAAACCAAACTCCACGAGCCCTACACGTGGACGTTGAAGCAGGTGCTTGGGCATTTGATTGATGTCGAACGTGTCTTCAGTACTCGTATGTTGCGGATCGCAGTGGGCGACGAGACTCCTATTCCTGGGTTTGATCAGAACCTTTATGTCAGCAATATGGACTACGAAACGGTGTCTATGGATTCGCTGCTCGAAGAATTCAGGCATCTCCGCAACGCGAATGTGTTGTTGCTTGAGCGTTTGGAGCCAGAAGCCTTGGGGCGTGTTGGTACGGCATCAGACAATTCAATAACAGCGAGAGCCAACTTGTTCATTCTGGGCGGCCATGTCGTTTATCACTTGGAGATCATGAAGAAGCGTTTGGGAATCGAAGCCTGAGGTACGCGAAAATTCAAGTGAAGCTTGAATGAAATCGCTTGGTCTAAATCATGCGAAAAATTTGGGTTAACGTCCAAGTAACCACTGGGCGCGACTGGAAAACACAAACGGATTTCTCTCTCAACCAGCGATTGGAATTGGGCATAAACAATTTCGCTAGCGGAATGTTCTGTTGGATTAAATAGCTAAGTTCTCTATTGTTTTGGCTGTGAAACAGAGCAAAACGCCGAACAAGGGAATCGAGATGTCAGCCGTGATGGATCAATGTGAAAATTGTGGTACCTCGGGCCTTGAGAGTTTTATCGATCGACCCGCTCATGTGTTAAAGCGTTGTCCAGGTTGCCAGCTCTATCAAAAAGGTACGCTTGAAACGCAGATGATCTACGAAGACGAATACCATGATTGTTACTCGGTTCGACTTAAAGAAAAAATTAAGACGGCAAAAATTCGCCTTGGTGCTGCAAAACATTATTTGGAATCAAACCAGGGTTCTCAAATTCGAAGCCTCGACATCGGTTGTTCTGTCGGAGCCGCGGTTTCCGCCGCGCGTGAGTTTGGTTGGTCTGCGTCGGGTGTCGATGTTAGCCAGACTGCGATTGAGTTTTGCAAGAATCAGGATTTAGACTGTCACCGAATCGCTGGTGTCGCACTTCCGTTCGAGGATGGAACTTTTGATTTGGTTACGCATTGGCATGTGATCGAGCACGTCGATGATGTTTTGGAATCGCTTGCTGAGTGGAAACGAGTTTTAAAACCGGGTGGCGTCATGATGTTCGAGACTCCGAACTCAGACTACATCAAGGCAAAAATCATGGGCCCGCGATACGAAAAATTCTGGCCTTCAGAACACCTTTACACTTTCAATCGAAAAAACTGCGCTTCGCTTCTGACCAAGTCGGGATTCGAGATCCTGCCTACACGATTGACTGGCGGAGCCGGCGCGTTGCCCTTGCGGCTTAACAGTTACGCGATGATCTACCGCGGATTTCGAGAGTTCTCGCGCAAGGCAAGAATTTGCAAGTCATTCGAGATGACGTGTCGAAAACCGATTGGCAACAGCTTGGGCGATTTGCAACACGTAGCTTGATTTCTCGCGTCGACGTTTTTTTGATAACGCACGCAAATAAACGTGGTTTTCAGAAAACTCGAAAATTGTGGCGACAGTCGCAGCGAATCTTCGTAACTAACGGCTTAGGAAGTGAACTTAGCCTGTGAAGTGTTTCGGAGAAAAATTACGGTGGCAACATTGAAACTAGGCAGTCGAGGGCCGGAGGTTGCAAAACTCCAGAGCTCATTGAATTCTGCTTTGCGTCCAAGCCCAAATCTAACGCCAGACGGTATTTTTGGCCCGCAAACTCAAAACGCCGTTCGGAATTTTCAGCGACAGGCACGCATCAGTGCCGATGGAATCGTTGGCCCACAAACTCAGGCTCAGCTTGCCGCGGCATCAAGATCCTCAGTTCCACGACCAACGGGAACAATCCTTCGCAATGGCAGCCGCGGTGATGCCGTAAAAAAACTACAACAAGACTTGAACGCGAAACTGCGTCCTAGTCCCAACCTCAACCCTGATGGAAATTTTGGCGGACGCACGCAAAACGCGGTGCTTAATTTTCAGCGACAGGCTGGGCTGACGGCTGATGGTATCGCCGGTCCTCAAACGCTGGCTGCTCTGGCAAATGCGACGACTGCACCGGGAACTCCAGCAACGCCAGTGGCTCCACCAACTCCTGCTGCCGGCAGCTCGAGTGGGTCAGTGAGTGCAAGAGGGACGGACCTTTTAAAATCAATTGAGCAACTTCGTCTGACGCCGTACAACGATCAGAATGGACAAGACATTTCTGCGTGGGTCGAGGGGGCGACGATCGGCTACGGCCATTTGATCTCGCGCGGCGAATGGGCCACCTACGCAGGTGGAATTACTGCAGCACAAGCCGAAGCTTTGTTTGTGAGTGACTTGCAGCCATACGCCAGTGCGGTTCAGTCAGGTGTGACAGCGACGATAACACAGAATCAATTTGACGCCTTGGTTATTTTGACCTTTAACATTGGGATCGGTGGCTTTCAAAGGTCATCAGTTTTGAAGCTTGTTAACAACCCAGCGGCGCAAACGCCCTATTCAAGTCTCGAGCAGGCTTGGAAGGCTTGGAACAAGTCTCAGGGCAATGTGATGCAGGGCCTAATCAATCGGCGTAACGCTGAATGGAACATCTACTCGCAAAACATCTACCAGACTTGGTAGTCGCGAACCCGATTCAGAATTTTGTTCGGAAGGTCGTTTGAAACAACGAAGCGTGACAACAAAATTCGTGTCTCGTGTATCTCCCGAGTGAGTTTTGAAACCCGTTGTTCCGCAAATGCTTTTTCAAGCCGGGGGGTAAATTACAAAAGAGCGTTGGCTGCAAAAGCCGGCCAATTAAAGCCGGCCAATTGAAGCTGGCCAATTAAATTTGGTTAAACAAAGCATAGGGGAGAGAGATGGCATTGCTACGAACAGGAAGCCGCGGAACCGCAGTACGCACACTTCAAAGTGCACTCAATGCGAAATTAAGACCTAGTCCAGGGCTGTCGGTTGACGGAGTGTTTGGGCCTAGAACAAAATCTGCCGTTCTGGCATTTCAACGTCAGGCTGGAATTGGTGTCGATGGAGTTGTCGGTCCCCAGACGCAAGCCGCGTTGGCTAGTGCTGGTTCGCCAGGAGGTGGAAACCCGGGAGGAACTCCGGCTACACCAGTGACTCCTCCGGCAGGAACCGGGGCTGAGTATTTCCCGTTCAAGTCAATGAGCAACTGGAGTTACAAAACTTCCTATCGAGCATTTGGATCTAACCGAAGTAACGGAACCCGTGCTCATGCCGCTTGTGATATTTACTTTCCCCAAGGCACTCACATCCACGCTATTACCGACGGAGTCGTTATTGAGGGGCCGTATGCTTTCTATGCTGGAACGTATGCGATCGAGATTGACCATGGTTCATTCACGGCTCGCTACGGTGAGGTGCAACAGAACGCTCAGGTTGCCAAAGGCGACCAAGTCACCGCCGGTCAGCACATCGCACAAGTCGGTCATTTGATTGGGATCAACGTCCCGAGCGACATGTTGCACTTGGAGTTGTATAGTGGTGCTGGATCGGGACCGCTGTCCGTTTCGGGAGCTGGTGGGAAAGTGCACACCAATGGTCTGCCATTCAGGCGCCGAAGAGACTTGTTAAATCCGACTAGCTATCTCGACCGATGGTCTTCAAATTTACCTACCTAAATCCGTTGGCGTCAAAGGTTGGGCGTTCTGACTCCAGTGTCTCGGTGAACACACTGGGCCATCGCCCCTCGCTGACCAAAGGCGCCCCTTTTTCGGAAGGGTTTGCTCCCTGTAAGCGTTTCGGCATATGAAAAGCAATTCTCTCGATTTATAATGAAGGAAAGATCAATTTAAGATGCCAATGGTGGCAGGTGCCCACTGTGATTAGCTTTGGAGCGTGAATTGCCAAACGGAGAAGATGCGTCGATCGATCACGGGTCTATCAGCCTGTTGATCACACCGACACGAGATGGGGATCCTAAAGCAAGGGAAGACTTGATGCGCGAATTAAAAGCGTATCTGGAGACCACTGCGAAACGGCATATGGATCGGAATCTTAGAGCCAAAGCTGGCTCGTCTGACATCGTCCAGCAGTCTTTCATTCAGATCATTGAGAAGTTCGAACAGTTCCGCGGTGAGAACAGCCGCGAGCTTCGAGGTTGGATCGAAACAATTGTGATCAATGAGATTGGTAGAACTCGAAGGAAATTCCATACCGGAAAACGAGATGCCAAACGCGAACGTTCGATGTACGCCAAGACTTCGGAAACGTTCGACATCGTGCCGCCCGATGACAGTCGCACGCCATCAAGCGAAGCGATCAGTCGTGAACGAAACGAGCGATTGCATCAAGTCCTTGCGGAATTAAAGCCAGATCACGCGGAAGTCATTCGCCTCCGAACGTTTGAGTCTTTGTCGTTCAAGGAAATTGGTGAGAAAATGGACCGCTCGGAAAACTCTGCTTCGCAGTTGTGGTATCGGGCCATGTTGAAGTTTGAGGCCAAATTGAATGGCAGTGAGTTCGACAGCCGGCAAGAATAGTGGCTGGTCGTACCCGCATTTGTTTTGGCAAACGCTGAAAACATCTCAACGCGAAAACCAAAAATGGGTTGGTGTTACGATTTGGATTTGCGATTGGGTTTTGCGACTACGTTTGCCAATCAGGAGGCTCGCAAAAGTTTTTTGAGGAAAAAAATCCAATTGATTTAATGTGGGCGGAAAAAACGTTGAATCGCTCACTTCGATGGTCTCTTTAACAACAGCCGTTCCTTTTTAACCAAACCATTCGTCGATTGAGATCGAGAACGGTCTTTTTTACCGTTGAAACCAATGTAATGTTGAACGATGACGAACAATTCGAAGATGCCCCGGAGCAACGCCTGCAGTTTTTGGCGAATATAGCGGCTCAGTTAGGGCTAGAGGGTTCAAGCGAGCATAAAGCGGAATCAAAAAAATCAGGAAACCTGTCGACCGAGGGGCTTTCGGCGGAGGAGCTGGAAGAGTTGGAGCGAGTCAAAAATGCACTTGCGTTTCTCAATGCTGCCAAGCTGGACAATGAACTACCCAATTCGGCGAATGCTTCCAAACAAACGCTGGCCGAGATTGCAGGAGGAACGCTGCCAGCAGCAGGAGTCGCTGGATCAGACGAAGCAGGCGAAAGTGTTGCCAGGTTCGAGATCAAGCAACTTATTGGCGAGGGAGGGTTTGCAAAAGTCTATCTTGCTTACGATCCCCAGCTCAATCGAAATGTCGCACTTAAGGTTTTGAAGTCATCTCGTTTTGATTCCGATGATGCGAGGGGGCGATTCGAGCGCGAAGCTCAAGCCGCGGCGGTGTTGAGCCATCCCAACATTGTCCCTGTTTTTGAAGCGGGGGAGGCGGATCGCCAGCGATATATTGCGTCTGCGTTCTGCGATGGAATTACGCTTGAAAAATGGTTGGAGGGCAATTCTGGAACAGCGTCGCCTGTGATCGCGGCGACGATCATAGCGACATTGGCTGAGGCGGTTGAGCACGCTCACCAACGTAGAGTGATTCATCGAGATCTCAAACCGGCCAACATATTGTTAGAATCAGAGTCCGCGAATATTGAGTCGCAAGTCGACCTTGACTGCAATGCACTGCGGATTGCAGATTTTGGTTTGGCCAAACATGCGGAGACGACTGATTTGATGGAGACAGCCGAGGGGGCGATTCTGGGAACGCCCGCCTATATGTCTCCCGAGCAAGCGATGGGAACCAAGGAAGTCGATGGGCGAACGGACATTTATTCTTTGGGGGTAATGCTTTACGAGTTGCTCGTTGGTCAGGTTCCGATAATCGGCGAGAACCACATCGCAACGTTGCTTGCGATCAACAAAAACGAAATCAAACCGCCTAGACGATTGGACGGATCGATCCCACGCGATCTCGAGGCAATCTGTTTGAAGTGTCTGCGGAAACCGCGTTCAGAGCGTTATAAATCAGCCAACGAGTTGGCTAGAGATTTGAACCGTTGGCTTAGCGGTGACGTCGTCGAGGCAAGGCATGCGACCAAATTTGAGCGGATGCAAAAATGGTGTGGCCGCAATCCGGTCGTGGCTTCCGCCCTGGCTGTTGTGTCGCTCGCGTTGGTCTTTTCTGTTTGGCAATGGCTTGAAGCCCGAAAACAGGCCGAGATTGCGTTCGAACAATCAGCCTTTGCTCAGCAATATCTTGGTCAAATGACGGGGCTAGTGGATGGTTTCTTGGACGACACTTATTCTCGCCCTGCGAGTTTGATGTCGAAAAAGCAAAGATCCTTATTGCATCAAACGCTTGAGCTTCAACTTTCGTTGGCCAATGAAGAGCAAGGAGATGTGGCGATCAGAAAAAATCGCCTTCGTGTCTACACGCGAATTTGCCGGCTCCAAAATGCACTTGGTGAAAATGCCAAAGCGTTGGAAACACGAAAAGATGCACTTGAGTGGTTAGGAGAATCTTCGGATTGGAACCGGCGTGTAGAAGATCTCGATCTCGAGTTCGTCGAGCTGGTAGTCGAACTACACATCGATGGTCTTGATGCATTGACGAGCTCGCGAAAAATAGACGAAACGGTTGCAGCCGCCAATCGGCTTGAAGAAATTGTTGAAAACCACGCGAGTGTTTTTACTGAAACTGGTCATTGGTACTACCTGATAACAACCTGCAATTATCGTGGCCTTGCACTAAAACGCGGCGGTAGAATTGACGAGGCGATCGAGGAATTTGAGAGTGCGAAACGATATTTCGAACTGCTTGAACAGGTGGAGTCCCCGTTAACGAAAAGGACTGCGGCACTCGTCGGCCCTCTGTTGATCAACCTCGCGTCGACGCTGACTTTTCAAAATCGCCAAGCTGAATCGTTTGAGTGTTTTGAAAAAGCAAACCAAATTCTCAAATCTGGTTTGGAGGGGCAGCCAGGAGAGCTCAGCATGAACGTGTTTCGGGCATCGTGTTTGACTCTTTGGTATCACGAACTGCGACGTTCTAATCATTCTAAGAAGAACCCCGAGATCGATAAGCTGTGCGATCAAAAATCCAGCGAAGCTCTCTCGATTATGGAAAGAATGATTCAGATTGAACCTGACAACAACGAAGTGCTTCGGCGACTGGCTTCGAGTTTGGTAACGAGAGCGAAATTTCTTTCTGAAGCCAATCGTTTGGATGAATCACTTGCGGTTTCTGCTCGTGTGTTTGCGCTTCGAGGGTTAAGCAAGTCGTTGCAAGGCGCAAAGTTTGCAATGGATAATATTTGCCTTCGAGGTGAAGTTTTTCAAAAGCAAGGAAAGATTGATTTGGCTGTCGATGCAGCGGACAAAGCAGTGAAGCTCGGGGAGAGCATCGTCTTGCGATCCAATCGGTTTTTGGCTGGGCATCAGCAGCTTTGCCATGCACACTTATTACGGCTTGGCGTTTTGCACGAAAGTATGGACTCCGAAAAATTCTTGGAGTGTTTGCCGCTTGCGATGACGGCAATCGAAAATTCGATCGCCATCGATCGGTCGACCTACAGCCGCTCGCTTCGCCGGCATCAGCTTGGCTGGGTGAAGATGAAGTCCTACCATTTGGTGCGGCTTGAGCGATGGCAGGACGCGGTCGCTGCGGTTTCGGGTATCCTTGAAATTGGGACACCCAAGGATCCAAATGAGAGAACTCATTTTGAAATGGCGGCAACGAGAATGGCATCTGTTTTGAACGAGTGGCGTAAGTCGTTGGGGGACGATTGGGAAAAGAGCACGGAATTCGATGCTGCGGCCGAGCAAGGTTCTGAGTGGTTGAAGATCGCCATCCAGCAACAGGGGTTCGATAAATTTGAGTCACTGAAAAATGACGGTAGATGGAAATCATTGAGAGAGCACCAATCGTTTTCACGAGACATTGTTCCATTGCTTCCGAGTGAATAAAAAAAGCCGCCATTCCGATTAGGAATGACCGCTGATTTTTCTTAAGCACAAAAAATGTGCGACGCTTGTTTTGCAAAATCGCAAATTCTAACCATCAGATTCAGGACGCTGTGGTCGGTCTGGGCGAGTGTCTTTGCCCCGACCGCCGTATCCGCCACCACCGCCGCCACGGTTTCCACCGCCACTGAAGAGTGAGCCGATTCCGGTAGTGAATTCT
>JBGCDK010000019.1:0-48299 GCA_045105295.1 Mariniblastus sp.
AGCCTTCGCGACTGGCTCGTCTCCAGACCCCCTGCCTCAACGAGAAAGTACGCTTGCGCCCCAGCAAGAAGTATTTGCCTGCCCGAGTTGTAGTGGTCAATTTGGAATCACGAGTGACATGTACGGCATAACAGTTGAATGCCCTCACTGTCAAACAGGCGTTGCGATTCAACCACAGGCACCACCTGAGAGGCAGGCCGAGGCTGAGATGATTGCGCCGGACATTGTGGCGGCCCCCATTTCGAAACTTCGCCGGAAAAAGAAGCAGGCCAAACCAACCACCGAGAACACGAAAGACTTATTCGCACCCGGTTTCACGCCTGACTCGGACGCCCCGCCTTCCTCGCCCGCCAAGACGAAGGCAAGACAATCAAAGCCCCCCCAACCGAAGGCTCCTCCACAATCGAAGGCAGCAGTCCAACCGAAGGCACCAGATAAAACGAAGACAGCTGCTAAAGCGAACGCAGCTGCAAAAGCAAACGCCCCAACAAAAGTTCGACCTGGAGACACCAAAGACAAAAAGCCCGACCCTCGATTTCGCGAATTTCCCAAGAAGAGGAAAAAGGCTTCCGCCAATCGAGACACTCAGCCGGTGGAAGGAAACGAACTTCCTCCGATCAAGCCCAAAAGAAGAAAGCCTCAAACAAACAAAAACGCTGCAGCCAAACCGAAAACAACCTCCAAAAAACCAACCTCTGAAAAATCTTCCAAACCCATTCAGCCCAAGCCAACGCCTGCCCAGCCCAACCTTGCAGCAAACGCTACTTCGAACGAGGCGGATTCTCAAAACCCAACAGAATTTGCCCAGTCTGTTTCGCCGAGCGACGCTGCTTCTCCCGTGGAGTTTGTCCTCGCTGCCCCAACATCTGAGAATCAGACGCACTCAGTGAGCGCTCAAGCGGAAAGCACCAATTCAGGAATCGCTCAAAAGGAAAGCGTTCGCTTAGAAAACGCCGAACCAGAAAACGCACATCCTCAATCAGTGCAAACGTCAGAAGAAATCACTCAATCGCCATGGAAGCCCGATCCAATCGATCATTTACTTCCCCCGCGATTTGACGTGCTTGACCCAACCCGTGTCAGCCAAGCCGGCCAAGATCAATTCAAAGTCGTACTTCCCGACGGCAAGGGCGGTATCGCTCAAATTGACAATCGCGTTTTAAGAGTCGAGCACGAGGGCGAAAGGGTCGCACTTAAAATGCTGACCGACAAACAAAAAAGCCGCCGTCGGTTGATCCAAAACATCATCGCGATCCTGATTGGGATCGGCGCGATCGCCGTTGCATTTTCTATGGCCTTAAACAACTGAATCAAAAAGCTCACGCCAAATAGAGTTGGAAAGATTCACATTTGGCGTTTCAGCGTTGGCCACAACTGCCTACCCAACCGCGACAAAAGACGTAACTAGTCGGTGGCACGGGCCACTTAGAGCGAGACGCCGACGAGTGCAAGACACGCTCGACCGAACTTTTGCTTTGCAAGAATCCAATCCCTGCCAGCAGCTTACCCAGCAACTTTTTTCGACTCTGATGCTTTGGCATAACCGGTCGGATGAGACTGATGCCAATTCCAAGCAGTCTCAATGATTGGTTTGGGCATTTGATATTGTGGTTCCCATCCCAAAACCGAACGCGCCATTGTCGCGTTGGCGACTAACTCAGGCGGATCACCGGGTCGGCGTTCGCCCATGACTTCAGGGATATCGCAACCGGTGACCTCTCGGCACGTTTCGATAATTTGCCGCACACTGCAACCGTTGCCAGTCCCGAGGTTGACTTTGATTCCTTTACCCGACTCGATTCGCTCAAGCGCCAACAGGTGAGCCGATCCCAAATCGTCGACATGGATATAATCTCGAATACACGTTCCGTCAGGGGTCGGCCAATCGTCACCGTAGACCGTAATTTCTTCACGCTGCCCAAGTGCAACTTGCAACACGATTGGAATAAGATGAGATTCAGGATCATGATCCTCGCCAATTCCTCCGTCAGGCGAAGCACCTGCGGCATTGAAATAACGAAGGGCAGCAAACCCGAAACCGTAAGCCGAAGAGTAGTCTTCTAGAGCTTTTTCGATCACAAGTTTTGTAAAACCGTAAGGGTTAACTGGCTCTTGTTTCTCGGCTTCTGAAATCGGAATGACTTGGGGCACACCATAAGTAGCACAAGTGCTTGAGAAAACCAGTTTTTTGACATCGCAGTGACGCATGGCTTCCAACAGCTCCAACGTTGCAACGACGTTATTTTGGTAATACTTGGATGGCGAAACAACGGACTCACCCACCAGTGCACACGCGGCAAAGTGCATCACCGAATCGATCTGATTGTCACCTAGCACTTGCTGAACCAAGGCTCGATCACGCATGTCACCAACGACCAATTCACCCGCGGTTACAGCTTCTGCGAAACCAGTCGACAGGTTATCTAGCACGATCACTTTGTGCCCAGCTCGATCAAGCAGCCGAACCATGTGTGAACCGATGTAACCCGCTCCGCCAACGACCAAAACATTCATCTCAATTTCCCAAACTAAACAACATGGCCACTCGATACCGACCGACCTAATCAAAGGGTTGCAATAATTTCCGCATCCGCGAGGGCACGAACAAGCGCTCCGTCAGTTACATCGCGTTTCGCTTTCCCAAAACTCAACCCGCCCGCCCCATCATCGCTTCGCCGATTGAAACCAAATGGCCAACCGTCCGCTTGGGCTGGTGCGAGGAGTACCAACGTGTAGAAAAACGTGTGGCCGATTTGCTGTAATGGTCGTAGTGTTTGACCACCTCGTCAATGCATCTCGCCAAATCTGCCTGATCACTCGCGATAATACCGACCTGACCTATCGGAAGCTCTTCAACGCCTGAGTCAGATGCCAACGTTAGAACCTCGACACGTTTGACACTTGCCATCGAATTGTGAAACGCATTTGTCAAAGAAAATTTAACGCTGTAAGTTTCCGACTGCATGTTGAAGATCGAACTTGGCTGCAAATCAGTCCGACTTCCGCCAATGACTCGGCTGCATTGGTCGATCACTTCACCACGTTCATCCATTTGAGAAACGTCGATTCGAACGTAGACACCTTGTGTTTTTGGCCAATGCCAATCAAACCTCAAAACGAGACTGGACTCTCCCGCCTCTCGCCCAACAGTGAACTCGAACGGATGCTGCGCTTTATCGAATGACAACACGCCCCCAGAATTAGGAACGTTCTTACTATTCCAATTGAAGTCGCCTAGCGACAATTCTCTAGCGATTGAGTTTGACCGCAGCAACGAATCAACGTGCTCGAAAATCGGATTTTGAATCTGCTCCGCCAACCAGCTGCCCGCCGAGACGATCACAGGTTTGCCAGCAGAAAGCAACTCACCGAGGACACCGGCGCGACGGCTGAAATAAACACGGCTGTCGTAAAACAAAAGCCCGCAATCGGTTGACTTGATTAGCTGAACATAATCCTCGTGACTGAGCGGATGGGAAAAATACTCGATCGGGTTACAATTTTCCGCGGGCGCCTCCGGCAATTCGAGCTCGATCTTTTGTTTTTTCGAGTGCCACTTGCGAGCCGGTCGTTGCACAATAACTTGAACATTTCCAGTTGCCAAATGTGTTGGCCAAATCTCGTTGACCAGCGGCTGAAGATAATCAAGCTGGCCTTTTTCGCGTCGCAATTCACCCGGGCAAGTCAGCCGTAACGGCTTGTGAAAATGATCGCCTTGACTCTGACCATTCGGATTCAAACCCGGCGCAGTCTGGCTGGCATAATCCATGAACGACAGCGTAGTCGCCGATCCCACCTGATTGTCGTCGCGAGGCGTGTCATCTTTTTCAGAAAACGCGAACGCTAGGTCTTCATCCAAACCGCCCAATTCGATTTGACCGGAAGCAAGTTGACCTGAACGAATCTGATCCGATTCGAAATCCGTCACTGGGTTGAGATCCGACTGTTCAACCAAGTTGGATAATTCAAACTCCCCACGCAACAACGCCGGCTGGCGATGGCTGGCTGGTTCACCAAGCTTACTCTCACCGAATTCCATTTTGGAAAATTCATCAGTCGCGAAGTCTCGTGCGACAGGGTAGGGGAGTAATTGAAACTCCCCCACTCCCAATTGATTATATTGATCAACCAGCGTTTGAGAGGTCGTGTAAAAATGGACGGAGTGATACGAAAGCCTCGCAAGGGCAGCGAGAAAACAAGATCTAACAGCTTGTAGGACAGAATTCTGCGATTCGTATTCCGGCGTGCGTCCGTCAAACAAGTTGTAATGAAACTGAAGATGCCAATGGGTCTGAAGCGTTTTGGAATGACTGGAGAGATAAACCGCCAACCCCATCAGCTCTAGCTCTGATACCGTTGTCAAAAAGGCATGATCACCCGGTGTTTGCAGTGAAGGACGAAAGAATCGGTCGCAGTCCGTGGCAAACTGTCGGACAAATTTTTCGCGACGCCGGCGGTGTTTGAACTTTTTAAAGCCGGCCAAATATTTGGTGACACGACGTTCTTCTGAATCATCTTGGATCAGTTCGTGACTCTTGCTTCGAGTCAAATGCTGCAGACCAGCGAGATAGCTATCGGGCTGATAAACCGTATCGCGAAACACTCGACGGACCTGACCGTACTGCTCCAGCGATGACCCTTGCTCAGATTGCTGCCGGCCGAACTGACGATTGGCTCCAACCGAAGTCAAAAATCCAAAATCGTTCGCAGCCTCCGCCACACAACGAGCGTAGTCGTAGTGATGGCCTCCTGCCTTTCGAAGCGAGTGATCGATCAGAAAAAAGTTAGCCATCCTTGGCTCCCATTAGGTTGTGTAGGGACTGACCGAATCGTATCCGCAAAAACGCGCGACCGTCAATCGCAACTCAACACAGTTAAATAATCTCTCAGTGCTTCAACCTGACAACGAAATCAGGGTAGCCAGTGAGCTCGATCGAACACCCTCGCAGTTTTAGAACTGGCCTGACCATTACCACTCGGCTGGCTTTCAACTCGCATCAACGAACCGCCAAAATCTAAAACCGTCGGCTCTAAAACCGTCCACCGCGGCAAACGCTAGCACAGATTGGAATTGACCCGACAACTGCTTATTTCATAAAAAATGTCCGTCAATCACATCCCCCAAATGACAAAAGTTCACATGGACGCGAACAAAAAGCACATCATCATCCTTCCGTATTTTTGCCAAGAGGAGGTTGATCGCTATCTAAAAATCGCCAAGCGGCTCAAATCGTTTCCCCAGCCGCAAACGCAATGCGATTTTTTGCTTGCGTCCAGTCCGAAAACGCAAACCAGCCAGCAATTGGTTGAAGCCTACTCGGAATTAGGAAAAACGATCCCTTTTGCTTGCCCGACTCAAATCTTTGGATACCCCGAAGGCCCAGGCGCGATGTTCTGGGACTGCATGGAGTTCATTGCCGAGAATTACAAAGGCAATGACGGATTCAGTTTATGGCTTGAGTCGGACATGGCACCGGTAAAACCTAATTGGATCGACCGACTATCTGAAGAGTGGTACAGCGGTGACCAAGTTCCCGTGATGATGGGATGCTTTGTTCCTGAAGTTTACAAGCAACGGATTTTCAAAAAACCGAAACTGATTCTCCACCCCCACATCAATGGCGGCGCTTGCTATTCAATGGATTTTGCGACTCAAATGCCCACCGAGGCACGAACGGGCGTATTCGACATGGCGGTTTACCAATACGCGGAGAAACTTGGGCGAGCGAGATTTACTCGCCAAATTTCTTTTTCAACGCTTGATCGAGTTCGCAGAGACGTGTTGGATCAGGACAAAGTACTCTTGCATGGTTTCATGCAGGACAAAGACCCTTTCATCGAGCAGTGCATTGCTCCACTAACCGATCGCGAATTGAAATCGGCGACTTGGAATTCTGTTCTTGATCAGTTCGAAACGGCCAAACGCAAACTTAAGGTTCAATTTGTTCGGCGTGGTCGCCAAGCGATGCTGGAAAATATGTTCTTGGCCAAGAAAAAATTCGAAGCCCAGAATCCTGACTCTTTTTATCGCCCTCGTGCGGCTTAATTTTTATTTCTGTCGGTACATGACCCTTTTGCACAGGAGCGAACCGTGAAAGTTGCTCAGTTCAACACGTTTCCGTACGGCGGTGCCGCCACCGCTGCCAAGCGAATCCACGAAAAGCTTCGTGCCAAAAATATTGACAGCCAGTTTTTCTACCACCGCAACGAAAAAGCGGAGATTCAAGAACCGAGCTTTCATCAGTTGAACTTTTCGTCGCCTAAATTCGGCATTTTTACCGGTGCCGTTCAACGTAGGCGAGAACGTCGTCGTCAAAAGGACGTCTACGACCAATTCAACACCCATTTAGCGTTACGCCCAGCCGGCCAAGAGACTTTTTCGATGGCCCAGCTTCCAGAATCAACGCCACTCGATTGGAAATCAATCGACGCCGACGTGTTGCATCTGCATTGGATTTCATTTTTCGCCGACTACCCTTCATTTTTTGATTCTGTCCCAAACGACACGCCAATCGTCTGGACGCTGCATGACATGAACGCGTTCACAGGTGGATGCCATTACTCCAATGGTTGTTCTCGTTTCAGATTTGGGTGTGGTGGATGCCCTCAGGTCGTCAATTCAAGCCCCAAAGACGTTTCTGCGACTACGTTTAATGTTAAACAACAGTCGCTTCAAAACAAAAACCTACACATCGTTACGCCCAGCGATTGGATGCGTGAATTGGCGATGGACAGCAAGGTTTTTCCAACACAGGCATCGTTTCAGACGATTCGATTGGGATTCGACTTAAAGACGTTTCAACCAATCAACAAATCCGACGCCCGGAGAGCATTGGGCCTCGACACTGATGCGATATTGATCGGGTTTGGCGCAGAAGACATCAACAACCGACGCAAAGGCCTTCAACATCTACTGCCAGCACTTGAAAATTTAAACACGAAAAACAAAGTTGAATCGCTCGTGTTTGGCTCGGGCGAAATCGAATCGTCAGCCAACCAACCCAAAGTAAATCACTTTGGCTACGTTGACTCAGAACAGAAGCAAGCCTTGATCTACTCAGCCGCGGACCTGGTCGTTGTGCCTTCACGAGAAGACAACCAACCCCAAGTAGGCCTCGAAGCGATGGCCTGCGGAACTCCAGTCGTCGCGTTTGACGCCGGGGGAATTCCCGAATACGTTCGCGATGGCCAAACAGGTTTGATTGCGAAACTCGGTGACGAGGCTCATTTGGCTGAACGCATCAGTGCGTTGGTAGACAACGCCGAGGCACGGGCAACGATGGGGCGTCGCGCAAGACTGATGATGGAACGGGAGTTTGACTCTAACCGCCAGTCTGAGCGTTACCTCGACCTTTACCGCTTGGTATCTTCTAAGAAGTCAGTTGCCGGTCCTGCTGCCCGTCGTCGCCAGGCGGCTTAAGATTCTGCCGGTAATCGACAGATACATCAGCTGCAGTATTGGCTCGAAAACAATGCTAGGACTCGATTGAACCGGCCTGTCGTCGAACACTTGCACAATCTTGCACCAACCGCACACATGCTAACCTTTGATCGCAATGTGACGTCCTTCAGTGCACACGCTCTTCAACCATCCACCAGGGCCGTTCTCCATTACTGACATGGATAGAGCGAGAAGCGCGAACCGCTTTTGCGATTGCCCGTATCCTTATTCGTCTCCGCATATTTACGTTTAGCCGCAATCCTCACGAAGATGATGCATCGCCATGCGAAGTGCCGCACCCTGATCGCTTTCCGGCGTTGCCAATATTGCCCAACTTTGTCATTCGGCCTTCAAAAATCACCGAACTCCAAACCTAGCCCCCCCCCAAAGTAACAACTCAGCGGCAATTCTGACTGCACCAACCTGCTATCAAACGCCCCAGCCAGAGTAATAGCACCTGTCGTTGCTGGCACTTTTCCCGGCGAAACTAGTGCGATTGGAGCATCACTTCCGATTGTTCAAGCTCATTTTTCCCTATTAAGACTCGCTAGCCCTACGATTGGCGAAAGTTTCTAAAGAATTACCCCCCATACAAACGAAACATAAGGCAGGAAGTTAAACCTTTGTCCCTAACAAGATTTTACTTCTTGCTAGATTTGCCAAAGGACAAAGGATTGATGACCTGGGGGGGGAATCAATAGTCGAACACTTCGTTCGATTAAAAACTGTTTTGTATCTAAGACCCAATAGGTGCGGAAGAGTTGCATTTTCTCTCAGGCGATATCTTCGTCACTGATCCGTCAAACTGTATGTGAGTTTGCCGATTATTCCGTCCGATTATTCTTGGATGGCCGATATTCGGGATTTGCACTGATAGTTTGGTTTAGTTTCAGCCGATGTCGTAACGGACGAGTAAGTACGGAAACGAACTCACCTAAAAAGCGATTACGTGTTTATCCCGACCCAGCTGTTTGTAATTCAAACAGAAGGGGTAAGCAGTTGCACATTGAGAGTCTGGTTCGCCCTGAACCAAATTAGCTTGTGCAGCGAAAGACGATTCAAAGTGTTTATGGAGAGCCTGCGATGAAGGTGTTCACAACTGGACAGGTCGCCAAGATCTGTAAAGTGGCCCCACGCACGGTCAGCAAATGGTTCGATTCAGGTCGCCTTAAGGGCTACCGAATCCCCGGTTCGCAAGACCGTCGTATTCCACGCGAATACCTGATCAAATTCCTCAAAGAGCATGGTATGCCTTTGGGTGATCTAGAAGATGAAGCGATGGCAAAAATTTTGATTGTCGCTCAAGATCAGGTATTAATCGAGAACCTAAAACGGGAACTTCCTCCCGAGAGATCTTTCAAAGTAGCTGTAGCTGCCAGCGGATTTGAGGCTGGTATCCAAGCTGAAAGTTTTCACCCCGACTGCATCATTACTGATTTCTCAATCGGTAAAGTAGAAGCGATGCAAATCTGTCAAAACTTGCGTAAGAATCCTGATTTTTCAGAGACGATTCTGATCGCACTATTGCCAGACGACGGACAGCCAATCTCGTTCGATCGTTCTGCAATTAACGAAACGTTCAAGAAGCCGTTTGACGCCAGCTTGCTGGCCGAGCGACTTCGAACACTGATCGGTTCGCTTAAAGAATTGGTTTAACCAACCTTTGGCCTGACCCAAGGCCAAACTAGGTTAGCCGCCGCCAAAATTCTGAACCGAAAGTGACTTCGCCGTCTTTCGCACAGACCGTTACCAAAGACCCTTTGGTAACGGTTTTTTGTGCGCGCTGTCTAACGACGGCAAACAACTGAGCAGCAGTGAACGTGCCACGTTAAGTTCAAATCCAATACAATAAAGGTATGAAACTACTCACTGAAATTGAACTCGAATCGTCATGCATTGTTGCCAACAATCGGATGAACCGTGAACGTGTTGCCCTCGGTAACAACGGGTACGAAACGGATCTACAAATGGATCCAATTGACTACTTACAAAAAATCTACCAGTCGCAGGGGCATGTCGCTTGGTTGGACCTCTGCTGTGGTCGGGCAAAAGCGATAATCGAAACAGGAATTCGATTTGTTGAACTCAACATCCACACAAACTCAACTCTCGTTGGGGTCGATTTAGTGGGCATGTTCGACGATGTGCCATCTCACCTCGATTTTGTTTCGCTTTTCGAGTCGCCGCTGCGCAGCTGGAATTCCTCACAGAAATTCGACTTGATCACATCCGTTCATGGCTTGCATTACGTCGGTGACAAACTTTCAATCATCAGCCGAGCCATTTCGATGCTTCGCGACAAAGGCCGTTTCATTGCTACTCTCGACCTTCCCAATCTGAGAATGGTCGATTCGAACCAACCCAACAACGCCGAAAAGGATTTTGATTTCGAAAGCTTGTTCTTGAGAAGAGGTTTCGAATTTGATTCTGAAACCAGACTTCTGAGTTTCGAAAAGAAAAATTCAAACCCATTTGAATCAGACGAAGCGCCAGCGGCACAGCATTTTTTTGGTTTGACGTTTGCAGGCGCGGACGACCAAGCCGGTCCGAACTTCACGGGACAAGAGGCGGTGAACTCGTACTACCATGCCGCAACGAGGTGATACGAGATTTCTACGAGCAGGCTGCTCGCCCAGAGCCCAATTTGAAACCGTCGGCCAGTTTCAATTACGATTCAAAACGTACTTATTGCTGCCGTGCGTCAACGTGATTGTGTTTCCGTCGATCGTACCGGACATGGAATCTTTCTTGGATTCTTGGTCTTGGTGAGTCTGACTAATCAACAACTTGTTTCCACTAATCGTCCATGTTCCGTTGTTGTCTGCCAACTCTTCAGGGGTATCGACTTCGCTAACATAAGTTCCGTCAGCACTAAGTTCGAAACTGATATTCCAATCCGCAACGTCTCCATCGCCCACTTTTGAAGCAGATGCATCCAGCGCCCATGAACCAACGGGTTTGGGTTCAGCTTTTTTAACAGGAGCTGCAGCAGTCTCGCCTTGTTCGGTTTTCTTTGATTCGGCAGGGGGAGCGTTCTTAGGCGTCTCCGCAAGCCGGCTTCCATAGGTTCCCAAATCACACCCGCTCAACAACGGAAAAAACATTGCTGAAGCAAACAGGCTAGCCGTAATTTGGAATCGAAAACTCGCTGAAAGGTCTCTTAGCATCGTTACTACTTTGATGAACGGAATGACGTGAAGGGTACTTCGTCTATTTTAGTTGGAATTTAAGTTCCAACCCAGAACCCAACCGGCGGAACGAACGCCCCTAGCCAAACCAATCGTTCGAAATCGTAGAGTTAATATGAAAGTGCCTCAGAGGCTTAAAAACTCATCAAATCCCGGGTCGAATACGCTGTCTTTTTTTGACCGTTTCAGTTATTCTTGTCCGTTTTGAACGGTCTAAATCAATAGGGAAGTCCGTGGGATACCCCATTTTTCTGACTGAAATTTCAATTCAAAATAGACACTTTTTTATAACCTTGATGATTTGAATGTCAGAACTTTCCCATTTTGATTCCCGTGGCCAAGCTCACATGGTCGACGTTGGCGAAAAACCGACAACGCGGCGAGTGGCGGTTGCGAAGGGCAAAGTTCAAATGGAGCCTGCAACGCTTCAGCTGATTCAAGATCTCAAGGTCGCGAAAGGCAACGTGCTTGAGCTCGCCAGAATCGCAGCTGTGATGGCCAGCAAGAAAACGTCGGACGTCATTCCGCTTTGTCACCCATTGCGATTGGATTCCGTTGAAATTGATTTTGAAACATTGGATGAGCAATCACTGGAAATAACTGCAACTGTTTCAGCAACGGAACGAACGGGTGTAGAAATGGAAGCCCTCCATTGCGTGTCAGTGGCGGGACTAGTGATTTACGACATGTGTAAAAGTGTCGATCGAAGCATGCAGCTGACGGATATTCGGCTGGAAGAGAAAACAGGTGGCAAAAGTGGCCACTTCAAACGAACTTAGTTTTGATGCCAGATAAGGAACTTTTGGTGAGCCACGCAACGAGTCACGGACTTCCATCGAAAAACGTCGGCGACGCAAAAGTTGCTAACGTGGCGAACGCCGGATTGCCTAACGGTGATGACGCATCTCACACAGCTGCTGTTCAGAGATCTTCGGATTTGAAAGCAGTTTACGCTCCGATCGAATCAGAACTTCAATCGGTTGAAGCAATTCTAAAGAGTGAACTTCAAAGCAAGACGCCATTCGTCGACGAGCTTCTACAGCACAGCTGGCTGATGGGTGGCAAGCGAATTCGACCAGTGTTTCTACTTTTGTCTGCTGCAAGTTGTGGAACGATCACGCCGGCCCATCTTCAAATGGCGGCTGCACTTGAAATGGTCCACACCGCAACGCTAGTCCACGACGATGTTTTGGACGAAGCCGAAACTCGGCGGCATCGGGCGACTGCCAATTCGACTTGGGGGACCAAGGTTAGCGTTTTGCTGGGCGATTATTTATTCACTCACTCGTTTCATGTTGCCAGTCTTTCCGGATCTGTCGAAGCGCTTCGGCTTTTGGCGCGGGCAAGCAATCGAGTGTGCGAAGGCGAAATGCGACAAAACGCTTGGCAAGGCGACTTCGCTTTGACCGAAGAAAACTATATGCAAATGATCACGGAAAAAACCGCTGAGCTTTGCGGTGTCGGCTGCCGTATCGGAGCCATGTTGAGCGAATCAACAATCGAACACGACTACGAACTGTACGGTCGAAACCTTGGTGTCGCGTTCCAAATTGTCGACGACATCCTGGACATCGTTGGTCATCCGGAAGAGGTCGGCAAAACACTGGGAACTGATTTGCTTAATCAAAAACCCACGTTGCCTGTGATTCATTGTCTTGCCAAATGCGAAGCGGCAGACAGCGCGGAACTCAGAAAGGTGCTTGTTGGACAAGCCTCAACCACCAAGGAGCTGCTTCCGTTTCTTGTCAAAACCGGCTCGATTGATTACGCCAGGACAGTCGCCCAACAACACGCTCGTGCTGCGACGAAGTTCGCCCAATCACTCGATTCAAACATCTACTCGGATGCTCTCACAAAACTGGCCACGTTCGTGCTGGACCGAACTCACTAAGAGAGCTGCACAGTCGCTATTTGCCGCCCATGCAACGCAGCAGACATGGTTCAAGGCGACGGCCGAGGATCTTCTGTTTCTACATTGATATGATTGCGATCAAGGATCGGTCGAACTTCTTCGAAGAAGTCATGGATGTCGCGGAACTCACGATAAACACTGGCAAATCGAATGTACGCCACGTCGTCGAGTTCAATTAGTTTCTCCATGACCATTTCGCCGATGACGCGACTGTCAATCTCCGCGTCGCGATACATATAAACGCCTTGGATGATCTCCGTGATCACGCTTTCGACTTTGTCTGTTGGGATCGGGCGTTTCCAGCAGGCTCGCTCAAGCCCTTGGCGAATTTTTTCAGGACGGAATGGCTCGCGAGATTTGTCTTTTTTGATCACGCGTATCTCGAGTTCGGCGACACGTTCATGTGTCGTGAATCTCTTCTCACAATTGACGCACATCCGCCGTCGACGAATTAAGAAACCATCCTCGTTGGAACGAGAGTCGATCACTTTGTCGTTGTCACACTGGCAGTAAGGGCACTTCATAAACGAAACCAAAAAAAAATGTTCACGCGTCTTGCGTGCCCTAACTATAACCCAAATCTCGAAATCTCGACAAGAAAGTTCGCCAGAATGAACCTGTTTGATAGCCCTCAACGGGCCTTTGGGCAAACTTTGCCGTATTTGGCAACCTCGCCCCAACCTCGCCCCAACGTCGCCCCTGACTCTGTTTCAGCCAGACAATGTCACGCTCACACTTCCAATTTGAAGCCTCTCTCAACTCAGCTGCCTGAATTTTCCAAGCTATGGATCCAGTTCATTGCCTTGCTGATCGTAGCGTGGGAAACCATCCGTCTTGCTTCCCAAGTGGTACGTTCCTTTTTCCTTCACCGCCCCATCAGGATAGTAAAGAGCGTAGGGCCCACTTGTGATACCACTGCTGTAAGTAAAGCTTTCGGTAAGATTTCCTTCATTGTCAAAAAACCGGGCCTCGCCGTTAGCCTTGCCTTTGGAGTAGGGCTGGATAGAAGACACCTCACCATTGTCGTGATGCGTAATGTAGTCTCCGGTCTTTAGACTGTTTCTAAACAGCCAAAGATCGTATGCAGATTCACCGCCAAAGATTCGAATGCCCAATGTGATCGCGCCAAAAACTAATCCAAACGCGAAAACTACCAGGACCAATGCGCCCACGCCTCCGAGCACAGTTTTCATTGCGGATCGGTTTGTCTTGTTCATCATCAGTCCCACCTGGTGAATTCTCTAAAGTGTTTCATTTCATAATGCCGGCGCAGAATCAAATTTTCAACGCCCCAAAATTTACCTGAATCTAGCCCTAGCTTGGTGCCAAACCTGGAAGTCGAATCTTTCGAATTGAAAACTCTCAACGAAGTTTTGCGGTAGCAAAAGCCAAACTGCCATAATTCCCCCAATCCCTTTTCGTTTGATTTGTATCACCAATCTAACCATCTCGCAAACCAGACAATACAATCCATTCTAAAAAACGATCGCACAAAAACATTTTCTGTTTGCGACTGGCAAGGTAAAATCTGTCGAGCCCCAACGGCCAACAAACTGCCTCCGCCACTCCGCAACTTAGCGAGCCAATCCTTTGCCTAATTCAATCAGCCAATACTCGTCCAGCACTACCGCTAATACAAATGGCTTGACCGAGGATGATCCTGAACAAGAACTTTGGCGGGGCGGTTTCTCAGCCCGGAGCATGGTCGGTGCTTGGATAGGGGCGTCCCTAATCTCTGGTTTGGTAATTTACGCCGTTACCAACATCGCTCCGCTGCGCGAAAGCTCTCCTGTTTGGCTAACTGGAATCGGACTGGTCAGCACCGTTTGGTTATCGCTATTGGCTGTGGTTGCCTATCGAAAATTGGGCCAACATTACGAAATATCATCGCAACGATTGAAACACAGATCAGGTGTGCTGATTCGGCAAATGGACCGAATCGAGCTGATCGACATTGACGATGTGAGCTATCGGCAGGGGCCACTTCAAGCCATTCTCAATGTCGGAACAATCGAGTTACTTTCCAGTGACACGAGCCATCCCAAACTTAATTTGCGAGGAATTGCAAACGTCAGTTCAGTGGCTAACTTAATCGACGACGCGAGGCGGGCAGAGCGAAAGAAGCGCGGCCTTTACGTCGAAAGCATCTAGGAGACGATTTGTTTGCAACGAAACTTTTGGAGCTCTTCGACTGGCAATCTATCGACGCCGAAAATTTCTACGCCGCTGTTTGCAAGCAGCACAAAACTTACCTACGCCCCTGGGACTAGCACCAACAAGTTCGGCCAACCGATAAAGCCATGACAAAGTCAAAAAGAAAACTCATCGCACCCCGGCCCGAGCTCGCTTAAACTTATCGGTTGTTTTTTGGGCACGGTTTGATTGTCGATTTAGACGGGCGGCAGCAACCATTAGTTGGCCGACAGCAGAGAGTTTGATATTGCTTGCAGCAACCTCGACACTTCATCAAATGCAGCGTGATTTCGTTCCGCAAATCACTTTCTTCAATTGACTGTGCAACGTAAGCGGCCAAATGGGGCTGCACTTTGACACAGGCAATTCCGCCGGGCAAGTTTGAGTTTCGACGTTTGGCGCTATTAAAACTAATAAGGCTGTATGACGTCAGCCCTGTAACTAAAGAAAAAATCGCACCAGTGCCGAGGAGTTTCAACATACGGCGACGCGCAATGGTTGGCTGAGATGCTGCTCCATGCAGTAAACCAGGCGGGCAGGGTTCCCAGTTGTTTTTTCCGTTATTCAATTCACTCATTGAATTAATTAGATAGAGACAAAAGGCGTGGAAGGAATTCTCGCGACCCCGATTTGGGATCCAACAACAGAACGCAGTATGGCTGAGTAAGGCCGTTTCAATTGTGCCTCGATGCACATCAGCAACAACATTAGCCAATAATTTGACCGCAATGTAAGTCAAATCACCGCTTGATCTTGGGGTGTTTCAATTCCAACGAAACACCCCAAACGCAGCCTCCAAATGATCCAAGATCTGGTCAAGTAGAGGCTGAATTAGGCAGAACTAAGATGACAAGCGAGGAACAAAATTCGCTTGCCCAACAGATTGTTCTTTCAAAATCGGTGTTGGTTCTTTGACTTCAGACGCCAACTGATCCAAATCGGTGATCAAGACTCGCCGTCGGGATATCTTAAGCAAGTTCTCTTTTTGAAGCTGCCCCAAAACGACGGTCACTGTCTCTCGCGTGCTGCCGATGATGCAAGCCATCTCCTGATGAGACAGCCGAATGTTCAAAGCGATGCCTTCCGCTGTCGATTGGCCATATTTTTCGCAAAGCTCGAGCAACAAGTGAATCACACGCTCGCGATTGGACCGGAACAAAAGATTCCGCAGCCGTTTCTCGACACGCTGCCGACGCGTTCCAATTAATTTGGTCACACCCAGTACCAGCGAAGGGTACTTGTTGAGCACTTGCTCAAGGGCCTGTTTTGGGAGTAAGACCAAAGTCGTTTTCTCGGTCGTCTCGACATACTCGTCTCGACGCTCTCCTCCCAACAATGACAATTCACCAAATATCTCGCCCGAATCGACGAAGCCCAAAATGGACTGCTTACCATCCGGTGTGGCGTGACAAATTTTTACGCGTCCCTGGGCCACAAGAATGACCCCGTCTGCTTGCTCGTGTGGCAGATAGACGGGTTCACCACGCTTCAGCTTTCTCACTCGTGACTGAGCCTCAAGTTCGGCGATGTCATGTGCGGCAAGCTGCGAAAAAAGATTGCAGTTCTTAATATACCAAAAGCTGTCAGCCATTTTATTCCTCGATTTGCAAACGGCAGGTTCATCCACCATTAGGTCTGAATTTCTCACAGTCACCGTCGAACGTGAGTGAACAAAACTCTTGTCAGTCGAGTAGGAAGTGAAACCCGGTTGACCATCATACGCTTTGACGCGGTAGGGCGAATCACCTTACGGAACTTCCCTAAAAGTTTACTACGTGAATAACAACCACTTAGATCACTACTACCTCAACAAAAAACAAATTTGAAGACAAAAAAACGCTCGTGGTTGTGTTAACCAACGAGCGTGTAATGTTTTAAGACTATTTCATTTTTGTCATCTTTCAAAAACACACGATGCCGACGAACCAATTCTCAGTATCGCACGCCAATTGACTCTGATCGACTTTGATCATTCAATTCCAAGCCCAATTCAAATTAGCGACCGCCACGGCCTCCTCCGCCACCACGTCCGCCGCCACCGCCACCGCGAGTAGTACCGCCACCGCGCTGGCCTCCTCTTTGAGCACCTTGCTGGGCGCGCATCATGTTGATGAAGTTAGCTCTGACAGCTTCTTGAGCTTTTGCAGCGTCAGCCTGTCCACCTTTGGCAGAAGCAGTAGCCCCTGGACGATTTCCGTTTGCTCCGTTTCCGCCAGTTGTCTCGCCTGACTCATCGACAATAACAATCTTGTCTCCAAAAACCGCTTTCAACGTCTCTTTGATCGTTGCCGCGTTGCCAATCTCAGGAAGAATCTGAACCTGAGGGATGAATGATTGAACATCAAGCTCCTCAACAATGATAACGATTTCATCGTAGATAAATCGTGGCCCTGTCACTAGTAACTTGCTCGTTACCGTATCGACACCGAGTTTGACCTTTGGTTTCTTCTGTTCGTTGTTTGAAGAACCACCACCCTTTTTTCCGCCGCCAGCAAGCTGCTGCATCATCTGCATCATTTTTTGTTGTTCATTGTTCTGTCCACCGGCTTTAGATTCACCCGTGTCAACTCGGTCTGAAATCTGGTTCTTCACCACTTCCAACACTTCCTGAGGATCGCGATGAATGATGTCGATCATGTAGGTCTTACCAAGTAGTTCAGGCGAGTGAGGAGCTTCGCGTTGATCGAGGACTTCAATCAGGGCAGCAATTCCATCGAGATCATTACCGGTCGCACCGCGGACAAAAATCATGTTGAACGCCATGTCCGTTCCGAAAGTAACGTCGCCCTCGAGGTCTCCAGAACCTCCGCCATCTCCCGTTCCACCGCCAAGCAAGCCTCCTAGCAAATCACCAGCGCCACCCATCATGTTGTTCATGACTCCGCCCATCAATCCACCGCCACTTGCACCACCACCGCCGCCGCTGTCGGACATACCGTAGTAGTTCTCGAGGAAATCCAGCATATCGCCAGCATCGCGATAGGTTAGCTCAAAAAAAGTTGGCAGCTGAACTACGCTACTTTCCTCACCGAGCATGCGATAGATTTCATCCTCAAGATCGTCCAACGCATCCAAGTCTTCCGAGTCCAACACAATTCCAGATGGTGTAAAACGGACTTCGATGGGAGCACCGGGCACCGAAACAACTTTCGGGGCAGGCTTGTACTCGAATTTGGACTTGTCGGAATTTTCTTGGCTCGTCTTGCCAACTTCTTGTTGGAGTAAAACGCCAGTCAGCGAAAACGGGTTAACGCCAACAATGTTGCTCAACACCAAACCGGTTTCGATCAATCGAGAATGACTTGGCTTGAAAAAACCAGAATCGGACCGGCGTGAATTTGTTCGTAGTGAACGATCACTTCCTTCGTTTGAACTTGTTGGATCGCCAAGCAAGTTGAGAGGATCATCTGATACAGGAGGAGCGATCAAACGTTTCCGGATGTCTTTTCTGTCTGATGACTTGATAATGTTGAGCTTGTTTGAGCGATTGTTGATCATCAATAGATCTTCAAGAACAGGCATCAAATCTTCTTGTTCACGTTCGCCCATGCTAATCAAGCGACGGCGTGCACGAGGACCTTCAGTCACCGGAACCGAGCTCAGATCAATTTTCGCGACCATTGTCTGGACCATCGAAACTTGCTGCGGCGTGCCTTTGACAATGATTTGTTTTCGCTCTGCACTACCCATTAGTTTTGGGCCGGCGTCAGCATTCTCGGCTGTTTGGCCAAACAAATTTTGAAGCAGGACGATGGTCTCGGTGGGGTCAGCATTTTCCAATTCGATGATTGCAAAATTCTCGCCCTGGTCCGTCAACGTTTCCAATGTTTCTTTTACCAAAGCGTGATCGTCTTCACGGCCTCGAACCATAATCGCGCCCGTCAATTCGTCCTGTCCCATTTTCATATGGTCACGACCTTCAAGCATCGTCTGAAGCAATCCAAACGCCAATGTAGGATCAGAATAAACAGGGTAATTACGAAGTCTAAGTGGCTGGATCATTTCGCCTTCTTCGGCGACTTTATCATCTGAATCAACTAGTTCCGCAACAGATTTGAACCGCTTCAACATTCGGTCGGTTCCACGCAAGAACAGTTTGTCGCTGAATGGCTCAGCTGTAATCGTCAGCGCACCGTCATCAGTTGAGTTTTGCCCATCGCCCATGCCCAAGTGATTGCGAGCAATCATCATGAAAGTCTCAGGGTCTTGATGCTTTAGAGTGTATTTTGTTGAAATCAAATCGCCGCCAATTTTTCGTCGCTCGGCAGCATTGATCAGATCTCGCATCGTACGCAACTGACCGCCGGTGCCGCGAGCATGGATTTCATTCGACGCCGCAAAAACGTGAAAGTAATCCCGGTTTAGGCTCGTAACCAATGGACGAAGCTGGTCGTACATTTCTTCTGCGTCCAACTCGCCACAGTCAAAAATGCAACTAATCGTCTCGTGCTTGCCACGTTTGTTGAGATCTTCGACTTTGACAGTCTCTATTAAATCGTTTGGAAACGTCGCTTCTGACTCTTTGGCCAAAACCAACATCTTTCGATTTCGAATCAGCGTGTACGGGGGAGTCTGCATACGTAACGCGTGATTGAGCTGATCCAAGGCCTCGACCACGGTGTATTCAGAATCGTCGATCAAGTTGAAGGGCTTCGCAGGCCACTCCGAAACTGGCTGAATCGAGAATCCAGCTTGCTCTGCAAACCAAGGAACGACGTCCTCCCAATCCTGGTTCTTAAATGAGAACTGGATTTTCCCATCGGCGGTGACCGTATTTTCTTCCGGTCCCTTTTTGACGCCAAGAGCCTGTTCAGCTTGAAACGCACAAGCTTGATCGGCCGCGGATGTAAAAACGAAACCCAAAGAGCATGCAATCGCGACTGCTAATTTTGAAGGGAGATTGGTCTTCATTGTCTGAAATCTGCCATTATTTTGTTTGAGGGACGAGCCCGTTTTGGTCCAAACCCTAGTATTACTCGGGCTTTGGGTGAAAACTACTTGTAGATTTAGGATGCCGATAACTTCTGGGCTGATTGTCCCGCATAATCAGGCCAAAACGAGCTATCGTCTCCAAACTGCTTAAAAAACCGGCTGGATGTTGATTCACGGATCCATAAAGTGAGTCATAGGTTGCGTCGCCTTCCCAGCAAATCCTCCAACAATATGATTAAACTCACATTCTGACCAAATGTTTCGACAAAGAATCTTAAAATCGCAACTGCACCAGAATCGACAAAAAAAACGTTTTATCAAGCCCCCACGTTGAACTCACCGCTTTGACGATGTCTTGGGCCTTTTCAGTCTGAGATCGGCCTCCATGACCGTCGCTCACTCAAAAATGCTATGACCAAAATACTTTGTATTGAAACTACCTGCGACGAAACGGCAGCCGCCGTAGTCACCGAGGACTTGCAAGTCCTTGGCAGTGTCGTTGCATCTCAAGAAGAATTGCACGAGCAATTTAACGGTGTTGTTCCAGAAATCGCTGCGCGAGCCCACGTTCAGCGAATTCTCCCAGTGATCGATCAAACGCTGAAGCAGTCTGGTTTGAAACTTTCCGATCTCGACGCTATCGCCGTTGCCAACACGCCGGGCCTTTCGGGTTCGCTTCTAGTGGGGCTAGTCGCAGCGAAAACGTTGTGCCTGGCCAACGATTTGCCGCTCATTGCGATCAATCACCTCCACGCTCATGTCTATGCCTGCCAGATTGCATCTGACGATCCCGTTTTCCCCTGCGTTGGAATGATTGTCAGTGGCGGTCACACCCATTTGTACCAATACGAATGTGCTTTGACGCCGACCTACCTTGGCGGCACGATCGACGACGCTGCCGGTGAAGCATTCGACAAGGTCGCGAGCATGATGGGGCTCCCTTATCCGGGTGGTCCGGCAATCTCAAAAGCAGCACTCGACGGCAGCCCTACTGCGTTCAAGTTTCCACGAAGCTTCATCCATGAGGCACGTTTGGATTTTAGTTTCAGCGGTTTGAAAACGGCCGTTCGCTATGCGATCACTGGCCCTGGCAATTCCGATGCCTCTAAAGTCGAGCTTTCGCAATCTCAAATCGCCGACCTCTCAGCCAGTTTCCAACAAGCCGTCGTGGATTGCTTGATCAAAAAATCTATCCAAGCCACACAACAAACAGGCATGACAAACCTATGCGTCGGAGGAGGCGTCGCAGCTAACGAACTTTTGCGAACCCAACTCGCTGCGGCTTGCGAGAAAGCAGGGATCCAACTTCACATCGCACCAATGCAATTCTGCACGGACAATGCCGTGATGGGTGCGATCGCGACTGAAAGATTCAAATCAGGTTTGTTTGAAGAACTTGACCTCGATATCAAACCAGGTTTGGTGCGACACTAAATTCTTTTCGAATTCGATCAACACGCAACTCAATCACACATACAGCTCGGTTCTAGTTTTGCGTTTCCCGTCACCAGTAACGATTTTCAGCGACGCGATTGCTTACCTGGTTCAATTTGTTGGAATCAATCGAATTTCATTTGAAACAAGAGATGGAATCAAAGCCGTAATAAAGACTCGCTCCAGTTTGAGTTTTCCCTTGATCGTTGCCGGAAATTTTGTTTTCCGATTTCGCCAAGTCCCTGTCCGAGTCCTTCATTGCAAGCAATGGATCGCCTGGGAGAAACAAGTCAACCAATCGCTGGGCCAACCTTGTTTTCACGAACACCCAACATCTGCAAACCAATTGCTAATGAAAAAGCATGCTGGAAAGCCGCTTGACCAGTGTCTAATGGAACAGTCCAACTTGCAGTTCAGACTCGAGATGGTTTCATCGGCAGCGAGAGCACTTTGGCAATTACACCAACATTCCATCGCCGATTGGCCGCTTAGCCATGGTGATGCGTCAGTTCAAAACGTCTTCTACGACAGAGAATCCAGAAACGCAACCTGGTTTGATTTTGACTTACGCCACTCACTATCTGTGAGCTCACTCAAACGGCATGCCGATGACTTGCGTGCATTTCTTTTTACGCTTGCTATTCATTTCGAACAATCGACTTTCGACCAAGTCATCACAGCAGTAGGAAAGAGCTATTCCTCTACCGATGTTTGGCTAGAACTGATCGAGCAGATTAAACGCTTGCCACATTTCGATGGAGACGTTTTCCACAAGTCTCAAATCAGACGAGCCCTAAAAAGCAAAGGCATTTCGAATTCGAATCCCTCGACGGATTTAATTATTCAAGCGATAACGCTTCACGGTAACACGCTGGCAAAGCGTTTCCCAACCCACTCCCGATGAGCAGATTGGTTTTCGGTTGATTCGACAGGCCACACTCAAGCTCAACTTACTGATTGACAAAATCTATTGATTTACAACTCGCAGTCGGTTTTCAATCTGATAAACACCCGGTTCAAGCCTCAACTGGCGGACCAAGCGATCACTGTCAGCCGCTGTGTTGACCACGCCTGTCAAAACCGCCTTTCGATTTTCGACCACAACCGAGTAGCCGTTGCCAACGATCTGAGAGCCCGGTTGGCGAACGAAGCGGTTGTTGAACCGAGTCGAAACCTGTTGTCCATTTGGGCGAGGGGCGTAAAAGCTAGGTCGGAGTTTGGCGCGAATGCTTCTTCGGATTACCTCAACGCGATTTTGGGGAGCATTGAATCCCTGATTCTGTGTTGGCTGAGTCGGCTGGAACTGAGCCGCGTCGAAACCGTCGTTGACGCCGCCGCCAAATGTCGCGTCTTCAACTAGCGGTGGACCGCTCGTGTTCGAAGCGGCACCAACGAATCCAACTTCGGGATTCAAAATCGATGCCGACGTTGAGCCAACGAATCCCTGGTTACGAGTATTGTCAGAGACTGAAATGTCAACTTGATTCTCGGCAGGGTTGGCAACGCCATCGCCCCCCGTTATCGAGGTGTCACCACTTGTATCAGCCTGTTGGGTCGGTTGTTGAAATTGGTCTTGAGTCGGTTGAGTTGGAACTTGGCCTCCACCTTGATTCCCACCGCCTTGATTTCCGCCTCCGCCTTGCGCAAAACCGTGCGAAGCATAAACCAAAAGGAAGCCGAAGACCGCAAACGAAATCAGTGGTTTGAAAGTTTTCATCGTGACTAAACTCATTTGTTGCCTGGGATACCCAGAAGTAAAATTCTCAGTGAATTAGTAAAAACCCGTGACCGCACACAAGTTGTTTTGCCAGTTTTTAAACCGCCGCGATCGCCTTTGGTTGCGGACAAACCGCCATTCTTCTCTTCGGCTTGGAGGACCAGTAAGTAAAAACTTCTAGTTGATGTTACGGTTTGACAGCCAATTTGACAAAATTTGCCCGGTAAAACGACTAAACTAGCTGCAATCGTAAAAATCCCGAATCTCGGCTATTTGCCGAAACCACATTCGTAGTGATAGGGTTTTATCGTTGTTGAACACTTCGTATCAACTTGCAGGATGAGCTTACAGACTCAAACGCAACACTCAGGCCGTTTCACCACCGCTTTCATCGGAACGTTTCTCAGGAATCAAAAAAGATGTTTTTGAAATTCAATTCGCGAGTCTTACCAACTCTGATACTTTTCATCGCAGCGCTGCTTCCCCACCTGGACGCTTTGGGGCAGGCAGATCCAGCGAGTCGTCCACCCACTCATGAACTGTTGCCCGAAACAACGACAGTTTTCATCCAACTGGATGACTTCAAAGATTTCGCCACCAAGATCCGAGAGGGTTCTGCTGGTCAGATGTATCAAGACGAAGCCATCGGACCGCTTGTTGAGGGACTTTGGGACGAAGCAAAAATTGCTTATGACGATGTAAAAGAGGATGTCGGTCTTTCGATCGATGACATCACGTCACTTCCGTCAGGAGAGATGACATTTGCAGTCATTTGCCCTCGTCGCAAAAGTCCAGAATTCATGATGATCCTTGAATTGGACGACGAAGGTGATGCACTTGATAAAGTTCTTGACCGAGGCCGAGACCTGATTCAAAACGAAGCCGGCGAAGAAATTTCTGTTGAAGAAACCGATGATGGTTTTGAAATCGAATCATTCAATGCGGATGGCAGAAACATCAAGTTCTTCCGCAAGGATGGATTGATCGTTGGCTGCACTTCTGAGGACGAACTTAACGCTTTCATCGACCGTTGGATGGGACGCGAAGTCGAAAAGGTTCGCCCGTTTAGTGAGAATCGAAAATTTATCACGATCATGAATCGCTGCAAAGGCACAAAAGACATCAAACCGGAGGCACGATTCTTTGTCGATCCAATCGCATTAGTCAAAAGCTCCACACGAGGAAATTTCACCGCACAAGCCGCCATTGCATTCCTGCCAGTATTCGGAGTGGACGGACTTAACGGAATCGGCGGCAGCATGTTGTTATCTGAAGAGGATTTTGAATCTGTTCTCCACGCTCACATCTTGCTCGCCAACCCTCGCAAAGGCGTATTTGAGATGCTCGCATTCAAACCAACTGCCTACGAGCCAGAAGGGTGGATTCCGCACGACGCTGTTGGATACATGACAACAAGTTGGGACATTGATCAGATGATGACCGAGCTCGCGAAAATCGTGGACACCGTCAGTGGCGATGAAGGATTGCTTCAGCGAAGCATCGAAGACAACATCAACCAAAATATTGAACTCGATTTGCAAGCCGACTTTCTTGATCACTTGACCGGACGCGTGACGTTTGCCCAGTGGGTCGTTCCACCGATCAAATTTAACAGCCAAGTCAACGTGATTGCGATGGAACTAAAAGACGTCGAGGCCTTCGAAAAATCAATGGAGTCAATCGTCGAACTCGCCAACAACGCTGGCGATGGTGAAGAGGACAGCGAAGACAGAATCGAAGAAGCCGATTACAAAGGCGTTCGCATCTGGGCTCAGTCAGCAGAACGAATGAATCGGCGAATGGAACGCAGGGCGGAACGACGCGCCGAGCGACGAGCTGAAAGTGGTGACGATCGGGAAGACATCCAAATGGATATCAACATGCCACAACCGGCGTTTGCAATTGTTGACAACTATTTGTTGATCTCATTTGAACGCCCAGCCGCAATCGAGCATGCGATCGATGCGAGCCTAGGTGACATTGAACTACTCGTTGACAATGAGCAGTTTGATCGCACCGCAAAGAAAATGGCTCGACTACTTAGGACAGACATGCCGTGTGCAATGGCGTATCAAAATCCGCGAGAAACCATCCGCGCTTTGGTTGAGTATGCGAAATCAGAGAACGCGAAATCGTTGCTCACTCGTGGTGCAGAAGACAACAAGTATCTTGCTGGGATCAAAGGCCGATTGGACGAAAATCCAATTCCTGATTTTGAAAAACTGGAGAAGTACTTCCAGCCTGCAGGTTGGTACATGACCAGTGACGACACCGGATATCACATCCTGGCGTTCTCACAACGTCCTGAGGAAGAAGAGTAAACTTCCACTGAGGAACCGTCACTCTCAACTGAGAGTGACTCGAACGATCAAGCCGGAGTCCATTGGGACTCCGGCTTTTTTCGTTTCCATGCACGTGTGCTGGACGGTACGCAGCAGGCGTTGGTTGATAGATAACAAGCGTCATCCGATATCCGATTAGATTGTGGTTCAGGCTCGTTCGAGATGGCTGTTTGGCAACAAGTCATGGCTCGTATGCGCTAGCCGCGGGAGCGCAACCACACGTAAAATCTCACACGAAAAAATCGAATAGATCCGCCCAAAACAGTACCCTTTAAAATAACCTCGCAACAAAGTCCAATAGCAACCAAATCGGTCTCGCATAACATGCCCTTCACTAGCCAACTTCGAAACCGAAAATCCGTTCTAAATCTCAAGTAAAAACACTTAAATGAACATCGTGATTTTGGGCGCCGGTCGCGTCGGTGCTTCCATCGCTGATCTACTTTGCCGACTTGAGCACAGCGTGACCGTTGTCGACATCGACCCAAAAATGGTCGCGAGAGTCAACGAAGAATTCGACGTTCGTGCCATCGTCGGATCGGCTTCGCAATCAAGTGTTCTTTTCCAAGCAGGAATCAGTGGAGCCGACATTTGTATGGCCGTCACCGGACGAGACGAAGTCAACATAGTCGCTGCAAGCATGGCCAAAACAATGGGAGCCCGCCGTTCGATCGCGCGAGTATACGCTCCCGTCTTTCGTGACCTCAGCACTTTCGATTATCAACGTCATTTTCAAATTGACCGAATGCTGTCGCTTGAACATTTGACGGCGATGGAACTGGCAAGAGGAATTCGCGAACCCGGCTCAGTCGTCGTCGAACAGTTCGCTAGAGGCGGACTTGAAGTCCAAGAACTCATTGTCGGTCAACAAGGCAAAATCACCCGCCATCAACTCCGCGATCTTGGACTGTCAGCGAACGTACGGATCGGTACGATTCAACGTGAGAACCGAATGTGGATAGCGTCGGCCGACGACCAACTTCAGATTGGCGACAAAGTCACAGTCTTTAGCCGGCCCGAAGACATGAAGCCTGTCAAAGCACTTTTCAAAACTGCGACCAGCGGCGCGAAACGAGTCGTGATCGCGGGCGGTGGCGAGACCGGTTTGCACTTGGCACGTACGCTTGAGCGCGAAGGATTCACCGTCATGATCATCGAGCAAGATGCAGAACGTTGCAATTTACTTGCAAAACTACTTGAATCGACATCTGTCATCCATGCCGTCGCTACCGACCCTGACAACCTTGAGGAGCAACGTGTTGGAAACTCGCATGTCTTTGTCGCAGCAACAGGTGATGATGAAGACAATTTAATTCTCGGCGTAAAAGCAAACGACCTGGGTGCTCAAAGCGTCATGTGCGTCATCGGGAGGACCGATTACGCGAGTGTCACTGCCAGACTGGGGATTGATTTGGCGGTGAGCTCACGCGACGTCATGGCCAAACAAATTCTTTCGTACCTGAACGAGGGCGTTGTGATCTCACGAGCGAAAATGCCAGGCGGTTTGATCAACGTAATCGAAGTCGACGTACCGGCGGGCTCTCCTGCCACCGAAGCAACACTGGCCGAACTAGGATTGCCAGACCGATGCCTAATGGTCGCCATCATCCACCAAGACTACGTTCGCGTCCCAGGCGCGACCGATCGCCTCGCTGCCAACGACACCGCAATCCTTTTGGTCGAAGACGACGTAGTAGACACAGCACTCACTCTCTTCTCACCCACCAAATAACAGCTCTCACAGCTCTCAATTCCTCAATTCCTTCATTGCTTCTTCGCCCCTTCCTTTGCTCCCCAGAAACTTCGCGTCCTTGCGTCTTTGCGGCTTTGCGTTGAATCAAAAACCCAACAACTCAGTCACGAGCCGTCACTCCCTCTCAGTGGCTCCCTCTTCTCGCTTGCCGGACATCGAGGGCCAAACTTGGGCGCCTGGAACCGCTCGCGCGAGTAAATTGAATGGCTTCTGATTGGTAGCCATTGACGGTGATCAAAATGATCAAACAGCTTAAAATGCAGTAAAGGCTGTTCACGCACCGCGATGCAGTAGCGACGAGTCCGACAGCAGCGGCTCCACCAGCAAATAACCATGCAGTATTCGTTCAACTTCTCCTGGGAAAATGATAGGCCGAGCCTGGGTGAGCGTTCGAGTGCATTCTCAACCAGCGCATCAAGCAGTGATGCAGATTCAAGAAAGACTTAACCAGCAAAGAAAAGTTCGCTGCGACGTCTGCTAAATCTCGCAAATTCCTGAGCCATCTCGGTCATCACATATCCGATATGTGAGTGCTAGAATGAAGCCAACATCCGGCGCACATGCAACCGACTCAACTGCCGGAATGACGTTTCCAAACAGACTTTAAATTTCAAAGGAGATCACAATGAGATTTTCACTTTCAGTGCTTTCAATACTTTGCATTGTCGCTCAATTAAGCACGAGCCAATCCCATTTGCACGCCCAAGTCCCAACGGCAAGCCCCGAATACGATGTCTTGAAAAAAGATCTCGGCGAGTGGGACATCGAGATCACCAATTTCGCAAGCGGAGCTCCGGAAGTCACCAAAGGATCTGAAACAACAACCATGCTTGGCGAATTCTGGTTGATCAGCAACTTCAAAGGCACCATGATGGGCTTGGATTTTCAAGGCCATGGAAACACGGGCTATGACGCCGAATCCAAAAAATACGTAGGTACTTGGATTGATTCACTCAGCCCAGGAATGATGCAAATGAAAGGCGACTACGACAAAGAAAGCGAATCAATGACATTGGTGGGAATGGCCCCGGGCATGGACGGCAATCCTGCCAAGCACAGATTGACCACGTCTTACAAAAACGGGAAACGCGTCATGACAATGTACATCACCCCCAAAGACGGTGAGGAGGCCAAGTTCATGACGATGGTCTACACGAAAAAAGAAAAGTAGAACATTTGGCCCCAGAGCACACACGCTGAACCTGCAGAGGACTCAGAAATTTTGCGAGCAAAATGCGGCGGGCAATTTGCTCGCCGTTTTTTTGGCTTAAGCAACGTCGGATTGACGCCAAAACTGGGAGTTCAATTTGGACATTCGAGAATAGAGATTCTCACCAGATTCCAACCGCCACCTGATCGTCGCAAACAGCCTGGCAACGCGAGGTGTTTGAGCGAGATTGGACTCAAGCCGAGCAAACATATTTCTCGGCATGTCCCCCCGACCAAGATGGTAACTGGTAACGCCATCCCAAAGTTCATGAGGCCAATTGGAGAAGTATTTCGCTTGATCTTCTTGAGCAACGTGTCCGGTCTTGGCAAGATTTCGCTGTTCCAGAATTCGTTCGGTTTCGCTTAGCTTGGTAGTGTTGACCAACACAATAATTGACAAACTCGCCGCGCGTTGGATGGGCGTTCCATGGTCGGCAATCGTATCGCAAATCGCAATCAGCCACCTAGTCGAAAGATGCTTGCAAAGCAGCCCCAGGTTTGAATCGATAACCGAAAAGAACTCATCAACGTTTTTCTCAACCTCAATACCGCGACGGATCGCTACGATCGTTTTCGCAACATGGAAACAGAGCAGTGGAAGCCCAACGAACTCTTTGCGAATGTTTTGACAATGTTTTTCAACATCACTATCGCGCCCTACGACAACCTCGCGTCTGTCACCAGAAACGACTTCCTGTGACATCGCGTAAAAATCGGTAGATGAAGAGTTTTCAATTTGAGGGAAACGCAGACGGCGATCGTTTGCGTCAGCTCAAGCAGCTTTTTTGTTTTCAAAACCGCTGTTGCAATAATCGCCGGTCAATTCCATTTCGTATTCGAATTTACCAATCGTAGTCTGAACTTCTTGCTTCAAGGCTTCTTTGCTGTTTATAACAAACGCGCCCATGTTGGAAATTTCGTTATGCCGCTTGATGGCAGGGCAATTGAATTTAAATTGTGTTTCAATCTCGTCAAACAAATACTTGGCGCCAAAAGACGGAAAATCCTGATTGATGAGCGGCAAATTTGTATCGTGCAGAACCACAACCGCATTCTCTTTCAAGTACGGCAAAGCAGCCATTAGATCGATTGCAGGGTAGGGATGTTTGTGATTGGCATCGATGAAAATAAGATCAATTTCATTTTCTTGATAATGATCGCGGATCGCAAACACACTGTTGCCACGCAGAATCTCACCCTTGTAGGCGTCTTCAGGAAGCACTTCATCGATCGTGTATCCAACCGGTAAACTTTTGTCGTAGTAGCAGTGAGTATCGATGTCGATTCCGCGAAATTGATACTGGGCATCAGGATTCGCTTTCTTCAAATCATTGACCGCAGTCAAAATGATCGAACTGGACCAACCAGACGCCACGCCGACTTCGACAATGTTTTTCGGATTGAATGTCTTGATGATGTTGTAAAGGAAATATGATTCCTCAATGGAAATTCCACCAACGACAGATTTTGGACGAAGCGATTGAATGGCAGTTTGTGATAGATGCATGAATTCAACTTCCTCAACAGGAATAGATTTTTCGATTTGAATTTTGTTCTTGGAGCAGATTCTCTTTGAGTCACTCAGCGTCGTGACTAAGCAGCTTTGGATTTGCGCTGAGAAAAATACTCAACCACGCGTTCTGACAGGCTACCGAATTGTTTGTAAAAGTGATCGTAGACGGCCAAGTCGATGGCAAAATCACGCCGGATTAACGCTCGAACGTCGTCCGTCAATAACTCATTTACCGAACGTTGACTCTTCGTAATGTTGACGCGTGGTTTGACATGGAATTCTCGCCCAAGACACGCCATCAGGACAAACATACTTGTGTTGTAATATTCCGTAAGGCCCACGAACTCGAAACGCTGGCCAATTTTTTCCAACGCCTCATTACCCGAATGGCAATCGCCGATCATGTAGCGCGTTGAAAAATTCGGCTTCAAATATTGGGTGATGAATGAGGTGATGTCCGGAAACTTGGACCGATACTCTTCAAAATTAGGACAAACCTCTGAGTGACAGTATCGAAAGTGAGAGACCGTTTGCTGAAACGGATCACGCAGAAAACTTGCTGTCTGATAAGGAATATCTTTTCTGTCCAACCGATCGAGATGGTGCGACTTCATGTGACCACGAAGCAACCGAAATGGTTTTTGACTGTTCAGCTTCTCGAAGTGATCCCAAGAACCATTCTCAGTCTGGTCGCCAAGCCAGTGGAAACCACCTTCGAGTTGCCCCAGTTCGGCATGAACGCTACTGCCCGCCGTTTTAGGAATGTGTTGGAACACGAATAAACGATCGTTCCGAGATTTAAACTCGGCAATATATTTATCCAGTGAGGTATTAAAAATTTCGAAGCAATTCATATTTATCGTGCGTCTTTAACTTAGGCTGCCTGACTTTTCGCAAGCGTCAAGTTCCCACCATCAACAAACCATTTGGAGTCGCTCCACTTTTCGTAACCATGGGCAATTAAGGCAGGAATTATCTCTGATTCAAAGTTCTCAATCCGATGGGAGGGGAAGAGTAGTGGGTTAACACCGTTCAAGGAAATATCAATCTCACCCTTTATTTGAAATTGACCTGCAACCTTGCTGACCTCTCCAGCCCCGCCATTTTCCTTTTGCTCCAACAGGGATTCGTAGCAGACTTCAACCGAGTTGATCGGATCCATCCACTGCCGAAACACATCAATCTGCGTTTGCTGGAATTTCAAATGCTGTAACAAGAGATTGGGATCAATCCGAAGCGAACCTTCAGAGTCGTTTTGATTGATCCACTGAGCCAGAAAGCTAGCCGGAATGTTCTGACGGACCAAGTGAATCACCGGGTACTGTTTTTCCACCAACCAATCGAGCAGTAACGGACGGGTGCCACGATGGTACCAAGCCTCGTTTAAATTTTGCGTTGAATTGTATTTTGCATCGATCAATGTAAACGGCGTCTCGCCATGGAGCCGTTCGCTCAAATACGTTTCCCAAATCTCTAGTTGATTCGCCGGTGTTCTGACGGAAACCTCTGGCCTCTCGGTCAACATTTTTTGACGAAATTCCCAAAACGAATCTTTGCCAGGACAAAACACCTCACCCAGATCGCCAAAATGTTTAGAACCTGAAAGCGACGCACGAAGCATTTCTGAACCACTCTGTTGAAGCGAAAACACAAACGCAGGTTTGCTTCGTAATTCAGGCAATTCAACTCGCGGCACATACTTTAAAATATGAAACGGACGGACTTTGACGAAAGAATTCCCGTCACTCAATTCATCGACGTTTGGTTCGGAAGGGCCGACCTGACTCGCGTCTACCACGGCTTTTTCCGCTTGAGATTGCTGCGAACTGACTTCGCCGACTTCCAATTCCAGATATTCACCCAAGCCATTTGCCTTGAGCATAGGAGCCACCTCAGAGTCGTAATTTACAACGATCTCACGAAGCGGTCGACCTGTTTTTTTGGTCGGGACGTCAACCAAAAGCGAATCTTGAATCTTCAAAAATTTGCAGATCTTCTCCAAGACGCCATGCGAAAAATCGCCGCTATCGTCAATCAAAGATTCGTAGCAAAGCTCGATTGAGTTTGCGTTGGCAAGGTTATTTCGAAATCGGCCAATCAGCTGTTGTCGACGCTTGATTTGAAAGACCGCAAGATGGGCGTCTAACTCTAACTTAATCGGTTTAGGACGATCCGCGTTTGCTCGCACCACCCAGTCTTGCGTGTGCGTTCCGACCAAAAAACTGACATAGTTCTCTAGGCAATTCTCTCGAACCAAATGAATGACAGGGAGTTGTTTCTGAATCAGCCAGTTTACAAACGCAGGACGTGCAACAGGTGAATGCCAGACTCCGTCTTGCAAATGCGTGCTGTTGTACTTCACGTCCAACAAAGTGAATCTGGCATCATGGTTCAAATGTGATTCGAGAAACGACTCAAACAACTCCATCTGATTATCTGACGTCGGCAATCCAAGCTCAGGCTGTTTTTCGATTTGCTCCTGGTAGTAAGGCCAATATCCTTTACGTCGCGGATCAAAGATCTCGTCCGAATCGCGAAACACCCCAGTCGTCGCCAATGAACGACGAAGCAAATTTGTGCCGCTTCGCTGCTGAGCAATAATGAATACTGGAGTAGACGTTGCCATAAATCTTGAGTGTATTACTTTTTCAAGGAAACAATTTGAGTAACGGAAATGCAACACGACTCATGGCTTACGTTGCATTTCCCAACTCGATCCGAAACGGAAACCGCTACGCCGCATTGAGCATTGAACCAACGTGAGGACAGTCAAGCGGAATAGTCGTGGCACCTTTGTCGACACCCAATTGCTTGAAAATTTCTGCCAAAATCGTGTCATACTGCTCAGCCATTTGAGCTGCCGTCAGTTTGTACTCGAACAGCGTGTTGTAGGAATTTTCACCCAACCGTTTGATCAACTCTTGATCTCGGTAAATTGTCGAGATGTTTTTCGCCATGGCTTCCATATCAAAGACCGGCGAGAGCATTGCGTTTTCACCATGCTTCAGAATTTCACTGACACCACTTTCGATGTGAGTAACAACCGGTACGCACTGATGAGCCATCGCTTCGAGTAGTGACAGCGGGAGACCTTCAAACTCGGACGTCAAAACCAACGCGTCATGACGCTCGAGTTCTTCACGAACTTGCGACGGAGAAACGCGACCGAGATATGTGGCAACCTTGCGATCAATCCATGGTTGAAGGTCGCTTTGGAACGCGACTTCGTCCTGTCCGCCGCCAACAAAAGTGATCTCGTAAGGAACTTCTTTCGTATCAAGCTGTTTTAGCAACTCGATGAAGTCAAAGATTCGTTTTTGATGCTGGATAATTCGACCGGTATAAATCAATCGAATTTTATCCGTCGGTGCTGCTTTGTCACGCAAATCGTGATTTACAGGAATGCCATACCGAATCGTATGCGTTCGACTTTCGAACGCAGGATTGAGTGCCAACATTTTTTGCTTTATGGTTTCGCTAACCGCGACCATGGCTTCCCAATAATGGCCAAGCTGATAGCCGTGAACATAATGCTCATCGTCATCGCAATGAAGCACACCCAACACCCCGACGTTGTCCGGAAGTTTTGGTGAAACACTAGACGCAATGTAATCGTAGTTTGGCACAAACACGCAAGGCGCGTTCAAGTTGAGATATTCCACTACACGATCGCGTTGATCTTCGGCGTCAATTGTTTTCGAAGTCAAATATCGGTAAGGCACTTTTGGCATGTGCTCGGTTGGAACTTTTCCCGAATCGCGAGTCGTAAACAGGATCGAAGCGTCATAGTCGTTCTTTCGAAGCTCGATGATCAAATTCTCAACAAACGTGTTGACGCCACTGATGTTCCAAGCCGGCAACGCAAAAATAACTTTTTTCTGATTCGTTTTGACATACAGGCTTTCTCGCAACGATTTATACCCCTGACTATCCCGCAATTGGAATTCTGGCTCGCCCATCGACGCAACGAGTCCATCAACCAATTGCTCAACATACGAATCATAATTCATACGAGTCGAAACGTATTCGCGATTCCGTTTACCCATGTGCTCGCGTAGCTCAGGATATTTGGAAAGTTCAATAATCGAGTCAGCCGCTTTGGCAACGTTTCCGTAAGGAACAACGGCACCGCCTTCATTTTTGACCAAGCTCACACAACCGCTTCCCTGCTCGAACAGAACGACGGGTTTGGCCACGGCCATGGCTTCGTTGACCACACAAGGAAACGGATCCATCCGAGATGGCAAGAACAACAAATCGCAAGCCTGAAAATACGGAGCCACATTGTCAGTCTGGCCAAGGAACTTCACGTACTCGCTGATCCCAGCGGTTTCCAGGTCTTTCTTTGCCCAAAACGCATGCTGTGTGTTGTCGGTATGTTCAGCTCCGCCAAGCCAACCAAAGTAAAGCGTGCCCTTGGGTGCTTTTTCCAACGCGATGATTGCGGTGGAAATGAACAAGTCGAGCCCCTTGCGTCCATCACGAGTACCGCACGACAAAACAAATGTCGCGTCGCTCGGCACGTTAAATTGCCGCCGAACATTTGAACTTCGATCAGTCGGTTCGATGTCAAGCAAATGCTCGTTCAACAGACCTTGCGGAAGAATATCTGTTTGCTTGTCGGGGAAGTCCGCATTTTCAAACGCGGCATCCTGCACGTATTTCGATGGGAAAATAACTTTGTCGCTAAGTTCTGCAATCTGCCTGAATTCACCTTCCGGGTAACACCGAGCGTTTTCGTGAATCAGCGAATGAACTGGAATGTTCAACTTTCGCAATTCCCGAAGCATGTGACGCGACTCAGCCGAGTTCACAATCGCTCCCAAAACGTTTCGCCCACGGAGCAAGTCGTGAAACACGTCCATCGCCGATTCGAATTCGCCTTCGCGGCGATACCAAGTCGCTCCGTCCAACTGCATGGTTGGCCCGAGCAATTCAAATTCACCTGTCAACTCGCCACCGCGGCACAACACGTTGACGACATCGATGCCATATTTCGAGTGCAATTTTTCTGCGATCCGAAGAATGATCAACGGTGCACCAGTCATGGATGCTTCATGAGAAACGCAGATGATGGTTCGATTCAACGAAGCACCAGCCATGGAAGTAATGAAGTCCTGGTGGGGAACTTCAAAATGCGACATCAACTCAACTTCATACTCGGACCGGAACTTGAGCAACTCAAGATTTTCCAAATCAACGAACGACTGACGACCGCCGTACTGACCGTGCGCTAAAAAGTTATAGAGCGGATTGGCTTTACAGGCCGCAATATCAGGATGCTTCTCAATGTAGCGTCTCGTCGAAAACAGCGGCGATGGTGACGCCAAATTCTCACGATTGTGTTGAAGAAAGTGCTCCAACGGCGTGACACCACTCTCAGCCAACTCATCAACCGTCGCTTCGATCTGCGAAAGATAAAACGCAGCGTCGAACAAGGGATGCGTATCGAGCAACCGACCGGCCTGACTTTCGTAGTGTGCCAGCGGATCAACATCAGGTTGATCTTGTAAATATTTTTGGCGATAAAATGCCGTGTGGAAAATTGGATTGGGATTTCGATTTTCCTTAAATCCATGCTCACAGTAGTGACGCCACGGATCAATTTTTGACATTCGAATATCGTCGTTGTTGTCGAGATACGCTCGCTCATCAAACAACGGAGACCGAACGCTCCAATCGTTGAATCGCTCCCGTCCACCTTTTTCTCCATGAGCAACGTAATGGAATAGTGGATTCTGGGCTTGCTGTGGAATATCTGGATACCGGTTCACATAGCGTTCAGATGAAAAGTAAGGCGACGGCGATTTGAGATCCTGCAGGTTGTGCTCGAGAAAATACTCTAACCACGTTTGATTCTCGCCCTTGAGCGCGCGTGCTTCTTCATCTAACTGCCCAATGTAGAACTTAGCATTGAACAACGGATGCGTGTCCAGCGTTTCGCATGGGTGGTGGAGGTAGTGCAGAAACGGATTCGCCTCTGGCTGATCCCGAAGATGTGTCTCACGGTAAAACTTTGTATCGAACAAAGGGTGCCCGATCAGATTCTCTGAGTAACCGATTTGGCAGAAATGCTCCCAAGGGCTCAATCCAGAATCTTTTACCTGAGGGTTCTGCGTTAAATAATACCAAGCCTTAAATAACTCTGGTTGCGGCGTTCGGTCATGGAACGAATACGGCTGGTCCTGGTTAGCCTGCTGCTCAGAACCATCGTGGTTTGATTGCGAGTTCAACGTTCTTCCTTCGCGTTTCATATTTTGTGTGACACTTTGCCTGTCGCGCATCTCTCATTTTTGAGGGTCAGTTAATAGGGTGAATTCGCAAGTCATTGCTACGTCAATTTTTGCAACTGCTAGCTCCCGCTGAACGTTTAGCGGATATCCGCTACCCGCGACTCCCAAAACGCTTATTTCGTGAAACTTTTTTTTCGAATAATGAACTCAGTCATTCGAATGACTGAATTGACATTAATAGCAAGAAGCGTGATTTCTTGGTCGACCAGCCAAGGTATTGCCTCACTTTTTGAAAGAGTTCCCAAATGAAACCCGCAAATGAATTGACACTTGATCAGCAACGCGACGTGTTTATCAGGAATAAGTTTGTCGCGATGCCGGTCGCGGGTGCGATAGCCTGGACACTGGTTGGAATATGCGGAACGCTGTTTGGTACTTATTGGTCAAGTATGTGTTTGTTTGGATTGACCGGCAGTATTTTTTATCTCGGGTTGTTTATCGCTAGGTTCACGGGAGAAGATTTATTGGGACGAACGCGACCCAGCAATTTGTTTGATCGAATCTTTTTGATGTCCGTTTTTCAGGCCTTTCTCGTTTTCTCAATTGCAATTCCATTTTTCCTGGTCGAGAGAACATCATTGCCACTCAGTGTTGGAATTTTATCGGGCCTGATGTGGATTCCGTTTTCGCTGATCATTAATCACTGGGTTGGATATTTTCACACGATCTCCCGAACTCTTTTGATAGTGGTGCTTTGGTATGCTTTTCCCGAGCTGCGTTTCGTTCTCATTCCATTGGCAATCGTTGCAGTCTACGTGATTACAATTGCGACGCTGCTGAAGCGCCACCAGAAAGTAACGGCAAAACATGCGATGGAAATTTCGTAACGTATCTACTACCCACAGGGCTCCATGCTAGAATTGGACATGACGAAATTTCGCCCCTGCATCGATCTCCATAACGGTAAAGTCAAACAAATAGTTGGCAGTACGCTTGTGGATTCAAGACATCCCTCGAAAGCCAACGAAACGACGAGTAAACCCACTGAGAACTTTGTCAGTGAACAAAGCGCCAATTGGTTTGCGACCAAGTATCAAAACGACAAACTAACCGGCGGACACGTCATCAAATTGGGCATGGGAAACGACCAAGCCGCCGAATCTGCGTTGGCGGCATACCCTAGTGGGCTTCAAATAGGCGGGGGAATCAACGCGTCCAATGCGCAACGCTGGCTCGACGAAGGAGCCAGTCATGTGATCGTGACATCGTGGCTGTTTGACGAACACGGTGCATTCCAAACAGACCGATTGCGGGAACTTGTTGGTGCGATTGGCAAGCATCGAATCGTTATCGACCTCAGCTGCAAACGAACACCTTCTGGGTGGACAGTGGCGATGAACCGCTGGCAAACACTGACAGACTTGGACATCACGCACAAAACACTTGATTCACTGGCTGACCATTGCGACGAGTTCCTGATTCACGCGGCCGATGTGGAAGGACTGTGCAAGGGAATCGATGTCGAGCTAGTCGAGACGATGGGTAGCTGGGCGAAAATCCCAATGACATACGCAGGAGGTGTTGCCAACATGCAAGATGTCGAACGGGTGGCATCAGCAAGTAACGGAAAAATTGATGTGACGGTCGGAAGCGCCCTCGATTTGTTTGGCGGTTCGGGCGTGCAATATCAAGAACTCGTCAAATGGAATTCTCGCTAAGCATGTGTCAACGCAACGGTTTTAGCCGTCGTTGCCGTTGCCTTGCCAGACGGCGGAATTTTCAAAACCGAATTCTTGGCGAGTCGTTCAGTTTACCAATCCAACGTTCCTTGGCTGGTAGCAAAACTTTCGGTTTCGATTCCTGCTTTTAACAACATTGTGAGAAACAAGTTGCACAGAGGTTTGTTATCGTCTTTGTTGAATCCAACATGCTGACCGTGCTTGAATCCGCCACCCGCGAACATGACCGGCAGATTTCGCCAGTCATGAGAATTCGCGTTGCCAAGATTGCTTCCAAATAAAACCATCGTGTTGTCCAGCAGATTGCCAGACGATTCCTTTTTCTCTTTCAGTCGCTCAAGCAACAACCCAAACGACTTCATCAATTCCATTTCAATCTTTTCAAGCTGCTTGATCTTCTTTTCATCTTGACCGTGATGAGACAAATTATGGTGATCGATATCAACCCCGGGAACCTTTGGCACATCGTTACGACCATGAATCAAGAACGAGATCATTCGCGACGAATCCGTTTGGAGAATTAATGGGATCAACTCCATCATCAAATTCGTTCGGCCAACCAAATCATTTTCTTCTGCAACGTCCCTTGGTTTTTCCGCACCTACAATCGGTTTCGGTTTGTCCAACCAAGCGTTGGCTTGGCTAAATTGTTTTTCAGCGGTGCGAAGTGATTCATAATATTCCTCCAGGCGTTCGCGGTCCGCTTCGCTGACACGTTTTTGCAACGTCCGCGTTTGCGAGCCGAGCGAATCGAGAATACTTTGGCCGTCGTTGAGCAGTTTCTTTTGACGCTCGACTTCGTATGGCTTGCCTTGCAAAAACATCTTTTCAAACAACACGGATGGCCGATGCTCCGCCGGCACCATTACTCCGCTGCGGGTGTAGGACTGGCTGTTCGTGCCCGCGGTGCTCAAAATGATTGACGGAAATCGCGTGACATACCCCAACCGTTGTTTGACGTATTGATCCAATGAAATTGTATTGCGGAATCCGCCAAGCCCCGGATTGCGGGCTGCGGACAGCCAAGTCATCTGTGACGAGTGGCCATCGGCTCCGTTTTGATCAGGATGAGACAGCCCTGAAAACAAAGTGAAATCGTCGCGGTGCTCTTTGATCAAATCCAGGTACTTCGTCGATTTGTACCCAGCCCCTGTTTCCTCAGGAAAAAGCGAAGGCCCATGGAGCCCAAGCGAAGTGCAGATCGTCACGATTCGTTTCGGCGATTCCATTTCTCGAGCGTAGACGCGAGGTGTCATCGCCTCCAAAGTTGGAAGCGCCAACGCAACACCTGCGGCGCGGAGAAAAGTTCGACGACTTAATCGGTTTTGCATTGCTACTACTTGTTTAAGAACAGTTTTGATTTAATGACTTCGTGGATCATGGTTCGCAATCCAAAATTTGACTCGCGACATACATCCAGGATTCGCTCGACCTCGGCTCGATCTGAGAATTGAATTTCCGCTCCCGTGGAATAAACCATCAATTGCGAAATCATGTTGCGAGCGACTTGCTCTTTTTCACTTAACAATAATTTTTTGTATTCGCGGACATCTTTGAAAGTCTTCCCATTGGGTAAGCTGCCGCTGGCATCGACCGGCTGGCTGGCCTTGTACTCCCAAATGGATCGGCCTAGCAATTTCGTTTTAACACGTTCGCCTTCCTCACGAGAACGAAACCGCTCTCGATACCCGCCGATTACGTCGAAATTTTCCAACGCGAATCCGGGAGGATCGATGAGTTTATGACAACTGTTGCAAGTCGCATCGTTCCTGTGTTTCGCCAACATTTCCCGAATGGTCGTCGTTCCGCGAGTATCAGGTTCGATCGAACCAACAGTTGGCGGTGGAGGGGAGGGCGGCTGTCCAAGCAAGTGAGTCAACACCCAGTTCCCGCGCATCACCGGCGAGGTATTCGTCCCATTTGCAGTGACCTTGAGAACGCTCGCCTGAGTCAGGATTCCTCCGCGAGGGCTATCTCGATCCAGTTTGACTTTTCGAAAGTGTTGCCCTTTAACGTTTTCGATTCCGTAATGCTCAGCCAAGCGTCGATTGAGAAATGCGAAATTCGAATCGATTAAATTCGTTGTACTTAAATCTTCCTCAATAAGGTGTTCAAGGAAGTACTTCGTCTCCGCCAACATCGACTTTTTCAGCAAATCATCAAATTCTGGGTAGAGGTATTTGTCCGGAGCCGTCGCATCAATTTCGCTCAGCTGCAGCCATTGATTGGCAAAATCTGTCACGAAACGCAATGCTTTTTTGTCTTTTAACATTCGTTCGACCTGCCCATGCAAAATCGCAGGATCGGAAAGCTCTTTATTTTTGGCAAGCAAAAACAGTTCGTGATCGGGCAGACTTTTCCAAAGGAAGTAGGACAACCGCGACGCCAGTTCAAAATCGTTTAGCTTCCCAGGTTTTGGCGTCATGAACAAAAACTGCGGCGATGTTAGCACCGCACGAGTCGCGACGCGGACGGCTTCCTCAAAATCTCCACCCGCTTTAAGTGACTTCATCCCAAGCTCAACAAAGGGTACGCCTTCACCACCGACCATGGGACGACGAAACGCCCTGGGTGCCAGCCACGCAACGATCTCTTGCAATTTCGCTTCTGGATCTTTTGGATTGGTGATCTCGTACTTGTGATGAGTTTGTCGACGTGGCATCCACTTTTTGTCTTTTAACTTTTTGAGCTTCACACCCTTGAGCAAATTGGTCGTCGAAAGCGGCGGCCACGTTTCATAGATCGGGCCTTCCAGTTCGACCCAACGGATCGCAATCCCCGATCCTGCGTAATCCTCGGTCCCAATGTTCCAAATTGTTTTTCCGTCAGGCTGAACATAGAGATCTTCTGCGCCGGGAAAAAGATATTGGCCGCGGGTGAGGTAAGCCTCGGTCTCAACGGTTACGGGTTTGCCCTCTTCGAGATCGAAGAAACCAAGGATCTCTGTAAACCCGCGGTTGTAGTTGCCGCTGTTAAGGGTCAACGTGACTGGTCGATCGGTTTGATACCCTGATGCGTTGGCGCGAATTTTGTAGACACCCGCATGCTCCAAGTGATAGTCGATTTTGAATAGATAGGACGCCGTATTGAACATGATGGCCGCATCATCCGTCTGGCCAATGATCACTCGTTCGTCTTTCTTTTTAAAATGCTCCGTTATAAATTTGGACTTCAGCATTTCAAATTTGCGAGTTTTATTTTCTGGTTTTTCACCGAGCACGATCGCATCATCGAGAGCCTGATCGGCGGCTTCGAGGTAACTCGTAATGTGAAGCGGCGAAAACCCCTGAGCACTGAACACAGTATCAAAACCGCTAGAGGAATTTTCCGACGGAATGATCTCACTGACTTTCGCGTTAATGTAAAGCAAATCATTGAGCGTGTATTGATATTCGGTTCGCGTCAGCCGTCGCAAAATCACACGGCCATTTACGTTTTGATAACGAACATTCTCGGCGGTCAGTGCTTTCTTGATTGAATCAAGTGCTTTGGATTTATGAAGTTTCGACGGTCGAGCTTCCGAAGCTGGAGGCATTTCTCCGCTTTCGACACGATCGAATATCCGCTCCCATTTACGAAACGTTTCTCCATCAGTGAGATCATTTTGGAGCGATGAAAAATCAAGCCCGTTGTCTTCCGATCCGTCATGGCAATCAATACAAGAAGCTTCGATTAACGGAGCGACCGAGCTGCGAAATTCTTGCCCAGCGGCTGGCGACGTTGAAAGAAGCAAGCCAGCCAAGGCAGCATTTAGAATGTTTCGGATAAAGTGCATTGAAGCTACAAAGTTTTGACAGTGACTAGGGGGCACACCTCTAGTATAGCAAACGGGAAAACCGGTTTTCACATAAGTTTTATGTGATGGACGCGCCGCGGCCAGCTCGCTCAATGCTGACCGTGGAGCGTCCACCACACATCAATGCCCGCGGAACAAGGGTCTACCACACATCATTGCAACAGAACGTCCACCAACCGGTCACTCATCGCGATAGCCCAACAATCGAAGCGCGTTCAACACGACAAGCATCGTTGATCCTTCGTGAAAGAAAACGGCATAGCCAAGCTGCAAACCAAAGATCGTCGCAGGGACCAATATGGCGACCATCCCGAGACTGATCCACAAATTCTGTCGAATGATCTGGCTCGTCTGACGGCTCAACCCAACAGCGAAAGGAAGATGACTGAGCTCATCGGCCATCAACGCGACGTCTGCGGTTTCTAGTGCAACGTCGGATCCCGCAGCTCCCATCGCAATCCCGACGCTCGCGTTCGCCATCGCCGGAGCATCGTTGACACCGTCGCCCACCATTGCGACGCCGCCTTCGCTGGCCAGACGTTTGATTGCAGTGACTTTGTCATTGGGCATCAAATCGCCCATCGCTTCATCGATGCCAACTTCAACAGCCACGGCACTGGCGACCGTTTGGTTGTCGCCCGAAATCATGATCATTCGAGCAACGCCTAACTCGCGAAGTTTTGAAACCATTTCTCTGGCCCCTTCGCGAGGTGTGTCCATCAAACCGATCACTCCCAAAAACCGTTCGCCCAGAGCCACAACCATTGTCGTTCGCCCGGATTTCTCAAGTGCAATCACTTCATCGCGCAAGTCATCCGGCAAAGAAATAGAATCGCTTTCGAGAAAGAGATTTTGCTTTCCGAGAAAAACCGTCTCGCCGTTGATAGTTGCTCGCACGCCGCGGCCAGTGATACTTTGAACGTCGGAGGCCTCAGGAATCGGACTTAAGTCATTCGCTTTTTTCAAAAATTCCTCGCCATCACGAACTACCGCGGCGGCCAAAGGATGATCGCTCAATTTCTCTACGGCGATTGAAACCCTAACCAATTCGGCTTCATCCGTGTCCCGATAGGCAACGACATCCGTCATTTTAGGTTTGCCCGTCGTCAGCGTTCCAGTTTTGTCGAAAGCGATCGCTTTCAAATTGCCCAGACTTTCCAACGGCCCACCGCCCTTGACCAACACACCCCCACGCGCCGCGCGAGCTACACCACTGAGTACGGCGCTGGGCGTTGAAATGGCCAAAGCACATGGACTTGCTGCGATCAGCACCGCCATCGCCCGGTAAAAGGAAGCTGAAAATGGTTCGTCGATCACGAAAAACGCGAACAACAATAACATGACCAAAACCAAAACGGACGGCACAAAGTACTTTTGAAACGTATCCGAAAAACGCTGAGTTGGTGATTTCTGCGACTCCGCTTCGTTCACCATTTTTACGACTTTGGCCAGCGTCGAATCGCTCGCCAGTTGAGTCACTTGAATTTCCAAGCCACCGTTTTGATTGATTGTTCCAGCAAAGACCCGATACTCGCTTTCTAACCTTAATTCGTTTTCCGTCGCCCACTGCACATCGTCCACCGGAATCTTGTTGACGGGCAAACTCTCGCCCGTGATTGGAGCTTGATTGACAGAGCTGTTTCCTTTGATGACAAAACCGTCAGCAGCCAGCCGTTCGTTAGGTTTAACGATCACCACATCACCAACGAGCAACTGTTTGACCGGCAACTCAGTCACCCCCCCATCACGCCTGACGTTTGCAGTATCGGGAGCCAACTCCGACAGTGACTCGATCGCCTTTCTCGCTCGGCCCATCGCGTAGTGCTCAAGTGCATGTCCCAAACTGAATAAAAACAACAACAACGCACCTTCGGCCCAAGCCCCCATCAAAGCGGCTCCGATGGCCGCAACGATCATCAAAAAGTCAATCTCGAATTTGAATCTCAAGACATTCTCAAGAGCTCCCTGAAGAATGAAGTAACTGCCCAACCCGTAACTGATGACAAAACAAAGTATTGGAATCCACCAAGCTATCGATGTGAAACTCAGGCTCCATCCAATCAACATTGCTATACCGCAAAGGATCGCAAAATATAGATCGGTTTGATCACCGAAAACCCCGCCATGATGATGGTGGTGACAACCGTGGTGAGATTGATCAGCGGATTGAGAGCATCCTTCGTCGTGAGAATGATCGAGTTGATCGACGTTTGATTCATGCATCAAGAAATATTCCAGAGTCTCGCGTATATTGATGCCAAGCCATTTCAACCCCACAATAAACTCTGGGCCGGGATTAAACACTGAGCTACGGAATTGTATCGGCTGTTCTGTCGATCCCGAAGGCAATTAATATTTTGGCAAGGACAATGAGAACCGTAATTACCGATTTTTCTAAACACGTGGAAGCCATTCGCAACGTGAGAATCGAAGTTTTCGTAAACGAACAGCAAATTCCCTACGAACTTGAGTTCGACGACCAAGACGAAACTTGCACGCATGCTGTTGTGTTTGACGACGAAAATGCAGTTGCCACCGGCCGTTTGAACATGGGACAAGACGGACGCATCGGACGGATCGCGGTTTTAAAAAGCCATCGCCGACGTGGCTTGGGGTCGGAGATCATGCGTGCATTGGAACTCGAGGCGATCAAACTGAACGCCAAACAAATCTGGTTTCACGCGCAAGTTCGAGCAGTCGAGTTCTACCAATCGCTTGGGTACACAACCGAAGGCACCGAATTCCCAGAAGATGGAATCCCACACGTGGTGATGCGAAAACAACTGTAATTACTCGCCTGGCCCAACGAGTTGTCTTTATCAAGTTACATCTTCATCAAGCAGCGTCTTCGTCAGCTCGTTGCAACGCTTCGTCAGAAATGTGCCCGTCTTCACTGACGTCCTCGAAACGAACACTCACGCGTTTTGAAACACCCGACTCTTGCATCGTGATACCGTACAGGGTCGTCGCGGCTGTCATCGTCTTTTTCGAGTGGGTCACGATCACAAACTTGGTCCAGCCAAGAAAGCTTTTTAACACGTCGACAAATCGACCGATGTTCGCTTCATCAAACGGTGCGTCGACTTCGTCAAGCACACAAAACGGACTTGGTCGGAACTGGAAAATCGCCATCAAAAGTGAAACCGCCGTCAACGCTTTCTCACCGCCACTGAGCAACGAATTATTAAACTCTGGTTTACCCGGCGGCGTGGCAATAATATCCACACCAGCTTCCAGCGGATCGACATCGGGCTCGAGAATGATGTCTGCTTTACCGCCACCGAAAGTTTGGCGAAACAGTTTTTGAAAGTTCAACCGAATCGCTTCCAACGTTTCGACAAACAGTTTTCGGCTGTCGTTATCGATTCGAACGATGATCTTTTCTAACGTTTCTTTTGCTTTGACGAGATCCTGATACTGCTCGTCCATCGCAAGGTAGCGACCTTCGAGGTCTTCTAGTTCTTTCAACGCGTCCAAGTTCACCGATCCAATCGAACCGATCTTTTTCCGCAGCTCAGTAATCTCCGCGTCTGTTTTCTCTCGCTCTTCCAGCTCTTCGTCCGTCGGTTGTTCTTCCACCGAGGCGATGTCGATTCCGTAATCATCCTGCATGCGCTCCGCCAATTGCTCACGTTGCATCGTGAGTTGCTCGATTCGCATTTTTGCCTGATGCGATTTATCCTGAGCCAGTCGCAGCTCGTCACGTCTGCCTGTCAATTCTGTGGCCAACTTTCGTCGTTCGGCGTCAACCTCTAAACGGTCTTGAGTGAACTTGGTCAGGAGATCGGCGACCTCGTCCCTTTCGACGGTCAGTTTCGCAATTTCTTCCGTTGCTTTTTCGATTTCCGCTTTCGCCGTCTCAGCCGCTTTTTCATCCGACTCACGTTGCACCAACAATTGGCTGTTGGATTCGTTTTGCTCGTCAAACTCTAGCTGATACTGAGCAACACGAGACTGCACTCCCTCCAGAACCTGTTCGGCTTTGGCAAGTTTCACCTTGGCCGCCGTCGCCGCTTTTTCGATCGCCGAGCGTTGTCTCTGAGCCTCGGTGGCCTGTGTTTCACTTGACGCAATGAGTTGATTTAAACTGCCCAACTCAAGTTCCTGAGCCGCGAGTTTTGCTCGATCAAGTCCGAGTTTTCGATCAAGATCACCCAGTCGCGTTGTCGACTCCGTTAACTCCGATTGAACTTTGGCAAGCTGCGATTCGGTTTGCTGAATTTGTTTTTCCGCTGCCTTGGCTTGCATTGTCTGATCAGACAATCGCGACGCAAGCTCTGTATTCTCGCTCAATTGCTGCTGGATACTCGCATCAGCGGTGGCTTCTTTTTCGGTTAGATCGCTTACCTGAACGCGACATTGTCCAATCTCCTCATCCAAACGGACAAGCTCACGTTTGAGAGCACGCAACTCACTTCGCCGTGAGACCAAGCCAGATGCAGAAGATTTCGGGCCAACAACGATGGCTCCGTCGGACTCAACCACCTCACCGTCAAGCGTTACAAATCGGGCCTTGTCGGCGCCCTCATGATTGGCGTGAAGATGCAGTGCCTCGCCAAGCGTTTTTACAACCCACGTACCGCCGAGAAGCGTACGGATGAACTTAACATATTCTGGTTTCACCTGAACCAAGCGATCGGCGCGACCGATCACGCCCGGAGCGCCGTTTAAATTGACGTCCGGATCGGCACCAAGCGTTGGAGGCTCAGACAGCTGGATTAAACCAACGCGACCATTGAGTTTGATTTTATTGTCAGCGATTTGATTGATAAGATTTTCGCCATCCACAATCACAAACTGAGCCAACTCGCCCAGCGCCACATCGACGATTGCCGCATGTTGGACATTGACTGAAACGAGGTCGGCGACCAAGCCAACGACGTCCGCCATCGGGCCTTTCGCACCAGCTTTTGAGTGCTGAAGCAGCTCTTTCGCACCCGCGTTGATTCCCTCGAGGCTTTTTTCAAGCTCTTCAATCACTTCGGCTCGTTGCGACAACCCAGATTGTTGATTTGTCAAATCAGTCAGTCGCTCGCGTCGCCCAGCAAGCTCTGATTTATATTGTTCGTATTGTTTACGCGCAGCTGCCAAAGCTGAGTCTTTCGATTCCGCTTCCTTTTGCAAATCCGATTTTGCAGCCGTAGACTGCTCGAATGCAGCCCTGTGGACTTCAAGCAATCCGCTCAACTCATCGGATGCGCTAGTCAATCGAGTCTTCGATTCCGTCAACGTTTCAACTTGCGAATCGCCAGCACTGACCATCCGGCCAATCTGAGAAATGAAATTCACGAGCTCGGTATACTTCGACCTCTTTTCCTCGCCACCAGATTTAAAACTGAGAATCTGCTCGTCCAGTGTCGCCAGATCCGCCTCATGTTCTTTCAAACGATCAGACGCATCCCGATAGTTGATCTCCGCTGTTTCCGATTCTTTGTCGGCCTTTTCAATTCTTGATTTAAATTCTTCGGTCCGTTTTTTCGACCGCTCAAATTGCTCAGCCATCTGAGCCTGACGCTGGTCAAGATCTTCCAGGCGTGATTTATTGAGTTTCAGATGAGACTCGATTTGCGCAAGTTTTTCCCTGACCTCGCCAGCCGTTTCTTGATGTTTGAGCAAGCCAGTGGAAATTTTCTCCAGCCGATCCTCGACCTCTTGAGTCACTTTATCTTGACTTTCGATCTCGGCAGCCAATCGCTCTGCTTCGGTCGAATTTTCGCTGGATTCAGACTGAATCTTTTCAAGCTTCTCCGAAAATGACCGCCAATCTTTGAGACCTACGTAGGTTCTCAACTGCTGTAGTCGATCCGAATATTCTTTGTATCGTGCCGCCTTGGAGGCTTGGCTTTTCACACTTCGATAGCGGCTACCGACTTCATCGACGATATCCGCCAATCGAATCAGGTTTGCATCTACCCTTGCCAGGCGTCGCTGTGCGTCGATTTTTTTCGCTTTAAAACGACTGATCCCGGCGGCCTCTTCGAAAATCGCACGACGATCTTTTGCATTGGTCGAGAGCATTCGCTCGACCTTGCCTTGCTCAATCAAACTATACGCATCGGTGCCCACGCCAGTTCCGCGAAACAATTCACGAATGTCTTTGAGGCGTGACGATTCTCCGTTGATCAAATATTCCGACTCACCACTTCGGTAAACTCGCCGACTGACGTGGACCTCTTCCGCATCAAACGCGAAACGTTTATCGCTGTTATCCAGAATGATTGTTGCCGTCGCAGCGTTGGCCGGACGGCGAGAGTTGGCTCCGCTGGATCCTTTGAAAATAACATCCGACATGTCCTTGCCGCGCAAACTCTTCGCACTCTGCTCACCAAGCACCCACTTGATGGCATCGACGATGTTTGATTTCCCAGAACCATTGGGACCGACCACAACAGTGATCCCTGGCGGAAACTCAAACCGGGTTTTATCAGCAAAGCTTTTAAACCCACTGAGTTCGAGGGCCTTAAGCATTTGGATTGTTCATAAAACGAAAACAGTTAGCACAAAGGATTCTGCGTTTAGTTGGCCGATACGATCGAACATTATTCGCCCGAAAGCCAATCCGACATTCTACTCCAGCGAGTCGAGTTCTGCTCTTTTATTGCAGCATTGGTCGCACCGACAATCTCTTCGTTGATCCGAGGTTTGGGTGCTTGCTTCCCATCGCCATCCCGGAAGAGTTCAGGCAATGCTTGAGCGACGTATTTATCTGACTTCTCCAACGGAAGCTCAAACTCATCAGGCGCGTAAGTCCGACCAAGTTTCGGTACAGCGTTAACGACCAGACGAGTGTTTACCGTATCAGATTTTTTTTTTTTTTTTAAAATCTTAAGCAGCGAGCCATAACGGTATTCTTTCTTGGGAAGGGTCCGAACACAGTTGCTGGTGCGTTTGGAAAAG